>JAGBMJ010000042.1 GCA_017634975.1 Lachnospiraceae bacterium | reverse complement strand
TATTGTTCTAACAAGGTTTCTCATTTTCTTTTCCTTTCAAGTGCAGCTGGCTGACCTTTCGGTCCCTGTAGCTTTGCGTCGCCGGATTTCTCCGGGTTTGCTATTTAAGTGAATCGGGAGGAACCGAGTAGTTACACTACTCGATTCCGCGTTGGCTGTCACATGTGCTTTTGTGTGAGCACAAGCCCGCGTGACAGCCTTATCGCGAAAAAAATTGGCACCGGGTTTTGTACCCTGTGCCAGTTAACCTAGAACCTTCTTGAATTAATTCTGATTCGAGAACTAACCTTCGGAGCTCTGCTCCATGAAGATTGCAACTGGCTGGCCTTTCGGCCCCTGTAGTTTTGCGTCGCCGGATTTCTCCGGGTTTGCCCAACTAAGATCTAGGTTGGATCTTAGTTTAAAGAGAAGCGAACCGTTTTTTCTGGTTCCTTTCTTTTCTCATCTCCTCTTTACAATACTAATTATACTATAAATTATTTAAATTGCAACAACTTTAGTTAAAATTAATAAATTAATTTCGTCTTTTAATTTGTATATATATATTCAAATTTTAATATTTATGTTTCTCAGCTGCCATTTCTGTATTAATCGTATCTTCACTTTCGGCCATTGCTTTCATCGTCATATCAAGGAGTTTATCAAGCTCCCATCCTAGCTGTTCGGCGCCACGTTCGATCACTTCCCGGGAACATCCGGCGGCAAAACCCTTGCTCTTATACTTCTTTTTCAGGGACTT
The DNA here is from genome assembly GCA_017634975.1 of Lachnospiraceae bacterium. Taxonomy (GTDB): domain Bacteria; phylum Bacillota; class Clostridia; order Lachnospirales; family Lachnospiraceae; genus NK4A136. Next base: position 9,476 of record JAGBMJ010000042.1, on the reverse strand, counting down.
TAATTCCATGTCCTTTGTGCTCTTGGATGGTCTCATAAGTGCCGCAGCCCATATAAGTCCTGTAAGTTCATCTGCAGCAAACAGAACCTTTTCCATCTCATGTATAGGTTCCACGTCTATTGTCACACCGCATGGTACAGTTATCCCATACCCATGTGAGCAGACAGAATGGATGATACCCTCATCTACCCCTCCTTCCCTTAGTAAGGATACCGCTTTAAGGCAGTGTTCCTCCGGGTACAGCTCAAAATCAATGTCGTGGAGAAGTCCTACAATGCCCCAGCGATCTTCTTCATCCTCATATCCTAGTTCTTTTGCATACCACTTCATAACTGCTTCCACTGTCAGTGAGTGCTGGATATGGAACGGATCCTTATTGTATTTTTTCAGCAAATTAAAAGCTTCTTCTCTCGTTATCATTTTTCTACCATCCTTTCCAGTGCCCATGAAAACGCCTTTGCAGTTCTTATATCAGCATCCTTAAAGTGATTGCCCTTATTCCATTCAAGGAAAACATCGAGGCCTTTCTCTTTTAAATATTTATATGCCCCGTTTATGCAGTCTCCTACTGTTGCCATGACCGGATTACGGGTATTCATTTCCTTGTCACCGAGACTTAAATAAACAGCATCTGTTTTGATCTCATTATCTTTCATATAAGCGATGAATCCCGGGAACCACATAGACGGAGATGCTGATGCTACAGCCTTAAATGTGTCTGTCTGATAAGAAGCCCATAAGGAGAATAACCCTGCAAGAGAATATCCTCCGAAGATATATTGCTTATCCTTGTCAGTACAGAGCTTCAATATCCGGTCAAGAGTTCCCTTTGCACCATCGCCAAAATCTTCTTTTCCAAAAACAGCTTTGGCTTTCCATGGAGAAAGATCCCTGTTCCAGTTTTCAATCTTAACAGCAATAAAACGGAAGTCCTTATTTGAAAGCCGGATTATCTCATTTACCTCGTTTTCAATGGATGACAGTTCGTATTCATCTACAGGCTGTATAAGAACTATATCTGCATCCGGGCTTCCATATTCAAATGTATCCACCATACTGCCTCCGTTCTTTTTATAGCATCTAAATCCACAAACTATTCAGGCTTTATCATCATTCAATAGAGTATTCCAGCATCTCATATTTAAGCAGGCTTCCCTCTTTGATATCCTCCGGGAGCAATGCCCTTGCAACGAGCATAAGATCATCAGACTCAATATCTATCCTTCTAAGATTTGCATAATCACCGTCGATGCTTACCACAACGTAATGTCTTGTTTCCATGGTTCAATACTCCTTCTTAATATCCTTAAGACTAAAGGCATTTTTGAATTCTGCAATATCCTTTTCGCCACGAATAACCATTAACTCATGAAACGCCCCTGTCTTTTTATCCTTAAATCCTGCAACCTGTTCACCATTGCATATTGAAGCACGGATCACAGGTATCTCTTTTTCGGGATCGTAGTCATATGCCGGGATATTTGGTTTTCTCTTTGGAAAAATGCTAAACATAGTAACTCCAAAAAACGTAAAATCATTTTCTTCTTTCAAATACCAGTTCATCACTGTTAGATAGCTCATCCATGAAAACATATCCAAGACGGTCAAAGGTCTTTATCTCATTTGGATCTTCTATCATGTTTTCTGCCATAAACCTTACCATCTCGCCACGTGCCATCTTTGCATATGTTCCCTTTGTCACAAGCTTTCCATTTGCAGTCTCGCCAAAAGTTACAGTTATAAATGTATCATCCGGTCTCAGATACTTTTCTATACATTTTGAATATTCCTTAGACGCAAGATTAATGATAATTCCGGTTTCATCTCTTACTTCATTATAAAGCCTCTTCCCCCAAAGTTCATATAAATCTTTGTGGCTATTTATAGCAGCCTTTGCCTGCATCTCAAGCCTATAAGGTGTCACTCCATCTAAAGGCTTCAGTACTCCATAGAATCCCGATAGTATCCTCAAATGTTCCTGAACATAATCTATGGAACTCCTCTCAAACACTGCCGGTGCCATATATTGATATGCAAGACCTTCATATGATATGATCGCTGGGGTTAAACTACTGCGTAAATCCATATTCCTGATACGTTCATAATTCTGCTTTGCTATTTTTTCATTACAGCCCCACAATTTTTGAAGTTCTGATAGTGAATGATCACGGAGCCAGGACAGGATATATTCTGTCTGTTCAAGGAATACGGGAATATCCTTATAGTCCAGTTTATCAGTATCCATGTTCATTTTTTTAGCAGGTGATATAATAATTTTCATAGTTTTAAACTAAAATCCTTTGCATCTAAAAACTGCCAACACATGTAAATCATACCACATAGATGATCTGACAAACATTATAAAGCATCCTTGAGATAATATTTCTGTAATGATTATTTTATCCCCCGGCCGGTTCGATAATTTGTACGTGACAAAGTGATATAAATAAGTTCATTCACTTCTAAATTATTTATAGATATGGAGGTCCCTTCCATATGGTCAAGTGATGAATTCAAATTTCGACAGAAAAATACCCTCTTCATCCGGAATCTAAGTTCCAAACAAAGAGGGTATGTGTTTATTCTGAGATCTCGCCCACGAAGTTGTAACGGATCGTGACTTCCTGAACTTTCTCACCGTCCACGACCTGCGTCTGCGACAGACAGATGACAGCCGATATAAATCATGATCTGATCCTCCCGGCAATCTTCTTTGCGAGCGCCATAATCGTCAGGATCGGCGGATTGCCCATCGATCGCGGCAGGATCGTCGCGTCCGCGACGTAGAGGTTGTCAGGCAGCACCGGAGAATGGAGCGAGTCCTTCTCCCGGGCGGTCAGCGGAAGCATGCCGCCGGGATGGCCGGCGTTAAGCGTCCCCAGGAACTGCCGGTCGTCGGGCACGCCCATATGCCTCAAAATCTCCCGGCAAATAAGGACAGCCTCCTCCATCCGCCTTTGATCGGAGGCCGTCATCTGCTTGTCGATCGCCCTGGCGCTGATACTGCCTGTCTCGTCATCCGCGAGCTTGATCATGATGCTGGCGATATCCTGCATCGGCATTCTCCAGTCGCGGTTAAAAAAGAAGCTCAGATAGTCCATATAGGGAGAGAGAATGCAGCCGTCCTGCTGGCTTATAAAGGGCATCAGAATCTGTCTGTCCTGCCTGATTCCCGGCAGGGGCCCTGCCACGCAGAGCACAGGATCCACAAACAGAGTCCGGCTGACAGGTATGCCGGCATTCTCCAGAATCACCGGCGTGCCGAACCCGCCGGCCGTAAGGACAATGAGGTCTGCCCGGTATGTCTCCTTTTTTCCGCGGTGTCTGGCCTCAACGCCTGTCACGACTCCGCCTGCGATGTCAAGCCCGGTCACCCGGCACCCCGTGATCAGCTCGGCCCCTGCCGCGACAGCTTGATCGACCAGTTCCCGGGTATCCCACTTTACCCCGACCGGACAGCCGATGGCGCAGTGGCCGCACTCGATACAGCCGGCGGCATGCCGCAGAAGCTTCGGCGTAACCTGCGGTTCCAGGCCCATTCTCTCAAACAGACCGAACATCTTCTCGGTCGCCTTCGACCAGTGCTGCCGGTGTTCCGTCGTGATCGGAAGAGAGGCATAGAGTTCCTCAAACGGCTCGTCGAGATCGATGCCGAGCTCCTTCAGTGCGCCGTCACAGCGCACGGCGTTGCCGGTCGCCAGTGTCGTCGTTCCCCCGAGCCCGATGCCGCGGACCATTACCATATCCTGGGACTTCTCGACGAGCATATTCGGAAGCAGCATCCGGATCATCCGCTCGTCAAAGTAGAGGCCGCTTTTTCTGAGTTTCGCCAGATTATTTACGTTGAACGAAAAAGGCCTGAAGCTGCCGCCCGCCTCGAGAATCGTCACCTTATAGGGCCCCTGCAGCTCCTTCGCCATCATCGCGCCACCGGCGCCGGTTCCGATCACAATGGCCGTCTTTTGCATACTGGTATGATTCATAGTCTCTCCTCCCTAAGCGGTCAGAATCATCGACCGCAATGACCACTCATCTGAGTAAAGCAGGCGCGGCAGCGTCCGCACCCCTCCGTGAGCCTCTCCGAAAAGACGAGCCGGCCGCCCCCGCAGATGCCCGCGATGACGCCCTCATCCATAAGTGACATCACGGCGCAGTCACTGGGCGTATAGCAATGGCTGAAAAAGCACCGGCTCACCGTGATGTCTCCCGGCAGTTCTCCGCTCATGCGTATGCCGATCGTCTTGTACAGGTAAAAAATCAGCCGCGTCAGATCCTCTTTTTTTCTGAATCCGGTCATGCGCCGGATCGCACTTCCTAGCTTTCGGGCCTCACGCCTGAGTGCCTCGCGCTTTACTGTCTGCAGCCGACTATCTGCCTGCGGCCGAACGCCACTGTCGTGAAGACAGGCGGTCGTAAAGGCCGCGTACAGGCTCAGCGCCCTGCGCGACGTCCGAAACCACACCGCCGGCCCTCTGCGGCCGAAGGCCCGCTCCGTCGCAGACATAAGGATCTGAATCTCTATGGCCGCTATCCTGTCCGGCGTGTGCTTTTCGAGAATGGTCAGCAGGCCCCTGAAAACTGTCGCCCTCACCGATACATCGCCTCAATTTCTTCCGCCAGATGAGCCGCGACATTGGCCCTCTTGACCTTGAGATTCGGGGTCAGCTCCCCGGCCTGAATACTCAGCGGCTTATCAATGACGCTCCACTTTCGAATCTGTTCCGGGTGCGACAGGCTCTCATTCATCGCCTCGATCTGGCCTGCGAGATCCGGAATGTCACCCTCCAGCCAAAGAAGCGCCGTGCAGTAGGGCCGGTTTTCGCCGATCAGCACGGCCTCCGCCACGCCCGGAATATTCTTCAGCCGCTCTTCGATCTTCGGAATACTGATATTTTTGCCGTAGGACGTGATGACCATGAACTTCTTTCTGCCGTAAAGCGTGATATGGCCGGCCTCATCGACGCTGCCCAGATCTCCAGTCCGCAGCACGCCTCCGCCTATCGTCTCGCTCTCAAGTCCGTAGTAGCCCGCGGCGACCTGCGGGCCCGTCACGATCAGCTCGCCGTCCTCCGCGACCTCGACCGTCGTGTCGGGCAGCGGCGTTCCGATGGTCGGAATCACATTGTCTCCCAGCCGGTTGATCGTGATGAGCGGGGCCTCCGTCTGCCCGTACGCGTTATAGATCTCGATACCCAGTTTTCTGTAATTCAAAAGCAGCTGCTCACTGACAGGGGCCGACCCGACGATCAGCTGGCGGCAGCGATCGAGTCCGGCCTTTGAAAGGACCGCTCTTTTTAGCACCGCTCCCATCGCCTGCTTTGCCGGGCCCTCCCCGGCCTCAAGCCAGGCCTTTCCGAGCCGGTTTGACACCGCCTGATCCCAGACCTTCTCGTAAAAGCGCGGCACCGAGAAGAAGACATTCGGCCGCACCTTCGGCAGCGCCTCCGTGAGCTTTCCGAAATCATTCAGATAGTAATATTCCACATCCGCGAGGACAAAATACGGCGCGTACGATGCCAGAATGCCCTCCACCACGTGACTAAGCGGCAGGAATGACAGATAGCACATCTTATCGTTGCGGTCTTTAAACGACAGGAGATTTGTCAGAACCTCTCCCATCCATTTCAGCTGCCAGAAGCGGAACATGACGCCCTTGGGTTCCCCGGTCGTGCCGGACGTGTAGCGGATCGTAGCCAGAGCCTCCGGGTCCGGGTGCTGCCTTGGGGCGCGCTCCTTTGCCATGCCAAGGAACGCCCCGAAGCGCATGACGCGCTCGCTCTTGACACGCTGCCCCGCTGAGAATGAGACGATTTTTACATCGGTCTCGATCGTCTCAAGCTGCTCCATCATTCTCACATCACCGACGAAAAACCAGCCGGCGCCGCTCTTTTTAAGGAGCATCGCCGTCTCATCAGCCGGAGTCGTATAGTAGATCGGGACGCTCACCGCGCCGAGAAGACCGATGGCCTGCTCCAGCACGAGATAGCTGACCGAGTTGATGCCGGTGAGCGCGACGCGGTCGCCGCTGCGGATCCCGCAGGCCCACAGAGCGTCATATACCTTCTCAATGCGCTCGTTGGCTTCCGCTCCGGAATAGCAGCGCATGCCCTTTTCCGCCACATCATAGTAGTGAATGGGATAGCGCGTGCTGCTCCGCCTCACCATCGCCTGCTCAAACACCGACAGCTCCGTCTGCCGCATAAAATTTTTCCGGCACGCAAAAACCAGCAGGCCTTCAATATAGTCCTGCCATTTGTAAGAATACGGCCCGCAGACACGGTCCGTGTTGGCGCGGTCAAAGATCTGCTCACTGTAAAAGTAGAGCAGCAGCGTCAGCAAGTTCGTGACCGTCCCCTTTTTCCTTTCGGACACCGTTTTCGCGGCCTTCTGCCCCGTCTTTTTAAGCACGTCGGTCGGCACAAAGAGAGGCATGGGCAGTTTGATGTCCAACTGCCTCTCCGCGAAGCGGCAGGTATAGGCCGCCAGCTCACCGGCCGTCGGCGCCATTCGGTCCGGGCATGTCAGGTGGAACACCTTTCCTTCCGCCGCCTCGTGAAAACAGATCCGGGTCACACTGTCGGCCACATAGTCCCCGGGCACAAGGTTAAGGGGCCTGTCCTTTTTAACCGGCAGGACGCGGATTTTCCCGAGAAGCATCAGCTTCAGCAGATAATAGACAGTGTTGAAGGTCTTTGCCCATCCCGTCCGGGAGTCCCCGACGACCATGCCGGGGCGGCAGACCGACCAGGGGAGATCGGATGTCCTGACCAGGTTTTCAGCTGCGGCCTTGCTCTCCTCGTAATAGTTTGAGAATACCGTGCCGGGGAGATCCTCCTCCTTCACGACGCCGCTTTTCGGACCGGCAGTGTAGGCTGTCGAGATATAAACAAAGCGCCGCAGATTCGGCAGCGTCTTTGAAAAAGCGATCATGTTTGCCGTGCCTCGGACGTTGGTGATCCCATACGCTTCTTTGGCCTTTTGAAAACTGATCTCGGCGCCCGCGTGAATGACGTGCGTAATCCGCTCCCGCAGTTCTTCCGCCGTCTCGTCACTCAGGCCGAGACCGGCTTCAGTAAAATCTCCGGCGACCGGCAGGATCCTCACTCCGACAGCTTTATAAAGAGCCGCCTCGTGATGCCACGCCGCTTTGAGCCGCCGGCAAGCCTCCTCATTATCCGCGGCGCGGACGACGGCTGATATCCGGATCTCCGGCATCTCCATCAGGCGCCTGGCGATCTCGGTGCCGAGAAATCCGGTCGCCCCGGTTAAAAGAATCATATCTGTCAAAGCTGCCTCCTCACATCTTAAGCGATTGCTGAATATATCTCTTCAGGAAATCGCCCATGTCTTGAAGTGTCTGTTTGTATGCGGCCGTACTGGCCTTAATATGGCTCCGGATCCTCTGTTGATCCGCCGCAGCCTTCGACAGTGCGCCGTAAAGTCTGTTGCCAAGATTCTCATCGTCGACACGCAGCAGATACGTCCGGTCAAGGTCAAGTTCGCGCATGATCCCGTCAAGCCGCTCGTCCATTGAGACCGCGACACAGGGACAGCCTTCCTCCATGCTGAGGACCGCCGCGTGGTACCGGGAAGTCACAAGCACGGAGAGTTCTCTCAAAACGCCGGTCATAACGGCCGCCGGCGTCTCTCCGGACAGAAAGACCGCGCCGGGCACGTCGAGCTGTTCCCGCAAAGCACCGCACGCTTTGGCGTCCAGCCTCTCCATGCCGAGTATCACCGGGAAACAGTCATTCTCCTTTAAAAAGGCGTTGACCCCGGCAGCGACCTCCCTGATATATGTTTTGTAAGCTTCCCGTCTTTCGGGAGAATCGCTGAAGAAATACCACCTGTCATACTGCCCCTGCAGATTTCCGGTGAGATGGCCCCAGATCCATTTTGTAAGAGACGCCCTCACCGGCCAGCAGAACGGATTGATCACGGCAATGCCAAGGAGCGGCTTTTTGCCGTCCCATCCCTGAGCGCAAAGCAACTGCCTGGCCTGCTTAGGAGCGATAGCGCGGTCGTAGCACCAGGCGGCGTCTGTCCCCGCATGTCCCTTGAGGCCGAGCTTTTTAAGGCCCGCAAGCGACGCCTCAGTCCTCGTGATGAAATAGGTGCCGCGGCACAGCCGCTTTGCGGCCGCCGCCAGAAACGGCTCCATTTCCCCGATCTCCGAGCCGTAGGCCAGACATGGTTTCTTCTGCCTTGTCATAATGCCCGCCGCCTCGCACATGAACAGAGTCAGCGCGTTGGCAAATGTGCTTTTCAGCGTGGAGCCCTCGCAGAGAATGGCCGCATGATGCGTACAGCACGCGCGGTAAAGATCAAACGGAAAAAAGGAGCTGAATGGAAGGAGCTCAACGTCTTCATCAAAGTAGCCTGACAAAGACGACACATCCATAGTCAACACCGTGATGTGCACATTCTCTTTTCCAAACAGCTCTGCCGCCTGGCGCGCAATGGCGGCGACACGGACATCAGAGCCCGTATTGCGGGCACCGTTATACCCGACAAGAAGGATCTTCAGCCGGCCGCCTTGTCTGTATTCTTCATAACGCCCCGCTGCCGTTTTCCCGAAAAGTTTTGATAATCCTGAAAAAGCCGTAATGAAGTAAATCAGGAAACACAGAACGCGGTCCATAGTTTATCAGTTTCTCCTGTTCTCTTTTTTTACCCAGAAGTGCCACGCCAGAGCTTTCGGCATCGGTCCTTTTCCGAGCAGCGCCTTGATGACACGGGGGGTGCGTATAAGCACAGCACACAACAAGAATGCAAATGACAATTAAAACGATTGTACCGGTTTTCATGTGGTTACCTCTTTACCTCTTCGTCGGGTTTTTCCCCTCTTGCCCAGTGTCCCAGTAAGTGAATGATCGGCCAGAGATCTCGTCCTCTTTCTGTCAGGCTGTACTCGACACGCGGAGGAATCATCTCATACTGTTTCCTTACGATCAGGCCTCCGCTCTCGAGATCCTTGAGCGAGGAAGACAGCATGGCATTCGTGATCCCCCTCGTCTTTCTGACCAGGTCGTTGTACCGCTGCGTGCCGTCGACATACAGGGAACAGAGAATCCTTATTTTCCACTTGCCGCCGATCAGTGCCAGAGCCTCGCCCAGCGGACACTGCTCGTCACACGGGCAGATATCGCGGCATGCGTTTATATCTTCCATTCTTTTGTTTTACCTTTCCGATTATGTTTCATGCAGTACACCTTGACTTTACTACGTATTAAAAACAGAGTCAATATGAAATTCATATCTTCAGTTGGCCTTCTGAAGCCTTATCCTCAGCCATTTCTTATCGCTATTAAGAAAGCTTTAAAATGGCTATAGAAAAAATCCCGTATGATTCGTCCTCACGGTGAGGATGGATCGTACGGGACTTGTTTGTTCCAAAATCATTGAACTCTTCTTTGCGAGATACATCAAGAACAATCGTTTGTACAATCAGCTTGTAAGGGGTTATAGACCGTACC
>JAGBMJ010000041.1 GCA_017634975.1 Lachnospiraceae bacterium | reverse complement strand
CCACGTTCCATTTATCCGGAGTATTATTTTGAATAATAAAGGTGATGAACGGATAAGGAACCTTCACCTTCACGTAAGCTTTGATCCTGAATTTGCAGTTTCAAAGGATATCGCAGTGGATGAGCTTGAACCTGGCGGCATACTGGAGATAAGCCGGACAGATATCATTCTTTCGTTCTCGTATCTGTACGGTCTGAGTGAAAGGGTGAGCGGCACAGTCACTTTTTCTGTCTCGGATGAAGAGGAAAATATCCTCGGTGAAAGTACGGAAAGCCTTGATATATTTACGCCTTCGGAGTGGTGCGGCCCCCGTGTTATGCCTGAGCTTACCGCGGCTTTTGTAATGCCTAATGTGACGGAAGTTACAAAGGTTATGAACAGTGCGGCAGATATCCTTAAGGGCTGGGGCGGCATCCCCAGTTTTACCGGATATCAGGCTAAGGATGCGGATACTGTAAAGAAACAGATGGCGGCGATATATGCGGCGATAAAGAATCTGAATATAAACTATATGGTGCCGCAGGCAAGTTTTGAGACCTGCGGACAGCGTGTGCGATTGCCGGAAGAAATCTGCAGGACCGGTCAGGGTACCTGCATTGATATGGCGCTTTTCTATGCATCCTGCCTTGAGGCTGCAGGACTTCGTCCTGTCATAACCATATTCAGGGAACATGCATATACATCCTGCTGGCTTGAGGAAGAGGCTTTTGCAGACTGCTCAGTTGATGATGTGACTGCCCTCAGGAAGCGTATGGCCAAAGGTGCCGAGGAGATGCTCCCGGTAGAGTGTACCGCCATGAACAGCGGACGGGATACTGATTTTGACAGCGCGGTGGAAGCTGCGCTTGCTGACATAAACGGGAAAAAAGAGTTTGAGCTTGCCGTTGATATTGCAAGATGCAGGATAAGCGGTATAGTGCCTCTTCCTGCTGACAGGGAAGCCGGAGAGGATCCGGAAAGGGCTGCCGGAGCGCAGGGCAAAGCATCTTATATGTATTCGCCGTCCTCGCTCGACAATACCCTTAGGGAAAAAGCTGTTGCGCTTTCCAATGAAGCTGATGCCGGATATACCAAGCAGCAGATTTGGGAAAGACGGCTGCTTGATTTCAGCATGCGCAATGCCCTTCTTAACTTCAGGGGAATGCGTGCCATAAAGCTTATGGTCAGTGACCCGGGCGAGGTTGAGGATGTGCTGGCTGACAGTAAAGATATTTCGATACTTCCTGTTCCGTCGGAACTTGAGGATGCAGGCAACAAGACTTCGGATTTTTTCGGAGCTGACAATGATGACAGGATCAAAGTATTTGCGGCTGAAGAATTAAAGCAGAAAAGGATACACACGTTCTTTAAGGAAGAGGAGATGAAGGACAGGCTCAAGAAGCTGCAGAGGGCAGCAAAGCAGAGCCTGGAAGAAAACGGCGCTAACACTCTTTTTGTAGCTGCCGGATTCCTTAAATGGTTTGAGACTGAGGTTTCACAGAAGCCCAGGTATGCGCCGCTGGTTCTTATACCCGTGGACATAGTGAGGAGTATAAAGGGCAAGGGGTATATCATCCGTTCAAGGAACGAAGAAACACAGATCAATGTCACCCTCCTCGAGTATCTTAGACAGGATCACAATGTTGATATCTCAGGGCTGGATCCCCTGCCTGAAGACGAGCACGGAATAGACCTTCCGCTTATATTCCAGACGGTCAGGAATGCAGTAATGGCTGAAAAGAACTGGGATGTTGAAAATGTCACCTGCTTAGGCCTTTTTTCTTTCGGACAGTTTGTCATGTGGAATGACCTACATAACCGTGCTTCCGAGCTTACGGAAAATAAGATAGTAAGAAGCCTTATAGATGGACAGGTAGCATGGACACCATCCGGACAGCTTACTGAACTGAACAGGCTTGATGAGTTCATAAAGCCTGACAAGGTGGCTGTGCCGCTTCCTGCGGACTCCTCGCAGATGGCTGCAATAGTGACTGCGGCTGCAGGTGAAAGCTTTGTGCTTCACGGACCGCCCGGAACCGGCAAGTCCCAGACCATCACGAACATGATAGCCAATGCGCTTTATAACGGAAAGTCAGTTCTTTTTGTAGCTGAAAAGATGGCGGCGCTTTCCGTGGTACAGAGGCGATTGGAAAACATT
>JAGBMJ010000040.1 GCA_017634975.1 Lachnospiraceae bacterium | reverse complement strand
TACAAACTGATCTTCATCCTTTCCATCACTTTTACGGCACTGGTTATGGTTACCGGCGGTATCAAGAATGGTGAAGGCAATGGTCTGCTGGTATTCCTGGTACTGGCATTGATCTTCCTGGTAAATGCAGGTTACGGCGGTGGTTTCTCCAATGTACCGACACTGTTGTCCGATCACTACGGTATGAGCAGTATTTCTGCAATTCATGGTATCACACTTTCTGCTTGGGCATTTGCAGGTCTGACCGGTAACCAGGTGGCTACCTACATCGTAAATCATACCGGTGAGTTTGTAGAGCACGGTGTGGATGCAGCAGGCAAGGCGATCAAGGTAAATCCGGTCGGATATCAGAACGTACTGTACTTTACCATTGCGCTGTATATCATCGCACTGATCCTCTGCCTCGTACTGGTAAAACCGAGCGGCAAGGCAGCTGAGGAAGCTAAGAAGAAAGCATAAAAGAAAGCATAAATCATTCGTTTACGGAAATGGTCGAGCAAAAATAATATAGGATAACATGGATGGACAAAGGCGTTCCGAAACTTTTGGGATGTCTTTGTCCTTTTTAAGGCAGCATAGGAAGGAGAAGAAACGATATGTGTGGTATTGTCGGATATGTAGGCCCGCAGGCGGCCACCCCGATCCTGCTGGAAGGTCTGTCCAAACTGGAGTACAGAGGTTATGACTCTGCCGGGCTGGCGGTACGTGACGGTGAGAAGCCGGCTACGGTGGTCAAGGCGACCGGAAAATTGAAAAATCTTATGGAGATGACGGATGATGGTCGTGCTCTGGCCGGTAACTGCGGTATCGGTCATACCCGCTGGGCAACCCACGGCGAGCCCAGCCGTACCAATGCGCATCCGCATGTGAGCGGTAACTGCACCGGTTCCGGCTCCGGGATCGTGGAATCTGAAGTGGTGGGCGTGCACAACGGTATCATCGAAAACTTTCAGGAACTGAAGGCAAAGATGGAACGCCACGGCTATCACTTCTATTCCCAGACGGATACTGAGGTGCTGATCAAGCTGGTGGATTATTATTATCACAAATATAAGGTAGGACCTCTGGATGCCCTGGCAAAGACACTGGTGCGTGTGCGCGGGTCCTATGCGCTGGAAGTGATGTTTAAGGATTATCCGGGCGAGATCTTTGTGGCACGTAAGGACAGTCCGATGATCATCGGAACCACGGCCGAGGAGAGCTTCATCGCATCGGATGTACCGGCGATCCTGAATCATACCCGTAAGGTATATTACATCGGCAATCTGGAGATGGCCCGGATCAGTGCCGGCAATGTAACCTTCTACAATCTGGACGGCGATGAGGTACAAAAAGAGATCACCGAGATCAAGTGGGATGCGGAAGCAGCGGAAAAAGGCGGTTTCGAGCATTTCATGATGAAGGAGATCCACGAGCAGCCCAAGGTGATGGAAGATACCCTGCGTAAGTATATCGCGGGGGAGGCTGGTGCGCGCAGCATCGACCTGTCGGAAGTGGGGCTCTCCGCAGAGGATATCGAAGGACTAAAGCAAGTATACATCGTGGCCTGCGGTTCGGCATGGCATGTGGGGATGGAAGTACAGTATGTCATCGAGGAACTGACGGATCTGCAGGTACGCTGCGAGCTGTCCTCGGAGTTTCGTTACCGCAAGATGCATCTGCAGCCGGACAGCCTGGTGGTATTGATCTCCCAGTCCGGAGAGACGGCAGATACCCTGGCAGCACTGCGTATGGCAAAGGATAAGGGAATGAAGACCCTGGCGATCGTTAATGTGGTGGGCAGTTCGATCGCAAGAGAAGCCGATCATGTCATGTATACATTGGCAGGGCCGGAGATCTCCGTGGCCACGACCAAGGCCTACAGCTGCCAGCTGCTGTGCGGATTTTTGCTGGCATTGGAATTTGCCAGAGTGCGCGGCACCGGCAATATGGAGGAAAAATACAACTATTACCTGGAGGAACTGCTTTCCATTCCGGCCAAGGCAACGAGAGTGCTGGAGGATAAGGAGCGCATTCAGTGGTTTGCTTCCAAATTTGCGGCAGCAAAGGATATCTTCTTTATCGGCCGAGGACTGGATTATGCGATCTCCCTGGAGGCATCGCTCAAGATGAAGGAGATCAGCTACATTCATTCCGAAGCCTATGCAGCCGGAGAATTGAAGCACGGGACCATCTCCCTGCTGGAGAACGGCACCCTGGTGATCGGTGTGCTCACCCAGGAGGATCTGTACGAAAAGACCATCTCCAATATGGTGGAGTGCAAATCCCGCGGTGCCTATCTGATGGGACTGACGGTATTCGGAAGATATGATGTGGAAGATCAGGTAGACTTTGCGGTATACGTACCCAAGGTGGATCCGCTGTTTGCGGGCAGCCTGGCGATCATCCCGCTGCAGCTGCTCGGCTACTACACCAGTGTCAGCAAAGGTCTGGATGTGGACAAACCCAGAAACCTGGCCAAGAGTGTTACGGTAGAGTAAGAACACCCGGAATAGGGAAACCAGGGGGACGAAAAACCAGGGGGACGGACCTAGTGGTACTTTAGTACCACTAGGTCCGTCCCCCTGGTTTTCGTAAGAAATTCTTCATTTTTTGCGCACTTTTTTCTTCATTTTTTCTGTATTATAATACAAAAGAATTGTTGATCTGCGGGCGTGACCTTCCCGGCGCCGGAAGGGGCTGCAGATCGATGATTCACGAAGAGAGCTCTTTCGAAATACCCGGGAAAGAAGGAACGGAAACGTAATGAATAAAATACTGGTCTGTGACGACGAAAAAGACATTGTACGCGCACTGGAGATCTATCTGAAGGCGGAAGGCTACGAGATCCGCAAGGCCTACAACGGCCGGGAAGCGATGCAGATGCTGCAGGAGGAGAGAGACATCTGCCTGCTTTTGCTGGATATCATGATGCCGGAGATGGACGGGATCGAGGCGCTGGCGGAGATACGGAAGCTTTCCAATGTACCGGTGATCTTCCTTACGGCGAAGTCCGAGGATGCGGATAAGATCCTGGGGTTGAACCTGGGGGCGGATGATTATATCACCAAACCGTTTCTGCCGGCGGAACTGACTGCCAGAGTACGGTCATCCATACGCCGATATACGATGCTGGGAAGCGTGGTCGTGAAAAGCGATGAACTGGTCATCGGAGGCATTCATGTAAACGACCCAGCCAAGGAAGTGCATGTGGATGGCGAAGAGGTCAGTCTTACAAAGACGGAATACGGGATCTTAAAACTGCTGATGCAGGAACCGGGAAAAGTGTTTTCGCCAAACGAGATCTATACCAGAGTATGGGGCGGAGATCCGTACGGTACGGAGAATACCGTAGCGGTACACATCCGGAGACTGCGGGAGAAGATTGAGATCGATCCGGCCAGACCGCGCTACCTGAAAGTCGTCTGGGGACAGGGTTACAAGATCGAAAAAGGGTGAGGAAAAGGATGAAAGAGAACTATCGGAAGTTTTGTGAAAACGGATTTATGAAAGTGATCGGCGCGATCGTCTGTTCCGTAAGCGCAGTGATCATGCTCGTTACACTGTGTATGCTGTTGTTTGGGCTTAAGGGTGGCTATCATGGGATGACCTATGAGCAGATGATGAGCAAGGCAAAGCAATATGCGGAGGAGCATCTGGCGGGCACACTGCTGACAGATCTGTCCACGTGCCCGGCGAGGGATTATAATTATACGACAGAGGCAGACACAAACCGGAGTTTTCTGCGGGCTACGGTATACTGGAGCGACCTGGCAGAGAACTTTGAAGGCGCAGACCGGATGGATTATGCCGTGATCCTGTCGGAAACGCCGGAGGAAGGTTTTTCGGAGAAAGCGACTTATATCTTTGAAAGTGAGGGCTTTTCGGAGTATTCGGAATATATGCAGGTACAGGCATTTACGGAGTGCTATTATACAGAGGATGGTTCTTCCTATAGTGCCCTGTTGCGTGCACCGTATAAAGGGCACTGGTACGTTGCGGATGAAGAATTGCCGTTTGGAAAGCCGTATTATCTGACCATATTGTTTCGGGAGAAGAGTCCGGAAGCCGGTGTCCTGACGGCAGATCAGACAGAGTTCCTACAGATGCTGTCGGAGACGGACCAGAATGCGGTATGGATCCTGGTGATCGCGGGTGTGTTTTTTGCCCTGAGTCTGGCACATCTGTGTATGAGCGCCGGGCATCGTAAGGGAAAAGAAGGTATACAGACAGGCTTTTTGGACCGGATCCCGTTTGCATTCTGGATGGGCGCAGTGTTCTTTGCGGAAGGCCTTATTGCAGCCGCTATGAGCGAACTGATCGATATGATCGGGGATGCGCGGGCATCGGAGTGGTTCGCCTTTCATGAATATATAATGATCTTCTGTCTGGCGCTCTTTGTTATGGGACTGCTGGGGCTGGCATTGCTGACTACGTTCTGTGTGCGGATCAAGTCAAAGACATTTTGGAGAACGACACTGGTCGGTTATATCTTCCGGTTTATGAAAAAACAGTGCATCCGGATCGGTGTTTGGGCTTCTGAGCATTTGCCGCTGGCCGTAAGATTTGCGATCCTTTTACCGGGGCTTGCCGTGGTCAGCATCATTGAAGCGGCGCTGATCCAGGACTGCGGAACGGGATTTGCAGTATTGTTTGTGGCAGGAAGGCTGTTTTCGCTGGCGCTGATCAGCTACCTGCTCTGGGGCTACAGCCGGCTGCGGGATGGCGCGGCCAGGATCGCTGCCGGAGAGCTGGAACAGCCCGTTGAGGAAAAATATCTGACGCCGGATTACCGTTTCTTTGCAAAGAACTTAAACAGTGTGGGGGAAAGTATCCAGATCGCGGTGGAAGAGCGTATGAAGAGTGAGCGCTTAAAGACAGCGCTGATCACCAATGTCTCCCATGACATCAAGACACCGCTCACATCCATCATCAACTATGTGGATCTGCTGTCCCAGAGCGATGCCACGGAAGAGGAAAAGAAAGAGTACCTGGGGATCCTGGCGCACCAGTCGGACCGGCTGAAAAAGCTGATCCAGGATCTGATCGATGCATCCAAGGCATCTTCCGGTGCGGTAGAAGTGAACCTGTCGGAAGTGGATCTGAGTACTCTGGTCGGACAGGTTACCGGGGAATATCAGGATAAGCTGGATGCAGCAAATCTGACACTGGTATCACGAAATCTGGAGAAAGGCATCATGGTCAGCGCCGACAGCAATCTGCTCTGGCGCGTCCTGGACAACCTGTTTGTGAACATCTTAAAATATGCCATGCCGGGCACCCGGGTTTATACCGAGGCATCCGAAGAGGATATACAGGTATGTTTGAGCATTTCCAATATCTCCAAAGCCGAACTGGGCATCTCCGGAGATGAACTGATGGAACGCTTTGTGCGTGGTGATGCTTCCCGAAACACGGAAGGTTCGGGCCTGGGTCTGTCCATTGCCAAGAGCCTGATGGAGCGTATGGGCGGCGATCTCGTGATCACCGTTGACGGCGATATGTTCAAAGCTGTACTGAAACTGAAAAAATAAACAAACCGCGGGGACGGTTCTTCCGGCTCAAAATGAGCCACAAGAACCGTCCCCGTGGCTTACGGGGCTATGGATGTGGATCTGGCCGAAGTGGAGCTAAGTACATTGGTCGGTCAGGTCACCGGTGAATACCAGGACAAACTGGACGAAGCCGGTCTTACACTGGTCTGCAAAAACACCGATGGAGAGCTCCGGGTCAGCGCGGACAGTAATCTGCTATGGCGTGTGCTGGACAATCTGTTTGTAAATGTTCTGAAGTATGCGATGCCGGGGACGCGGGTATATGTGGAGGCCGGAGAAAAGGAAGAGGGGGTTACGCTCAGTATTTCCAATATCTCCAAGGCGGAGCTGGGGATCTCCGGCGATGAACTGATGGAGCGTTTTGTCCGCGGAGACGGCTCACGCAACACGGAAGGTTCGGGACTGGGGCTGTCCATTGCCGGGAGCCTGATGGAGCTGATGGGCGGCAAGGTGGTGATTCAGGTGGACGGAGATATGTTTAAGGCAGTGCTGCGATTGAAGAAATCTTGACACTTATGCAGATTTCCCGTATAATATGAGTTTGTTCGGAGTTGTACCCAAGCTGGCCGAAGGGACCGCACTCGAAATGCGGCAGGTCGCGTAAGCGGCGCGAGGGTTCAAATCCCTCCAACTCCGCGTTGCTTTTTAGGCAGTACAAACGGAAGGAATACGGGAATGAAAACAAAAGGGTATTTAGCCGGTTTTGAGATGCTGGAATCCATGGGTGTCCGGGATGGGGCTGAGACGGAAGAGCAGCAGAAGGAAGCCGGTGGATCTGAAACTGAGAAAGACGGTTCGGACACAAAGAAGGAAAATGCGGACGAGACAGAGAATCTTCTTCGTACGCGTTAAACTGCAGAAATTGGAATACGACCTGATGACGTCACGTTTTTTCGTGGCGTTTTTTACTTTAGGAACTGGTACAGAATAACTTTACAATTTGCCTAGTCTTCCTGTCCATCTGAGTCATCGAAAAATCTTGACGTAGTTATTAGAAATTCCGCCTGCGGTACGCTTTGTTGCGTCTCTTGACACATCTGGTGATTTTCCCGATAATAGAATCAGCGCATTCAGCAGGAAGCGCGTCCGGATCGGGCAGTATGGGGTTGATTGGAGCAGGTGAGGGGTTAATAATGACGGATAAAATAAAAAAGTATCTGCCATGGCTGTTTTTGATCGCAAGTGTGGGGATGTGGATGGCTCTTTATCTTCTGCGGGTAGAGAAACTGCTTGATGCGGATATGTCCAGTGAGATGGTTCTTTCGAAGATGCTTGCTGCGGAGGGCAGGATCATCACTCCGAACTGGAAATATTCCACGGAGATCCGTCTGCTGAACAATCAGCTGTTTTTCAGTCTGTTTCTGGCGATCACAAAGAGTTTCCGGATCTCGCGGCTGCTTTCCGGTGCGGTGCTTCTTCTGATCTATGGAGCAAGCTACTATTATCTGTGTGTCCAGGCCGGCCTGAAGAAGTATTATCCGCTTACGGCAGCCATTCTTTTTCTTCCCTTTTCCTGCGATTATTCCTATATTGTTCTATACGGTCTGTATTATATTCCGCATATTGCCATTTCATTTACATCGACCGGCCTTTGCCTCCGACTGGAAAGAAACGATGCCGGAAAGAAAAAGATCTGCGGGGGTGTTTTGCTGCTGCTGTCCGTTCTGGCAGGTATGGGTGGGCCGAGGCAGATCATCGTGACCTACTTTCCCTTTTTTCTGCTGGCGGTTTTGCGCAGTTATGAAGAAAGACGGTTCCGTTTCCCGGCCGCCTGGCTGATGTTTTTGGGCGGAGGCTTCGGTTACGCAGTGAACCGTGCCGTATTGGGGAAACATTACCATTTCAACGGATGGGACAATCTCCGATTTCAGGGGTTTTCTTTTGCAAGGCTGGAACGGCTGCTGATGGGGATCGTCAACGAATATGGTTACGCGGATGAGGCGGTTTTCTCACCGGCGATGATCAAAAATACGGCGGCGATGATCATCCTGGGAGGCATCGTGCTCTATTACATACGCTATTTCAGAGAGATACGGAAACGGAAAGAAGGCGAACGTCTTGTTGCGGAAGCGGCACTGGCAATGGCGGTAGTATATTTCCTGCTTTATTTATTTACGGATATGCTTTATGAAGACCGCTATGCGCTGCCGATCATTGTATATGCGGTTCCGGTTCTGGGGTTTGCCCTGCAGAGGGCATCCGAAGAGAATAAAGACCGGAAGTCTGCGGTATGGGCGTATCTGATCCCGCTGGCAGTGATCGCATCCTTCTGGGTTACGGGGCTGGGACGTTATCCGGGTCTGTATCGTAAGGATCTGACCACAGACCTGAAGGAAGTAACGGATGCGCTGGTTGAGCAGGGCTATCGGAGTGGCTATGCCTCGTACTGGAACGGAAATATCGTAACGGAATTGTCCGAGGGCAGTATCGAGATGTACAACTGGGACGATCACGTGGATGATAACGTGGATGTGGAAAAGCTTTACATCTGGATGCAGCCGATCGCACATGCCGGAACGCAGGCGGAAGGGCTGCAGTTTATCCTGCTGGATGCAGAGGAAGAGGAAGAATGTCCGCTGGTAGCATATCTTACGGCCAAAAATGTGGCGTTTCGAAATGACTCGTATGTGGCATACGGTTTTGAAGATCATGAGGCAATGCTTACGGCGCTCAGCGAGTTTCATTATGACCTGAGCAGTATGCACCGTTTAAGCGGCGGCTGGGTGGAAGGCGGGATATGGACCATTCCGCCGGAGGTGGAGACGAACGGACCGAATATGACGCTGTATGCGGGAGTTTATCATTTTGTTCTCTCCGGCGAGGGGCTGGATCGTCTGCAGGTACGGGTAACCAATGATTTTCGCGCGGAGGAGCTTCCGTCGGTGATCGTGACCGGAACCGATAACTATATGGAAGTCCGGGTGACGGTAGAGAAAAACACGTATCATGTGGAATTCTGTCTGAGCAATCCGACGGAGCATGAGATCCTGGTAGACAGCGCGGCAGTCAACCGGATCGGCAGCTTATGAAACAGTTCTGTTGAAAAGCCCGGTTTCTCATTTTCCTTGAATTCTGAACCGAAAATTGATAAAATCTGAAGTATGAATGCATTCCGTTTATTTGAAAAGATACAACAGGGCGGGGTCTATGTGATCGCCGAGATGAGCGCCAATCATGGAGGGAGCCTTGCGAATGCGCTTGCGGTGGTGCGACAGGCGGCAGAGGCCGGCGCGGACTGTGTGAAGATCCAGACTTACACGGCGGATACGCTCACGATCGACTGTGACAGAGAGTGTTTCAGGATCAAAGGCGGGCTGTGGGATGGATATAAACTATATGACCTGTATAAAGAAGCGGGGACTCCGTATGAGTGGCACGCCCGGATCAGGGAGGAGTGCGAGGCGTGCGGCGTGGATTTCCTTTCGACACCGTTTGACAATGGTGCTGTGGACTTTCTGGAAGAACTGGGAGCGGGAGCCTACAAGATCGCAAGCTTCGAACTGGTGGATCTGCCGCTGATCGAATATGCGGCATCCAAGGGCAAGCCGATGATCATTTCGACCGGTATGGGGAGTCCGGAGGAGATACAGGATGCGGTGGATGCCTGCAAAAAGGCCGGCAATGAGCAGATCGTACTGCTCAAATGCTGCAGCGAATACCCGGCACCCTGGGAGGATATGCATCTGGGAAACATCCCGGATATGAAGGCACGCTTTGGTGTGCCGATCGGTCTCTCTGATCACAGTGAAGGCAGCCTAGGTGCTGTGGTAGGCGTGAGTCTGGGCGCGTGTGTGGTGGAAAAACACGTGAAACTGGCCGGTGTGGAGAGTGCGGACAGCGCCTTCAGTATGGATATGGAGAGTTTTGCCGCGATGGTCCGGGATGTGCGCAATGCAAAACGGATCGCACAGGGACCGGATTATACGCTGACTAAAGGGGAGCAGGCGTCCACGACCTTCCGGCGCAGCCTTTTTGCGGTAAAGGACATCAAAGCGGGAGAGACGTTTACTGCGGAAAATGTACGCAGCATCCGGCCGAGCAACGGATTGAAACCGAAGTATTTAAAGGAACTGCTCGGAAAGACGGCGAAAACGGACATTCCGTTCGGTACGCCCTTGACAACGGATCTGTTTGAGTAAGCAACAGTAAATCAGCATAAAATACATGGAGGTATTGGGGTATGAAGAGAATCGGTATGTTGACAAGCGGCGGCGATTGCCAGGCACTCAACGCAGCGATGCGCGGCGTGGTAAAAACCATCTACAACAGCGGGGAAGAAGTGGAGATCTTTGGTTTTCATTCCGGCTACAAGGGGTTGATCAACAGTGATTTCCGTATGCTGACCGGAGCGGATTTTTCCGGTATTCTGACCAAGGGCGGAACGATCCTGGGCAGCTCCCGTATGCCGTATAAGACGATCGATGAGCCGGATGAGAAGGGCCGGAACAAGATCGAGGAGATGAAGCACACCTATCACAAGCTGAACCTGGACTGCCTGGTGATCCTGGGTGGCAACGGTACCCACAAGACGGCGAACCGGCTGCGGGAAGAAGGGTTAAATATCATTACCCTGCCCAAGACCATTGATAACGATCTGTGGGGTACGGATATGACCTTTGGTTTCCAGAGTGCCGTGGATATCGCAACCGACGTGATCGACTGCATCCATACTACGGCAGATTCCCATGGGCGCGTGTTCATCGTGGAAGTGATGGGGCACAAGGCCGGCTGGCTGACACTGAATGCCGGTATGGCTTCTGGGGCGGACATCATCCTGATCCCGGAGATCCCGTACAAGATCGACAAAGTGATCAGGGCGATCCGTAAGCGGGAAGAGCGCGGCAGCCGTTTTACCATTCTGGCGGTAGCGGAAGGCGCGATCTCGGAAGAAGATGCCAAGCTTTCCAAGAAGGATTATAAGAAAAAAATGGAGCAGTATCCGTTCCCGAGTGTATCCTATGAGGTGGCGGACCAGATCCGGGAAAAGACCGGTCTGGAAGTGCGCGTGACGGTGCCGGGGCATATGCAGCGCGGCGGTGCGCCGTGTCCGTATGACCGTGTCTTCGCATCCCGTCTGGGAGCGGAAGCGGGAGCACTCATCCTGAAGGGTGAGTACGGATTTATGGTGGGTTACAAGAACCGCGAAGTAGTAAAAGTGTCGCTTAAGGATGTGGCCGGCAAGTTGAAGACCGTAGATCCGGATGCGACCATCATAAAAGAAGCAAAGATGCTGGGCATCAGCTTCGGAGATTAAACAGGGTAGAGTAGTTTTTGTTATGTCATATACAGCTTTATATCGTAAATTCCGGCCGCAGAGTTTTGAAGATGTGCGCGGTCAGGAGCATATCGTAACAACATTAAAAAATCAGCTGAAGGCAGACCGGATCGGCCACGCGTATCTCTTTTGCGGTACGCGTGGTACCGGCAAGACCACCATCGCAAAGATCTTTGCAAAGGCGGTTAACTGCGAGAATCCGCAGGATGGTTCTCCGTGCGGGGAATGCGCGATGTGCAAGGCGATCGCTGCTGGCAGCAGCATGAATGTGATCGAGATCGACGCGGCTTCCAACAACGGCGTGGAAAATGTTCGTACCATCATTGAAGAAGTGGCTTACCCTCCGGTAGAGGGCAAGTACAAGGTTTATATCATGGATGAGGCGCACATGCTTTCCGAGGGTGCGAGAAATGCACTGTTAAAGACGCTGGAGGAGCCGCCGAAGTATGTCATCTTCATCCTGGCGACCACCGAGGTGCCCAGGATCCCCATTACCATTATGAGCCGCTGCCAGCGGTACGATTTCAAGCGGATCTCCATCGAGACCATCGCGGGACGTATGCGGGAGCTGACGGATATCGAAGGCATACAGGTGGAAGATAAAGCACTGACCTATGTGGCAAAGGCGGCAGACGGGTCTATGCGTGACGGCTTGAGCCTTCTGGATCAGTGCGTGGCCTTTCATTTCGGGGAACTGCTGACGTACGAAAAGGTCCTGGAGATCCTGGGGGCAGTAGATACCGAGGTGTTCAGCCGGCTGACACGCTGCATTCTGGCGGATGATATCATCGGCGGAATGACGTTAGTGGAAGAGATCGTGATGCAGGGACGGGATCTGTCCCAGTTCGTAACGGATTATATCTGGTATCTGCGTAACCTGATGCTGCTCAAAGCTTCGGATGCCGCAGATATGGAGGATCTGCTGAATGTTTCCGCGGAGCATCTGGCACTTCTTAAGGAAGAAGCGGCGCAGCTGGAGATGAACAGCATCCTGCGCTATATTGATGTGTTTACGGAATTGTCGGGAAGGTTGCGTTTTTCCGGACAAAAGCGTATTATGTTGGAGATGTACCTGATCCGGCTGATGCGTCCGCAGATGGATACGGATGAAAAAGCTGTACTGGAGCGTGTGCGCAGCGTGGAGAAGAAGATCGAAAAGGGCATCCCCATGGCAGCGGCATCGCAGGCGGCAGCAGTGGTTGCGGCGGCACCGGCGGAGCCGAAGCGGAAGCTGGAGATCGCCGTACCGGAGGATATCGAAAAGGTCGTCCGGGACTGGCCGATGATCCTGGGCAGATCCGAGTTTATGCTGCGCGGTCTTTTGAATAAGGCAAAGCTGTCCCTCGGAGATAACGGGCATCTGCTGCTCTGCTTTACGGAGAGTGTGCTTGCGGACGCTCTGCGTAACGGAAATTTTAAGGAGCAGTTTGCGGGGATCCTGAATGAGCACATCGGCAAGGAAGTGCCGTTCGATGCGGTCGTTTATGATGAGAACAGGGAATTTGATACGCAGTTTGCGGATCTTGCAGATATACTGAATATCAAACAAATCAAAGTAGAAGTGGAGGATTAAACATGGCAAGAAGACAGGGCTTTGTGCCGGGCAATATGAACAATATGCTCAAGCAGGCACAGCGTATGCAGCGTCAGATGGAGGAGAAACAGGCAGAGCTGGAAGAGAAGGAGTACACGGCAGCGGCAGGCGGCGGTGCAGTGGAAGCCACCGTAACCGGCAAGAAGCTGCTGACAAAACTGACGATCTCCCCGGATGCCGTAGATCCGGATGACGTGGAGACGCTGCAGGATATGGTGATCGTTGCGGTGAACGGTGCGCTGAGCCAGGCAGAAGAAGAGAGCGATATGCTGATGCGCAACATCTCTTCCGGTCTGAACTTAAGCGGTCTGCCGTTCTAAAGGGGCGGTATGGACTTATATACCGGAGATATCAATCAGCTGATCACAGAGCTGGGGGCATTGCCCGGCATCGGCAGCAAGACGGCAGAGCGTATGGCGTTTCATATCATCAATCTGCCGCACGACCGGGTGAAACGTCTGTCGGACATCATCATCCGTGCCAAGGAAAACGTAAAGTACTGCAGGGAATGCTGTACCTTGACGGATCAGGAACTCTGCCCGGTGTGTGCCAACCAGAAACGGGATCACAAACAGATCATGGTGGTGGAAAACACCAGGGATCTGGCAGCATATGAAAAGACCGGCAAGTACGAGGGGGTTTATCATGTGCTGCATGGTGCGATCTCACCCATGAACGGGATCGGACCGGCGGATATTAAGCTGAAGGAACTGATCGCACGGCTCGAAGGGGATGTGGAGGAAGTGATCATCGCGACCAATTCGTCCCTGGAGGGTGAGACCACGGCCATGTATATCAGCAAGCTCATCAAGCCGGCCGGGATCAAAGTGACCCGGATCGCCAGCGGTGTACCGGTGGGCGGTGACCTGGAGAATATTGATGAAGTAACACTCCTTCGTGCTTACGAAGGAAGAATTGAATTATGATCATTTGGAGGGAAGAAAGCTATGGCGGTAACGAAAGCATTTTTCGGTGAGACCAGAGACGGCAAGGCAGTGGACTGCTATACCATTACCAACAAGAACGGGATGAGCGCGGAGGTGATCACTTTCGGCGCGATCTTAAAGAATCTGTATGTGCCGGACAAGAAGGGCAAGGCAGAAGATATCGTACTGGGCTACGATGAGCTGTGGAAGTATTTTAAGAACGGCAGTTTCTTCGGGGCAACGGTAGGGCCGATCGCAAACCGTATCAAAGGCGGTACTTACAAAGTGGATGGAAAGAAGGTGCAGCTTCCGGTCAATGACAATGACAACAATCTGCACAGTGATTTTGATATCGGGTTCCACAAGCGGATCTGGACGGCAGAAGCCGGAAAGAACAGCGTGACTTTTTCCGTGACCAAAAAAGATAAGGAAATGGGGCATCCCGGCAACATGAAGGTGTCCGTAACCTATACCTTAACGGACAAAAATGAGCTGAAGATCGATTATTGTGCTACCACGGACAAGAAGACCGTGATCAACATGACAAATCATTCCTATTTCAATCTGGGCGGCATTTCCCGTGCGGATGTAGAGGATACCGTACTGACGATCCATGCGTCCAAAGTGACTGCAGTGGACAAGGAGCTGATCCCGACCGGTGAGCTGATGGATGTCAAGGGGACGCCGTTAGATTTCACCAAGCCGAAGAAGATCGGCAAGGATCTGCATAAGAAAGAGTTCAAGCCGATCAAGATCGCAAAGGGTTTTGATCATAATTTTGTGGTAGACGGCTATAACGGCAGGAAGAAACTGATCGCGGAAGCATCGGATGCAAAGAGCGGACGCAGGATGCAGGTATATTCGGACCTGCCGGGTGTGCAGTTCTATTCCGGCAACTGCATCGGGAAAAACATCGGCAAAGGCGGTTTTGAGAACCATCCGTTCAAGGGCTTCTGCTTAGAGACCCAGTATTTCCCGGATGCGATCAACCATGAGAATTTCAAACAGCCGGTATTCGGACCGGAAGAGGAGTATAAGACCACTACGGTCTATCAGTTTAGCTGGTAGTTGATTTATGCGCGATTCAAATCATAGGAAGGGCGGAGAGGAGAAGGAACCGGTCAACCTGGTCAGTTATAAAAAACAGATCGGAAGGATCCGGGCCAGAAAGACGGTCGTTACGCTGGTGCTTCTTATCATGCTGGCCGTGGTCGGTGTGGTGGTGTTCACTTCGATCCGCAATCATGTATATACGGATTATGAGATAGTAGGAACGGTAGAGTGGTCTCCTTCGGAGGGGGCCACGATCGTTCCTTTTGGCAGTGCGTTTCTGTCGTACAGTCCGGATGGTATCCACTGCATCAACGCGAAGGGAACCGGAGTCTGGGATTTTGCGTTTACGATGCAGGCACCGATGGTGGAAGTCAACGGAGAGTGCGTGGCGGTTGCGGACCGCAACGGGCGCGCGATCTATATCTTTGACAAGAACGGAAAGACGGGAGAGATCTCCGTCAACAGTCCGGTGCAGCGGATCTGCCTTTCGGAAGGCGGTGTGGTGGCAGCGGTTCTGGATGATGTGACGACAACGCCGATCTACCTGTTCTACAAAGACGGTACGCAGATCTCATATTTTCGTACCACCATGTCGCGCAGCGGCTATCCGTTTGCCATCGGTATCTCTGAAAGCGGACGGCTGGTAGGGGTGTCGTATCTGTATGTTGACAATGGCCAGATGACCTCCAAAGTCGCATTTTACAATTTCGGCGATGTGGGACGGAATGAGACGGACAATCTGGTCAGCGGTTATGATTATCAGGGGCGTCTTGTACCGTATGTCGGCTTTCTGGACGGGGAGACGGCATTTGCGGTGTCCAATGACGGGCTGATGCTGTACGAAGGAGCACAGAGACCGACCAATATTGCGACTGTGATACTGAATGATGAGGTACGTGCGGTCTATCATGGCAGCAATGCGATCGGGCTGGTTTACTATGACAAGTCCGGCGCGGGACGGTATCGCATGGATATCTATGACAAAAAGGGCAATCCGTACAGCAGCATCTCTTTTGATACAGAGTATGACGATATCTTCTTTACCGGAGAGAATGTGATCATCTACAATGCGACGTCATGCCTTATTTATACAACAAAAGGAAAACTAAAGTACGAAGGCAGCTTTGAAGAAAAGGTGCTTTTGATGATCCCGACTTCTTACAGTACCCGTTACCAGCTGGTGACGGAAAACGGGATCAGCCTGATCCAGCTGCGGTAATCTTTTCTGCTTTATGATCACGTTCGGATCCTGAACCACAGTTATCTGTGGTTTTTTTCTTTATAGGAACTCCGTTTCGTTTATACGTCGCGCCGGGCACGTGCCGCTTTAGCGGCTAATGCCCTTACGTGCGAGTGCGCATCCTGCCGGAGGCTTATACGCATTAACGGAAATGTTCCCGTTAGTGAGTATAATATAATTGCCAAATACATCCAACAGAGATTGTGCACATAGTATATATTTCGCGACGATTTGAAACTGTTCTTGTTTTTATTGCACAAATGGGATATAATTATGAAAGATGGTTTGCGGAGTGAGTTATGAAAAATCAAGGAGGATTGCATATGGGCAGGCATACGGACAAAAAGAAACGTTTAATCGGACGGGTAGTTGCGATCGCAGTCGGGGGATTGTGCCTGATGGCGGTCGTTCTTTGTTTGATCACGTATCTGGAGTTTCAGGATACTTATCATGACATGGGCGAAGAAATACTGCTCACGGCGTGTATGGAACTGCAGCACGCGGTAGATGACACCTATGAAGGCGAGTGGCATTTCGTGGACGGGCAGCTCTGGAAGGGAGATAAGAATCTGGAAGGAGAAGAGAACTTCCAGCAGCTGTTTGATGATCTGAATGCAAGTACAGGGCTGGAATATACATTTATCATGGACAAGACCCGGGCGATCACAACGATCGACGGAATGAAAGGCAAGGACATCGGGGACGCAGCGTACAATTCCGTAAAAGCCGGTAACATCTACAAGGATTTCAAAACCAACATTAACGGAAAGATCTACTATGTATGTTACATACCGGAAACCTATAACGGGCAGTATGTCGGCTGTTTCTTTGCGGGACGTGATGCGGCGGACATCAATGCCAAACTGAACCTCAAGGTGGGAATGCTACTTGTGGTGACTTTTGTGATCGTAGCGGTCTTTGTTGTGATGGGAATACTCCTGACCGGGAAGTATTCGAAGATCATGAAGTCGATCGCGGAAAACGTGGATACCTTATCGGAAGGTGATCTGAATCTGAAAGTGGATCCGAAAATGGTGCAAAGAGCGGATGAGCTCGGTATTATCGCAACGGGTGTTCACAATCTGTATGAGAAACTGACGGATATCATTGCCCGTTTGCATAACACTTCGGAGGATCTGAACAGGCACAGTATAGACCTGGCGGATTCGGCATCGCAGGCGTCGATGGCATCCGAGCAGGTGACCAATGCAGTATCGGAGATTTCACAGGGCGCGATCTCCCAGGCGGAAAGTGTGGAAAATGCGGCAAGTCATACGGATGATATCGGGCGGAATATCGAAGAGATCACCTCGGATGTGCGGGAAATGGATACCTATGCGGAAGAAATGAAGGAAGCGTGCGACAGGGCCATGGAGGCACTGGAGAAGCTGATCCGTCAGAGCGAAGAGGTGACAGCATCCGTCCGGGATATCGGTGATACGATCACTTCGACAAATGAATCGGCCAAGACGATATCGGAATTTACGCAGGCAATCACGGATATTGCGACCCAGACCAATCTGCTGTCGCTGAATGCTTCGATCGAAGCGGCGCGTGCCGGTGATGCGGGACGCGGGTTTGCAGTCGTAGCGGATGAGATCCGGCAGCTGGCGGACCAGTCCAGTGACAGCGCCGATAAGATCAAAAACATTGTAGAAAAACTGCTTGCGGATTCGGCATCTTCCGTGAGTGTTCTGGAAAAACTGAATGAGAGTTTCGGAGTGCAGGAGAAACAGCTGGATTCCACAAAAACAAATATGGAGACGATGTCCGGTAATGTCGGACATGTAAAGGAAACCTCCACACATATTACCGGTCGCGTGACTTCTTTGAACGAAGCGAAGAACGGACTGATGGAGATCATATCGGATCTGTCGGCAATCTCGGAAGAGAATGCAGCATCGGCGGAACAGACCAATGCTTCTATGGAGGAATTGAATGCAACCTTTACGGTCATCAGTGAAGCGGCGGCCAAACTGCAGGGACTTGCCACGGAGATGACGGACAACATCAGTTTTTTCAAAATATAAGAAGTGGGAAGGATAGATCCGCAGATCATTTGGAATTGTATTAGTGATATGCGAAGACGGTTTTCGGAGAAGACCTGGGTTGAAAATGGATTGGGGTGAATGAGAAAGGGCTGTTTTTTCGGAAATTCATTTCCGGGGAGGCAGCTGTTTTCATGGCGAAGAATAAAAAAATGAGCTGCAAAAAAGAAAAAAGATACGAAAATAGCGGAAAACAGAAAAAATTTCAAAAATAATTCAGTGAACATAATTTTTACGGAATGAAAACACTATATATAGTATAAATGGATGCGTTTATTTACATAAAATTGTGGGCCGAAAACGACTCGAAAAAAATTTTGAAAATTTTTGAAATTTCTTGTTGACACAATGCGATGAAGGTGGTATTCTAATCAAGTCGCCGCGAGAGAGACACAAAAAACTCCGGAACGACAAAATGGCTGAAAGGCCCAAGAACATTGATAATTACACAGCTATCCAACCCTGAAAGATTTCAATGAATTTTATTCTGAAAGATTTCAGAACGGTTTTAACGAACCAACAGTAAAGAATGGATTTTTAGCCAGTTTAAACTGGCTGGGAAGAAAACTTATTTAGAGAGTTTGATCCTGGCTCAGGATG
>JAGBMJ010000015.1 GCA_017634975.1 Lachnospiraceae bacterium | reverse complement strand
TGCATTGGCATACATCAGTATATTTCATATTTCAAAAAGAACAATGGCTTTTTCTGATTGACCAAGATTGGTTATTCCTTCCCGACCCGTAATGGTTGTATCTTTCCGACTCTAAGTGGTTAAAATCTCCCGACGCTAACACTGGGAGGTGATGCGACTTGAGCGATATTCAGTTCTGGTATCCGGTGACTCCGGAAAAAACATATGATGATAAGTCAAAAATCCTGCGAAAGCAGGGATTCATATGGCTGATCAACATAAAAACAGAACCTTATGAGGTAATGATTGATGCCGGTGGATATACTTTTCGCATAGTTTTCGGCAGACACAGTAAGGGGCATTTCCTTTGTATACCGGATTGGAATGTTGGATGTGAAATCTTATCGTATAAAGATCGTTATTGGAATATACGATCTATATATGATACCGGCCAACTGAGATATGAAGATGCTTGTGCGATAGGCAATGCGCTCCAACTGATTGAATTACTGTTAGGTAAAAAGGGGGTATCCGGGGAGTAATCCCCGGAATAACCTAATCCTTCTCCAGACATTAAAATGAGCAGAACGTGGACATTTCAACTGATCGAATTAGCGACAAGCGAAGGGGTCAGCAACATCTAATCACTCTCCGGTGTAAAAAGCAAGTAGAAACCAAAGTGCCAGTTTTATTCTACCGCTTACAATAACTCCCTCTGGCAATAATGCCCCAGCAAAATCCCTGTAAAGGGTGTATTTAAAGGGATTTTCTCTTTTCTATAACAGCAAAAAGCCCTAATCTCTTAGATACAGGGCTCTTTGTTGTTAGATCAAATTAATTAAACAGTTTTTCTACAAAAATGTATCTATACAGTTTAGTGATTAACGACATCTCATGAGAGTGCTCATAGCTGTGGCTTTGTACGATGATATTAGAATGGTCATATATAAAGCGGATAATAAAACAATCCCTAGAGCATATGCCCTAGGGAAATAATTAGAATTTTGGAGAATTTGCACATAAGATTTCGTACTGTATGGAAAGCGATTGGCAAATTTATTTTGAATTAGTAATCCAAATCTTTTTGATTCTAACCTCCTCATAGGATTCTATGCGAAAAGAAATAAAATTCACTAGAGTCTCATCATTAGGAACGAGACCTCTATAAGCATCAATATATCCATTCGTCTCTTCGCAAGGTCCTATGTATCCCGTTTCTAAAGCATCAATTCTTCCTTCAGCTGGATATTTAATATACCAAAGGCGATTATGTATACCATCTTCATATTTACCGTGAAAACCGGATAATTCCATAGTTATATTAAGGCACGGCCCATATTTTGCTACATCATACTCTTCTAAATCTATAGGTAAATATATCTTAGAAGTGCTTTCATCAGATGTTCCAAAGACTGTTTGCTTATGAACGAGCTCTCCATCTTCAATAATCCAAGGTTCAGCATTTGTACCGATGGCTTGGAAGCCTAGACCAGCATCTATATACTCCTTTGCATCTCCATAAATAATTCCCCAATACACATCATCAAACGGACCACGTAATATACCACATGAATTAAAGTCAAAATCATCACCAACATATTTTGAATTAAATATTCCATTTTCAAAATACACATCATCGGGGAGTACAGCTGTTTTGGGCATAGTATCAATAGGTAAAATGCAATCAATTTTTACTGGAATATGATAATATGATCCTTGAACATAGCTATCATTTAAAATCTCTGCAGTAGACTTTTCCAATATCGCTTCAGCAAGATAGTTTTTGTTAGAATAAAAAACTGATACCGTATATTTCCCTTCTATCAAATCAACATTGAGTACACAACGTCCATTTGTATCCGTCCGTCCGCGCCATGATGCATTAGGAATATATGACACATAATCTTTGTGCATATTTATAAATGCCTCACAGTTTGAAAATGGTACTCCATTTTTATCAGTAATCGTAAAGACAACAGATACCGGCCGAGAAGCTTCCTCTGGCTTTTGAAATACAATATCATTTGTGTATACGGATGCTCTGGTTACAGTTATTTCGTTAGAAACATATGTAGAGTATCCTTCTGATGCATAATATATACAGTAAATACCGGGATCAAGGTTTATTTCATAAGAACCGCCTTGTACGATCACCTCTTTAACAAGTGTTGAAGTTTTGTTGGCATCATAGATTGATATTTTTGTTAGAGTAGGTGCAACACTGGTATCAGAACAAGTTATTTCTCCTCTTAGTGTAATAAAGCAGCCTAAAACAAATTCATTTTCTGCCTGAGCATATAGAACAGAATTTGTTATTAGAATCAGGAAAGTAAAAAGAGTAATCAGTATCGTTACGTATATTTGTAATTTACTCTTAAGTTTAAATTTAGAATATGTATTTCGCACAGCTTTTCTCCTTACTGTTTTATATTAATATGGAGCAAGACAACAATACTGAGGTTCTTCATTTTCACAACATACTACATTGAAGTGCCCTGTCCGATATCCTGGTGCACTTATTTCTACACAGTATTCCTGACTTCTGATACCGCTAGCCTCCATCACTCCGTCTGCATCAGTATAAAACTGATATTCTGAATTCCCATTTGGCCACGTTTTTGGACGCATATAATATACATTTCCACTTTTTGTATTCCAATCTTGTCGGAAATATATTAATGCATTCGGAATAGGCTCACCCGTCAACACGTTTTGTACCTTAATGGTTATAGGTTTATATCCAACACCTTGGGTACTTGAATTTATAACGACGTCACCTACCATCGTTAACTTGTTTTCATAAACATCTACAATTATGTGCTCTGTTGAGTATGATGCTCCCCAGCATGTTATTTGATACTTGCCAGGTTCCAACTCCAATTCCCAATTACCAGTTTTGTCTGTCATTGTGTGAGCATCTGTATCGTTACCATCATTAACTAAAGATATGTCATCAACACTTATTCTTCTCGCAATAACGTCAAAACCTTTAAAATACCTTCCCTTATGATCTATCATACGTCCGCGTACTGATCCGTATAAAGGGTTTTTATCACCTACAGGGTCAAATGTAACATCCAAACTCTCGGCCTTTGTTTCTTCACCAACCTCTATCTTTTCATATAATACATCCCTGAAACCTTCCATAGAAAAAGTAAGCCTATAACTTCCTTTTGGCAAAGCGATTGAATATTTCCCCTCTACGTCAGAGTATTGTTCAGAAATCAGTTCATTGGTCTCATTTTTGTACAATCTTATAGTTGCAGGCGATACGGCCGGCATTGATAATACTTCGCCCAGCTCTTCGTTTATAGCATTTACATATATTTGTCCAGAATAAACAGTGGTATTATTATAATCGATGTCCGATAGTGCTATAAACTCAATATCATATTCGTTTGTAGTTTCTCTATTGATGCTTATGATATCTGAAATAAAAGTAGAATATCCCTCCGTAGAAAAATATATGCGATATACGCCTGGATCAAGATTCAACTCATAGGTACCACCATGGATAATAACTTCTTTCACCAAAGCATTATTAGAGTTTGCATCAAAAACAGATATCTTTGTCTGTTCTGGAGCCATGCCGGTATCAGAACATGTTATTTCGCCACGAAGCGTGATAAAGCAACCTAAAATAACAACATCGTCACCTGCATGCACATATTGTGCAGGAGCAAACATAATTAGTATTATCGAAAGCATTAAGCTCATCGAAAACAATACAGATTTAATTATATTACTATTTTTTTTCATCATATTTTTCCTCGTATAAAGAATTTTAGAAAGATTTATTCTAACCATATCCCTGATATCCGTGTGAATAAATATATCTACTTAAAAAATACGTTAGCGATTTTTATAATGTATTCCATAGTATAAACATATCGAATCATTACGCCGTTTATTGAAGCCTTTGATAATCAGCATTATAATTGCACTCCATGTATTTTGGAAAATTCCAATATGTTATATCATTCTCGTTAAAATTATCTTGATATGATACTTTAAATAGTTGTGCTGTATATAATCCTTCGCCATGTATTTCTGAAATCTTCCAGACACCATTCTTTTTTTCCAAAATCATGCAATCCGCAGTTTCATTTTGATTTTCATCAACTAAAAGAATACTCATTCTTATTCGATTATGAAAAAAAGATATATAACCAATATGTGCCATAATAATATTCCATTTAAAATCCTCAAGATTTTTTCGCACTTCTTCTTTGTCATAATATATCAATTCGCCATCTATTGGTGTTTTTTCACATAAGCAATTATCGATTTTATCAATATCTCTATTATTAACCGCTTGAATAAAATCAAAAATCACTTCTGAGCATTCTTTTGCATCGTTTTCTTGCCTCATATGTATCTTATTCTTAATATTTTTAGAGCCAAAATACGATACTAGAGCAATTACTATTATCATTAACACTATTAATGCGTATTTTTTTTTCATCTTTTGCTAATTCCTAAATATCAATGTATCAGTCAACATCTGTGTTGCTTTCATAATACCTATCATAAAGATTCTATCTACTCAAGGTTTTGATGTAAAACAACACATCAGTTGACAATTAACTATTACTAGCTAATTTATTACATAAGCATAAATGTAAGTGCTGGATGCAGTGAGATTAAAAGGTTATTAACATAAATACCAGCATTTTCATCTGTTAGTATAACACCCTCTGTATTAAAACTAGCTTCGACATACTTGTATCCCCAATTCTCGTAATTACGTCCAACTTTTACATATAACAAGTTATGTAGATCTCTAGGACTAACTAATCCAACTGGATATGTCTTTTCGGGATCCCAATCGTAATAATCCATAATATAATAACGAATCTGAAACGAGTATTCGTCATTTTGTCGTGTTGCCTTTACCACATAAGATGCATCTGCATCATGTATTCCGGCAAATAAATTAAAATCTGTTTTTTCAAAATTCACTCCTGCACGAGGTGTGTCCGGTTTTAATGTGAAAATAATTTCACTTTTGTTTGTTTCTTGCATATAAAGTGAGACCGATCTTAATGCATGATACATGTTTTCGTCGAAAGCGTTCGGAGTTACTCCCAATACTTTTTCCCTTTTCACATTTACTGCTTCCATATTATAAACTCTTCTTTCAGAATCTCCAAATATATAATACTCTAAGTTAGTTGAGGCCACATCGTATGTTCGCCCTAAATTTATCGTTAAAAACACTCGTGTTAAAATTCCATCTATTTCTTCCTGCGTTAATTTAGATAAATTCGATCCATATATATTTCTTCTGCCATATATGATATGTCCGTTTGAATCATACTCTCCTGTATTGCTTACAAAAATGGTTTCGTATGTTTCCTGCTTATACGGCCAGTAATTCATATCATCCACCAACATATACTTTTCTTCAAACTGCGATATCTTTTCATTGGTTGGATCAGATACTTGATGCCATATCACACTGGTAAGAGGAACTTCCATAAATGAGTCTTGCCAATTTGCAGGTAATCCTCCCATCTCATCACAGTCATTAATACCATCACCATCCGTATCAGTATTAAAGGGATCAGTGTATACTACTGTCCCATTTTGAATCATCATTCCATTGATTTCATATGTATCATATATCCCATCCCCATCAGAATCTTGCAAATCGAAATCTGTTGCAGTGATTCCATTGTTATACTGATCATACTTAAACATATCTTGTATTTCTTCCTGATATTCTCCTGTTGTTTTGGCAATAAAACTCTCTCCTTCCTCACCAATTATATCGTTGATATAATTGCTAACCGAAGTAGATATAGAGATATTACATAGATTCACACCTATCAAATCCAACTCATTTTTGTATGATTTTGTCGAATTATCTAAAACACTCCCCACTATATAAGCTGTCTCACCATTATTAATTATAAAACAGACTTTCTTGTTTCCAATATTGTCTCCCATATTTGCAGCCATAGCCACACAACCTAAAGCATAATCAAATCTTCCGTCATGTAAACCTGATGCAGTTATTGAAAAATCCTGTTTAGAAGCATAGTTCTCAAAATTGTTTAAAATAACAGATGCTGACGTCTTATCTGAATACCACTTCATTGTATATAAAGCATTATCATTTGTGTAACCGCATATCATCACTCGATCACTTGATTTTAGCCCGCTGATAATATTTCTAACTATTTTTTTCTCATACAACAATTCCTCCGGCGTCACTGTATAATCCAGCATAAAAACTACATCATAGTCTACGTTTGGCTTTGTATTTGTTGAATTTTTGTAGTTAATGGGATTTCTCCACGCGTCAAGCCATATTGTTTTATCAACAAGAAGGTATGTCGAAAAATGTGTTGTTTCGTATGTGACAGTGTTCAGCTGTTTATCAACCACACAATCATCGAGTAAAATATATTCGAGATTCTCGGTATCATACCACATCATGCAGAGATCGTCTTCTTTTGTATTACCTAATGCATCCTCATTATAAGAAAATGTGATCTTAGCAGAATCAAAATTTATTGGAGATACAATTTCGACTGGACATCCAATAATACCACATACGTTTGCTGACAGATAGTCGTAATCGCTTGAATCGACTATCATAAAATCATCGTGATTTTCAGCTTTGCATTTGAGAGTTATACTAACTTCCTCAATGGCATTATTGCTTATATTATCACATTTAATGGTCTGATATACTATTTCTTCAGAATCTGATATTCCATCGTCATTCGTATCATAAAGTGTTGGATCCAAATTACAATCTACATCTATACCATCCGACAGGCCATCGTCATCAGTATCATATTTTAATGCTGAAGATCCATAGATATATATTTCTTCATAGTCGGATAATCCATCATAATCACTATCTTGACTCAATGGATTTGTTCCAAACTTCATTTCATCATGATTTGATAATTGATCTTGATCTGGATCTTCATCTCCATCGTAAATAGCATTATGATCAGTATCGTTATCCGCTGGATTCGTAAGAGTAACTGTTATTTCGTATATATCTGACAAACCATCATTATCTGTATCCTCAGCATTTTTGTCAAGGCCTATAAGATTCTCATAATAATTAGATATGCCATCTCCATCATCATCATCATTATCAACAATACTGAATTTCATGTTCTCCGATGAACTGCTAAATATCGTCATCTGTTTATGATATTCTTTGAAGTCTTCGAACAAAACGTTTATATCAATATAATTCACGCCTACAACAAGTCCAGGGGCTTCTACTTTCCATTCAATAACGGGATCTATATCTGCTGTATAGATAACGTTATTATTTATATCACATATATCAATCGTAAACTCTTTTAATCCATCAATAGACTTTATTGATCCCATAATACTATCTAACTGCTTGTCGATGCTATAAGAGTCAATACTTTCAATATATAATAAATCATCTGTATTTATAGAAATAAAGTCTTCATCAGTATCTTGATTGATATAACTTCTTTTCCCGTCTATAACAATCTGTTTCGTCACAATACTATAAATATCTGAGCATTCTCCATTAAACAGGATTCCTACTGTCCAACTTTCTCCCGGCATAATATTCTGTCCATATCCTGCATTACGGATAAAGTAGTGTTCACCATCATGGCTGTCAATTACACCACCCCAGACTTCTTTGATATCCAGCGCGCTATCAAACTCAATCATCCAGTCTTCGATTGGAAGTTCAGAGATATTCTTGATAATAATCTGCGCAAGGCCGCCTTCTTCCCATTCATCTGAGATGAAAAGACTCACTTCGCACTCAGCAGTGGTTACCTCTGTCTCAATCTGGGACAAAGCAAAACCATTCGGAACATCTACTTCATCTTCGTAGTAAGCTGTATAGCCCAGCTCTACTGTACCACCTACAGGGATATCCTGATTATGTCCTGCATTCTTGATCAGATGAACATTGTCTTCTTCGCTATCATTTTCGGATACTTCTACAGCATTGTAAAGACCAGAGATAGTATTAGCCGTCTCCATAACAAAAGCCCAGTTATGGATCGTTTCATCACTGGTATTCGTGATCAGCAACTGTACGTTATAAGCCCCATCCCAGTATGCAGGGATCTTGACTTCTACAGTATAATCATCATATTCATAGGTACCGCCAACAGGGATAGCTGCAGCCTTCTCAGCTTCTTTAAGCGTGATAGCTGCCTTTTCATCCCAGATATCATGATTATTACCTTCAGCCATATAGCCGATCGTTACGCTTTCACCAGCCTTGATTACTGCATTGTAATCTAATGCTTTTACGGTGTACTGATAGTAGACCTCGTGTTCCTCTACAACAGGTGCTTCAAAGTCATATTCCTGGGTTTCAACGATAACTTCCTCAGTTTCTTCTGTAGCTTCTGCTGCTTCAACAGTTTCATCAGCAGTTTCTGCTTCTACTACAGTGGGTTCAGCTACATCGACTTCCTCGGATGTTACGTTTTCTGTAGCATTCTCAGATACTTCTACTGTATTCTCAACCTCGTTCTCCTCATCCGGTGTCTCGATATACTCTTCCTCTACTTCCTCTTCAATCTCTTCTTCAAATTCATCCGAGAAATCAGCAAAAATGTCGTCCTCAAACTCATCCTTGAACGCAGACTCAAAGATATCTTCAAATTTATCGTCCGCCTCTTCAAGCTCCTCAATATCAGCTTCCTCTTCAGCTGTCTTAAACTCTAAGCACTCTGTAATAGTTCCTCCCCAGAGATTTGTGATCTTATCTGTGGTTGAGAATGTAATAGACCAATCCTGCGTGTCTCTGTCAGCAAGATTGGTCAGTATAATATTAGCATTGCAGCCACCGTCCCAAGACGAGGTGACACTATGCTCTATTTTATATTCGGTCTTTATCTCATCTTCTGCATGAGCATAAAGTACAGCCCCTGTTCCTGCTAATTGCTCGGAAAGCATAATAGCAGAAAGGGCCATAGTAATCCTACGGGTTACTTTGGACTGTTTCGTTTTCATATGAATTCTCCCACTCTCATAATCTGTGCCTGTGTAAGCACTTACCTCGATATAATAACGAATATATAAAATCTTGAAAACATGTAAATTTCTATAAAATATCTAGGCTTGATAGATGGCTTAATATATATTTTTGCTAAAATTCTTCTTTGTTAAATTAAGCACAAAATTGGGAGAATTATGATTAAAAAAATATAAAATATAACACACCGAAGGATTTTTGCGGATAATTGTGTGGATAACTACAGTTTTATATCTAAAAAGCTTCATTCAGCTACAACGTGAAAAAAGGCAAGAATTAGCACGCCCTAAAATACAGGCGTGCCAACTCAGAAGCAGGTAACCGCGTACCTTTACGGATTTGTTAAGATTCTTAACACTTTTGTAACGGTAACCGGTCACCTTCTTCCAAACAGACCATCATCGGTGAAGAAAATGTCCCGAAGGATGAGGCCGTGATGTACGTTTTGAATCACCGCAGCTTCTTCGACGTGGTGCTGACCTATCCGAGAGTGCCCCGCCCGACCAGCTATGTAGCCAAAAAAGAGCTGAGCAAATATCTCACTTTCACCTGGTGGATGATGCTGTTACACTGCGAGCTGCTGGACCGCTCGGACCTGCGCAAGGGTATGCAGTCAATGAACCACTGCGCCGAACTGATCAAAAAGGGAATTTCCATCGCCATCTTCCCGGAAGGCACACGAAACAAAGGGGAAGAGCCGTTACTGGAATTTCATAAGGGAAGTTTCAAGATCGCAGAAAAGAGCAACTGTAAGATCATTCCGGTGGTGCTGAACAACACCTCCGCGATCTTTGAGAACCACCTGCCGATGGTCCGCAAGCAGCACGTGATCATCGAATATCTGCCACCCATCGACGTGGCCGCTATGGACCGCGAAGCCCGCAAGGGACTGCCGGAGCTGGTGCGCTCGCAGATGGCAACCGTATACGAAAAGAATAAGGAACTGATATAACTAAGAAAATCAGCGGAAAACCAGGGGGACGGACCTAGTGGTACTGAAGTACCACTAGGTCCGTCCCCCTGGTTTCCTCACCCCTAATTCCCCCTGGTTTTTCCCTTTATTTTCCGGCGATATATCTGGCCACGTGTACGCCACTGGCTGAGGCGTGGGATAAGGAATGCGTGATGCCGCTGCCATCTCCGATGATGAAGAGATTCTTATGTAAGGTCTCTAAATTCTCGTCGATCTCCACTTCCATGTTGTAGAATTTTACTTCTACACCATAAAGCAGGGTATCGTCGTTTGCGGTACCCGGTGCGATCTTGTCGAGCTTGTAGATCATCTCGATGATGCCGTCTAAGATACGCTTGGGCATAACAAGGCTTAAGTCACCCGGGGTCGCATTTAAGGTCGGTGTGATAAAGGCTTCTTTGATACGGGACTGGGTACTGCGGTGTCCGGTGATCAGATCGCCGAAGCGCTGTACGATCACCCCACCGCCCAGCATATTGGAAAGACGTGCGATACTCTCGCCGTAGCCGTTACTGTCCTTGAACGGCTCCGAAAAATGCTTCGCCACCAAAAGGGCAAAGTTCGTATTCTCCGTCTGTTTCTCCGGATCCTCATAACTGTGGCCGTTTACCGTCACGATACCGTTGGTGTTTTCGTTAACTACCGCACCCTTGGGGTTCATACAGAAGGTACGCACCAGATCCCCGTATTTTGCCGTACGGTAGACGATCTTGCTTTCATAGAGTTCATCGGTCAAATGGGAAAAAACTGCGGCCGGCAGTTCCACGCGCACACCGATGTCTACACGGTTCGATTTGGTCGGGATCTGCAGATCGCTGCAGACCGTCTCCATCCACTTGCTGCCGCTGCGGCCCGCAGAGATGATGCAGGTCGTACCGCTGTAAGTCTTATTTCCGTTCGCTTCCTTCACATCGATCTCATAGGTATCGCCTATTTTGCGCACATGCTCTACGGTCGCATTGAAGTGAAAGTCGACTTTATCTTTTAATTCATTGAAAATATTTTCCAGAACGATATAATTGACATCCGTGCCCAGATGACGCACCGACGCGTCCAGAAGATGCAGGTCATTTTGCAGGCACAGTTTTTTGATCTCGGTATTCGCCGTGGAATACAGATGTGTCCCCTCGCCGCCGTGGCTTAAATTGATCTGATCCACATATTCCATCAGTTCGATGGCTTTTCTCTTGCCGATGTATTCGTACAGAGTACCGCCGAACTGGTTCGTGATATTGTATTTGCCGTCCGAAAAAGCGCCCGCACCGCCGAAACCATTCATAATGGAACAGGTCTCACAGCCGATGCAGCTCTTTACTTTCTCACCATCGATCGGACATTTGCGCTTGTGCAGCGGATGCCCCATCTCAAAGACCGCGATCTTTAATCCCGGTTTTAATTTCACCAGCTCGTATGCCGAAAAGATCCCACCCGGTCCCGCACCAATGATCAAAACATCTGCATTCATTTCGTATCC
Source organism: Lachnospiraceae bacterium (assembly GCA_017634975.1). Lineage (GTDB taxonomy): Bacteria > Bacillota > Clostridia > Lachnospirales > Lachnospiraceae > NK4A136. The sequence continues at coordinate 133,138 of JAGBMJ010000015.1, read as the reverse complement.
CCCCGTTTCCCAATCATAACCGTTCCGAACTCATCCGTTCTACCGGTTACATCCCTATTTGCAACAAACATTTCCGGCTGTTCTGATCAGTTACCCCCGTTTGTTTCGGTCAGTGCTGCAACCACCTTCTCAAAATGCATCCCGTGGGAAGCTTTGACCAGCACATTCTGTCCGGTCAGATCCAGTCCCTGCAGTGCCTCCAGCAGCGCATCCGTACTTTCATAGTACTCCACACCGGTGCCGTATGCATCCGCCATATTCTTCGATAACGCACCAACGGCTATGAGACGAGCCACGCCCTTTTCCTTAGCGTAGCGTCCTACCGCTGCGTGCAGTTCTTTTTCCTGTGTTCCCAGTTCAAACATATCCCCCAGGATCGCCGTCCGTCCGGTGGCGAACTCCGTACAGAGCACATCGATCGAAGCTTTTACGGAAGTCGGATTGGCATTGTAGCAGTCATCGATCACATTATAGCCGGAACACTTGATCAAACGCCCGCGTCCTGCCACGATCCGCACGCTCTCGATCCCGCTGCGGATCTGCTCCACAGAAAGCCCTGCCAGACGTCCCACTGCGGTAGCCGCCAACGCATTCAGTACCATATGTCTTCCCGGCAAAGGAACCGTCACATCAAAACGTAATCCCTCCGGTCCGAAGATCGTCACCTGACTTCCCTGCATCTCACCGGATTTTTTGATCTGCGCACTGTAGTCCACCGCTTTGCCATCCGCACAGCCTTCCGGTAAAAGTGCATATCGGATAGGCGCTCTTCCTGCCACTTCACCGATCGTGCAGAGTTTATCATCCATACCGTTCACGATCACTGCGGCATTTTCCTTCAGCCCTTCAAAGATCTCGGTCTTGGCTTTGAGTACACCGTCCCGATCACCCAACGCTTCCAGATGGCATTCCCCGATGTTGGTGAGTACCGCGATATCCGGCTTTACAACTGCTGTCAGACGGCTCATCTCACCGAAATGATTGATGCCCATCTCCACCACAGCCATCTTATGCTGCTTACGGATCTTCAGGATCGTCAGCGGCACACCGATCTCATTATTAAAATTCCCCTCGGTTGCATAGGTCTCGATCCCGCTGCGCAGAACCGATGCGATCAGTTCCTTAGTGCTGGTCTTACCCACGCTGCCGGTGATGCCCACGATCCTGCAGTCCAGCTGCTGTCGGTAAAAAGTCGCGATCGCGGTGAGCGCCTTGAAACTATCCTCTACCAGAATGCAGGGACCGCAAGGTTCCTCCGGCAGTTTCTCGCACACCACACCCAGCGCACCCTTTTCAAAGACCTGTCCGATAAAACTGTGCCCGTCTACCTTCTCGCCTTTGGTCGCGATAAAGATACCGTCCTTCTCGATCAGACGGGAATCGATCACCACGCAGGCAGCCTCCTTATCGAAAGCATCCGGCGCTTTCTCCGCATAATGCAGTGTTCCGTTACAGATCTTCTCCAGATTTTTTAAGGTGATCCCTTTCATTTCCGTGTTCCTCTATGTATTTCCTGCTTTCCTTATTTCCCGAGCGATACTTCGATCAGTTTCTCACAAAGCTCCGGATAACTCATCCCGGTCGCCGCAGCCTCCTGCGGCAGAAGGGAGATCGGCGTCATGCCCGGCAGAGTGTTTGCTTCCAGGCAGTAGATCGTGCCGTCTTCATCCATCATAAAGTCCATACGTGCATAGGAACGCAGGCGCAATACCTTCCATGCCTTTTCTGCTATGCATTGGATCTCTTTGGTTTTTTCTTCAGAAAGATTGGCCGGGCAGGTCTCTTTCGTCATTCCCGGCTGGTATTTGTTCTTGTAATCGTAGCTGCCCTGCAGCGGTTCGATCTCGACCAGAGGCAGCGCTTTGCCGCCGATCAGACCGCAGGTAAACTCACGGCCTTTAATATACTGTTCGATCACCACTTCATCATCATAAGCTTTCGCTTTTTCGAGAGCATCCTGCAGCTCTGTGTCATTATTTACAAAGTAAACACCAACCGATGATCCGCCGTTTGTCACCTTGACCACGGCAGGGTATTTCACATCACGCACTTCCTCACCGATACGGATGGTGTACCCCTTTGGTGTCGGGATACCGCCGGCCATAAACAGCTCCTTGGTCAGTCCCTTGTCCATACAGATCGCACTGCTCAGATAATCGGTCCCGGTATACGGGATTCCGTTCAGCTCAAACACCGCCTGGATCTTGCCGTCCTCACCGTTCGCACCATGAAGAGCCATAAAGACCACATCTGCCTGTTCGCAGATCTTCATCACGTTCGGGCCGAAGAAATGCCTGTCGCCATCCGGGCGCAGCGCCTTCACGGCTGCCAGATCCGGACTGTCTTCTTTGATGGCCTCGATGCCCTCCGACCAGTCTCTGGGATCCGCAAAAATATCGTCTGCATCTCCTTTATATCCCAGATATACATCCAGCAATACCACCTGATGTCCGCGCTCCTTCAGTGCCTTATAGATCCCGGTTCCCGAGATCAGGGATACCTCGCGTTCTGTGCTGGTACCACCTGCCAATACTACGATCTTCATCGTTTTATACTCCCTTTTTTACATATATCCTGTTACGGTAAACCAATCTTCAGTTTACCACATTTTTCCCGGTTGCGCAATTGAAAGGTCTGCCCTCTCAAAATATAAAAAATCGTATGCCCCTTTGAAGTCTGGCTTCTTTTCTGTTAATATATAGAATACACATTGTTCCGAGGCATAAGGAGGTTATCATTCGCATCATGGAAATGACATCTGAGCTTTTTAACCGCATCATCAATACATCCCAGGACTGTGTCTTCTGGAAAGATAAAGACCGTCGTTTTCTGGGTGTAAATCAGGCCTTTCTGGATTATTACGGTTTTGATTCCGTGAATGTCCTTCTCGGTAAGACCGATGAGGACATGGGCTGGCATTCCGACCCGGAACCATTTAAACAGGACGAACTCCGGGTATTGTCCGGCGAAAGTACCTATAAGGTACAGGGCAAATGCATCATACGCGGGGAGGAACGCGACATCGTCGCTTCCAAGCGGCCCCTGTATGACGGTGAAAACATTGTCGGACTGGTCGGCAGTTTTGTGGATATCACGGATGTGATCCGGCGAAAAGATGCCCCGGATGGAAGTCAGGTTGTATATACGCTTTCCGATCTTCGAAAATATCCTTTCTTTGACCGGCTGATCGATGATGTGCCCCTGGACGAGGTTCTGGATCCGCTGACCGGTATCCTTTCACGCGCCTATTCCGTCAAATTCGTCCTCCATCTGATCGCGGAACAGATCCCGTTTACTTTTGCCATTCTGGATCTGGATAATTTCAAAGTCATCAATGACAGCTACGGGCACAGTGCAGGAGATAAGGTACTTTGTACGGTAGCAAAAGAACTTGCCGCATATACGGATGATATGGGTCTGGTCGGCCGGTTCGGTGGGGACGAACTGCTGCTGATCGATCTGCGTTATACGTCCGATGCGGATAAATCTTCCTTCTACGAAAGACTGTATAATGATTCACAGGCACTGCGCATCAACGTGGAATTTGAAAACGGTTCCGCTTACGTTACCGGAACGATAGGCGCGGCTTCTTTCCCGACGGATGCACAGGATTTTAACGGACTCTTTGCTCTGATCGATAAGATGCTCTACCTCGGAAAGAGCAGGGGACGCAACTGCTATACGATCTATGAGGAAGCACTACACAAAGACATTGAGATCGCCAAGCTGGCGAACTACGGCATGTTTACGGCTATGAGCATACTCCGCAGCTTCACGGAAAACGCGGAAAGCTTCACCGGCAAACTGGATGCGGTAATGGGCGTGCTCCCCAATATGCTGCAGATACATGATCTGTACTACACGGATGATCATCTCCGTTTAAGAGCCGTAACGGATCCATCGCTGGATGAGGATGTTTCCGATATCGCGGCACTGATGAACGGGGATATCTTTGCGGAAAATACCTTAGACAAGGTCAAAGAGCGATCCCCGCTGTTTTACAAGGCACTGAAAGCCAACGGCTTCGAATCGGCAATGGCGGTAAAGATCCGCAAATACGACAGGGTATACGGATACCTCATCTGTGCCGTTAAGCGGAGCCTGCGGATCTGGCAGGAAAACGAGTGTGCCCTGCTTTACTATCTGGCAGGACTGCTTGCGGAAGATCTCTAAAACAACAGCAGGTAAAATAACCCGCTGTTGAAAACCTACTTCTGTTTCTTTAGTGTGATCCCGAATAATACGGCGCAGAAAACCGAGATTGAAATAATAAGGATCGCATTCATGATCACAGATTGCGTATAGATATAATTCATAAACGTACCGGAGATCAGACCGATCGTTGTCAGTCCAAATGCCAGCGCCACAGATTCCTTCAGTACACTGATCCCCATTGCAAAAGAGATTCCCATCGTCATAGAGAATAAAAAGATACCGGTTACCGATACGACCATATTGTCATTTCCCAGTATCAGAAACGGGATCGCACACAATGCCGTAAAGATACCTACTTTGCGATATCCCCACCGGTCACAGGCATATCCGCCAAAGACCTTGCCGCTTCCCATAAAGATATACAACGCACAGATCTCCCATATCTCATCGCACCATGCTGTCGGTATGGTATAGGCAACAAATCCTCTTATCATCGTCGTTATGAAAACACAGGCAAGAATGAACATTACCGGAACAGACGGATTCACGATATCGAAATCGGGATATTGAAAATCAGGTTTGTAGAAATCCGCATTTCGTAACCGGTCGGAAAGGCAGATCAGAACAAAGCCGATCGCGACAGCGATCAACAGCCAATAAATATTGTCACTGAAGTATTTATACATTTTCCCCAGACATAATCCGAAGGAACCGCCGCCTACAAAGATCGTGCTTGCAAATATTCTCGATCCGGAATCCGAGACGGTATCGATCGCACCCAGTTCGTGTAACAAGGCATTACCGATCCCCAGAAATACAATGCCAAGATTGAAAAGAAACGGATCATGGATGCCGCATAACAGAACCGATATGCCCAGAAAAGCCATCCCGATATACCCGATGTGGATCTTTTTATGCGTTTCATAAAAACGGCCGAGCAGTCCCTGTGGTGCAAATGCCAGAAAATCAAACAAAAGTACCGTGAATATCACCTGGGTCGCAGCGAATTTCGTAGCCAAAATGGCAAAAGATATCAACTCTATGACAAAATGCACAAAGAAATAAAGGACTCCGATTTTTATATTTTTCCTGTTATACATGCTCCTCCGTATTATTCTGTTGTTCGTTTTTCTTTTGTTCCTTATTCTGCAGTTTCTTCGTTTCCTTCACTTTCTTCACCTGTTTTACACAGAAAATAAAAGAAAGGACAAGAACAATGATCAACGCGATCAATAAGACCACAAAACTGGTCATAGCGGTATTGCCGCCGGGTCCGGGTGTGGGAGGAGCCGCGTCCAATAGCATTCCAAACAGATCTGTTCCCATAATAACCTCCTTTTTAAGAGTATACAACTACTAAATAATCTACAAGTAAGCCTATGCCGCAGGAAAGAAAATTGGCAATGTAGGTATGTATTATGATCCTGCGTTTTGTGAGATCATTCCTATCCGTAGCATTGTAGAACCATATCTCCGCCAAAGGGATAAAGAATAATTCCAATATACCGAGAATAACAAGGGTATCAAGATCTAATTCATTCGCAATCAGGATCATGATATTGAGAAAGATATTCGTAAAAACATTGATCGCGATAATATTCTTAACGCACTTATATTTCATGACAAAATATACATAAGGCGTTTCAATGAAGAGTGTCAATCCCAGCGCTATCAGGACCGCTATTATTTCATATACCATAAGGGATCCTCGCTAATAAATAATAGGTGGTTACTTCGTCAGCAGATCCGATAGCTGCGCAAACTGGGCAAGTGTCAATGTCTCGCCGCGCACCAGCTCCGGCAATCCCATCTGTGTCAAAGCATCTGTCACCATATCTCTGGACAGGCCAAGAGATGGTTCTCCGGTCAATCCGTTTGCCAATGTTTTGCGTCTCTGATTAAAGGATGCGCGGATCAGTTTAAACATATGCGACGCATCGCGTACCTCTACCGGAGGCGTCTCATACAGCTTCAGGCAGATCACGGCACTGGCTACTTTGGGCCGCGGCATAAAGCATTCCGGTGGTACAGTACATACCAGTTCCGGTTTGGCATAAAACTGCACCGCCAAAGAAAGGGCACCGTAGTCCTTCGTTCCCGGCCCTACCTGCATACGCTCCGCCACTTCCTTCTGTACCATAATGGTGATGCTCGCGATCGGTGCCGTTCCTTCCAGAAGCGCCATAATGATCGGCGTCGTGATATAATACGGCAGGTTTGCCACCACTTTAAAGGGCTTACCGCCGTTCTCTTTGGAGAGCGCATCGATATCGAGTTTTAAGATATCTTCGTTGATGACCGTGACATTGTCATAGTCCTGCAGGGTTTCTTTCAAAATAGGGATCAGCGCGGTATCGATCTCGACTGCGATCACCTTGCCGGCCCGTTCCGCCAGCGCCTGTGTCATGGTGCCGATCCCCGGTCCGATCTCCAATACAATATCCTCTTTCGTTACTTCTGCCGAATCCACGATCTTTTCCAGCATGGACATATCCACCAGGAAGTTCTGTCCGAACTTCTTGCGGAACATAAAATTGTGCCTGGATACAATCTCGGCGGTTTTGGTTGGTGTTGCGATACTTTGCAATGTAATACCTCACTTGTAATTCTTTATTCTCCGGGCAAGCCACGGGGACGGTTCCTGTGGCTAAAGATCTTCGATCTTGCTGCCACAAGAACCGTCCCCATGGCTCACTGTTTATTTACAGCACTTCCGGCTTCCAGTTTCAGCTTCGTCATCTTGTAGATAAAGACCATGGCGGCGATCGCCAGGATCAGGACCACTGCCGCTACGATGCCGACAATGATGAGCACGCTGTTTCCGCCGCCCGTTACGGCACCGGTTTCGGCATCCCCGCCGGCCCTTGTCGGCTGGTCTGCAGCGACTGTCCCTCCGGCTGCCGCAACACTGTTGCCGGTATTAGCCTGTACGTTCTGCGCATTGGCAGTCACCTGCATCTGTGCGTCACTTCCGCCCGCTGCAGTATTTGCGGTATTCTGCGGATTGATCGCCAGACCGCTGCCATTACCCGTGCTGCCGACCACGATCCCTTCCTCCGTGTATTGTGTCAAAAAGCCGGTCAGCCACGCCAGGGGCGCATTCCAGTTGATCGTACATTCATTTACCGACCACGCTTCGATGTGATCCAGATAGCATTTTGCCGGAGAGATGGTTCCCTTCTTCCAGCCCATACCGCGCACCCACGGATCCTGCATACCGGAATTGGGGCCGCCGGACAGGACACCGCAGGGTGCCAAAGGATAAGCGGCATCGATCAGGTTTGCCCAGTATCTGTGATGCGGGTATTTTACCGTATGCGTACCGTACCCCGTCACATAAGAGTAGTCCATCGGATTGCGTCCCAGCAGGTAGTCCATTCCGGATACCGCACCGTTATAGTATTTCTGATCTCCCGTCAGCAGATATCCGTAGGCGATCACGACCGCATTATCTGCCACGGCCGAATTGGACCCCCAGATATACCCCTTGTCGGTATCATTGTATGCGATCTGCGATGCCCCGTACGGCTGACCGTACCCCTGTGTTTCTTCTTTCCTGATATAGGCATCCGCTGCGGCGACCACATTGGCTGCTGCCGTCTTTTTATCTCCGGCATCCACCTTATCTCCGTTCACACAGATGCTCATCGTTCCGAGTGCTGCTGTATGCCCCCAGTCAAAGCTGGCTTCCGCACCGACGCTCTCACCCCCGTCCATAGTCGTCGGGAGTTTCAAAAACCAGGGCGAGTTCTTCATATCTTTATAATACGCATCATCACCGGTCGTGATATACAGCTCGGCGGCCGCCCAGTAAAACTCATCCGTTGCATCATTGTCACCATAGGCACCGCCACCCACGGATTCATCCAAAGGCGCATACATCGCCGGGTGTACCTTGGCCGCTGCATAGGTACGTTTTGCCACATCCAGACAGGTTGCCGAGAATGTATCATCTATGCCCTTCCACAGTCTGGCCGACTGCGCTGCGCATGCCGCCACATTCAGCGTCGCTGCAGTCGTGGGCGGCTTGATGATACGGTTCATCGTATCTTCCGACGGCGCAATACCCAATCCGGTCCACTTCTCATCGTGCACCTTATGGTATGCCATATCCCTGCACTCGCCGTCCTGCACGAGCATCTTCATCATCCACTCCATCTGCCAGCGCGCTTCATCCAACAGATCCGGATAGCCGTTGTTGTTCTCGGGAAGATTCATCGTTCCGTCCGCATAAGCAGCTGCCGTTCCCGTCCATACCGCTGTCTCGTACTGGTTCTGCATCATCCAGAGTGAGATACCGCCATTGACCACATATTTGCCATGGTCACCCGCATCGTACCAGCCACCGCTCACATCCTGCGAACCGGAGGAAGCCGTATAGCCCCACGTCTGCTCGATCGTAGCATTGTCCGGCATATGTCCTGCCGCACGTGCCAGTGCATTGGCGTCACCCGATGTGATATACTGACTCTCGATTGCGATCCCCGAACGGTTCTGATAGAAATAATTCAGGGAATCGTACAGCATCGCGGAATAGATCCCGCTGTCTCCGATGGCAAACTCTCTGGAAGAGGCACCATTGGCCGCTTCGATATGATAGGTACCGGCCGTATCCAGTCCGGTAAAATCGATCACATGCACGCTGTCACCGGAATCCGCATCGGCACCCAGCACTTCCGAAGTTCCGCTGAACACCTTCTGTCCGCCGGCATCCACCACATCAAAAGCCACACCTTTGCTCTCGGTGGAAAGCAGGGTTGCCTTCTTGGCAGCACCGATAAAATAGCCCACCTGATTGGTCAGCACTCCGGAACGCTCCCATGGTACTTCCTGCACATAGTCATTCTCATCCGACGTCATATCGTACAGAGACATATTGTCAAAGGTGATCACCGTCCCCGCCGGAAAGCAGTCACCGTTCGTATACTGGCCGTCGCCCCCCAGATGAAATGCCCACTCCGCAACATCCAGACTCTGGTTTGCCGTAAACGTGATATCCACCTTTTTCGTCTCATTTGCCCCGATCTGGATCGGATCCCAGGTCGCATCCAGATCATAGCCGTTGCTCATATTGTGCCAGATCTCGACATTTCCCTCCAGATTGCCGATCTTGGTATAGTACTTGCCGGCATTGGACGGCGTGATCTCATACTGTACACGGTACTGATGTCCCGCAACGATCTTTAATCCCCTGTGCCGGAACTGGCAGTCCCAGCGATCCTCGCCGCCACGGGATGCCCCGCCCGGATTGACGATCGTGATCACGTACTTTCCTCCGGTGATATCAAAATCCATTTTTCCCGGACCGGATTCTACAATGTGCCAGGGCAGCCCCTTCCCTTCCTCAAAATCTGTCTCCCCCAGCTGCTCGCCTGCCAGAACATGGATCGGCTCTGCCACTGCCGCAAAGGAAACTACTGCTGCTACCGCCGCCGATGCTAATCTATATCTGATATCTCTTTTCTTCATTCAATTCCTCCTAATATAACAATTCATTGTTACTATCACAGCCCTTCGTGCTGTGATAGTAACGGGTTTTGCCAATAAAATCGCCTGCGGCGATGGGCAAAACCCATCTCACTCAAAGTATTTTGGGTCGTAATCGCGCAACAAGTGCGCGATTCGACTTTGAATGGTAGCAATTCATTGACTACTTTATCAGACCGGCAATTGACTTGCAATAGCACAAATTCATGTTTATCGAACAGTCACGCCCGGCGCAGTCGGGGGGATCGATGCGTCTGTGGTCATCACAACCGTTTTGGCTGCAGATTCCGTGGCTTAAGATATTCTAAAAACCGCACCAAATTACCGATATAGGTCAGCTACCAGGCGCAACTCGGCATCCGTGCCTCGATTGCGCCTTTGTGAGGCCATCCGGGCCTCACATAGCTTCTTTATCGATGCGGTTTTAAGAATGATCTAAAGTCACTCCATAAAGCACCCAAAACGGTTGCGAATGCCACTGACGCTAATCGAAACTATTAAGCGCCGGGCTGATTTCGGTTTCCGTCCAGATACTATGGCAGGAGATGTCGGATAACCATAAGGATACGCAACCGTAAGCAGTGAGTTTAGATGCCTCTTAAGCTGCCATCGATACCATAGGAATGTCCCACCCGGATGGTGGGACAAGGAGCCCAACGACACGGACGTCGTTTGGGCTCCGGTTCCGGAAGCAGTGATATATTATACCGGCAGCTTATAGAGCATCTTAACGAACGGATTGGTTTCGGAGCCTTATGGTATCCTGACATCTCCGAAACCGAGAAGCAGGCAGGAAATCGAAACAGCCCGGCCTCCCCTCCCCCGAGCTCCCCGGACGAGCGAAGCGAGGACGGGGAGCTCGCTAAACGTGAATTTATGAGGACAAAAGAACCGTCCCCGTGTCCTCAAACACTCACTTAATATCGATGACAACCACTTCCGGATGATCAAAAAATCGCGGAGCCGGCGTGCTCTCCCTGGCCAGACCGCGGCTCACTTCCATGATGCTTCCGTTTGGCAATTCATAGATCCCGTTCACATACTCTGCCAGCAAACCCTGATCCGGTGCATAAGCTCCCTTATTTAAAAACGGGATCAGGAACTGCCCGCCGTGTGCATGTCCCGCCATGATCAGATCAAAGTCATATCGCGCATATTCCTTTACCAGCTCCGGACGATGGGTCAGCAGAAGACGCAGATGCGTGGGATCCGACTGTACATAGGCATATTCCAGCTGCTCCCTCCAGCTGCTGATCCCGATATCCGTCGGATCATCCACGCCACAGACATCGATATCACAGCCATGGATCGTCACCGTCTCGCACTCGCCTGCCAGTACACAGATCCCGAGATTTTCCATATATGTCTTCATCTCCTCTGCGCGGCCGCTCCAGTATTCGTGATTCCCTGTCACATAATAACAGGGGTATTTTCCTGCCAGGTATTCCGCCGTGATCTTCGCATTATCATCCTTTACAACATCATCAAAGAAATCGCCGCCCAGCATCACAAGATCCGGCTGCTCCCGGTCGATCCGCTGCAGCAGATCCTTCTGTCCGCTCCCGTACCAGCAGGAATGCAGATCCGTGATAAGCACGATCCGGATATTCTTATCTTCCGCCGGCAAAAGATCCAATGTAATATGCTCCGTCACCGGCACCCAGCTCCAGATCCATGCAATCCCAAAGAGCAGAAGCAGGATCAGCAAAACCGGTCTTTTCTTCTTTTTTCTCTCTTCCTGCTTTTCTTCCATCTTCCGTTCCTTTCACAAAAACTTATTCCAGCAGATTCTGTTATACTATCATAAATCCACCCTTGATTCCAGCTCTGCCCCCATAAACGCAAAAAGTGAGGATGGAATTTCTTCCATCCTCGCTTTTTAAGGGGTATCCGCAAATTTAGTCTAAAACAATCTTTACGCTTCCGACCGTTTTTTCCGGAGCAATGTACAATTTTACAGCATCGCCGACCTTAAGATCATGCGCTTCCTGCTCCGCTTTTTTGAGCGTTGCATCCGCGAGCGTTATCTCATTGCTCTCATTGTTATTCATCACCTTATTGTACCAAAGCAAACGTACATCGTATTTACCGCCCTTATCAACCATCTTTGCGATGATCGCATCCTGCACCCAGGCATTCTTCTCAACAAATTCCACTTCCGTTTCCATCAGCAGCTTCTTCTGTTCTTCTGACAGTTTTGCAACCATCTCTTCAAGCTCTTTTGCATCTTTCTTCGAGATCACAACTACAACTGCCACAATAATACCTATAATAATACCAATGATCACATAACTCATAAAATATTACTCCTTTTCTGCTCCCAAGCAAAGCTTGGGGGAGCCCGTCGCGGCTTAGAGCGACTTCAATGCTTCTCCGCTAGGAGAAGCTTCCTTTTCTGCCCATAAAAAAACATCCGCCCCAACGCTCCTTGTCGTCAAAACGAATGCTTTCCTGCACCGCCAGGGGCTCGAACCCTGGACACCCTGATTAAGAGTCAGGTGCTCTACCAACTGAGCTAGCGGTGCATTGCTTTTCGCAACAAAATAGATGTTATCATATACTATTACGAAATGCAAGTATTTTTTTCATCTTTTTTTAACAAGTTTTTTGTGTCCGATTTCCACTTCTTTCGGTATTTTACACAAAAACTCTTTTCATCTGTTCAGAAACGATCACGTTTCCTTATTCTCTCTGTAATATCCAGCTGCTGCCGCCGGCATCCGAATACCAAAACGAAATGGACAGCTCCAGCTGATCGTCTTCCAGAGATACGACCTCCATCTGCATCACGTTATCCTCATCATTCTCATCCATGCAGATGAAGATATTCTCCTCATCACCGGTCAGTCTGGTGAATTCGCTTTTCTCATTAACACCCTCTACGGTTTCTTCCAGGATTACCGTGCCATCCTTTTGGAATGACACACGCGTATCGATCCCGTCTTCCTCTGCCGTGCTGCTGTATCCCTCCGTTTCAAATGAATACAGTTTCCAGCTGCCCACCAGCTCCTCATAATCCACAGCGCCTTCCGCCCAGCCGGTGGACGTCAGGAATTCCATCGAGTTCATCTCCTTCGGAACACCGTTTTCCAGATGCGCCGCATCAAAAGGAATATTGTAATACTCCAGACAGATCAGGTCATACGCCGCACGCCAGCCGATATCCTCCTGTTCATTGCGCTCTCCGTAAGCTGTGATCAGAAATGCCGTCTCATCAAAAACCGCAGCATCCAGCAGGAAATTTCTCCAATCGGTCATCATATCCGCCTCATTCTGCGGGATAAAATCTTCCTTCAGTACCGTAGCACCGAAAGGACTGTCATAGTATACGAGATCTCCGTAATACCCTTCCGAGAGTCCGACTTCGCCGCCGGTCACGGAGAAAAATTCCACTTCTCCGGGGCCGGTCAGCAGCATCTTCGGCACCTGTTCCTCATCAATATCCTCTGCCCGTTTTTCGGTATCCAGCATCTCTAAGCTGTCTGCCTCACCCGGCTTTACCGATACTGCTGCCCAGGCAGACAGCATATGCCCCGAACCATCATAAAATCCGAAAGTCAGATAGGCACCTTCTTCATCCGACAGGATCTGCTCCGGTTCCGGAACCAGAGAAGCGATCCATTCATCCGAGTCCGATACATCGATCACACCGAGATCGGTCTGCTTCCCGTTTTCATCCGCGGAAGAAAGGATCCATTCCGTTCCGACACTATCCTCATCCTCCTTATCTGAACCGCGCACAAAGATCGCATCGTTTCCCGCAAACCCGCAGAAAAACAGACCGTTCTCATCTGCGACCTGTGTCACTTCCCTGCCGTTGCAAACCAGAACTTCCTTATGATCCGCACTGCCGGAATTCGTATCCCAGTTATACTGCCTTACTTCCAAAAATCTCCCGTCTTCGGAAACACCATTCGGTACACCGCTGCAATACAGGCTCTGCCCCGAACCGGTCGGCGAGATCAGATATGTCTCATTCGTTTCGGAATTTCCCAGGAAAAAACCTTTGGTTCCGACATACAGCTTTCCGCTGCCGTATACGGTCGCTACTTCTTCCTGCTTACCGGTCTTCAGATCATAACTCATCAGAGCAGAAGGCGCGGTCGGGATATCCCCGTCTATAAAGCTGCCGAACAATGCCGTGCGATGCAGTCCTGTCTCACTGTATACCCGGTAATAGACCTTATCCCCGACACGTACGAAGTATCCGCCGTTGTTTTCCACCTGCCCTTTTGCAAACGCTTCCGCAAAGAAACCGTCCTCTTCCGATGTTCCCACCGGTCCCGGCGCTTCCGTCGGCTGCTCTTCACCACCGGGAGCCATTGCTGCTTCCGTTTCGGTCGGCTGTACCTCTTCCGTTTCCTCTGTCACAGCATCGCCCCGCAGTCCGCGGCTGCTTTCCTCTGCCTCACCACAAGCACTTAAGCAAAGCGCCGCACCAAGGCCCAATATTGCCAATCTTTTTCTGTTTTTCATAGTTTTCTCTCCTCCGGTCGATCGTATTATGCCTCAAAGAAATGCCGTATCACTTCCGCCGTATAGTCGGCGGCTTCTTTGGCAAATTCCGGAAAATCCGTTTCGGAGCTCTCATCTGCGGTATCCGAGATCGCACGCATCACCGCATACGGGATATGGTTCACATAGCAGACCTGTGCGATCGCTGCGCCTTCCATCTCGCAGGCAACGGCTCCGAACGCCCCTGCGATATCCTCTTTCTGCTCTTTCGCAGCAATGAACTGATCGCCCGAAGCGATCCGCCCGCGATAGATCCCGAGTTTTTTTTCACCCTTCTGCGCCCGGTCTTTATTCAGCGTATCGACTGCAGCATACAGCAGATCCGACACCTTTTTTTCGGTCGGAAATGCAATATAATCCGTGCCGAGGATCATCCCTCTGGGAACTCCCAAAGGCGTCACATCCATATCGTGCTGCACCAGATCATCCGCCACTACGATGTCGGTGATGTTCAGCCGCTTATCCAATGCTCCTGCCACACCCACGTTGATGATGCAGTCCGGCGCATATTTCAGGATCATCGTCTGTGTGCACATCGCCGCAAACACTTTTCCCACGCCGCATACGACACATACTGCCTCCTTACCGCCGATCGTTCCCCTGTGATAAACGATCCCGCTGATGATATCTCCCTGTTCCTTCTCCATCATCGCAAGTATCTTTTCGAGTTCCACATCCATTGCACAGATAATACCGATCATGCCCGATCCCCCTCTCCGGTATGTTATACAAATCCCTTTCGCTTCTTTGCCGTTTCCAGAAGCTCCGATGCCTCCTTCATCGCTTTCGGCAGGTAGTCTGCCTCCCATTCCCGTCCGGCTTTTTCCTGCTTCTTGATAGATTCCCAACCTGTCAGCACTTCACCGGTGGTAATGTCCCTGACCTGTTCACCAAATACATGCGGATGTCTCCGCACCATTTTGTCCGAGATCGCTTTGGCTACATCTTCCAGGTCAAAAAGCCCCTCTTCCTTCGCGATCTGTGCGTGCATCACCACCTGCAGCAGCAGATCCCCCAGTTCTTCCTTGAGATTATCCGCACTGCCGGTCTCCTCCAGTATATTGATGCCGCAGACCACCTCGGCAGCCTCTTCTACGCAGGCTGCTTTCAGACTGCTGTGCGTCTGTTCCCGGTCCCACGGACACCCGTCCGGTGCACGCAGTTTTTCCACCACTTCCAAAAGGCGTTCCATTTCTTTCATGTTTTTTGCCCTCATATAGTTATTGTTATATTGTATCATAAAACCTGTTTTTATGCACGTAAAAAGGGATCCGGTTTTCACCGGATCCCCATGGGCATTACAATTATTCGTCTTTCTTGTCTTCCGTGGTCTCAGTCTTTTCTTCCGGCTTTGTTTCCTCCGCAGATCCGATGTCCTCTGCCTCCGCAGCCTCCTCCGGCTCTGCGATATCATCATCTTTCGCCGTCGGACGGATCACATCGTTCACCGTTTTGATGATCTTGTCACCGGCACCGCCGACGAATTCACCGATACCGTTTAAGGTCTCACCCAGGCTGTTACCGAGATCGTTCATCAGCCGGGTCACCTGATGCATCGCATCCTGTCTCCACTGCTCATAATCCACATCCGGCAGTGCCTCGTATGCCTGTGCATCCTTGGCCGGATATACCCATGCAGTCATATTGCTCACGGTGATGCGGATCGTACATTTGCTCGCATCTCCACTGTTAAACGGCAGTTCAAAGACACGCAGCAGGCCGTCCTCGGTCTTTTTGCACAGGGTCGGTTTGAAGCGGTTTTTGTTATCACGATCCAGCGGATAGGTGTAACCATCCCCCTCTTCATCAAAGTACACCTGCACCATACATTCCGCAAGGTCCAGACGGATGTAGCGGCTCTTTAATGTGAATCGGAATACATAGTCCGTATCCTTCTGCAGCTCTGCAGTGTGTGCGATCTCGGTCTTCGCACCGCCTTCTGCCAGCTCGAAGCATTCCACATTCTCACCGGCTTCGGTCACGACCAGGCGGGTACCTCTGTTCGTCTCACATTCAGGCACCAGTTTGAATGCCCTTGCCTTGAATTCCATTTTATTTGCCATTGTCATATCCTCCTTGATAAAATGGTTGAATACGACTCCGGGATCCTGTCCGGAAGTATTCAACGTATCAGAAAAAGCGCCCGTACCACCCGAAGCGACGAGACGTATTGTCCCCTCGTCCACTTCGGTCGCACGACCGCTCTTGATAAGCCCCTTTGCCCGTTTCGGGTAGGTGGCGCCAATTACTTTTCCGGTTTCATCTGTCACAAGAATGTTTTTTGTCATGGGTGTCTCCCCCTTGCAACTAAAATATTATATTATGATTTATGACATACGTTTTTTCTTATGGGTGTCTTCCCCTGCCATAAAGTGAAGATATCACGTATTTCTTTGCCTGTCAATCACGCTCCGGTTGCGTTTTCGCACGCATCTTTACCCTCACGCTTCCTGATCCGCAAAAAAGGTCATCATATATGCCAATGTGAATACCAGCGGAGAGTTCCAGTAGATTGTGATCTCATTCGTGGAATACGACAGATTGTGATCTGCGTAGCACTTCATCGGCGGCACTCCCTTTAACAATTCCGCATTTGCCTTGGTATCGCAGGCCCCACGGTTCGCTCCGCCGGATACAAATCCCGGGATCGGCTCCTCGATGCCGTCCGCGATCGTCGGCCGGTTGTGCGGATCATGGAAGGCTTTTTCTCCGTGCCCGGTCACATAACTCGTATCGATCGCATTTCTGCCGAAGATATAATCCAGCTGGTATCCAGCTGTCTCCAGATATTCTTCCTTCCCGCTGATATAATGCGCCATTACCAGTACCATCGCGTTGGTCAGCACGACCATATTGCTGCCCCAGATAAACTCCGAGGGATGAAGCGCCAGTTCAAAAGCATTCTCTCCGGCTACTTTTACCAGCCGGTCTGCCTCATCCAGCCAGCGGTACCGGAAACGTTCTGCGAGCGCCTCATCGAAACAGCCCTTCTCTGCCGTCAATACACTCATCCCCGCAAAACCGCCCACGTCTCCCCAGCCGAGCGCCGTCAGACTGATCCGCAGTTCCAGGATCGACGGCAATACGGAAAGATAGTTCTTATCCTTCGTCAGACGGTACAGCTCTGCCGCTGCCCACAAACGTTCATCCGCATCACAGCGGTCTTCGTAAGTTCCGGTCTTTACCTCATCGGGATTCTTAAACAGAAACTCCGGATGTACGCTCAGCCATTCCCCTGCCCTGACCGCCGCCTCTTTTAACCGTTCTGCATAAACCGGATCAAATGCCGCATATACCCGGGACGCCATCGCGGTGATCGCCGCAAAGTCCGCCGTCGCAAGAGACGATACCGGCGTGATCGCAATGTCCAGATCATCCTCTTCCGGCATCACAAATCCTACAAAATGCATCGAGGTAGCCTTATGATGCACACCGCCATCCGCATCCTGCATCTTCAGCATCCAGTCCAGCTCATAACGGCATTCATTTAACAGATCCGGGATACCGTTACCGCTTTCCGGAATGTTCAGTTCCTCCGTAAACGCATCCGGCATCATCTCATAAGCATACAGCAGATGTCCGAGAGCTACCGCTGCTGCCGTCACATAGCGTCCGTAGTCCCCGGCGTCATGCCAGCCGCCGCACAGATCAACCT
The DNA here is from genome assembly GCA_017634975.1 of Lachnospiraceae bacterium. Classification (GTDB taxonomy): domain Bacteria; phylum Bacillota; class Clostridia; order Lachnospirales; family Lachnospiraceae; genus NK4A136. The sequence goes on along the minus strand of JAGBMJ010000015.1, from coordinate 115,326 downwards.
TTCGCTCCGGATCGTCCAGATAAAACGCCTTTTGACAATGACAGGCTTTGTGCGCATACTTCCCGGCATATTTTTCTTCCAGCTCCATACCACAGCGCTGGAAATAAAACATCCGCAGCGCATCCCGAAAGACCGGTGCATAAACATCTTCATCGATCGTAAACTGCGTGCTCCGGTTTCCCTTTTCATCGGTAAAATAATACTTTCCCGCTTCCGTGATCCCGGAAAAATCGATCAGAGCCACCTCTTCGCCGCTGTTCGCATCCCGCGTCAGCACATCGGTATCTCCCATCAGCACCGCTCTTCCTTCTCTGCCCCCAAGCTCTGCTTTGTGCAGGGTAAATTCCCTGCCGCCGCTGATCGTTGCGTGTTTTACTCCGCCGCTCACATATCCTACCTGATTTACGTAAATCATCTTTTCAGACTACTCCCATCTTAAAGATATCATCTTTCCGGTCTGCCAAGCCCATTACGATATATCACTGTATCTTATCACAAAAACCTGTCAAAGTCTATTTAATCCGTATCCGCGTCCGCATCCACATCGCCCAGGATCAATGATGCATCCGGCTGGTTCTTTACGATCTGTTCCTTCTCCTGTTCCATCTCCTCGATCTGCTTCTTCAGTCTCGGATAGGTCATCCGGTCACGTACCGTAAAATAGACCGCCGCAAGGAGCAAAAACACGGACAGCACCGTAGAAAAACGGTCCGATACCCCCAATGCCGGCAGAGCCTTGTAGATCGTCGCCGCGCTGCCGATCAGGGATACGATCGTCCGCAGAAAAGACAGATGTGTCTGTTCCACGGAGAGTTTGGTATTATGAAATGCCAGATCCGTCCGGATGACCGACAGGTTGGTCCTCTCGTAGGAGAGTTCCATCTGCTGGATATCCGCAAGACTCAGTTCCGAGTATTTATCTTCTGCCAAAAGGGTCTCCTCCCATCATCAGCCTGCCCAGAACAGGTCTGCAAAGACATCATCCATATCGATCCCTTCCACGGTACGCGGATAATCGCTGCTGTCTACATACACCCGTACAAAACGTCCGTCCGGCAGAGTAAGATCTACCCAGCCCTCATCATCATTTTCCGCATAGAATGTAAGCTTTGTGCCTTTACGCAGGTTTTCTTCCACCGCATTCTCCGGTGCATCAAAATCCTCCCGGCATTCAAAGGTCATATCCCTCTTCAGCGTGATGGACAGTTCGGAAGAGATGATGAAATAGTCGGTCTTCGGCTCCGGCATACCATCCTTTCCAACCGTATAGTACCGGTACATACCTACGGTGGAAAGCAGATCGCCGCGGTTATAGATCTTTAAGTTCTCCGGATCGGTGGGGGATCCCATGAACGAACCATAGAAATCCTCCGGCTTTCCGACCGTATCTCCGTTCAGATCACAGACGCTGATCAGCCCGTAATCATTATAGGTACTCCATTTCAGATACAGGTAATCCCTGTCATTGCAGTGTACCAGCCAGGGAACCATCTCAAAGGCATCATAGATCTCATAAGAAGCCTGTTTTCCGTCCAGACTGGTTCCGATCTCGTATCCCTCTTCGTATTCTTCGCCAAAGGTCGTGATCTTCAGTTCCAGTTCCCGTCCGTCCGGAAGCGTATTGACTTCGTACGGATCCAGCGGATAAATGTAGTTTTCCGCCGTCTGTTGATAGACATCCTTTACCAGATCCGGATAGTCCTCATAACGGAAAGTCACGGTCTGCGCCCCAAATGCATACGGTGCCAGTTCGTAAGGTGAGAAGTAGAACGTAATGCCGAAATAATCCACCGTAAATACCAGATCACTGTTCATTCCCAGCGTGTCATCGATCGTGCCGGTCAGATTGTCCGCATCATAAAAAGGTTCTTCACCGTATTTTTCGATAAGGCTGTCGGCGATCAGCTCCGGCAGGCCGTCGATCTGGTCACTTTCCACCACGGAGTAGATATCCAGGGCATCCCCGGTCATGGAATCAAAATTTTTGGTCGTGATCACCGTTCCCGGATGTGCTCCCGCATAATCCACATACTGTGTCGTCAGAAAACTGGTAACCGTACTGTCGGCACGGGCAACGGTCGTCGTATATTCCGAAACCATATACACACCGTTCTCCGGTTCCGGATCGGATGCCTGCATTTCCTGACACATATTGATCATATCCGGCAGGTCATTATTCTTTGCAAATTCCTGAAGGGATCTGCCGTAACTGTGTGCCGACTTGGCCAGCGCATCAAAACCGTCCTCTTCCACCGTGATCTCCGGTGCCTGGATATGCGCGGAATAATTCCAGTCATCACTGCTCCAGCCGTCATATTCCGTATCGATCGCGATCTGCAGCGGACGTACTTCCCCGTCATATGCCACAGGCTCGATCGTCCCCTGCGGCGTCGGCTCGCCCCCTTCGGCCGGTGCTTCGGTGGGCGCCTCGGTCGGCGCCTCCGTCGGCGCTTCCGTCGGTGTATCTTCTTCCTTTCCGATCCTGTCGCTTAAGCTTCCCCGGTCCGGTGCCGCATCCGTACCACAGGCGGTCACGGCAAACGCCGTCAACAGGATCATGGCAACCAGTCTTTTTTTCATAGTTTTCTCTCCCCTTTACTAAAGCTTTACTCTAAGTTTTCGTCGTAAACCGCACGTGCGCCGCCGACAAATTTCGGACGTCTGCGCGCCGCGATCACGATGGCTTCGCCGATCTTTTTATGGGTGATCTTCAGCGGTACCACCACCGGCCTGATGTGCATTCCGATCAATACACCGCCGATATCGATCCCGGCGTCCGCGCCGGCTTTTAAGTTCTCTACCGCTACCGGCTCCTTCAGATCCTTGTAATAGGTAGTCGCAAACGAACCTCCGGCCTTGGGCTGCGGGATCACATTGACCTGTTCCAGACCATATTTTTCCATAGTATCACGATCCGTGATGATCGCCCGGTTCAGATGTTCGCAGCACTGTACCGCCAGACGCAGACCATTTTTTGAAACCGCCTTTTTCACCCCGCGGTAGACTGCTTCCGCAAGCTCCACACTGGAGTGTGTTCCGATCAGCTCACCCTGTACGGTACTGGAGGAGCAGCCGATCACCAGCAGGTCTCCGGCCTTCAGTTTCGCCAGTTCGTATACCTCGTTTACCACCTGTTCACTTTCGTTCTCGATCTGTACCAGATCCATGATGCATCCCTTCTTTCTGAAATCACATAATTTCCTAATTACTATAGCCCATTCCGTGTGTTTCCGCAAGTGGGTTTCCCTAGCCGGAGCAATTTCCCCGTAAAGTAAAAAACCGGCAGAAAATCCTGCCGGTAAAAGTTTGTTTTTTTATCCGATCACTTTTCCGCTGTCCAGCTGTATGATGCGCTTGCCGTAATCTGCGGTATCCTTGGAGTGTGTTACCTGAAGGAAGGTAATGCCTTTCTCATCGTTTAAGCGCTTGAACAGTTCCATGATCTCCGTCGTGGATTTGCTGTCCAGGTTGCCGGTAGGTTCGTCGGCAAGTAACAGTTCCGGCTCGGCAAGGACCGCTCTTGCTATGGAGACACGCTGCTGCTGTCCGCCGGAGAGTTCTGCCGGTTTGTTTTTTCTCTTCGTCGTCAATCCTGTGATGTCCAGGATCTCCTCGAGTTTTTCCTGATATCCGTCCACATGCTTGCCCGCCATCTTGATGGGCAGAAGGATGTTGTCTTCCACAGAAAGGTTCTGTACCAGATTGTAAAACTGGAAGATAAAACCGATCTTTGCAAGGCGCAGCGCAGACTGTTCCTCATCTTTCATCCCGGTCATCTTCTGCCCGCCGATATAGACGCTGCCTTCGTAATCGATATCCAGCCCGCCGATGATATACAGAAGCGTGGACTTGCCGCTTCCGGACGGCCCCATCAGAGAAGCAAATTCCCCTTTATGGATCTCGAGGGAGACATCGTCCAGGACTTTTAAATACGCCTCACCTTTACCGAATGCTTTGCTTACGTGTTCTACTTTTAAAATAGGTTCCATAGATCGCTCCTCCTCGTTATTCATACTTCATCTCAACAGCGGTATTCATCTTCTTAAGCCCCCGGATCGGTGTACGTGCCGTTAGCATTGTTACGAGCCACAACAGGAAAGCGCAGCCGATCAGCGCATCAAAACGTACCTCCACAAACAGCCCCAGGTTGGTCAGCCGGAAGACTCTTGCGATCAGCAATACGACCGGGATTGAAATGACCGCGGCACAGATCACGGCAATGCCGAACAATAACGCATTCTCGATCCAGATCATCCGCACGATCTTTTTGCGCGAGCAAGCCGTGGAATGCAGCATCGCATATTCTTTCTTGCGCCCTACAAAACCGATCATCTGATTACCGGAGATGCCGACGATGGTAAGTCCCATGGCGGCAAAGGTGACCGCGTACAGGATCAGGTTGATAATGTCATTGTCATCTTTGGTCTCCGCCAGGATCTTTTCATTGGTCTTGATCGTCTCTCCATCCGTCATAGCTGCATCCAGCTGGTCTGCCAGACGATCCGGTTCCGTGGTACGGATCAGGATCATGCTCACACTGTCATAATACAGTTCCTTGTAGGTTTCCGGATTCAGTATGATCACAAACGACGGATCAAAGCGGTTTTCTTTGGTTATTTCCGCAACCCTCAGTTCCATCTCCTGCGGGAACAGACCGTCATCATGAAATGTCAGTTTCACCGTATCTCCGACCTTCACCCGCATCAACTGTGCCGCATTCCGGTTCAGCACCATCTCATTTTTACCAAGGCTCTCCGGCAGTTTTCCGAAACCGATATACTGTCCGGTGGACGGCAGCGCCCAGACGTCAAAACCTGCATTTTTATCGGGCGTGTATCCGATGTACTCCCACTGGGACATAATGAATTCTTTCTCCGTGATACTGTCGTAATCATCGAGATAACTGTAATCTTCCGCACGCTGTTCTTCCGTTCCCGTGATGACAACATCGGTATCATAATCCGGCTTGTTCATTCCGTAGATGACCGAGCTGCCCATCACAAAGATCGCGATCGAAGCCGTCACCGCAACGATGGTCAGAATGGCATTTCCGTTATTGGGCTTTTTGGTACCGCATTCAACCGCCGCCAGTTCTGCCACCGGCATTCCCGCCTTCCCAAAAGCAACGGCCAGTTTCTCTGTCAGCTTCCTTACCAGAAACGTGATGATCAGACTTCCGCCCACGATCACCAGCAGAATGCAGATGATATCCATTACTATATTTTCGACCAGCAGACCTGCTGCAACACCAAAGACGATGAGCACAACTCCCGCGATCGTTTTTTTGACAGATACTTTACTGTCCGAATCCCGGTTCTCAAAAATGATATCACGGATGGATGTTTTAACGGCTTTCAGCACTTCCTTGAGCGGGATCAGCACCTGGATCAGTATCGTTGCCGCGATCACGATCAGGAAACGCGGGATACTGATGGTCCCCATCGCGTCATCCACAAAGTCTTCCATCGCAACCGCTACCAGTACGGCGCGCAGGATCAGATACAGTATGAGGCCGAACACCGATCCCATCACACCATAGAGAACGTTTTCAAAAAGCAGGATAAACGTGGTCTTCTTCATCGACATACCGATGCTTCGAAGGGTACCGATCACAGACATCCGCTCCGTCAGGATCTTTTCCGTAAAACTGATCGTAACAAAGATGACCAGGGCAAAGACCAGAACAAACAGAAGATATACGACATAGCCGACGTTATTCAAAACCTCCAGCACATAGTCCGCCGCATAAGTCGGCAGCACGGTAAGCGCCGGATGCTCTGCGGTCATATACTCTTCAAATTCGGTAAAATTGTTATTCACCAGATCGACATAGGCCTGCCGGAACCCTTTCCCTTTCAGCAGCTGCTTTGCCGAGTCCGGTGTGATCATCCCTTTGTATCCTTCCTCCCAGACACCGCTTTCCGCAAAGATACAGGATACGGTAAACGGAACCTCCTCATCTTCACTGCTCTTCAGTGTGATGGTATCTCCGATCCCGATCCCGAAGTCTTCACTGTATCTTTTTCCGATGGCGATTTCCCCGAATCCGGCTGTGACACCGGACGGTACCAGCTGCATCTCAACTGCCGTTTCATAATCGCCGAGTACCCAGATTTCCGCTGCCGCAGATATCCCATGATCATATTCGCTCTCCTGACGCTTGATCTCCGTCTTTTTGACAAACGAACGATAGCAGATCCGGACCGGGCCCGCGCCGCTCAGATCTACGCCTTCGATCCCGTCTTTTCCCAGAGAAGCCACAATGTAATCGGCATCTCCCGCATCATAAGAAAAGGAAGCGGCTAGCAGATCCTTTAGGTTTCCGCTGAAATCCATGGCCAAAAAGCCAAACAGGCATGCAGTGATCATACACAGCATCAGTATGATCAGTCTTGCCGGTTTCTGAAACATATTGCTCAGCGTATATTTCAGGATCATCTCACCACCTCCTTACTCTGTCTTCGGGCGCCACATACATAGGATCCCCCGGCGCAACATCGTAGATCTCATAGTATTCGTCAAAACAGGAGACCACTGCATTTACCCGAACCCTGGACGGTGCATGCACATCGTGGCTCAGCTGGTCCTTGGCCGTAGTATCCAGCATCAGCGTCTTCCAGTACCTCGCATAGCTTTCCAGAACTTCTTTCTGTTCTTCCGGTCCGTCTGCGATCGCCAATACACACTGCACACCGCTGATATCCACCAGGTTTTCGCCAAGGGTCTTTTTGCCGCTCACGTGGGAGCTGAGCACGGTAAAGCCGTTATAGTACTCGATCGCTTTCTCCTGACGCTCCTTAAAGGCCTGAATGTCTGCTTCCGGCATCCTGCCCGGGTTATAGTTACCCTTTTCATCATAGTTCACACCATTATCGTCAAACGCATGGGATATCTCATGCCCGATGCAGGATCCGATCGCTCCCAGATTTACTGCCCGGTCCGCATTCACATCAAAGACCGGCTCCGTCAGGATCGCTGCCGTTATGATGACGTAATTTCCCAGCGGCACATAGCAGGCGTTCACGGTACTTGCGCTCATAGTATCAAACGGATCTTCTTCCGCTCCGTTTATGAATATATCCCGCGCCCATTCGATATCGCGCTGATTAAAGTTGTAAAACGTCTCAAGCATCGTATCACCGATCAGATCTGCATCCTTCGGATCCACGACATGAGCTTCACCGCAGCCGATATAAAACTGCATAGTATCCAGTTTCCGGCAGAGAATGTCCCTGCCCTCCTGCGTCATCCAGTCCGCGTTACCGATCAGATCATAATATTCACCGCGGATCTCTTCGCACATTTCCTGAATACAAGCCCGTTTTTCTTCATCAAAATATTTTTCCGCGTAAATCTCCGCCAGCTCTTTTTCCAGCATGGACCGGACATAGTATCTTGCAAGACGCTCTGTAGAAGCCTCCGGCTGCTCCGCCATATTGTATTTTTCGGGCAGGAAAGCATCGCTCTGGTCCATGATACTCATGGTAGTGCAATCCTTCCAGATCTGCAGATGCTCCTGATCCATCAGGGAAACCGTTGTCTTCAGCTGGTCACTGTCGTAGATCGCGTAATGCCTCTGCGAGCCCGTCGGAACCCCAAGACCACAGATGATCTTATCAAACCAAACATCTCCGGTGATCGCCCGTACTTCCTCTTCCGTATAGAGCCGGAAGCATTCCACATCTTCTTTATCCCCCGTGTATAAGGCCAGATCCGTATGTCCCGCGATCTCGAAAAACGCATACATAATATCATTGGCCCGCTGCTTTGCTTCGTCCTCGCTCATCCCGAACCGTTTGAAGCGCGCAACAAAACCGTCCCGGTAGACCGTCGCCCGGACATCGCTTTTTTTCATATCATCCAGATCCACGGGAAAAAAGCATCCTATATTGAATACTGTTTCATGCACATCATAAATATTCTCGGTTATACCGCATAAAAAAACCGGGAAGATCCCATAATGGTTGGCCAGATCTGCCCAGAGATCATACAGTTCTTCCATGGATGATACCGCATCGATCCGCGCCATAAGAGCATCGATCGTCTGCGTATCCTTTTCTTCCATCGCATCATCATTTTCGTAAAAATCGTATATCTTATGATACAGGTCATGGATCAGCTGCTCATTGCTGCCCGGGGCATATGCTTTGTCCGATGCCGCAATCTCATCAATGATGTCATTCAGCCGGTCCTTCACATCCTCGTCCAGATCATAAAGCGTTCCGACCACGTTCTTTCCGTCCAGATCAGTTTCCATCAGTTCCGCCGCATTGATGTAACCGTAGAAGTCATTCTTCGGCGTCAGGCTGTCGATATAGCCCTCCTCCGATACCTCGGCCGTTTGTACGGATGGTTCCGCCGTTTCTTCCCCGCAGGCTGCCAGTAACAGACAGCCTGCCAGAAGCAGCGGGATCACGCGTTGTTTCTTCATACTCTGTTTTCCTCCTTCTCCCCTCTATGTCAGCACAATAGTCAATCGGAACTCCTTATCATCGCAGGATACCTTTAGCATTCCGCCGTGTTTTTCCACGGTACGCCGGATATTATGCAGCCCAAAACCATGTCTGCTTTTGTCGCTTTTGGTGGTATATCTTCCTTCTCCGGACAGAAGTCTTGCGGCGTCTGTTTTTTCTGTCGTACTGTTTGCGATCGTGATCACTCTCTGCAACTCCGTTTTTCGAAATGAAATCCGGATATATCTCTGTGAATCCTCCGGTACCGACTGACAGGCGCGCATCGCATTATCCAATGCATTTGCAAACACCGCACAGATATCGATGGGTTTCCAGTTCAGCCCGCCGTCGATCACGCCGTTTACCGTAAGTACGATCCCCAGCCGTTCCAGTTCTCCGAGCTTGGAAGAGATCAGGGAATCGAGCATATCGTCTCCGGTGACGATCCGCGGAGACAACGCAGCCAGTTCCCCGTTCAGATCGCGGATATATTGCTCCGCTTCTTCATATTTCTTCTCCTGCATCAGCCCGGCCAGAAGCGTCAGGTTGTTGCGCATATCATGCCGGAATGCCCTGGTTTCTTCCTGCGACTCACGATACTGTCGGGATGCCGCCAGTTCCGCCTCCAGATAGCTCTCATTGTGGGCGCTCATCTCGATAAAATAAGCACTCTGCCGATTTTTGTAGATCATTACCGGCATCACGAGCAGCAAGAGAAGCAGCATCGCTTCCAAACCGGTGCGATACAGCTTCACCATCTCATTATTTTCGATATACATATATAATCCGAGAGAAAGCAGAATGATCGTTCCCATCGCGACCGTCAGAATGATATCACTGCCGCGAAAGAGCATCGCCGCACCGCGCCGTTCCGTAAGATAATAGAGCACTGCTCCGATCAGTATCACAACACCCACATAGATCAGATAAAATCCGATGCTTTCCCCTCTCTCGCGCATTCCGGCCTTTGCCGCCGCATCGCTGACTCCGGCCAGGGAAGCGCCGAGCATAACGATTTCCAGAGAATATACAGAGATCGCAACATCCGTACCGATGATAAAAAAAAGCCGTTTGGTGAATCCGCCCAGATCTGCTTTGATGTCCCACTGCAGCACGATCGCAGTACAAATAAAAAAAACAGGGATCAGGATCAGATTCCATCCCAGCTGTTTCTGCATCAGGATATCCAGAAAAGAAAGTACCACGACAACAGTAAAGATAATACCGAGACGTTTCCATGTCACCCGGATCCGGTCATCAAAAAAACCATGCAGAAAGATCCCGCATGCGAAAGCCAATGCCGTATATTCCACCCCGTCCTTGATCACGGATCCGACTTCCATCAGAAGGCCTCCTTATCCGCATATACGATCAGTGCTTCCCGAAATTCGTTTACTTTTGTTCTGCCTATCGGCAGTTCATCGCCCCCCAGCATCCGGATGTTTCGTCCCATGATGCCGATCACTTTGGAAAGGGAAACCAGAAAACTGCGATGGATACGGAAAAACCCATCCCCGCACAGTTTCTCTTCGTACTCATTCAGTTTTCCCCACACCTCATAATTTCCCGAAGCGGTATGAAGGATCATTTTCTGATTGAGTGCTTCAATGTATATGATCTCCGATAGCCGGATCTTTCGTTCCCCCTCACTGTCTTTGATCCACAGCGTTTTTTCATCGGCCTGTTTTTTCTGCACATGCTCGATGATCTCATAGACTTTTTCTTTTTCCGGCGGCTTGGTCAGATAGCGCAGAGCGTTGACCTCATATCCTTTGATGGCATACTCGACATGGGATGTCAGAAAAACAATGAACACTTCTGCGCTCGCATCCCGCAGCTTTCCTGCCACACTCAGTCCGTCGATCGCCGGCATCTCGATATCCAGAAAAACAAGATCGTATTTTTTCTGTTCGAAACGCCGCAGCAGTTCGTTGCCGTCCGTATACACATCCATCAGCACATCCAGACTTTTCACTGCATCTTCGATCATTGCTTTCAGTCTTTCTGCAAGTATCTTTTCATCATCGCATATCGCAATGCGCATGGTGACATTCCTCCTTAAACTGTCTGCTTTATCGATCTTCCTCTTCTCCCTGCGGCCTCAATTCCTTCATTTCCTTTTTCAGCTTTTGGCTTTTTGCGTACAATGCAAAAGAAATGCAGACCGCCGTGATCGCGATGACCAGACAGGGATAGAGAACCGGTCTCAAAAGCTCCGCATATTCATATGGATCAAAAATCCCATCGTGTGTCAGTTTAAAAGAGTAATACATCCAGTATCCCGTAGTGACCAGAGCTATGATCCACAGACAGATCCGGATCACAAACAGGATTGTTATCTTTGTCTTTGCTTTCATTCGACTCACACCTCATTCCAACATTATAACGAAAGCCTTTCATATTATCAAGAATCCGCAGATGAACGGATCAAAAATGCCACAAAAGGGCACCAAACCGCTATTCAACGTTATCGGCTCGCAGCCACGCAGCTTGTGCGTGGCTCGACGCTGAATAGTAACGTGTTTTCTTCCTTGGAGCGGTATCACAGATCTGTGAAAACTTGCAATACACACTAGAGTAGTGTATTATTTTGAAAGTAAATATGCAAAAAAGGGAACCACATATGACACAGGAACCAAAAGAACAGAATACTGCCAAAACCCAGCCCACGGCTTCCGGACCGGGGCGCTACGAATTTATGAGCGTCCTGCGGCTGCTCTCACTGATGGGCGTAGTGTATTACCATACGCTGGTGACACTGTACCTGCAGGGGATCCGGCAGAAGGATACCATCGAAGCGATGTATGCCAATGTGAATATGAACTTTCCTGCCATCGGTGTGGGACTGTTCCTGATGCTCTCCGGCGGCGGTCTGATGATGTCAAGCAAGAAGAAAGCCGACTTTTCCGTGAAGAACTTTTACAAGGGGAGATTTATGCGGATCCTGATCCCGTTCTATATCTCCTACATTTTGTATTCCATTTACCTGTTCCTGATCGGCTTTGAGTTTCCGGTCTATTTTGAGAGTCTGACCGGTGTGAAACCGTCACCGCTTTGCTTTATCTTTACACTGCTCGGTATGGACGGCTACCTTTCCATCTTTAATATTCCGACCTTCACCCTGATGCTGGGGGAGTGGTTCCTCGGGTGTCTCATCCCGATGTACATCGTATTCCCACTGCTGCGCAAGTGCATTATGAAAAACCGTAACCTCACACTGATCATCGCGACCATATACTACATCATCGCTCTGGCCACCTACAAGTATATGCCCTGGGCAGAGGTTCCTTCCTACAACAATTTCACGATCAAGATCTACGACTTCATCCTGGGCATGTTTCTGGTAGAGGTGATGGACCGCATCCCCAAATGGACCGCTGCGATCGGTGTGGCACTGCTGGGATTCTATCTGCTTTATCCGGCAAAACTCCCCATCGATATGACACCGTCCATCGTGATCCTGTCCGTGGGTACTTTCTTCATCTTTCTGGCTCTGGAAGGACTGTTTAAGAAAATGCCCCATTTTATGAAAGTGGTCAATGTGCTGTCTGCATACAGTTACACCTACTTTTTGTTCCACCATATCGTGATCGGACAGGCTTGTATCTATGCCAACAAACACGGAGATCTGTCTTCCAACAAAAACCTGCTCCTGCTGTTTCTGGCACAGATCCTGATCACTTCCGCGGTAGCGGTGCTGGTCAAGGTATTGTCGGATCTGGTGTATAAGGCAATGAAAAAAGCCCCCAAAAAAGTTTCCTAAAGAAGCCGACACACCTGCAAAAGAAACCTCAGATCTACTACTTTGATAACCAAACAGCCTGCCGGAGCTTTCCGACAGGCTGTTATTTTCATTACCGCTCAGCTACGCGCCATCTCAAGCATAGCCTCCAATTCCCGGATACGCGCATCTTTCTGTTCAAGCTGGTCTTTATCCCGTTTGATCTGCGCATCTTTTTCCTCGAGCTGTACCTTGTCACGCATAATCTCAGCATTTTGTGCTGCGATCAGTGCATCCTTATTTCTCAACTCCTCAAATATCATTTTGGTCGGCATACTCTCTTCCTCCCTTTCCCAATTCTTATCTCCATTTACTGCCTGCATCATTTCCCACACGGTTATTGTTCTTCGCCTCAGCTCCTCCGGAAGCTCCATAAACAGTTTTTCACTTGCATCCAAATCTGCTTCTTCCGCATTCTCCGCCATAATGCGATACCAAGGTGATACGCCGTGATGCGATATGACTATGATCTGCATGTCTGGATGTCCTGCTTTTCGGTATCGATACAAGCCATCTCCACGCTGTTCTTCCTCAAAACCGTGCTTTACGAAATAGGCCATCAACTCAACCGGCATCTTCTCTCGCAGAAATGTAAGGCTTGTATCCAGTATATCCGCCTCCGGAGCGTATTCTGCCAGATATTGATACGTATAACTCATCAAGTCAAAATAGGTACTGACATTCAGTGCTGCATCCGGGCCTTTCATCTCCCAAAGATTATAATGTCGGAATATCCTGCCCAATTCGTTTTCTATCGATACCGTACCTTCTTTACGGATCACCAGCAAGTCGATACGTCTCGGCAACGTGTTCAGGCTGACTTCTCTTTGAAACGTCAACTCATTCCGGTTTCTGTAAAAAATCGCCTCCGTAGCATCACAGTATGCCGGATGATACTGCAACCGTTCCTCTGTATTCATTTTTTTGTCCATATTTCCTCCTTTCGCATTTCAGCAGCCGGAGACCTTATGGACTTTTCCTGTCTCCCTGCCCTTTTCATTTAAAACTGTAATAAGCACGGGAGATCAAATGATTTTCAGAATGATTCAGATGTTCAGAAAATGTAATCTTTCCTTGCCTTCAAGAATAATATAACACAATCAGCTATGACGGTAAAGAAGTATTTTTTACCAGCTCTGTTTCTTACGGGCGTCAAGGTTACAATTCCGCGGCCAACCAGCCGCTGATTGTAACGGATTGCCGCCATGCATTATTTGCTGCGCAAATGGCGACAATCCCGCAGTTCGGCTTCTTTGACACGCAGCCACGCAGCTGGTGCGTGGCTCGTGGCGGAATAGTAATCCCTACCAGAACAATTCAAATAAATGGGAATAATAAGTCAGATCGGAAAGGTCTGCCTCGGAAAGACGGCAGGCACTGTCCGTGCGATTGATATATACGATATAGCCGCCCTTTTTGGAATCCCGCAGGTGATAGATCACCATCACGCGGCATCCCTGCGCATCCATATAGGTGATCAGATCCGAATACAACTCTTTACTCAGGTCATAGATATTGATGACCGCGATCTGGTTGCTTCCGATCTGCGAAAGGATTTCTTTGCTGTGCAGATTGGGCATGGAAACCTTTGCTTCGCGCAGGTTGTCTCCCGCTGCGCCGCTGCATCGCTCCAGACCAAATGTGCTGTCGGTATCTTCGCCTTGAAATAAGTATACCGCATCCAGATCAAACAGCCCCATCATCTGCTTAATGGAATCCTTTTCTGCAGATAAATTCCCCCGGCAGGCCTGTGTGATGCAATCCATAAGCAGGCGTGTCTTTTCGCTCTCTCCGGCCGCTCTGTGAGAAGCGGAAGACATCTTTTCATCTTCATGTACCGGTCCGTGAATCGCCGGTGTATAAAAGATATAACGATCCCGGCCTTTCATCTTTGCCAGATACAGCATCCGGTCCGCCAGATTAAACATTTCCTCATAACTCTCCGTATAATCCGGAAAGCGCGCTCCTCCCATGGAAACCGTCAGGTTCAGTTTATCACCGAAATTTTCGTACTTTTCACGCACGGCATCCCGCACCTCTCCAAGCACCAGACGCAGATCCGCTTCGGTCTGTACATTTTCCAGAACCAGCATAAACTCATCTCCGCCGATCCGGCCGACCGTTCCCCGTTTACCGATGACATCACGTATGATATGGGCCACATCAATGATCACCTCATCACCGCGCATATGCCCGAAGGTATCATTCACCATTTTAAAATGATCGATGTCCAGCAGGAAAAAATAGAAGGTTTTGCGAGGATACCGTCCCATCAGTTCCTGCGCATAATTCGTGATCCCCTGCTTATTCAGAAGCCCGGTCATCTTGTCATAAAAAGCCATCGTCCCCTGTATCTTCATAGACTGGATATCACTCAGCTCGATCTGTATCTCTTCGTCCGGTGTATCGGTCTTTGCCACATTGGCTGCGATCCAGTTGAGGCTCCCGGCCTCCGTACGGATCCGGAAACAGGTCAGGCACTGCCGTCCGGGATCAATGGCAAACACAGCATTCCGAAGCTGCATCATATCCTGCGGAGGCACCACTTCATCCAGACCGCGTATCCCGCTGCGACCGATATATTGCATAAAATCGGGATTGCATTCCTTGATATTGAGTTCTTTATCGGTCAGGATCAAAAATTTTTTAAAATGCTCCATACAGCCTCCCCGGATATACGATACTTATACAATATCATTGAGATGTCGTATCTTCTGTTTCCTCGGTGTCGCAATGATCACCTGATCGCCCTGCCGGATCGTGGTATTCCCGGAAGGTACGATCAGTTCCCCATCGCGGAAGATCGCTGCGATCAGCACATTCTTTTTCAGTTTGAAAGACGGTTCCTTAAATGCGATATCGAGCAGTTTAAAATCGGATCCGGCCTTCAGCTCTTTGATCTCGGCATGCCCTTCCGCGACCATGTAAAACTTGCCGATCGCCTGCTCTGCTTCATCTCCGTCATGATACCGGATAAACCGCATCGCCCGCAGAGACGTGGATTCCACCGGAGATACGGTAATATCGATATTCACCTTATGCAGCAGGCGCAGATGCTCGGTCACTTCCACATAGGTAAGTACGCTCGGAATACGGCAGGACCAGGAATACATACTGATGACCAGATTGGTTTCATCACTGTTCGTCAGGGAAACCACCATATCCATATCGGTGATACGCTCTTCCTTCAGGATCTCCAGCAGCTCCCCTTCCCCGGTACACAGCACTTTGCACTTGGGAAAACGATCCATCAGTTCACGGCAGCGGTCGGCATCTTCTTCCAGCACCGTTACCTGATAGCTGTCCTTTTCCATCAGGCCCAGCAGGTATTCACTGATGGTATTGCCGCCTATGATCATGACCTTTTTGACTTTTTTTCTATGGATCCCCAAAGACTCCAGCGTATGTGACAACTCCTTTTCCGAAATGATCAGCGTCAGATTGTCATTGGCTTCCACCACAAAATTTCCATCCGGGATCGTCAGCCTGCCACCACGCAGTACCGCGACCACCAGCATATTCAGGTGGTTGGTCTTTTTGATGTCGTTCAGGCTGCGCCCGCACAGGGGAGAATCCTCCAGCAGATTCAGATCCATCAGATGGATACCGTTTCTCCAGGAACCCACCAGTTTGGTATTGCCGGGCATACCGATATTCTGATAGATCTCTTCCGCCACATCTTCTCTGGGCGTAAAGATCATATCGATCCGGTACTCTCTCTTGAGGGCTTCTCTTTCCTTTACAAAATCCGGCATCGTGATCCTTGCGGACGCATAGCGCGTTCCGAGGTTTTTTGCCTGCATGCAGCTTAAGAGATTGATCTCGTCTACCGGTGTGAGTGCTACGATCGCATCCGCAGTAGCCGCGCCTGCAGCGAGCAGAGTTTCACGTGAAGCACCACTGCCCGCGATCCCGTTTACGCTGAATCGGTCCGTCACCTCATCGACCAGCTTTTTATCCTTGTCGATCACTACGATATCATAATCTTCCGAAGCGAGGGACTGGATCAGTAAATGCCCGGTCCGTCCTAATCCTACAACAATAATCTTCATTTTCCGTCTCCCGATTTATAACTCATACGCTTTGCCTTATGTTTTTCCAAAGCGAAATATACGCGTCGGACCGACAAGCCCTGCACCAGAACCGTAAAGAATATGGTCACAAACGCCACATTCAGAAAGATCTCGTAAACCGGCTGGGGCAGATATTCCTGTGTCTCCAGTGCCAGCGCCAGAGAAAGACCGCCCTTCAGTGCCGACCATGTCATCAATGCCACAAACTCCGGCAGATCATAATTTCCGGGAATGTTGTGCCCCGTGAGGATCGTACTGATCGTCACGCCACCGGCTCTGGACAGGATAAGCGCCGCCAGCGTCACCGGCACAAGGATTACCACATAAGGGCTTAAGGTGGTGCCAAGTACTACAAAGCCGATCATTACAAATAACGCGGCATTCAGGATTCCTTCCAGGATCTCCCAGAAATTGGCGTAAAAATGATGCGGATCGACCACCGGCAATACACGGCGGATCTTGTCCATCTGATAGGAGAAGAAGAAACCGCAGATCACGGAGGCCAGCACTCCCGAAAATCCCAGATGCTCACAGATCAGATATACCAGAAAAACATTCAGGAACGCAACCAGGATATTACGGATCGGATCCCTGGAAATCCTGATCAGCTGAAACATCAGAAAGGATACGATCAGAGCCACTGCCGCCGCACCAAAGATCTCTTTTACCAGAAGGACCACGACATTGCTGTCGCCGCTGTGCGTGATCAGGGAGCGTACAAAAATAAACAGCGTAACACCGATGCCGTCGTTAAACAGGGATTCGTTCTCAATGACCGAACACACATTTTTGGACAGGCCGATCTTGTTCAGGATGCCGGTCGCGGCGATCGGATCGGTGGGAGACACCACGCAGCCAAGCAGCACACAAGTCCAGAAATCCAGCGGAAGCGCAAAAGCCATCGCCGCCAGATACAAAAGACCGCCATACAAAAACGAAGCGATCAGCGTCGTCAAAAACGCCAGCAGACAGATCGGGCGCAGGTTGGTCTTGAATTTTCCCATATTGACTTTGCTGGCGCCCGCAAAAAGCATAAAGCACAGCATGCCATCCATCAGATACTCCCGGAAGTCAAAATGTCCCAGACTGCCGATCAGTTCGTGCAGCGGCTCCGCCGGGAAAATATAGCGCAGCAACAACAAAAAGAAGGATAATACGGACGAAAAAAAGATCAATGCAATGTCGCTCTGCATGTGGAACACTTTTTCATTAACGGTTCCGATGATCACTATGTACGCCAAAATAATAATAATAAAAATTTGTATACTCATAATAACATATATTATATCATATAGTGAAAATTTAACAAGATAAAGCGCATCCGGTGATGGTACCGGAAGGCCTCCCAAAGAATGTTACTGTTCAGAACGTTACTGTTCACAGCCCTTCGTGCTGTGAACAGTAACCAAAGCACAGATTTTTATTCCAGCATACGATACCGCGTCAGGATTTCGTCCGAAGGCCTGTAATCCTTCAGCAGTTCATCCGCTTCTTCGATCAGTTCGTCGTAACTTTTCAGAGGTACCTTGTATAATATATAGTTCACATGATCCGAAGCAAGCTCATACAGGATCAGCTGTCCGTCTTTTTCATCGTATCCGTAATAGGACGGGATACGGGAAATACACTCAAAATCCTCATTCAACAGATAGGAATACCGGCTGCTGGTGATCAGCACATAATAGGGCATCCCCTTTAACCTCTCTAAGCCATAAATCTCCGCATGAATATCATAGATCTTCTGTACCGGCTCCTTTGTGCCGGCCTCATAGATCCCTATTGTATGATTCGATTCCACGCGCACGATGTATTGCCCGTCATCCGAAAGGGCTTCCTGCCCTGTTTCGATCATATGCATATGGTGATCGGTAAATTCATCCCTGGTCAGAACCCCGCATTCATCACCTTTATCGTGTTCTTCCCACTGATAGCAGGCCATATAATCACCATCCGTAAACTGCATATACAGCTTATCGTCATAAACAACCGCACAATTCAGTTTTACATCCGGAGCATCGGTATAAAAGGATTCCCCGGGTTGTAAAAGAATTCTTTCTTCCGGATAATAGATGGAAATCGAAGCATTCTCCAAAATGATCCATACGGATCCGTCCTCGCGCTCACTAACCCCCATGATATAATGCCCGCCGAGGTATTCCTGAAGATCCCGATAATCATCTATATCCCCCCAGAAATCCTCATCTTCCGGCAGCGGCAGCGGCTCCTGCGGAATAAAAATGTCATAATCATAAGGCATCAATGCTGCAGATAGAGCATATTCCGCTGCGGCTGTATAAGGGATGTCATCCTCTTCCTTCGATGCCGGCATAGAATTTCGGGCCGCATACAACGCATCCAGCCGCCGCCCCTCTTTCAGCAGAGTATCCGAAACGACAGCCATGGATTCCGCATATTTCACCTGCTGCTGCATATACTGTTCCTGCAGCTGTTCATGCTGTTCTTCGATCGTTTTCTTCTGCTCACTGATGCGCAGGGCAAACAGAGTACTCATAGCCGCATAACCCAAAACAACGGCTGCCGCGATGCCGCTGATCGCAGCGATCCGCCGTATCTTCTGCTCACGGTGCCGCTGCTTCAGTTCATCATAAGCCAGCCCGTACATGGGCGCCGCCATTCGCAGGACAGCATCCTCCAACAGCTTCTTCCGCGTCTTTTTATCCTCCGCACGCAGTTCCGCTGCCAGCGGTTCGACCTCCTGACGAACGATGACCGTCTCGCCTTTTTCATTTACTGTGGGAATTTCCCGATAACGGATACCTTCCGGAAAAGACTCTTCCGGCTCTCCTTCGATCAATACGGCAAGGATATGATCCAGGCCGTGCATTTTCTTGAATAATTCGATCTCTCTGGCACACCATTTCGACTCCGGCAGGCGTGGCGAGCAGATCACGATCAGATAATCCGCATTTGCCAGTGCCTGCTCGATCTGATCGGACAGACTATCCGACAGCGGCAGCTCATCCTGATCGCGGAATACCCGCTCGATCTTCCAGCGTTCCTTCGGGTATTTCTTACGCAGATTCCCCGGAAGGCGAAACGCCTCCAGCCGGCGATGCAGAGCGATCGCTGCTTCGCTGTCCTGCTCTGCATGCCGATAGGAGATAAATGCGTTGTAATGAATATCTTTGATCGCCAATAAAGTATTACCTTAACAGATTACAAAATCGCCAGTGTCTGTCTTGCGATCGCCAGCTCCTCATTGGTCGGTACCACCATCACGGTCACCTTGCTGTCCGGAGTGGATACGATCACTTCCTCACCGCGGAGCATGATCTTTTCTTCATCAATGTTCACACCCATAAACTTCAGGTATTCGCAGACACCCTTACGAACGCCCGTATCGTTCTCACCGATGCCTGCGGTAAAGGCGATCACATCCACGCCCTGCATAGCCACGGTATAGGAACCGATGTATTTTGCTACACGATAGCAATAGGTCTCCAGTGCCATCTTGGCCAGCGCGTTGCCTTCCTTGGATGCGGCAGTCAGATCACGGAAATCACTGGAGATACCGCCGGACAGACCGTATACACCGGATTTCTTGTTCAGTATCGTATTCATCTCTGCGCTGGATAAGCCTTCCTTCTCGCAGATGAAGTCCAGGATCGCCGGATCCAGGTCACCGCTGCGGGTACCCATGATCAGACCTTCCAGCGGGGTCAGACCCATGGAAGTATCTACACACTCGCCGTTCTTTACGGCAGAAATGCTCGCGCCATTTCCCAGATGGCAAACGATGATCTTCAGATCCTTGCGGTCTTTGCCCAGGATCTCCGCTGCACGGTTGGATACGAAATCGTGGCTGGTGCCATGGAAACCGTAACGACGGATCTTGTATTTCTCATAGTACTCATACGGAAGACCGTACATATAAGCCTTCTGCGGCATGGTCTGATGGAACGCGGTATCAAATACCGCTGCCTGCGGTACCCCCGGCATATTCTTTTCACAGGCCCGGATGCCGATCAGGTTCGCCGGATTGTGCAGCGGAGCCAGAGAGCTCAGATCTTCGATATCCTTGATCACGGAAGCATCGATCTTTACTGCGGTCTTAAACTTCTCACCGCCATGTACCACACGATGTCCTACCGCACCGATCTCGGAAAGGGACTTGATCACCCCATGCTCCGGATCGATCAGTGCCTCGATCACCAGACGTACTGCCTCGTTATGATCCTCCATCGGCTGTGTCTTAACCACTTTATCTTTGCCTGCCGGAGTGTGTGTAATGCAGCTGCCCTCCATACCGATACGTTCAACGATACCCTTCGCCAATACATTCTCCGTTTCGGAGTCGATCAGCTGATACTTCAAGGAAGAGCTGCCACAGTTGATTACCAAGATGTTCATTTTATTTTACCCCTTTCATTATAAGTCTTCAAAAAGTAAATTTGAGATGTCCTGTTCCGGAACATTCTCCAGATCCGCCTTTTTATCAGCGCTGCCTCTGATCTCTACATCTTCGATCTCCAGCGCCGTCACGTTCTTTAAGAACATACCCTTGCCGTTCATTTCCGGAAAATCATCCATCATGATCGGGCACTTGGAGATTCTCTCCTCTTCCGGCAGAAAACTTACCCTGACCCTTTTCAATGTCAGCCTGCCGATCGGTGCCTCCGGAAGACCATAGGCACAGACAAAGGAAGAATCCACACCGCTACATTCTACATCTTTTATCTTCAAATGTCCAATATAAGGTGTACGGTAATCCACCGGCTGCTCATTCTGATCCTGCACATACCCGCTGTGCCCGTCCGGATCACAATAGTAAAACATATTCACGGTCACCGGCATATGCACGTGGTCCATACGGATATCTTCAAAGGTCAGATCGGTAAGAACACTGCGATCGCCTCTGCCACGTCTGGTCTTGATCCGTACACCACGGTCGGTCTGCGAGAAAATGCATTGTTTTACAAATAAGCCGCTCACACCGCCGGCCACTTCGGAACCCACGGTTACGGAGCCATGTCCGCGCTCCAGACAGCAATTGCGGATCGTCACATTTCTGGTCTCCCGGTGATGGAAGCGTGCCATATACAGCTTGCCGCTCTTTATGGCAATACAGTCATCCCCTACCGAGATCTTTGTACCGAGCAGCAGCACGTCCACACAGCTTTCCGGATCGAAACCGTCCGTATTGGGCGAATCCGAAGGATTGGTGATCGTCAGGTTCATAAACGCTACATGATCGGAATAATACGGATGGATCGTCCATGTCGGCGAGTTCTGCACCGCCAGTCCCTGCATCCGCACATATTTGCTGTGTGCGATAAAGACGGTATTCGGACGCCACGCCGTACGCTTCACCTTGGGATTCACCCACCAGTCGCCGTTCTGCGCATTCCCATCGATCGTGCCCTCCCCAATGATATCCAGATTCTGCACATTGAGCGCCGTGATCAGGGAGGCAAAGCAGTCCAGCGGATTGCCTTCCCAGGACGCGATATTGTATTCCTCATCATTATGATACAGATTGCGCACCATACCGGGCAGGACAGGATAATGGCTGCGGTCGGTATCCCCGAGCAGGGTTGCCCCCTCATCCACCCAGAAGGTCATATTGCTCTTAAAAAACAGCGGTCCCGAATAATACGTTCCCTTCGGAAGCCATACTGTTCCGTTCTCCGGACACGCCAAGATCGCCGCCTGCAGAGCCGCCGTATCGTTATGCTCACCATCGCCCACTGCGCCAAAGCTGCGCACATCCAGCAGTATACTTTCCGGTTTGGTGCGGAAACGCTTCTTGAAGCGCCGCCCTACCGGTGCATTATCGCTTACGGTATCCATCCCGAGTTCATACTCGGTATCCGGCGTGAGTCCGTACAGCGTGATCACATTCTTTGTCGTCTCTTTCACCACGTTTCCGTTCAGCAGCAGCCGGCACGGTACTTCCGTCTCGTATATGCTTTTGTTGTTCCGCTCGATCGTTACACTGCGATTACAGATCGCTATGATTGAAAATTCCATTAGTTTCTCCTCAACATCTCTGTGTATGCCAGCAGGAACGGAGCTACACCTTTGGCTTCGTTCTCAACGACCGGCTCACTGAAGTAATAATCCAGAGAACCGTCCCTGTGATTCTTGCCGCCCAGCCCGGCAACAAGGCAGATCCCGGAAAGTTTCAGCTGTCCGTCGTCATCGCGGGACAGGTATTTTTCCACGATACCGTCAAACGCCTTCTCACCGATCTCCGCATAGCGCGGCGCCAGAAATCCCAGCCGCACGGCCTTGAGTATAGCATATGCGATCAGCGCGGTTCCGGAGGTTTCCAGATAATTGCCTTTGGCATCCGCCCGGTTCACCACCTGATAAAACATGCCGCTCACATCCTGATACGGCTTCAGCGCATCTGCCAGATTCTCCAGCAGGGTCTGCAGATAACGTTTCTCGTAGTACAGGGATTCGTCCGTCGCCTGAGCAGTCTCAACCAGTGCCAGCGAAAACCAGCCCAGCGCGCGCAGCCAGAAATTCGGACTGCAGCCGGTCACCGGATCGGCCCAGTACATCTCCCGGCTCTCATCATAACCATGATAATAGAGACCGGTCTTCGGATCCTTCATATATTTCTCCACGTTCTCAAACTGGTGGATCACGTCATTGCATTTTCCCATCTTGTTGAAACGGGTCTCATAGCGCATATAGAACGGCTCTGCCATGTATAGCCCGTCCAGCCACACCTGGTTCGGATAGATATCCTTATGCCAGAAACTGTTCTCCTTCGTACGGGGCATGGTATCCAGCTGCGTACGCACCAGATCCAGCGCTTTTTTGTACTTTTCATCGCCTGTCTTGTCATACAGAAGGAAGAGATTGCTGGCCGTATTGATGTTGTCTAGATTGTACTCCTTCACGTTATAGGTCTTGATCGTACCGTCTTCCTGTACAAAGAAATCAATGAATTCCTTTGCAAAATCAAAGTACTTCTGTTCTCCCGTGATCTCGTACAGCTGCAGGATCGCCGTGATCATACATCCGTCAATGTAATTCCATTTATTCGGTTTGTTCTCACGGATCATCTCCTTGTTCCACATCGGACGCTCTGCACTGGAATTCCTGAGCAGGTATGCGATGTAATCCTGGATCTGCTGTCTGGTTTCGTCTGTCATTGGACACCTCCCGGTTTCTTTCTGTATTTGTTGGTCAGTTCTTCGATCACCTGCCGCGACTGTTCCGCGGTTTCCGGTGATGTATTTTCCAGTGTTGCATGGATATACGGCTTTTTCGTTTCGGCAAATTCCACGATCTTTCGATAATCCATCTCGCCGAAACCGCAGCCCACGGCATTCATTTTGCCGTCTTCCAATACATAATCTTTCAGATGGATCATTGCGATCTCCGGTGCGAGCAGGTCCATCGCCTCTTCGATGACTTCTTCCCGGTGATCCAGATTGTCCGGATCCAGAAGATTCACGGGATCAAAGATGATCTGCAGATTTGGCGACGCGATGCGATCCAGTACTTCCCTGGCCCGTTTCGGGTTCCACACGATATGTTTATACACCGGTTCGATCGCCAGGATCACACCAAATCGTTCCGCATCCGCGATCACCGGACGCAGGTTGTGGATAAAGATCTCCAGTGCCTCCGCACTATGATTTGCCTCTTTGTCATAGTGATAATCTTCGTTCGGTGCACCGGTCTCGGTCCCCACCATGCCGCAGCCGGCCAAAGCCGCAAAGCGCAGATGCGCCGTATAACGATGCTGTATCTCCTTCAACTTCACCGGATCCGGGTGCGCCAGGTTCTGATAATTTCCCAGCACTGCCATATCCAGCTGTGCATCCGCAAAGACTTTTTTCAGCCACAGGGCATAGCCCGGTGTCAGCGCGTCTGTCTCCTTCGGAAGCCCGTCCGTCTTCCCCAGCGCAATGTGCACACAGGAAAACCCCTGCCGCCGCACGATCTGCAGTCGTTCTTCCAACGGACATTTTTTTGTGTCATGTAACCGTATCCCTATACGCATCTTTCCGTTCCCTCACTCAATGAAAGCGATTCTTATTTTTCTTCCGCTCTTCCCGCTTTTTCTTTGCATCTTCTGCCTGCTGCTGCAGCTCTTCCGCCGGAGTCTCATACTTTTTGAACAATCCGCTGTACAGCGCCGCCCGCAGATAGCCCGGCAGTGTGAAACAGAACACCGCCAGGATCGGAATCGAATTCCAGCCGCCGATCCAAAGCACCGCAAAAGGTACAAGAAAAAGCAGACCGTTTGCGATCGTACGCAGTGTAAAGATTCCGAAAACAGCCATGGAAAAAGCAGTCTTTAACGTTCCGCGGATCGTATTGTGATAACGGGACAATACCGGAAACACATACAGCATGATCAGATAAACCACGATCGCTGCAGCATAGAGCAATACCACCAGCACCTCGGAAAACTGTCCGGGTGTACTCTTCAGGATCAACCAGTCCATGACCAGAGCTGCCGTCACACCGATCATACCGATCCAGATAAAGATGCTCTGTCCGAGGTTCTGCTTAAATGCATGAAAAAAGGATCTCGCGATATACCCTTCTTCATTACGCACCATCTTGGTCAGTACATAGTGCATTGCCGTAAACGATGCTCCCGCGGTAATGACCGGGATACAACATACAATCGTCAGGAAATTCAGTATCATCAGATCCGCCAAGACGCTTAAGAAGCGCATAAACGGACTGTCCATCTGCAAAAAAGCAAATCCTCTTCCCTCTCCACTCATGCCAGACTCACCTGTAAGCTCTCCATATGATAGAAGATCCCTTTCTTTTCCATTAATTCGGTATAGCTGCCTTCCTCCACGATCTTACCTGCGGAAAGCACCGCGATACGATCCGCATTTTTTACCGTAGACAGACGATGCGCTACGATAAAGGTGGTGCGGTCTTTCTGCAGACTCTGCAGCGCTTCCTGGATCTCTTTTTCCGAGATCACATCCAGTGCAGAGGTTGCTTCATCCAAAAGGATCACCTGCGGATCACGGATGATGGCTCTTGCGATCGCGATACGCTGCCGCTGTCCGCCGGAAAGATTGGCACCATGCTCCTCCAGCATAGTATCCAGCCCCTGCGGCAGTTTACTCACCATATCCGCCAGATTAGCCGCCTTCACAGCTTTCTGCAGATGCTCCTCCGTCACGTCTTCCATACCGTATACTATATTATCACGAAGCGTACCGGTAAACAACAGCGGCATCTGCGGCACGACCGAAAGAAACCGCCGGTAAGTCTTTAAGTTGATCTCGCTGATATCCTTTCCATCCACCAGAAGCTGCCCTTCCTTCGGCAGCATAAAACCGATCAGAAGATTGAGCATCGTGGTCTTTCCGGAACCGGATCCGCCGACGATCGCTACCGTCTCGCCCGGTTTTACCCGCATACTCAGCTCCTTCAGCACATCTTCGTCCGTATCCGGATAGGAAAAACTCACGTTACGGAATTCATATTCCCCGGTCAGGGAGGTCAGTTCTTCCTTGCCTTCGTTGTGTTCCACATCATCGCAGGAGAGCACTTCTCCGACCGACTTGACGGATTCCAGACCTTTGGTCAGCACCGGCAGCAGATTGATCAGTGCCGTAAACTGATTTACCACCGTGGTAAAACCGGTCTGGTAAAACGTGATGTCGCCTACCTGTATCCTGCCTTTCAGCGCCAGATAACCGGTAAAGCCGAGGCACAATGCCTGGAAAACCTGAAAGACCACCCAGCCGACCGCACCGAAGTTGGCCTGTACCATATCCAGACGATAGCCTCTTTCCGCGGTCTCTTCCAGCTGTTTTGCCATACGCTCGCGTTCCACTTCCTCCAGCGCATGCGCTCTGGTCACGGGAACCATCTCCACCATTTCCATGACTTTTGCGGAAGTGTTTTCCATCTCCACACGAAATGCCCGGTTCTCGCGACTGATCTTTTTCCGAAATGCTACGATCGTCAGGGATGCGATCGGCGCTACCAGTACAAAGAACAGCAGGATCGTACGGTTCTTCGCCGCCGTGATCCCGACCATGATCACCATATTCATCGTAATGTTCATCATATTGATGAATAACTGCGAAGACAGGGTTTCAATTGCTTCCACATCACGGATGATCTTGGACTGCAGACGTCCGGACTGCGCCTGTGTATGATACGGGATCGACAGTTCCTGCAGTTTACGCACCAGAGCCCCGCGGAGCGCCGCTTCTGTCTGTCTGGTCACGCGTGCCCGGTATTTCATATACAGATAGTTGGCCGGCAAATGTATGGTCAGCAGACCGATCCAGATACCCACGTTCGCCATGATCGCGTACCTGGCCATCTCGCCTCCCGCCAATACGCCGTTGATCACGTTGGCGATCAGCAGTGAAGAAAACAGCGCCGGTGAATGCTTGATCAGAAAAAAGAAACAGCTGATCAGAAACTTATGGTACTGCCCCTTATAAAAACCGAGCAATACCTTCAGCGAATCGTTCGGATATTTCTTATAATACTTTACGAATCTCTGCTCCAGATCCTGTGAAGGTTTCTGTTCCGATTTCTTCAATCCCTGCATAATTCCTGCTGCTTTCCGCTTTTTATTCCCGGAAAGCCCCCTGAAAATATAAATTACTACTCGTGGTGCTTTGGGTCGTAATCGCGCAGCAAGTACACGTTTCGACTGTGAATAGTAACAAAAATAAACACATCTTTACATCAGTCTACCGTCTCATCCCGAAATGCCGCATCGATATTATCACGGATCTCTACCGGTTTACCGATCTGTCCCAGCGGCATATACGGATCCACAGCCGGTTTTGCGTCATCATCCACAGTTTTCGCATCCCGTCCCACCAGCAGATCCACATAAGGATGCCCCAGTTCCCGCAGACCGTCTGCGATAAACCCGGCGAATACCATGGCTCCCTGCATCACCAGATGCGTATTATCCTTCGGATATACATACAGCGCCCGGGATGCGAAATCTCCGATCGACGCAACATATTTCTCGGTAAGTGCCGTCATATCAATGCAGGGCACCTCTTCTTCCTTTGCCGTCTGACGCACCGCCTCCGGATAGTCCGTATGGCTTCCCGGCAGAAATGTTCCGTCCGTATCAAACAGTCGTCTGGCGATGGGGGTGAACAGGACAGGTCTCGCCTCGTGCTTTCTGGCCGCTTCAATGAACTTCTTCAGGTTATCCTTATAGTCCGTAAAAGCCTCCGCATAACGTTTGGGATCGGACGCCTTCTCGTCATTGTGTCCGAACTGGATAAACAGGAAATCCTCCTTCTGCAAATACGCGTCGATCTGCTCCAGTCTTCCCTCATCGATAAAGGACCTGGTACTCCGCCCGTTGATCGCAAAACTGCGCAACACCACTTCATCCTTCAGATAGAGCAGCAGTCCCTGCGACAGTCCCATCTGCGGGTATGTAGCAATCTTATTAAACGTAACCGTACTGTCCCCGGCATAAATGATACGTGCCATATTCGTCTCCTTACCGCGCTTTGATTGTAAGCGCTTTCAATCTGTATTATAGCAGTGTTTCCGCACCTTTGTCAATGACGTGGATTTGTCGTATTTTTAACCGAAATCTTGTTTGTTTTGCACTTACAGATTCATGTTTGTCGAGCCGGCGAGCCACGGGGACGGTTCTTGTGGCTAAAGATCTTCGATCTTGTTGCCACAAGAACCGTCCCCATGGCTCACCGCTAAACATGAATTTGTATTCGCAGAAAGATCGCTCCCTCAGCTCACCCGTTCCCATTTAGAAAGCCCCGGCCATATGACCGGGGCTTGAAATCGCATGGATATTGGGGAGCATCACTCCTTGACTGCACCAACATTTACGCCGGTGACAAAATACTTCTGCAGGAACGGATATGCGACCATAAACGGAAGGATCGCACATACGATACCGGAGTAGTATAGAGTGGACTGGGATACCTTGTACGCTGTCGTCGGGGTATCGCCGTCCATGACCATTACACGCAGCATATACTGGAAGTTTACCTGGTCACGGTTGGTGATGTAGATCTGTACGGTACTGAAGTCGTTCCATACGGTTACGGCAAACATCAGACCGATGGAAGCCAGTGCTGCTTTCGAAAGCGGAAGCACGATCTTGTAGAAGATCTGCATCGGCGAGCAGCCGTCCAGTCGTGCCGCTTCATACAGCGACGCCGGAATGCCTTCGAAGAAGTTCTTCATCAGCACCAGATTATATACATTCATACCGTGCTTTACTACCAGGATCCACATATTGTTGACAAGTCCCAGCTGTCTCATAACGAGGTATTCCGGGATCATACCGCCGGAAAAGATCATCGTTACCATCAGGAAGTAGGACAGTGCATTTCGTCCCGGCATATCATACTGGTTCAGTACGTAGCCACCCAGTGTACAGAGAAGCAGGCCCAGAAGGGTACCTGCAATGGTGGTGATGAAAGAATTCAGCAGCGGGCGGAACAACTTCTGTGTCTTCAGGATCGTGGCGTAACCGCCGATCGTCGGCTGTGTCGGCCACAACTTGAACTGGTACACACCTACGGCACTGAAGGAGTCTACGAGTACTTTCCAGATCGGTATCAGGATGATCAGTGTCAGGATTGCAAATACCACATAATTGATCACATCAAACAGCTTGATCTTGGAAGGCTTCTTATCTGCCACTGTATTGATCTTCATTGTACTGTGCTTTTCCCCTGTTTCGGAGGTCTGTACATTTTTTGTTTGATTCTCAGCCATTTTTCAAACCTCCTTAAATAATTCCGCGGCCGCGGATCTTCTTAGATGCAAAGTTGCTTCCAAGCATCAGTGCACAACCAACCAGCGACTTGAACAGACCGACTGCCGTAGAGAAACCATAATCCGGCACCGCTGTCATAAAGGTCTTTCTGTAGATGTAGGTCGAAATAACATCCGATACATCAAATACGCGGTTATTGTACATAACGAATACCGGCTCGAAGATGTTGAGCACCTTGGCTACGTTCAGGATCAGTACGATGATGATCGTATTCGCCAGTGCCGGCAGGGTAACATAACGCATTTTCTGCAATCTGGTAGCACCGTCAATCTCGGCTGCTTCATACAGTTCCGGGCTGATACCGGACAGTGTGGCAAAAAAGATAACGGTTCCCCAACCGGTTTCTTTCCAGAGGTTGACGATGTAGAACACCGGTCTCCACAGTTTGGATGTGTGCATAAAGTCGATACTTTCTTTGATCCAGCCCCAGCTCTTCAGCGTTTCGTTGATCATACCGGAAGAAGAAGTGGACAGGAACAGGGTGAAGATCGCTGCTACTACCGCATAGGACATAAAGTGCGGCAGATAAATGATCGTCTGTACCGCTTTCTTGCAAAACATGCTGGTCATTTCATTCAGGAAGATCGAGATCACAACTGCTGCAAAAGTATTCAATAACAACTTCACAATAGAAATGATCAATGTATTCTTAAACGCAGTCCAGAACTCCGGAGCCTTAAACATGGTTTCAAAATGTTTCAGCCCCACAAATGTCCATTCCAGACCACCGCCTCGAACCATTTTGGAACTAAAGAACGAGAAGCGGATCCCCAGCATCGGCCAATAGTAGATAACGACTACGAAGACCAGAACCGGGAGAAACATCAGATAAAAACCAAGATTGTTTTTGATCCGAAGCCCTAAGGGTTTTTTTCTTATTTGCACGGACGGCTTAGTAGTATTGTCCATAAGAGTATTCCTTTCCTATTATTTTGCACCGCAGCCCGTCCCCTCTCTTCCGAGCCGCCGTCATTCATCTCATCAGTTATCTCTTGGATATTTTGGATTGCCTATCCTTGATTTTCGGACTTTTTGAAAATACTTGCCCCTACCAGAATACCGATAGAGGCAAGCGTTACTGCTTTGATTACTGTGCGTTCAGTTCATCCAGGATCTGCTGAGCGATATCGCCATACTTCGCCTGATATTCTGCAATTGCTTCTGCGCCGGTCATCTCACCTGCAACGACCTTGTTCATCCAGGTGGTCTTGTCGGTAGCCAGATCTGCCTCATACTGTGTATAGATCTCGCTGCTCGGAGCCTGCGGAGCATCTACACAGTGTGTGGTAAAGAATGCGTTGCCTTCCTCTACCAGCGGATCGTTATCTACGAAGCCGTTTGCCAGCGGAGCGATTACCAGGACAGAATCCAGGTGATTCTTCTTCCACAGGGAGTTCGGATCGTTCGGGCTCGGAAGCAGGTGGAACTCACCTTCTTCATAGCTGTACTCTTTTCTCTTGTCCGGATCATCCGGATTGGTTACAAACTCTTCTGCCTTGGTATCCCAGTGAACACCCTTAGCACCGTAGGTCCACAGCGTCTGTACGGTATCACCGTCCAGCATGGTATCGAACAGTGCATCGAAGATTGCCTGCTCACGAAGGTCATTGCCATCGCCGTCATCCAGAATTACCCAAACCGGAGCTTCACGGTTGATGTAACCGCCCCAGGTATCCTCGATCTCCTTGATCGGCGGCAGCTGTACCAGTCTGTCATCGCCCAGATCGTTATCCACATCGTTCTTTTCCATATTGTTGGTCAGTGTACGCAGCCAGGTACCTGCCCAGTAAGTAAATACACCTTCGGAAGTGCTCTGGTCGTTGGAGAAGAACTTCTCACGAGCGATCTTTGTGGAAGCACCCTCGGTATCCTTATCGATCACGCCATCCTTGTAAGCCTGTGCCAGTCTGTCCAGAGCATCGATCGTTGCCTGCTCCTGGAAACCGTCGATCCACTCTGTGGTGCCCGGCTTCTGATAGAAGGAAGGATAAGCGCCCTGCCAGAACTCCGGCATATAGTTGATGAACGGAGCCTCGTCCAGCTTACCGAATCCGGCAGCGATGACACCGGTCTGGCCATCCTTAGTGAAATCCTTCAGCAGTGCATAATAGTCATCGAACGTCTTGATGTCTTCGATCTTCTTGCCCGCTGCATCCAGCCAGGACTGCTTGATGTAGGTTACACATCCGTTACCGTAGGTCGGTGCAAAGCCGTACTGATGTCCCTGGGCATCACGCATATTCAGGTTTACGCTCGGCAGTGTAACACGTGCCTGAAACTCTGCATTATCATATGCCTTAGCCATATCCCAGAGCAGACCTTCGTTTGCATACTGACGGAACATACCTGCGCTCATGATCAGAGCATCCGGATAGGAACCGTCGCCCGGTGTACCGGTTGCCAGCATCTGTGCTACGTTGGAAGCATATCCGGAGTGATCCGGCTGATTGATGTGCAGCTTCACATCGTGGCCCAGCTTGGCGCTGACTGCCTCTTCCCACTGCTGAACGAAGGCATCCTGTCCGTTGTCTACGTTTGCGGTAAGAGTACCGTCAACGGTGATGTACAGATCCTTTACTTCATAAGTGCCGGTTTCAGCGTTTACTTCGCCGGTAGTAGTATCCGCTACTTCTACCGTGGTAACATTACCCTGATCATCCTTCACTTCCACCGTGGTGCTGGTTCCGCCGGTTTCTCCGCCGGTCTGTGTACCGCAGGCTGCCAGTGAGCTTACGATCATTACGGAAGAGAGCAACATAGAAACAATCTTCTTTTTCATTTTTTTCCTCCTTATTGAGATACTTGTTTTCTTTATTTGTGCTATGCACTTTCTCTGTTTTTTTTCTTGTAAGCGCTTTCACTCTTACTCGTTCAATATAACATGTATTTTTTTTCCGTGCAACATTAAAAATACACAATTATTTTGTTGGTTTTTCATATATTTTACTGTATGTAAGTTCTTTTATTCTGCATTTCCGACAATAATTAACCAACTAATTGTCTATTATTCCATATATTGTACATATATCTTGTTAAATTTACCCAATTTTTTCCGGACAAACTATAGACAGGCACCGGATGAATTATAGTAAAAGCGCTTACAATCCGGTGGCAATTCAGGGATAAAAAAAGAAAACAGGGTTCCGCAAGCGGAACCCTTATGCAAAAGTATATAACATTTTATTTCGGATGTTCACGGATCAGGTCAGGATCACATCCGAGATCTTCACGCACCCGATCTCTTCCGTCTCCGCCCCCTGCCACCGGCCGGCCATCCCCACCTTGACATGGAAAAAACCGTATTTTGCGCCTACCCAGCGTCCCGCAGATCCCGGCACCTCAATATGTACCAGCTCCCGTCCGCTGCGGTCCTGCATCGTGATCCGTACTTTTTCCTCCGGATGGAGCACCTTGCTCTCCTCACCTTCCTTATATTCCGGCTTGAAAGACATTGCCGCCACGTTATTGGTCGGGATCACCTCAAAGGTAAACCGCAGCTTCTGCGCGATATCCTTCGTGATCTGTATATACTCCCGCTTTTCATCCGCATAGACCATCCCCGCATCAAAAGTCTGCTGCCCGGTGATCTTGCAGATGCGGCAGCTGTCCTCGGTCTTTTCAACAGCGATCCCGCCAAAATCAATCCCCATGGATGCCATGCCCGCCATCGTTCCGTCCGCCATTTCCGAAAGATCCATTTCCGCCTGCACCTTAAAAGCCGGAGCCTCCCATTTACGTAATAACAGGTTGGGATAGTCCGACAAAGGACGCTTTTCGGAAACCTGTACCGCCGTCAGATAGATGCCGCCATCCTCCGCCGGCTGCATCCACGTTGCGGACGGATTGGCATTCCACTGCCATCCGGGCACCAGCCTGCCGGTGATCCCCGTAAAAGGCAGATTTCTCTGTATCTCGCGTTCCGCGGCACTATCGGTCTTTACCGGTTTTTCATAATCTGTCACAGGTTCCCCCGCAAAAGCACTCTGCATGCCGGACTGCCCGATGATGGGCCAGAAATCCGCAGTCCACTGCATCGGCTGCAGATGCAGGATACGCCCCGCCGCGAACACATCCTGAAAATGAAGAAACCATTCCGTGCCCTGCGGCGTATCCACCCAGGCTCCCTGGTGCGGGCCATTGACACCGGTGGTTCCCTGACGCATGACCGTACGCACCTCATAGGGTCCGGCGATCTCCCTGCTGCGCAATACGATCTGCCAGCCGGTCTTGACACCTCCGGCCGGTGCAAAGATATAATAATAACCGTATTTCTTATATACTTTCGGACCTTCCGTAGTCACATTTCCGTCTGCAGTACCGTCATAGATCTGCACCGGCTCAGAGATCAGCTGCTTTCCGTCCGGGCTCATCTCCGACAGATACAGCACACTTTTGTAACCGATACGCGATTTGGCTACGGCATTTACCAGATAGGCTCTGCCATCTTCATCCCAGAACGGACAGGGGTCGATAAAACCGGCGCCGTCATAAACTCTCACCGGATCACTCCATTTGCCTCCGGGATTGTGGGCGGTGATCATATAGATACCTTCGTCCGGCATCGGAAAATAAATATAGTAGATACCATCGTGAAAACGAAGAGAGGGTGCCCATACACCACAGCCGTGCATGGGGTCCCGGTAGCGGAATTCCGGAATCTTCTGCAGCGCATACCCGATATGTTCCCAGTTCACCAGATCCCTGGAATGCAGGATCGGCAGACCGGGCACATTATTGAACGAAGATGCCGTCATATAAAAATCATTTCCCACCCGGATCACATCCGGATCGGAATAATCGGTATAAAGGATCGGATTCTTATATCGGCCGTTACCGAGATCCGCTTTCCAAAGCATAAAACTTCCCCCTGAAAAAAGACCTGCAAAAGTTACCGTTCACAGCCCAAAGAGGTGTGAACAGTAACCTTTAAAACGCATATTCCATATCATGATATACCAGGATCCGGGCGAATTCAAGTGTTATTGTTTAGCCGTCCCCGCATTGTCCGGTGCCGGACGGCCTTCCGGCATCCTGCTGTCAAAACCGTTCATCCGCTCCGGCCGGTTTCCGGGGCCGCCAAAACCTCCCTGCGCTCCCATTCCGCCTCTGCCTCCCGGGCCTCCAAACATCTGATTTGAAATGGTATTTGTCTCCTTTCCGTTCTCCAGGATCGTTCCGCCGTTATACTCCGCTTCGCCGTCATAATCAAACGTCGACTGCCCGGTGATGCTGATGGTTCCGCCATTGATCCGTATGTCCCCGTTGGAATCAACACCATCGGTATCGCCGGCTCCCATCGTGATGCTGACCTCTCCTCCGTTCAGTTCAAAGACCGGATCGGCAGAGGATGACTTTTTTGCAGCATTTATCCCGTCATCCGATGCTGTAATATCGATCGTTCCGCCATTGACCGCAATCTGCGTTCCTTCGATTCCTTCCGCTGCCGTCAGTGTGATATCCCCTTCTTCGATCTGCACAAACGTTGTTGCATGGATACCGTCATCCGCTGCTTCGATATTTATGGTACCTCCGGCGATATATACATATCCCTTTGTATCATCATCGTTATCTTCGGCATGCAGCCCATCCTGCTCCGTCGTGATATCCAGGCTTCCGTCCGCTGCCAGGATCCCGTCGTGCGCCTCGATCCCATTGCCGCTGCATTCGATCTCTATCGTCCCTCCGGTTACCTTTACCGCATCTTTACCGGATATGCCGTTGTCTGAGGAACGAATGACCAGTCTCCCCGTTCCGTTCAGCACCAGATCATCCTTTGAAAAGATTACGGCATCGGTATTGGTATCACCGTCAGAAGAAAAACTTCCGCTCACCGTCAGTGCATTATCCTCCGATATGGTCGTAAGAAATACTTTATCGGCATTTTTTACATAAATGCATGGACGGTCAGTATTGCTGATCTTCAATCCGTCCAGTACCAGCTGTACCTTGGCATTATCCTCCGCTTCTACCAGAACCGTCGCATTCTGCGCATTCCCGCTCAGCACATAGATCCCTTCCGTATCGATCGTCAGGTCTTCTCCATCCGAAATAGTAAGGTACTGCGCCTCCGAAAGATCCGGCGTCTGCTGCAGATCCCTTTCGGTAAACAGATCACCGCTGTCGATCTCGCCGCTCTTTGCCGAGACGGTGGCACTTTGCCCGCTGCCCAGTTCTTCCATGGAGACCTCCATACTCTCCGTCGGGTACCCGTTCTCCTCCGATGCTGTGTTTACCGGACCGGTCTGTCCGCAGGCCGTTAATAATACTGCAGCAGAAAAAACTGCAAGGATCGTTCTTTTCTTCATATGCTTCTTCTCCCTTCTGATCTATGATTTTCGTTAACGTTGTTTACAGTGCTTCCCGTGCTTCGACCATACGTCCCAGGCTTATGTCCAGATTTCCGTTGAGTGTTCTTAGCTCATCCAGTAATTCACGAGAGGAAGCGTTCTCTTTCAGGACCACGCTCAGCGTAAGCTTGTAAAGGCTTCCCATATTTGTCGTACGCACATCCTCATAGCTGTATTCCTTCAGGTACTTACGAAACGTATCTTCAAACCGGTTCTCATAATCCAGATTCTCCGGAACGGCGATCTTCAACATCTGCATCCCCTTACTTTCCGCGCCGAAATGCAGAAATTTCAGAAGGAGATTTACCCCCGATACCAGCAGAGAGAACAGAAGCGCTATCCCTATGTATCCCATTCCCGCAGCAAGCCCGACTGCCATCGCAAGGAATATGCCGGTGATCTCCTGACCGCGTCCCGGAGCCGAACGGAACCGCACCAGACTGAAAGCCCCCGCCACTGCGACACCCACTCCCAGATTTCCGTTAACAAGGATGATCACCAGTTCCACGATCATCGGCAGCAGCACCAGTGTGGTCACAAAACTGTCCGAATACCGGCTTTTGAGCCGATACGCTCCTGCTATGATAAGCCCGCACAGAAATGCCGCCGCCGTAACGATCACAAATTCGCTTCCGCTAAAAGTACCGCCCGATAAGACGGATGTAAAAATCGTATTAAACATATGCCATCTCTCCTTTCCTTCTCCCGTATTCCCGATCTCTGTTCCCTGCCGTACTGGCAGTTCTTGTCTCTCCTGCCCATGCTCTTCTTAACATATCCGAATATCCTGCACCGTATTTCGAGTAAGATGTGGGAAAAATGTTCAGTTCGCTGAGTTTTTCCGAAAGCTTTCGCGGAAAAGCATTACTCACCTTTATCTCCATCAGATGCTGCCCCGGCTGCAATAACGGATTCCCTTTCGGGATCCTTCTCAGATCGCTGCATTCGGCATTCCACTCGATATTGCTGTCAAAGGTGATCCGAAGATCTTTATCCTCTGTTCCCGCCAGAGCGATACGGTCATAACAGATGCTCATTGCCGGCAGCAGTTCTCCGTACAGCTGCCGGAATGCCCTTATCTCTTTTGCGATCTGCGATGTTCCCAGATCGTTTTTCACCCCCGAAAGGTATGCATACAGATCTTTGTATTTTCCGGAAATGCGCCGTTTGTATACGACACCTGCATATTTCTTTTTGATCTCCAGGAAGGCATTCGTCTCATCATTTGCTGTCCCATAGGAGCGCAGCCTCAGCTTTTCCTTATACAGCGGTTTTTCCATCGATGTTCGCACCAGCCTGTGATCCGGAGTATCATAGTATATATTGTTGATCCGTGATAAACCGTATTCATCGATCCTGGCCATGTCTTCCAGAAAAACCGTCAATTCCCTGTACTGCATCTCATTCAGCAGATATTTGATCTCTTTTCTCTGGAACACTTCTCTGTATTCACTCATATCCGTCACTTCCTTTCAAGAAATCTCCTGTTTATGATGTGATGATACGGTGTCAAGATTAAACGAACATTAAAAAAGTCTTATTGAACGAACACTTTTTAACATGTTATACTGATGATAAAAGGATATTCTACAGGAGGTTGCTTATGAGTCACTTTAACGCAGGCGCTTTCCCTTTTCCCATGCACAGCATTACGATCCGGCAGAAAGACCGGATCCTGCAGGATGAATGTTTCGGGTGCTTTCAAAAAAATGCCCCGCACCGGATGTTCTCGGTCACGAAGGCGTTTACCGCTCTGGCCGTAGGCGCCCTGCTCGCGGAAAACCGTCTTTCCCTTACGGATCCCGTCCTCCGGTACTTTCCGGAATATACACCGGCAGAGCCGCATCCGTATCTGGCAGCGATGACAATCAAGGATATGCTGGAGATGCGCACCTGCCATGCGTCTACCACATACAAGGTCAATATGCGATCCAACTGGGTGGAATCCTTCTTTACGACACCGCCGGATCACCGTCCCGGTATGATCTTTAAATACGATACTTCCTCCGCGCATACTCTGGCGGCACTGGTCAAAAAAATCAGCGGAAAGGGAATCCTGGATTATTTAAGAGAAGTGTATCTCGATGCCATCGGTTTTTCCGGGGAAGCCTACGTTCTTAAGGACCCGTTCGGCAGCGAGATCGGCGGATCCGGCCTGGTCTGCACCACGGAAGATCTGATGAAGGTGGCACGCCTGCTTCTGGCGCTCTATAACGATACTCTGGACCGAGACTTTCCGGATATCTGCGGCTGTGCGGACAGCATTTATGATAAAACCTTCTGGAAACGTTACGCAGCGTTTGTCAAAGATGCCATGTCCTATCATACCTCCAACCTGCATGATGGTAAAACACTCGACGAAAAGATGGGCTACGGCTGCCAGTTCTGGATGGTACGGGACGGCGGTATCATGATGTACGGTATGGGCGGACAGTATGTGGTGATCTACCCGAAGCAGGAACTGATCTTTGTGACCACCGCGGATACGCAGATGATCGGCGGCGGTACACAGTATATACTGGATGAGATACGCAGGGTCGCTCTGGAACTGGGTGTTGAACCGGATCCGGTGCCGGAAAATCCGGGGGCTGCGCTGCCGCAGCAGACCGCGGGTGCTGCCCCCGCAGCAAACACTGCCCTTTTCGGCAAGTGGGAGTTACAGCCCAACAAATCCGGCTTCTCATCACTGGAAGCAAACGATCATGAGCTGGTCCTGACCACCGGTTCGCACCGCTTCGTCTTTCCGTACAGCCTGGAGGTGCCTGCAAAGACCAGGGATCCAAAGTATCAGCAGACCATCTATACACAGGGCTTCCCACAGAAGGACGGCAGCCTGTATCTGTACGCGCAGATCCTGGACGAATATGTCGGCAGTATGCACTTTGTGCTGAATGTAAAAGACAGCAAACCCACTCTGTATATCCGCAAGATCGAAGAGACCTGCTTCGGTGAGTTTAACGGATTTTTTGAAGGGGTACCGATCAGGTTCCAATAAATCAGCAATTATAAATCATTCAGGGGATTGGAGGGTTAACGTATGAACGAGAAAAAAGGAAAAGAAAAAAGCATCAAGACACAGCTGATCCTGGTAATGCTGCTGGTCTGCGCGATCCCGCTGGCGATCGCTATCGCAGTCAGCTATGTGAATGCCAACCGCAC
Organism: Lachnospiraceae bacterium; assembly: GCA_017634975.1. GTDB lineage: Bacteria > Bacillota > Clostridia > Lachnospirales > Lachnospiraceae > NK4A136. The sequence goes on along the minus strand of JAGBMJ010000015.1, from coordinate 76,747 downwards.
GGCACAGGAAAGCGCAGAATCTCTCAACAGCAAACAGCTCGATATCGTGGAGAGCGAGTTTTCCGGTCTGTTGAAACGCAATATCAGCGCCATCCAGGCCGTCGCTGCCGCACCGTCGATGCGTGAATATCTCTCGGCACCGGCACCGGTACAGGCATCAAAATTTCAGGAGATGACGAAATTCCTGCAGATGATCGATGCCGATCTGGGAGATGACAACCCCACGGTACTGATCGATCCCAGAGGCCAGCAGATGGTGCGTTCCAAGGGTTCCCTGGTAAATGTGGCTACCCGTGATTACTATCTGGAAGCGATGAAAGGCAATATCTATATCTCCGATGTGATCATCAGCAAGACCACAGGCAGCCGTATCATCGTGCCGGCAGTGCCGATCAAAACCGAGGATGAAAGTACGATCCTGGGCGTGATCACCCGTATGTATGACATTGGGTATCTCCACGCTTTTCTTGCAGAAGAAGCCGATGCCGACAGCCGCATCCTGATCTGCGGAAGAGACGGTGCCGTGCTGGCGGATTCGGATCACGAGATCATGGCGGAAGATGAGCCGGATGATCGCAGCGGTGCGGAATACTTTACCCGTGGGCAATCGGAAGAAAGCGGTACCTATATCGCAACCGAGGGCGGAAAGAAAATGATCATATCCTTCCGCCGCCTCGAACTGACCGGCTGGGTGATCGTAATGGAGCGTGATTACAACGCAACCATGGCCTCTGCCAAAAGCACCTCTCTGATCATCGTGGCAATGGGTGTAATGATGCTTGCGATCGCCAGTATCATTGCACTGCAGATGGCAGCTTCCTTCACCAAACCGGTTGGAGTGTTAAATGAAACGCTGGATAAACTGGCCAACGGCGAATTCCGGAAGGTAAACGGCTATGCGGGCCGTAAAGATGAATTCGGCAGGATGATTGCCTCTGCCAATGCATTGGTCGAGAAACTCGAAGACATCGTAGAAAAGATCAAAAATTCAGCCGGCAAGGTGACCTGTTCTTCGGAGGAACTGGCAGATTCCGCCGGACAGATGGCGATCACCTCGGAAGATGTGGCAAAGGCCATCCAGGAGATCGCGACCGGCGCCGGTCAGCAGGCAGACGAGATCCAGCACGCCAGCGAGAATACCGGGCGCATCAGTGATAACATCCGCAATGTCACGAAAAGTGCGGAAAACCTGGCCTCCATGGCCGGCGGCATGAACGCAAACAGTACAGAGACTGCCGATCAGATGAAGAAACTGGATGCTACCTCTCAGGAAATGAGTGTGGCCATCGATGACATCTCTGATAAGATCCGCTCCACCAGCGATGCCGTAGAGCGGATCAGCCAGAAGGTTACCTCCATCAACTCCATCGCCTCCCAGACCAATCTGCTGGCACTAAATGCTTCGATTGAGGCCGCCAGAGCAGGCGAGGCCGGCAGAGGCTTTGCCGTAGTCGCGGAAGAGATCGGACATCTGGCAGACGATTCCTCCCATATGGCAACCGAGATCCGCAAGGAAATGGAATTGCTTCTGGAGGAATCGCAGAAAGCTGTCCGTCAGGCCGATGAAGTACACAAAGCTACGGAAATGCAGCGAGAGGTATTGTCCGATGCACTGCAGAGCATCGAAACGCTGATCACAGATATCAACCGGACGGTAGCCGGCATAGATACCATCCGCCAGGCAGCAGAGGATTGTGATGCTTCCAAAGATGTGGTGGTCGATGCGATGAGTTCCCTCTCGGCGATCTCGGAAGAAAATGCGGCAGCCACGGAAGAAACCTCGGCCTCTATGGAAGAAATGAGTGCAGCCGTAAGTACACTGCATGGTACAGCCGAAGAACTGAAAAATGTAGCAGAAGAATTACTGTCAGAAATGCAGTTTTTTAAGGAATAAAATACGATCCGTGAATCTCTCCGGCATGACCTCCTGAAACAGGATCTCCCGCCAGCTCTTACAGAAGATGTAATAACCGATCATACAAAGCAGTCCGAAACTGAAGGAGATCGGAAAGCAGAGCATCACCCAGGTACCATCATAAAAACGGTTGATCAGAGAGGCTACCGGAATGCGTACTGCCCACAGCATCAGGACATTCACGATGGTGGTATACCGCACTCTGCCCGTACCGTTCACGAGACAGATCATCACATTAAAGATCGCGTAGATCCACTGGGAGAAAAGCATCACCACAACATAACGATTGGCATACATCAGCACCATTTCGTCTTTATTGAAGATCCGCAGGATGGGTGTGCGGAATCCGATCAGCATCATCGCAAATGCAAAGGTGACAAGGCCGTTGGCCAGAGGAATGCGGATATGACCATCCCGCAGGCGGTCATACCGCTGCGCACCGAAGTTCTGTCCGGAAAACGTCGTAGCTGCCGCCGAGAGCGCCTGTACCGCTATCCCCGCCACACCGGTGATGCGTCCGGCTACGGAGGCCCCCGCCATAAAGACAGACCCCTGCGCATTCACCAGCGTCTGCAGTGCCATGTGCCCGAAGGAATACAGCGAGTTATTCAAGCCGATCGGCAGACCGATGCCGATGATACGACGCAGTTCCTCCTTATGCAGTTTCCGCGGAAGCAATGTAAATCCGAGCTCCGGAAATTTTTTTCTGATATAAGCTACGCTCACAAACCATGACAGATACATCGCAATGCCGGTTGCCAGCGCCGCTCCGCTCACATCCATCCCGATGCCTGCTACAAACGTCAGGTCGAGAATGATATTGGCTGCACAGGACACCACCAGAAACCACAGGGATGCACGGCTGTCACCAAGCCCGCGCAGTATGCCGGCATTCATATTGTAACCGATGTTGCCCAGCGTCCCACAAAAGACCAGGCGTGTATAGATCTGTGCCGCTTCTCTCGTATCGGCCGGGACTCCCATAAAATCCAGGATCGCCGGTGTCAGGATCCACCCGAGGATCCCCACGGGAATGCCGCAGAGATACACAAAACCATTAGCCGTAGCAACACAGTTCTTTACCTGCTCCGAACGTTGCGCGCCGATATACTGTGAGATCAGAATGGAAACACCGGTACCGATCCCCAGAAAAATACACAGCAATACTTCCACCGGCTGCGAGCTCGTACCGACGGCGGCCAGGGAAGTGTGTCCGCAATAATTACCGATCACCAGCGTATCCACAGTTGTATAAAGCTGCTGCAGGATATTACCGATCACGATCGGGATCGCAAAAAGGAAAATGTTCCTCATGATCGGTCCCTGCGTCATATCGATCTTATGCTTTTTTACACCTGATCCCGCATCCATTCACGTATTCTCCCGTAATCCTCTATTCTCTGCAGCTGCAGGAACCGCTTTCCGGCACCGTCACACAGCTTTGCCCATCTCTTTTCAAAGCATTCCCGCATCCGCGATCGCCTTGTAATATACCGAAAGCGGCACACAGCTCTGTGCAAACGATTTGGTGGGGCCTCCGTTTACGATCACGGCATCCTCCACGATCCGCTTATCCCCCAGTGCAGCGCCGGAAACATCACGGATATTGCTCCAGAATGTCGTCCTGCCGGCCTCTAAATATTTTGTATCCCCGGTCAGCTCATATCCCACCGTCATGGCTTCCAGAAGGAGCGTATTATTTCCCAGACGGTTTAAACTCGGCAGTTCTTTGTAATAGAACAGCCCGTTTGCCATCAGACAGTTCTCCAGCAGGTCATCCACAGCTCCCATGATCAGGTCTTTGAGTTCCTCTGACGGGAATACACGATAATACCGCATCAGGCTGCCTACCGCCACAGAGATCATAAACCCCGTACGGATCAGGGTATTGTCCGTATACGGCGCGATCCATTCTCCGTACCCCTCCGTCCATTCCTTAAAATGTCCGACGATCCACTCCCCTTTTTCCACCCATTTCGGATCGTTGGTCTCGATATAAAGGGCGGTCAAAGTACGCAGTGCCCAGCCGGTCTCTCTGGCATTGCTCTCACCGCTGACCTGATACATCGGTGTCTCCAGCAGGCGGCGTACATTTTCGCCGATCCCCAGCGCCGTTTCCAGCGCACGCTCATCTCCGGTGAAATGATAATAATCCAGCAGGCCTTCCACCCATTCGTGGGAGCAGACCATACATCCGTCCACGCAATGACCGGCCGTGTGTTCCCACTGTCCGCCCAAAAGCAGCGGATCCTTACTGTAGTGGCATACATCCACATCCATCCAGTGACTGCCGGCTGCGATCATATAATCCAGAAAACGCCGCTCGCCGGTACGCGCATAGAGCAATGCACATGCGTGCGGGTAATCATACTCGTTATTGGTCCAGACCAGCCGGCCTTTCCCGCGCCCCTGTCTGGTATAGTTCATATCCGGCGCATCACCGAAATTGAGCATGCCATAGCTCCGGCCATGAGCATCTGCCTTGGAGATCAGGCCGATCTCCACTTCAGCATGGATCTGCTCCCGATCCACAAAGATATCCGGCATCACACCGGCCGCCTTGAAGACTTCCGGATCGATCCATGCCTTGTCCGGCATCTGATAGATCAGGCTGCGGTTGTCGATCTCGGTCAGGCTCTCCTGCGCCTCATGGAAATGCAGAAGGAAGCGCTGCTCCCGACTCATACCGGACTGCATCTCCACACGATCCACATCTTCCGGCACCAGCATCACATAAATACCGTCCCTGTCTGCCTTTACCGCCTTGGGGTAGTTCTGCTGCGCCTGAAAGATCGTTGCGCACACGCCGCCTGCCTCATCGGTATAGTCCGTAAAGAACGTTCCGTAAAAAACCTCCGCAAAATGCTCATTCGCTTCGCCCGCCAGATGCTTTGCATCCACCACACGCTCTACTGCGATCCCGTCTCCGATACGGAAATTAGTCTTGTAGTTGGAACTGCCCACGCAGGTACGTCCCTTTCGTAGATCTAATCTCTTTTCGATCTCCGGCAGATACTTGATCCCTGTGGTCTCATACAACGGTCCCTCCGTCGGATTGGCCCCGGTCGCCAAGCTGCCTTCTCCTACGGAATCGCCCTTTTCCTTTGCGGACAGGGGGACGGTCCTTCTGTCCTCAGCAAGGGAGGACAACAAAGCTTCTGCCCCCGGGCTGTTATCCTCCTTTTTCAGTGCAAACACCAAAGATGCCACATGCAGCGGATCACTGGTTTCGTTGATCAGCCGATAGGAAACCTCCACCCAGGGCTTGCCCGCGTATGCCGTCAGTTTCAGTTCAAAGCCGGGGAGTTCCTCCGGAAGATCTGCCCCCGGTTGCAGACCGCGAGAGCCCGCCCCTCGTTTCTCCGGCATACAGATCCCGTTGCAGCGAAGCACTGCCACCAAAGGCCCTTCCTCGATCACACGCCATTCCGTGAGAGCAGGGACATAGTATTTCCCGTGGCCGTCCTTCAGATACGGTCCCGCAAACTGCTCCGCCGTATACTCCTTTCTGCCATCCGACAGGGATTCAAAAACATGCTCTGCATTATCAGCGACCGTAAATTTCAGACCGCCTTCGCCGCCATCCACCGTGATCCTGCTGCCATCGCACTGCACGGTCAAAGCTGCGTACTCCCGCTCCGGTGAAACGCACTCCTCCCCTTTTTTCAGCACTTCTGCCTGCAGATCTTTTTTCTTATTCGCCGGCAGATCCGCCAGAAAACGCACGAAGAGGTAGCGCACGCTGCCATCCTCATATCTTGACGTCACCTTGCTCTGCACCGGCATCTGCATATCATCTTCGAGCACCACGATACGGTCCTCTTCCGTAAATGCACCCTTTGCAAACGGGATCGCAATATAGCAATGCTCCATTCGGCGGTCATACCGGTATAATTTCGGAAAATGCAGTTTCATTCGGATCCTCCTATCGGAATAATAGTATCATAACAATCTCGTTTCTCAGACAAAATCTTCCCGCATCGGTGAGAAGATATCCACCAGGATCCCTTCCTCCAGACAGACACATCCATGCTCGATCCCGTCTTTTTTCAGCATCGTATCGCCGGCCTGTACGATCCGCTTTTCTCCGCCGATGGTAAACTCGAACTTTCCCTTCACCACATAGGTGATCTGGGTATGCGGGTGATGATGCAGTGCGCCCACTGCCCCTTTCTCAAAATGGTTCTCGACGGTCATCACTTCGTCCGTATACGCCAGAACCTTCCGGACCACGCCTTCGCCGCCCTTCTGTCCGTCGATCTCCTCATTGGCAACCCACACCTGGTCTTTTGCTGTCAGCATAAGCTTCTCCTTTCAAATGTTACGATCACAGCCCTTTCGACCGCGAAACGTATCTTTTCCATAATTCTTTTCATTTCTGGGTTTATTATATGGCACTTTTTCTATGTTTTCCACCGAATATATGCGTATTTCAATGCAAAGTCATAAGATTTATGATATTGTAGTTTAAAAACCCGTAGCCACGATATACCGCAGCTACGGGTTTTGTTCCCGGTTTTGATGCATATTACTGCATTGTTTACTCTGGTTTAATTCTTCTGCGCCAGCAGCAGGGCGGTCACGTGAGCCACCTGCTCGAAGCATCCGTTGTGTACCATCTCTTCGATCTCCTGCTCCGAAAGGCGGATCACATTCAAAAACTCTGTTTCATCCAGTGACTGGGAAGCTACCTTCCGGCAATTCTTTGCCATATACAGATGCGCATAGTTATCCGCCATCGTTGCATTGGACGGGATCGTCAGCAGATGCGTCCATTCGTCCGATTCGTAACCGGTCTCTTCCAGAAGTTCCCGCTTCGCAGCCTTCAATGCCTCTTCCGCAAGAAACCCGTCCATACCGCCGTATTCCTTCCCGTCCTTGCGCTCGATGCCTCCGGCGGGAAACTCTGTTGTCACCCGTTTGATCCCCTGCCGGAACTGCCGGACGCAAAGATATTTTCCTTCGGTATCGGAAGCCACGATCACCACATAATCCCTGCGGCTGTAACTGTAATACGGTTCAAATTCACTCCCGTCCGGAAAGCGATAAGCAGACCGTCGAAAATCGATCCATTCATCCTGCACCAGATGCTCAGTACGGATCTCTGTCCAGGCAAGTGCTTCATTGTCCAAATTCTTCTGCTCGTTTCTGTTCTCTGCCATTTTCTTATCCTCCCGCCTATTCGGCCACACCCATATATCGGGTAAACGTAAACGATGTTGTTGTATGATCTGCCCCGGGGATCAGATAAGACAGGATCCCGTCTCCGTTATTGGCCTGTACCAGTGTGATCGTCTGCAGGCCCTTTGCATGAGAGACTTCCACCAGATAGTCTCCCAGCGCATCCGGATCATAATCGTCCGTCGGAAACTGTGATAAGCTCTCCGTATCATAGCAGGAAAGACTGATCCCGTCTGCGGCTGCGCTGTCCGGCACCAGAATATGCTCCATATTCACCCACAGTTCATAATAGTTTTCCTCCGTCCGGATCACCAGCTGCCCCGGATTGAACTGATATGACAGCACGGCTGCCGGCTCCCCGTTCTGATCAAACCAGATCCAGTCTCCGTCCATCATCCGGAAAAACTGAATGTTGTTCTGCGGTTCGGGACCGCGTCCCTCAGCCACAAAATCATGTCCGATCACCGGCATATCCGGCATCGGCCGCTCCTCCGTCCACAGATGTCGCCAGTTATCCTGTCCGAAGAAATATTCCCCATAAAAATTACCGCTGTCCACACTCAGATGAATGCGCGGATTCCACGGCAGATTCACCCGTACCGCAACGGATTCCCCTCGATCCAGTACCGTCTGATACAGTTCCTGTCCCGGCAGGAAGATCCCGTCCCACACCAGCTGCTCACCCATATCCGTGCTGACATCCGCACTGTGCAGCGCAATATGCGTATCATCCTCCAGTGCGAATAAAAGCACCCAGTACCAGGGTTCGGGTTCCGGAGACAAGTCCCCGGGAATCTCCACATAATCCTTCGGTGCATATCCCTCCATTGCCGCTTTATCCTCATAAAAACTCATGGAAAGCAGGCTTGCCTGTGTAGGCTTATCCGACGGCAGATTGGACAGATACATCCACTGGTTATCTCCGGAAATCTGCGCCGTCATCACATATTCCAGTTCATCATCCACACCAAAATCATACCGGTTGTAATACAGACGGTAAATATCTCCGTTCGCCTCGCCCCTTGTGAATTCGATCGGCTGATAATTGGTGTCCCCGTGCATCGAATAGTATACATCTTCGTCATACAGATACGTCCAGGTCAAAGGTCTCTGTGCAACGTCATAGTCCGTTCCGGTCGTCCGCAACACAAACTCCTTCAGATCATTGCCGCTGATGGCCGTCACATCTGTATAAATGTCCTCCTCCTGTGCTTCGATCGTATCGTACAGCTTATCCGATATGGGCAAGCCGATCCCCGCCCCGCAGTAACACACCTCATTCCAGTCGATCATCTCCGGCGTACAGTAATCCGACAAGAAAAAACCATTCTCCGCATCGATCATATATCCCCGGATCTGTTCCAGTTCTTCCGCACTCATCGGTACCCACAACACTTCTTCCCCGGCTGCGGGCGCTGCCTCTTCCGTGGGTGTCGCAGTCGGTTCTTCTTTCACTTCCTCTGTTTTCGGCGCTTCCACCGTATCTTCCGCTTCCGGCATTTTCCCGCGGGTGCTCCCTTCCTGCCCGCATCCTGCCAGCAGCATGGTGATCATTACCAGTGCAAATGCTTTCTTTTTCATTTTGTCACCGCCTCCTGTCTGTATTTAATCCCAATCATATGGTGTATCCGTATGTTCGAATATCCCCTTTTCCACAGCATCCGTCAGATCATCCCGATCCCCGGTATAACGGTAGGTATCCAGCCCGTTATGAAGATAGGATGTGGTCCGTTCCCGCATATCTCCCGGCTCCCACGCAAAGATGGATTTATGCGTGGTAAATCCCAGCATGATAGAATGCTCTTGAAGCGCACCCTTTTCGCCGGTCAGTTCCAGTATTGTCGGAAGAAAATCCCCGCTGCTGATCGGTGCCGTATTCACGCTCATTTTATCCCGGGTCTGTCCCGCAGGTTTCAGGAAATAGATCGGCTGCAGATCCAGTGTATCCAGATACTGTCCGTGATCGGCGGTAATGATGATCGTTGCGTCGTCATATACCCCCAGTTCTTTCAGCTGCTGCAGATACTCCTCAAGGATCACATTCAGACCTTTTTGCACCTGCATCGTCGTTACCGTATCCGCCGGTACGGATTCCGCTTTTTCATTGATGGTCAGCGGATTGTGGATACCGCTTAAATGCGTAATGATCAGCGCATTCTCCATACTCTCATCCACCGCAAGACCCCGCTCTTTCAGAATACTGTAATATTCACCGTTATCAGAGATACAGTAATCCATCCCCTCAAAAGATACAATGCCGTCATAGTAAAAGCTCTGGATCTCCAGATACGGCTTCAGCGGATAGGGTGCATATTTGAGCAGGCTGGATTTGGTCATGATATAAAACATATACCCATGATCGATCCGGTAAGATGTCGCGTCCATTTCCTCCACATTATCCACACTGCCCTGCAGGTAAGAAGCATCCTTATAGATGGCGCTGCCGGAACCGGTATAAAAGTTGTAGGTATAACCTTTTTTATGCAGACGCTCAAGAAAATCTTCGGAACATCCAAATCCGTTCGATGACCACGCCTGTTCCTTATACTGATCTGTCGTAGTGCTGCTGACCATCGGATCCGCCATGGTCAGCATATGGGTAAGCGACGGAAATGTATAGTTATACTCGCTGTTGGCATTGTTATAAAAAGTGAAATCCTTCAGGATCTCTCCCGCCTCCGGCTCCTCCTCCAGCATATTTTCATATGCCTTGTTTCCGTAACGGTCCAGGATCAGTACGATGATATTTTTCCCGGGCGCCACACTAAACTCTTTCTCACTCGACAGCACATACATCCTGCGGGCTCCTGCGCTGACACTGTACGGATTGGTGACGAGCAGACTGATCACGGCGACGGTCTGGACCAGAAGAAGAAACGCACTCAAAAAGACCGTAACCGTTCCGCGGTGATCTTTCGGATCCGTATGCTCCTTCCGGAACCGGCCAAGCTCATTCCACATACCATCCACCCAGAGCAGGACCGCGCAGACGATACAGATCACAACGCAGGTTATGACCTTTTTCCCGTCACTCATATCATTTTGCAATATCAGCCAGGCAAAACATCCGATGATCAACGTCAGGATTACCGGACGCTTCCACGTTCCCCATTGCAGGAGAACAAAAACCGTGATGATCAGGCTGATCCATACAAGGATCGTACAATTGGAATAACCGCTGTACAGACTCCAATCCACCTTGCTGCCATCCGTCTTGATCAGCTCCATGTTCAGGAACAGATTCTGAACGTAACAGCACAGACTCACGGCAAAGATCAGGGTATGCAGGAAGCGTCGCACTTTATCCGGAAGCAGAGAAAGGATCCCTGCCCCGACAGCAACCGCCGCCAGGGATGCTGCCAGAAACATCCAGAAGAAATCACCGGTGCCGAAAAACAGCTCACCCACATTACCGGCATAGATCTCCAAAGGTCCCAGGATCCAGACCATCATTACCGGAAATGCCAGGATCAGAGCAGAAGCCGGGAAACGGTTCCGGAAAGAAGTCGCCTTATCCGTCCTTTCGGAATCCCTCTCCTTCACAGGGTGGGCAGAGGCTGTGTCTTCCGACACAACATCCTTCTTCGTTGCTTCGATCAGTTCGTGCAGCAGATACTTCGCCCCGACTTCCGCACTGCTGCCCACATGGTACAGGTACTTTTCCCGTACTTTCTCCAGCGCATCTTTGGAATATACCTCCTCCGTCAGCAGGCGGTATACCGCATCCTGCAGCGTATCCAGCGCATCCGTATCCACGGAGATGCCCACCTGATCTCTGGCTTCGATATCAAAAGGCACCACATCGATCTCTTTGTAATCCGGGTTCATCACCTTCATCGGCGTATTGATAAAGAGCACCGGTTTCAAAGTCGTGAATGCGTATTCGTAGGCAATGCCCGACCAGTCGGTGATCAGTACATCCGCATCAAAAACCGTCTTGTTGGAAGAAAAATCCGTCTGCAGCTCAATGTTCGGATTGTTCTCGTATTTCTTTGCCAGCACTTTCAGCTTCTCTTCAAAATGCCGTACATACTGCGGATGCGGACGCACCGTGATATGGTACTGACCGCTGCCCAGCGCATCCAGCATCTTTTCGATGCAGCTGTCCATCAGGTTGTCTTCCTGCCATGACGGAGCGATCAGGATCTGGGGCTGCATCGCGATAAAGCTGCCTGCGAGATCCTCTTCTCCATGCTCTTCCCGATAGGCTGCGATCATATTGTCGATCAGGGAATACCCGGATTTAACGATGGTCTTTTTCGGAAGCTTGTAAGTTTCCTCCATCGCGCGGATCTCCTGCGCCATCTTTTCATTCGTCGCAAAGATCGTATCGAAATGATCCAATGCATGCTTGCGCAGGGTCAGGTTTGCACTGGCCACCGCATGGTCCATATAGACATATTCGATGTCGTCCCGCACCAGAGAACGCTTGATATGATACTTTTGCAGATCCGGCGTTGTCATCACGACGACATCTGCATCCATCTTCATCATCAATACGATCAGCTTGTTCTCGCTGATGTAATATACCTGAAACTGCTCGCTCTGCAGCTTGAACACTTCATCCTTCGGATCACTTGTGATGTAATGGATCACCACATCCGAATGCGCCAAGATTTCTTCGATCACATCCCTGAAATACTTATAGAAACCGTTCTTTTCGGAATAAAATACGATCTGCTTGGCCGGATATGCCAGAAAGCGCTTGTAATCCGCGATTTCTTTTGCGATCTCTTCTTTGGAGCGTTCCTTCTTTTCCCCGGAAGAAAAAGTCTGCATCTGCGCCAGTTCCCTGCGGCTCTCTTCCAACGCATCGTAATCGATATACTTTTTCGGATCGATGAAGTAGTTCAGCAGATACATCTGCGCAATGGAGAACAGGTTGCTGATGATCCAGTAGAAGCCCACACCGGCCGGCACAAACAATCCGAGATACAAAGACAGACCTACACTGATCAGCAATGTGGTCCACTGATTTGCTTTGCTCTGCTCGCTCTGCAATACATTGGAGCGGTTCTGTGTAAAACACATCAGCCATGAGGAGGCGGCTGCCAGCACAGGTACCAACAGAGAAATCCCCTTTGCTTCCCCCGGAACCAGCCCCAGATCAAATCCGCAGAAGTGCAGGTTCAGTGCCATCATCGCGTCCGTCTGATCCGGAGTGTTAAAGGAGCGCATCCACTCAGCCAGACTGTGATCCAGCAGTGCCATATCCTCCGCCTGCCCCAAAGGTACCGCCGTATAATCCGGAACCCATGCCAGAAACGCCTCCCTGTTCCCCTGATGCAGCCAGGAGATCAGCCGGATCTGTACAGAAGAAACCTCCGGAGAGATCCCGGTCAGCCCCTGAAATACCGCAAGACATGCATCGATCTGCTCCTGCCCCATCTGCAGCAGATAGGTCAGTGGCTGGTAGATCACATTGATCACCCCCATCAGGATCACAAGCTGCGCGATCACCGGCACCAGATCCAGCATGGGGTGATAATGATTTTTCTTATACAGCTTGTACTGTTCCTCCGAGATCATATCCTTGTTGCCGAAACACTTCGCCTTGATGCGGTTCAGCTCCGGATACATCTGTACCATCTTGATGGAGTTTTTCTGCACCATTATGGAAATGGGAAGCAGGATGATCTTGGTGATCAACGTGAACAATATGATAGAAAGCCCATAGTTATGCAGCAGGCGATAACCATGGTACATAAAGAAACCGAAGAATTTTCCGATCAGCGCCATCATTGGTACAGATCCTCCGTAACCGAATACATCTTCTGTTTCGTCACCGTATTCTTTTTATCGGATGTCTTCTTTTTATTGGTGCCCGGATCCGTACTCTGTTTCTCCGAAACTTCAAAAAGATTCTCCCAGCCGTTTTTCAGATGGATCTCCCGGTGTTTTTCGATACCTCTGTTTTTGCGGAACAATGCCGCGATCTTGTGGCGGAATACCGTCAGCGCAGCCCCGGCCGCGATCGCGACCGCCGCCACCGCCTGGATCATATAAGTCACGGCACTGGGATCGATATACAGCAACATAGCATTAACCTTCTTGTATCGATAAAATTTCAATCTAAAATAATAGCACAAAAACAGCCCTGCCGCAAGGCAGGGCCGTCTGTATCCCCCAACACCCGATCGTTATTTACCAGCCGGTACCCAGATTTTCTACAGCATAGCTGCCGTCTTCCTTTGTAACAAGCACACCCAGAAGATATACGGTGATCACCCCGGTCTCCTCATCCTGCACTCCGTTAGCGCCCATCAGAATATTGACATCCGCGCCTTCTGCCGGAACGACCTCGCAATGGCATTCAAAAGCCGCCGCATCCTTGCCCAGATTCATCTCCGCTACCGGCTCGCACTCCGCTTCCGTCTCGCTGTCGTAGATCTTATCCACGATAACGGTGATCGATTCCGCTTCGGCTCCCGACTCTTCGTAAGCATCCATAAGCGCCTGCGCCATAGCGATCTGAATCTGTTCCGTACAATACTCCGTATCATCCTTTAAGGTATAGCCGGAAAGCGGCTCATTGTCCGCATTGTACATCTGCTCTGCAACCGCCTGAATGTCAAATCCGTCCAGATCCTCTGCGGCAACCGACAGAGCATAGGAGATGCCGATCTCCGTATCGTACCAGGTGAGCAGATCCACCATGCCGTTTTCGTTGATACTGCGGAACGTCTTGCCCTGCATATTACCAAAACCCCATTTTGCCAGGGTCACATCATCTTCCACCGTCCAGTCATAATAAAGCCCGGACAGATCCAGATAATCATCTCCTGTTATCTGCGCTCTGGCATCAAAGATCCTGCCATCCATAGTAAACTGCAGATCCACCAGCGGATCCGACTTCCCGTTTGCCTCCGTCGGATCATCCAGCACCATCCAGGAAATCACTTCTGCACCATCCGGTACGGCAAACATCCGCGGGATCAGCTCTTTTGCTTCTTCCTCTGTACTGTCTCTCCAGGGATTTGCCATGCCAACCTCTCCCGGATTTTCTGCTCCTTCGCCCTTTGGCGCTTCTGTTGTCTCGGGTGCCTCCGTTACCTCCGGGTTCGTCTGTACGGCAGAGTTCTCCGCCGGAGCCGCTTTCTCGCCACACCCGGCAAGCATCGCTGCACTCATCACTCCCATTACTGCCAACAACAAAATTCTCTTTTTCATATTCCCTTTCCTCCTTTTCTTACCTTTACCTGTTGTCGTTTCTTTATTTTTTCCTTTTTCTCTGTTCGACAAGACCGATCATAACACACAAAGTGCAAGCAAAGTGCAAGCGCAGGCCGGGATTTTTGAAAAATTATACTTTTTTCACTTTTGTTTCGGAGTTTTTCTCTTCCTGAGATTTTTCCGATAGGCCGTAGGTGTCATCCCTACGCGCTGCCGGAAACGTGCCGCCAGATAGTCCCCGTTACAGAAGCCGGTCTCCAGCGCGATCTCCGAGATGGACCGGTCCGTCTGTGTCAGCAGTTCCTGCACATGGCGCACACGCACATTGGTCAGATATTCCGAAAAAGGCACTCCGAGCTGTGCCTTGAACTGCCGCGAAAAATACGCTGTGGAAAACCCCGCCTCCGCAGCCATCGCCTCCAGCGTCAGTTCCTCACCATACGATTTTTCAATATGATAAAGTGCCTCGAGGATCTCCGAAGACAGTTCGTTACCGAAATTAAAAGCGCCGCCTTCCTGACGCTTCTCATAAATATAGATCAGCAGACGGTAGAACATTCCCTGCAGGATCGCATCTGCATATGACGCCTCCGAGGAATATACTGTCAGCATATCCTCCAGATATCCCTCGATCCATTCCTGCTGTTCTCTCGTAAAGCTGCATACTTTCTGTTCGTACAGTACGTCCCAGATCTTGCGGTCTACGCGTTCGCAGAAGTCTTCTTTACATTCCGCTGCTATTTTGACCAGAAAACTGATATAGGGTTCCGAACTGTGAGATACGGTCCGGTGGTACAAAAGCGGCGGCATCAGGGAAACATCTCCCGGATGGTAATCAAACTGCTGCTTGGGCGTGATCACGTGCCGGTCTCCCGAGATCAGATATCCCAGACTGTAATGTTCTTCCGCCATCTCCATCTGCGGCATACAATAATCCGCCGGCAGATCGCGTTTCTGTATCGTGATCATTTTTCCTTTCGGCATACGGATCGGCATATCCTGTCCCTCCTTTCCATAAGAAACATCACATTTCCTATGATCATAGCACAGCCGATATCCGTTTCGCAATGTATGCCGGATATATTGACGAAAACAGCAAAAAATAATAAAATTCCCTATGCAGGTCAAAATGCATATTTTATGTAACGTTCCGAAAGATAAGCAGGTATCATATGAATTATATTGGTTCGAAATATTCTCTATTGGATTTTTTACAGGATACAATCGCAGAGGTCACCGGTTACAAAGACGGAGATTCCTATGTCTTTGCGGATCTGTTTGCCGGGACCGGCATCGTCGGACAGACCTACAAAGCAAAGGGCTGTACCGTGATCGCAAATGATATCCAGTATTTCAGCTATGTACTGAACAAACATCTGATCGAAAACATCCCGGAACTGCTGTTCACCTCCGACCAGTATGCGGCATCCGGAGAACAGAGTGCAGAAGTCACCCTGCAGCAGCGGACGGTGAAGGCCAATACGGAGCTGCTGACCAGACTCAATGATCTGCCGCTTGCGGAAGGTTTTATCTATCAGAACTACTGCGACGGTTCCGGTTCCGGCAGAAACTATTTCACGGACGACAACGGCAAACGATGTGACGCGATCCGCATGGAACTGGAGCGGCTATATCGTTCCGGTGAGATCAGCGAGAATATCTACTACTTTTATCTGGCGAGCCTGATCAATTCCATCGACAAATATGCCAACACCGCTTCGGTATACGGGGCATTTTTAAAGCATGTCAAAAAATCCGCACAGAAGCAGTTTACACTGGAACTCTTCCCCGTGATCCCCGGAAAGATCGGGAAGGTATTTAACGAAGATATCAATATGCTGGTGCGGCATATCCACGGTGATGTGCTGTATCTGGATCCTCCGTACAACGCAAGACAGTACAGTTCCAATTATCACGTATTGGAAACCATTGCCAGATACGACGACCCGGAACTGACCGGTGTAACAGGCCTTCGGAAAGAGGACGATCAGAAGAGCCGGTTCTGTTCCAAGCGCACGGTAGCGGAAGTTTTTGAGGATCTCATCAAAAATGCGGATTTCAAATATATCTTCTTAAGCTACAATAACGAGGGTCTGATGTCTCTGGATACGATCGCAGAGATCATGTCGAAGTACGGGGAATATAAATACTTCACAAGGGAATACAAACGGTTCAAAGCAGACAAAGATACAAACCGCAAGATCGCAGGCGATTCCACGACGGAATACCTGCACTGCCTGATCAGGTAATTTTCGACTTCTGGGCTCATGATGAAGGCTTGCCGTTATTATTTCCAAGCCATTTCTTCTGCAGGAGTGTCAAAACAAATCCAAGCACAAAACCGAGAACCATAGAAAGCAGAAACAATCCAAAGCCCTTTCCCACAAAAGCAACACTGGTGATAAAACTGGGAAAGGCAAAAGAATTGCACTGTGTGCCTGCATAGCCGGCGAGCGCGCCTCCCACAGCACCTGCTCCGCAGGCAGCCAGCATTGCTCCCGGTCTGGTCAGTGTCACCCCAAAGAGTGCCGGTTCCGTAACACCCAAAGCACATGAAAGCGCTGCCTGCAGTGATATATTTCTCTGTTTCTTTTCATGCGTAATGACAGCCATTGCCAGACTGGCACCACACTGTCCGTATACCGCTCCGCCAAGCAATGGCATGATCGAATCGGAGCCGGTGGTTGCGATTGCCGTGATACTTACGGGAACTATGCTCCAATGCGCCCCCACCACTACCATAGGTTGAATGAAAAAGCCCATAAATGCACCTGCCACAACCGGACTCAGACCATACAGGGAATAAAAGACTGCCGTAAGTGCATTTCCGATCCAACCACCGATCGGACCAAACAGCAGAAATGTCACCGGCAGAACGATCAGACAGCAGAGGATCGGCTTTAAAAATCCCTTCAGGGATTCCGGCAGAAACTTATCGCAGGGCTTTTCCACAAAATGCAGAAAACCAACTGCCAGTAATACCGGTATGACGGAAGAATGGTAAATTGCAGGCTGTACCGTGAAACCAAAAAAATCTAATGTTTTTCCGTTCTCCAGAATCGCCGACACATCCGGATAGAGCATGGCGATCGGAATAAGGATCGAGATGAACAGGTCTGTCTTCCACTGCTTCGAAGCCGTGATCGCCAATAACATCGGCAGAAAGTAAAAGAAGCCGTCCGATACTGCATAAAAAAGGATATATGCGCCACTCTCTTTCGAAAGCACGCCAAAGTTGGCCAGCAGGATCACTACACTTTTTAATATGCTGGCCGCCGTCAGGTAATTAATGATCGGCAGAAAAATCCCCGTGATCTGGTCGATGACGCTTTTATAAACTTTATTCTTCTGTTTAGCATTTTCCATAATACCTGATATGTAATCACAAAATACCCTCTTATTCAAGATGTTTTTGTAATTTCTTCCCCCCCGGATTCAAATCTTACCCAGTCCGGGCGGTCTGCCTGTTCTGCTCCGGGTCCTTTCGACCGATATTCTTCAAAAACCGTTGTCCCATGCGCTTCCGGTTTATTCCAGTCGTGATATCCCGCCGGACAGATGTGTGCATCCATCCAGCAGTCCTCCAGACGAAGCTTCGCATAGATCCGCCAGGGTCTCGCGATATAACAGCTCCCGTCCGGAATCCCTTCTGCCCGCAGAAACCTGCAGTTCTTCGCCACAAATCCAACCTCTACATGTTCCGGCGTGGAAGGTGCAAACACATAGCCTGCTTCGTTACTCACAAACTCACAGTCTTCAAAATAGGCTGTGGCTCCGCCGAAGATAAAATCTACGCCACCCTCGATCCGGCAGTTTTTGAAATATACGGTATGATCCTTACGCGGGGTCAGCTGCTTCGGTCCGGTGAAACCTCCCGGCTCCACCTCCTTGGGCGGAAGCGGTGCCAGAAACAGCGTATCCTGATGCCCTTTCAGAATACAGTTTTCCAGATGAATGTCATCCCCGTCCAGGTACAGAGCGATTGCCTGCCCCGCCACCTTACCGGAACCTGCCGTATTCTCAAATGTACAGTTTTCAAAACGCACGCGGTCCCCATCCACCAGCACCGTCTGGGTACGGAAGGTACGATATGGTGTTCCGTCCGGATGGATCGCCCTCGCGCCGATATCTCCGCTATAGTGTTCTCCCGTATAAATTCGATCCGATTCTGATAATGTGTACTGCATATTTTTTCTCCTCTTTTAAGAAAGTGTTCTGCTTGCAGAATGCTCGCGCCGAGCGCGGTTGCGATAGCAACATAAGGTGAAAAAAGCCGAAACATTCGGGTTTCGGCACCTTTGTTTTATTGGATAAATTTTAAAAATTGAACTGCAAGATCCGCATGCTTACTGCCGCCGCCGAATGCTGCATACAGGGACGGTTCTCCTTCTCCGGCATAATAGTAATTCTCATTCAGTACTTTGGCCGTATCCATACAGATCGCCGCCGGCTGATCGGCGTAATAGATCACCCTGCCTTCTGCTTCAAAACCGGCCAGAGTGTCTGCATCCAATACCGTATCCAGCGGCACAAACCATTCCGCCTCCATATACCTGCGGATCACATCCTCTCCGGAGATCATCAGATCGATGCTGCCGGTATAGGCCAGTGCCATAACTCTTTCCTCATCCGCATAGCTATAGGTCATTGAAGTGGAGAGGTCATTTCCCGATACCTCTCCTACCGCGATACGCGAAGTAGTATCCAGCTGTATCTGCTGTTTTTTGGGATCTTCCACATATTGCTCCGTGAACGATTGCTCTACCTGTGCTTCCGCGGTTTCCAACGGCGTAAAGTTGATGAGCAGCACTGTCAGCACATCGTCTTTTTTGGTCACGATCGATACAATGAAGGAAATGACGAGCGCCACTCCGATCCCGCCGGCGATCATCCATTTCAGATAGTAGTCCTTAAAATATTTCCATTTTTTTTCGGGAGATGCGGTTTTGATCTTTTCCCGCTCCTCCTTAAATTCATCCATTACCGGCATCGTTTTGTCCGTCTATACTGCAGTATACCAGTACATATCCTTTCTATTTTTATTCTGTTTTTATTCCGTTTTTTAACGTCAGCAGCTTATGTTCAGCAGCTGTGCCCGGCCATGCATATGGACCACCATACTTTCGGCCGGAACAAAGATACAGTCACCTTTAAAGAAATTGAGCATAAAACCGTCGCCGCTCATACTGCCGCAGCCGTCCACGCAAAGCAGTGTGTGAAAGCTGCCGGCATCGGTTTTGAAGTCCACCAGGCGCCTTTGGATCTCGGTATTGAGCAATACCCGCTCTACCTGAAAATATTTGCAGCGGGTCAGCAGCTCACTGGCATACCCGTTGCGGTATTTTAAAACACGCATGGGCTGACGC
Source organism: Lachnospiraceae bacterium (assembly GCA_017634975.1). Taxonomy (GTDB): domain Bacteria; phylum Bacillota; class Clostridia; order Lachnospirales; family Lachnospiraceae; genus NK4A136. Next base: position 57,112 of record JAGBMJ010000015.1, on the reverse strand, counting down.
GGTTCCAGAGAGGAACGCAGATCTGCGACCTCCAGAGCTTTTTCGATATGCAGCTCTCTCGTGTTGCCGTTCTTGTCCTTCCGGTTGTAGTCATACAGACGATAAGTGATATTGCTGCTCTCCTGGATCTCGGCGATCAGCGCCCCCGCTCCGATGGCATGCACGGTTCCTGCCTCAATAAAGAACAGATCGTCCTTACGGATCGGCACATGGTTTAGGATCTTTTCGATCGTTCCTTCCTCCAGCGCACGTTTTACCACTTCCGCGGTGACATCACGGTTAAAACCATAGATCAGTTTCGAATTCTTCCGCGCATCCAGAACATACCACATCTCGGTCTTGCCCAGTGAGTTTTCTACCCGCAGGGCATATTCATCATCGGGATGTACCTGTACACTCAGATCCTTTTTGGCATCGATCAGTTTGACCAGGATCGGCAGTTCCGGCTTACCTCCCGTAACGGAAAGCGGATGCGTTCCCAGCCAGTCCGGATGCTCCGCAAGCACTGCCGTAAGTGTCTGACCGGTGGATGCGATCAAGGACTCTCCGTCCGGATGCGTACTGCACTCCCACGTCTCCGCCAAGGGCGATAGTGGAATGTCTTTTGCAAAATCATCGTTGAGTCTCGAACCACCCCACAGATAATCTTTTGCCGCAGGTTTTAACAGGAATGGTTGTCTTTGTTCTGTCATAGTTATACCGGCATTTCGTATTTATGTTTATCCGCAGAGGAAATATCTTTCCCAAGCTGCACTTCGATCAGCTGCAGTCCCTGGTCTCCCGCGATCACGGTATGCTTGCAGCCTGCTGCCATCGTAATCACATCCCCCGGCGTGATCAGCTGCTCCATTCCGTCCACGATCGTTTTACCGGATCCGCTGATCACGTTCCAGATCTCATCACGTTTATCATGGCTGTGGTAATTCATCTTATGTCCCGGATTCAACGTTACCTTTACCGTCATGGAACCTGCTTCCACATCCAGTACACGGTAGGATCCCCAGCTTTTCTCCGCAAACATGATCTGCTGATTGATCGCATCCACAAAAGGCTTGATGCGGCTGCTCTGCTCTTTATCCGATACCAGGATACCTTCCGGAGACGCGGAGATCACCACATCCTTCAGACCCATTGCCAATACCGGAACTCCCAGCTCGTTTACCACATGCACATTTTCACAGGTCTCGTTTAAGATACCTTCGCCAACGATGTTTTCTTCCATCGCCTCAGTCAGTGTATTCCAGGTTCCCAGATCCTTCCACTGTCCGGCATACTTGAGCACATCGATCGAGGTCTCCTGCTCTACGACCGCATAGTCAAACGAAATTTTCTTTAACTGATCGTAGCCGTTAAACAGCTCGGAATAGTCGGAGGTGCCCAGCAGCTCTTTTGCCTTATTCAGGACGTATGACAGCTTATAGGCAAACACACCGCCGTTCCAAAGAGCTCCGGCTGCGATATACTCTTTTGCCTTCTCCTCGGTCGGTTTTTCCGTAAAGCCCCATGAACCGTCTGCCGCAGGCTTGATATAGCCGTATTTTTCGGAAGGATAGGTAGGCTCGATGCCCATCAGCACCAGATTCTTCTCCCCCTTTGCTGCGGCTTTGTACAATTCATTCACGCAGCGGAAATATTCCGCATCCACATAGGGATCCACCGGGCAAACCGCTACGGCTTCCTCCTCCGGCACTCCTTTCACATCATGCAGATACGCCGTTGCCAGTGCGATCGCCGCAAAAGTATCTCTCCGACAGGGCTCCACGGAAATACCAACATTATTCCCCAGCTGGTTATGGATCTCCGATACCTGGGACTTGGATGTGGCAATGGTCACGGTCGCATCCGGATCGGTCTGCTTGATCTGTCCATAGATACGCTGCACCATAGACTGATAACCGCTCTCCGTTTTAAAGATCTTGATGAACTGCTTGGAACGGATGTCATTGGATAACGGCCAAAGGCGCTTTCCGGATCCGCCGGATAATAATATGATATTCATGTTTCTATTGTCTCCTTCTTAATATACAAAAATGTACCGATAGTTTGGTTTACCATAACAGATTATAGGGCAGCCCTATGGGATTGTCAAATAAGGGCTATAGGACCTGCCGGATACGCTTCACGATCACATCCGCTGCCGCACGGTGCGCAGCATACCCGGGATGCCAGCGGGCGCCTACGGTTTCCGGTGTCGTCTCCGGGATCGCCAGATACTCCACATGTGTATCCCCGCTTGCCTTCGTATACTCCGCGATCGCCTCCCGGATCGTAGCTCCCATCCGGTCTCCCAAAATGCCGAAGCACCACAGGATCCGTGCCTTCGGATTATCTTTGCGCAGCATCACCAGAAAATCCTGCATCGCCTGCCGGATATTCTGCCGATCCTCTTCATTATAGACATCCCCGTCCATACGCATCCCCGTTGTTTCCCCGGTCACCGGATCGGTAAATGCAGGATTCTGGAATGCCCCGTCATCGTTGGTTCCGAGGTTCACGCAGATCACATCCGGCTGCCATTTGGAAAAATCATTCTTTTCATGAAAGCCCGCCGGAGCAAAATTCTCCGCCGGTACCAGCCCGCAGATCTGTTCATAATACCGCGGGATCACGTACTCCTTCCGGTTATCCCACGATACATACGTCCCCCAGCCGCTCTGGGATACGATACGATACTCCGCATCCAGTTCTTTCGAAACCATGTACGGATACGAGCGCACATGACTGAAGAACATCGCGATCCAGTCTTCTTCCTTTGTATCCCCGATCGCGCCCTCTGCCGAGGTCACGCTGTCTCCGATGAACTCGATCTTATGCTTTTTCAGCGCTACCGGCAATAGTTCCCCGTCCAGACGAAGACGATGGATCTTTATACAATGCTTCGGATCGGCGTTCATTGCCTGTACTTCCTTGATGATACGTACATCGGTAGGCTTTGCCGCATTTCTCGCCCGGAATACGCACACCCAGCTTCGCTCCGGGTTTACCATCTGACGCGCCAGAACCGCACCATTCACTTCAAACGCCACCCAGTTTTCCAGCGTTTCAAACGGTCCTTCCATCTCCACCCACAGTTCACTGCACTGTACGCACAGATCCAGGGAAGATCCTGACCAGAGAAGTGTCAGCGGATCCCGTTCTTCCGTGGTACGTCCCTGCACGCGATAGTTTTCGGTATCGGTCAAGCTGATCGTTTTTAATTCCATTTTATAATCCCCCGTTTCTTACTTAAATAGGTCCTTTCCCGCGTTTTCTCTCCGGAAAGCCCGCTAATACAATCCCTGCACGGCTGCCCCCTGCTGCAGCAATCCCATCAGTTCCTCTGCCTTCCCTTCTGTGATCCTCTCCCCCGGTACCAGGATCGGCTGTCCCGGCGGATACACCGAAACAAATCCCGCACTGAAACGGCCGACCGCCCCCGACAAAAGGAGCTTTTCCGCCGGTGCTTCCGCCGCTTCCCCGATCAAAAGTGACAGATCCTCTGTTGCCCGGCTTTGCAGACTATCCTCCCGGATCACAGACACTGCCGCTCCTCCGGATCGTTCTGCACTGCTTCCTTCATATACACTCCGGCGGTCAGACAGGATCTCCGGCTTACGATCCAGCTTCTCCAACGCTTCTGCCAGTTTCTCATAGCCCTCTTCGGTATCGCATACGGAGCAGATCAAAAGCACATACGCCGGGAGTGCCATCTCACACTGTACTCCTTCCCCTGTCAGCCATTCCCCCAGCACTACACCGCTTTTTCCATCCGGCGGAAATACCAGGAGCTTTCCTGCCTCAGGATTCTGCCCGGAAGCATCAGCATCCGGTATATTATGTCTTCCGAAACAGTCCCAGATCCCGATCCGCTCCAGGCGGTACAGCCGCTCGCTCAACCGTCTGCGGCGCTCATAAAAATCCTTCCATACAGAAGTATCCCATTCCGACACCTGTTTTACGCAGTCATCGATCGCCGCCATCAGCAGATAGGACGGGGACGATGTCTGATAGATGCTTAAAAACTTCTGTATCCGTTCTGCCGATACCCTTCCGCTTCCCAGGTGCAGCAGAGCTGTCTGCGTTGGCGCCGGAAGTGTTTTATGCACACTCATCACAACCACATCCGCGCCTTCCTGCAACGCACTTTTCGGAAAATACTCCGAAAATCCCAGATGCGCACCATGGGCCGCATCCACGATCAACGGAATGTTCCTGCTGTGAAGATAAGCAGCGATCCCCGACAGATCCGATGAAAAACCGTCATACGACGGTGAGGTCAGAAATACCGCTTCGATCTGCGGGTCACGCTCCACGGCTTCCCGTACTTCTTCCGCATCCACACCCGTACCGATCCGGCCGGCCGCTCCGCACACTACCTGTCTGCCATAGAGATAGCGTACTTTCAGATCCCGGAGCTGTACTGCATGATAAGCCGAGCGATGCGACGCCCTCTGCATCAGGATCGTACCGCCCTTTTTTACCGATGCCGAAACTGCCGCCAGCACACCTGCCGTACTGCCGTTTACCAGAAAGAAACTCTGCCGCGAACCATATAATGCAGCAGCTCTCTCCTGTGCCTCCCGAAGGATCCCTTCCGGGGCGTGCAGATCATCCAGCCCCGGGATCTCGGTCAGATCCCTCTCAAACCACTGCGCAAAAAAAGGGGGCATCCCCTTCCCCTGCCGTTTATGCCCCGGCATGTGAAAAGGATACGCTCCCTTTTTGCTGTATTCTTCTATCTGTTCCAGTAATGTTCCCAATACGTCCTCATCCGTAACTGTTCAGGTCCCGCCGGTTCTGACAGATACCCTCATCCTTCCGTTCCCGCATTTTCCGCATTTGCATTCTCTGCGGGCACCGGCGCCGGCGTGGCGGCAGGTGCATTCGGATCCACTACCGTTCCGTCCGGATATACGATCACGCCGCCCGGGTAGATCGCGGTGCCGTCCGGATACAGGATAATACCATTCGGTAACAGGAACGTACCATCCGGCAGGTAAACCGTTCCCTCCGGGAATACCGGTACTTCGGTCTGCGTCGGTGCCAGTGTCGGCTCTTCCTCAATGATCGTAGGTCCCGGGGTCGGCGTAGGCGTAGGTGTCTCACTCGGTCCCTCTTCCGTCGGTTCCGGTTCTTCCGGTTCCGGCTCCGATACGATGTAGCGTTCATCCAGATAATAACAGATGACCGGACATCCGACATACACCAGGTCATAGATCTTCTTTGCGGCAGCGGTCGGCAGATTCACACAGCCATGGGAGCCGCTGTATTGATAGATGTTTCCGCCGAAACGGGATCTCCACGATGCATCATGCAGACCGATCCCCTTGTTGAACGGCATCCAGTACTTCACCGGAGTCGCATAATCCGGCCCGCGCAATACGGCATTACGTGCCATATAAAACACCGCATGAATGCCTGCAGGCGTATCACAGTGCTTTGCGACACTGCCGGTCACACACTGCGTAGTAAACGTCACTTCGCCTTTGTCTACCACATAAACCGTCTGGTTGGTGATATCCACTTCCACATAGAAATCACCGATATCATTCTCGCCAAAAGCCGCCCCTTTGGAATACCATACCGGCTCACGCTCGGTCTTCGTTCCCGCCAGCAGTTCGGTCTTCAGCTGCTCCGATTCTTCTTCTACATTGATCTTCCATCCAAAATCACCCTTCGGCAGTTTTAACAGATAACCGTCTACCGTGGTAAACTCTTCATCCTTCCGATAGGTGCTGTATTTCTCATCGACCTTTTCCACATACTCGGCAACTTTTGCTTCGTTCAGGGAAACACTGCCGCCGATTTCATCGACCCAGTCTCCGAAAACAGAGAAATCCACCACTTCCTTTTCGTCACCGATGGTATAGGTCACTTCCGCTTCGGTAAAGGAGTTCAGCGCATCCAGCTCCGCAGTGAGCGTCGCATCGTCCGAACGTACCGCCGGTTCACGATAGCATCCGTTCTCATCCAGATCCACCTGTTCCAGATGCTGCAGTACAGCATTCTGCACGCTCTGCTGCATACGCTCCGGTATGATCACCGTGCCCTCTTCTTCCGGGACGATCACATAGCGGTGTTCCTGCTTGTCAAAACCACCCAAATGTGCATCCTTGGGCTGTATCATATTTTCCGTCTGCAGGAAACTGATCGCACCCAGTTTCTGTGCCAGAAGGGTCCTGTCAAAATCAACCGTACGATCGGAAGTATGGTCTTCCACTGCAAAGAAACTCATCGGCCACAAAAACGGGTTCTGTTCCTGCTTGATCTGTCCCATGGTTTTTGTGTAAATACACTGAAAACCAATATCCTGTGCGGTAAGCACCGCCTCTGCACCACCACGTCCCAGGATCTTTATGCTGTATTGCATGTCCTCGCTGCTGCGCCTGCTTTCTGCTTCCGCCGGGGAAAGATTGCCATACGAAACACCGCCCACGCGGGTATTATAGAACAGATGTGAACTGTAATAAAAAGCCACACCAAAATAGACAACTGCCAGCACTCCGAGTACGGCGATCCCGATGATCACTCCTGTCTTCTTTTTCATAATCTGCATCCCTAAATAACCGACCAATATAATGGTTAAAAATTGTAGCAAATATTATACACTATTGCAGGATATATTACAATACTATATTATTCTCCGGATTGCAACGTATTCCCGGTAATTTGCTCTGGAAACCTTGATACCGCTGCGCTCCGTACTGGCGTGCACGATCATACCGTTCCCGATATAGATCCCCACGTGTCCCGGGTAGCAGATTACATCCCCCGGCTGGGCCGAATCGATCCCGGATACTTCCTTTCCCGCACTGCGCAGGGCATAAGAAGTACGAGGCACCTTATAACCGAATTCCTTATATACCGAAAATACAAATCCCGAACAATCCGCACCGTTTGTCAGACTGGTTCCTCCTGCCACATAAGGGTTTCCGATAAACTTGCAGGCAAATGCCGCGATGGATTTTCCGGTATCCCCTCCGTTTGCCGCATAAATAGAAGAAATATCATACGTTGCAGATCCGGTCGTCGTGATCGTTCCAGTCTCCCGGCTCTCCGCCACGGAGCTTTCCGCCGATTCTCTGGCAGCTTCGGATGCCTTTTTTTCATCCTCCTCTACCTGTCGTCTGGCTTCTTCCTCGATCTGTTTTCTGTCCTCTTCTGCCTGCTTCCTTGCCTGTTCTTCTGCCTGTATTCTGGCCTGCTCCTCCGCAAGCCTTCTTGCTTCTTCTTCTGCCTGTTTTCTGGCCAGTTCTTCCGCGAGCCTCTTTGCTTCTTCCTCTGCCTTTCTGCGGGCTTCCTCTTCTGCCTTTCTGCGAGCTTCTTCTTCTGCCTTTCTGCGAGCTTCTTCCTCCAGCCGTTTGATCTCGGCATTCTGCGCCCGGATCTGTTTGGCATATTCCGCAGCCTGTGCCTGTGCCGTACGGATCTCTGCGGCAAAATCATCCGATACTTCTTTCAGTTCGGCGATCACGCCTTCCATATACTGCTGCTCTTCTTCGTGATCCTTCTCCAGCCCCAGCAGCTCCTCCCGTTCTTCTTCCAGCACCGCTTTCCGGTCCGCCACTTCCTGTACCGTTTCCTGATACTGTGCCAGCATATCCCGGTCATACTCATACAGCTTTTCGATATAATCCGCCTTCGTCAGCATATCCGCATAACTTTCCGCCTGCATGAGCATTGCGGCATAATTGCTCTCGCCTTCCTCATACATATAACGGATACGGATCTTCATCGCCTCATACTGATCAAGCGCCCTCTGCTCCGCTTCCTCGAGCAGGATCTGAGATGCCGCGATCTCGATCTCTTTATCGTCGATCTGGCCTTCCAGTACTTCGATCTCGGCCATTACCTGTGTCAGAGCCTCGCTCACCTCGGAAATCTGTGCCTCCACGTCTTCCTGCTCCGCAGCCAGCTCTTCCAGGGTAGCATTTACTTCATCCAGCTCTGCCTGCGTTTCATCCCGCTCGTCTTTCACATCATCGATGTCCGGATCGGCATATACGGTCATCGTACCGTTCAGCAATACCAGAGAGGTACACCCTGCGATTATCAGTTTTCGGATCTTATCTTTTTTTGCCATAGTTAACATAATAATAACATATCAGTCTTCCAGCCGCAAGCATACGAGGAAACGATTTCCGTTTTCTTCCAGCATTTTCGCCGCATCTCCGCGCCCGATCTTATACACCTGATCCCCATTCTCGCGCCCGGGCGGATTCAGCACCACGATGTTCAGTTCGTTATATCCGATCAGCAGCATACCGCTGCCGTCCTTATACTGCATCAATACCGGGATATCCTGCGCGGTATAGTACAGCACCGCATCCGGAGATACTCCGGACAGATCCAGGATCTCGGCCGTCTGCAGCGAATCCTGAAGGATCTGTCGTGCAGAGGCGCCATCCTCCATCTGCACCAGCGTCTGCGTATGCACTCCCAGATAAGCCAGCATGGTATCTACACTTGCCGCCTGCACCGCCAAAGGAATGTCTCCCGGGGATACCGGTGTTACGGATCCGCTGATCGCCATAATCTGGTTTTTGGCCGGCATTGTCACTCTCCGATATATTACGCTTCCCTTTGCGTCGCGTACCACGCCGCTGCCGAGAGCGACCTCGGTCACGGGCTCATATGCATTGTCATAGATCCCCTGCAGATGTCCTCTCTGATACAGATAATAATATGAACACCCTTCCGATTTTTCCGGTTCCGCGATACGCTCCCCTTCAAAGATCACGAAGCGGGGATCCAATATCTGCATGGATGAGGTCTTGATCTCGGTCCGCACCGCAAGCTGAACGATCGTTTCAAAACGCTCTGTGACAGCAGTCTCGATCGTATTCTTCGTACTCCCGTTCCTGCTGTTGTTTAAGATCTGATCGTCCGCATATGCCTGCAATTCGCCGTTTTCACCCAACGTCGCACGATGCAGCGTGATCATGCCGTCGCTCACATCCACTCCGGTGATAAATACTCCGTCCTGGGAATACTCTTTCAGTATCGCCCCTTCCTCATCACGGATGCATACGCTGTGCATCGCAAACAACGTATGTCCGCTGATATCCTCCCGGATATCTGTGGCTCTTGCGACCCCGTATACAAGATCGTTCCCGAAAAAAGTAATCGGGATCACCCGTTCTCCTTCCCCCGCCCGGACCGTACTCTCCACATCCGTCATCAGGTTTTTGAGCATCAGCTCTTTCGCATCGTACAGATCCGTACTGCAGCTCCACGCCGCCATCATCCCGTCGTCCGAGGAGACCACTCCTCCGATGGGCAGATCCTGCGCCAGTTCATAGCATCCCGCCCCTTCCAGGGACACTTCGTAGATACTGTTTCCAAACAGGACATGCATACCCTGCTCGCCCACAAAGGCCAGCCGGTCCACATCATATTTTAACAATTCATAGGAGCCGTCATACGGTACAAATACTTTCTCCTCTACAGAATTAACTGTACTGTCATACTCGTAGACCGATACCCCCATCCGGCCTTCGCGGCCGCCGCAGTTCATATAACCATACACCAGGAATATGATATTTCCGGTCTCCTGTACCTGACAGATCCGTATGTCATGCATCCGGGCCGTCTCCCGGCGGTCGGTCAGGTCATCTCCATAAAAACTGAACACCTCGGCAAACCGGTTATCGGCAACATCATAGGCAAACAGCCGGCCGCAATTTACAAAGGCCAGCGTATTGCCGTCCACGCTTTCCATTTTCTGCACATCGGTATCCGTGATACCCAGAACGATCTTGTTTCCGGCGATAATGGATGCCATATCCGGCACGCCTTCTTTTTTCTCCTGTTCCCCGAGCGTAAAGATCTGGTCCATCGTACGCTCGTAATCCAGCAGAAACATCCGCTCCGTACCCAGACGCAGCCGGAAATATTCTTCCACAAAGTAACTGCGCACTCTCGTCTCTTCCGGGATCTGTACGATGTAATCCAGACAGATCTGCGCGGTTTCCCTATCTATGTCCTTTACGGACGCCATCGGTTCCGTCAGCCGCTCCACCGGCAGATTTCCCCAAAACACCTGTCCCGAACCGGAATGGATATCCACTTTATGAAAGGTCGAATTATCACCCTGCGCATTGCTTTCCAGATAGGTCGGCAGCTCCGTAGCCCCCCGCCCGCGGTCAAAGGTAAGCTCGCTGAAGTGATAGGCAAATTCCAGCTTATTCGCTAAAGCACAATCATAGCTGCATAACAACTGCGTATAATAGTATAGTTTTGCTCCCGCTTTCGTCTCCAGGATCAGGCAAAGCGAGTATTCCGCATCCTTCCGCATAAGATCCTTCAGCGAAAGGCTGCCGCGGATGATCTCTTCATCTCGCGCATAATCAAAGATCTGCGTCTCTTCGATCAGCCGCCCGTCCCGGAGAGAACGCAGCTTAAACGAGATACGCTCCATCTCCGTACCGTACGTATCCACCACAAATTCCAGTTTCCGGTTTTCCGGAAGCGGCGTGATATGTTCCCGTACTTTGGATACATCCATTTCCTGCGCATATCCGTGCATCCTGTTGAAACTCATACCGTCACACAGAAAGCGCACCAATGGAAAGGTCGCATCCGGCATCTCTGTCGTCATATCCGTGTTGCCCCGGTTCATAAAAGAGCTTAACACGAAAAGAGAGAGGATAAATACCCCCCCACAATAAATGATCCGTAATATTCCCTTGCTGATGTGGTACCCTTTGCTTCTCATAAAAAAAATTCAGAACCTTGCAGGTTCCTCCATTTACAACCGCCTGTAATGAAAGATTTCCCCCTTCGGTTTCCCAAAGGGGGAATATTTTACAGCTTGAAGGCGCTTTCGTTCTTACTTTAATGCCTGAATCCGGGCGATCGCTCGTTTGAGCGCCACCTCGGCGCGATCCAGATCCACGCCGTCATCTCTGGCTGCGATACGCTCCCGGGCTCTCTGCTCTGCCGCGGTTGCGCGGTTTTCATCGATCTCTCCGGGCCACTCGATCAGCTCCGCCAGGATCGTTACCTTATCCTGCAGGATCTCTGCAAAGCCCGCATGCAATGCCGCCTTTTTCTCACCCTCCGATGTGGTGATCGTAAGCACTCCCGGACTGATGATCACGGTCAGCGGAACATGGTTCGCATAGATACCCAGCTCACCTTCCGTTGTATTAAATTCGACCATCTCTACCGGTGCCTCAAAAAAAATCCGCTCCGGAGTGATGACTTTTAAGTGAAATGTTGTGTCTGCCATTCGACTTCACCTTAATTAATTCCAGATTTAACTGTAACTGTTTTTCGTTACATTATGATTTCTTATTTGCCCGTTCCACTACCTCATCGATGCTTCCCGCATTCAGGAACGCACTCTCCGGGATGTTGTCGTGCTTGCCGGCCAGGATCTCCTTGAAACCGCGGATGGTCTCGGTGATCGGTACATACTTACCTTCGATACCGGTAAACTGTGTTGCTACGAAGAACGGCTGGGACAGGAAACGCTGTACCCTTCTTGCGCGGCTTACTACCAGTTTGTCATCTTCGGAAAGCTCGTCCATACCGAGGATCGCGATGATATCCTGCAATTCCTTATATCTCTGCAGGATCGCCTGCACGCCACGCGCCACTTCATAATGCTCCTGACCTACGATACGCGGATCCAGGATACGGGATGTGGAATCCAGCGGATCTACCGCAGGATAGATACCCTGTTCGGAGATCGCACGGGACAGTGTCGTCGTTGCATCCAGATGTGCGAATGTGGTTGCCGGAGCCGGGTCTGTCAAGTCATCGGCCGGTACATATACCGCCTGAACGGAAGTAATGGAACCGTTCTTGGTGGAAGTGATGCGCTCCTGCAGCGCACCCATCTCGGTCTGCAGCGTCGGCTGGTAACCTACGGCAGAAGGCATACGGCCGAGAAGTGCGGACACCTCGGAACCTGCCTGTGTAAAACGGAAAATATTGTCAATAAACAGAAGTACGTCCTTACCGCCTTTATCACGGAAATACTCTGCCATGGTCAGACCTGTCAGACCAACACGCATACGTGCCCCGGGCGGCTCATTCATCTGTCCGAAGATCATGGCCGTCTTGTCAATAACGCCGGATTCACTCATTTCGTGATACAGGTCGTTACCTTCACGGGTACGCTCCCCTACACCGGTAAATACGGAGAAACCGTCATGCTCGGTTGCGATGTTACGGATCAGCTCCTGGATAAGTACCGTCTTACCTACACCTGCACCACCGAACAGACCGATCTTTCCACCCTTCTGATACGGGCAAAGCAGGTCAACGACCTTGATACCGGTCTCCAGCATCTCCTGCTCCGTGGACTGTTCCTTAAATGCCGGTGCCGCTCTGTGGATCGGCTCATATTCCACACCTTCCGGTGCGGGCTTGTTATCGATCGGCTCACCCAGTACGTTAAAGATACGGCCCAGTGTCTTCTCACCTACCGGTACACGGATCGGGCTGCCGGTTGCAATGGCATCCATACCGCGGACCAGACCGTCCGTCGGTCCCATAGCTACGCAGCGTACCGTATCATTTCCCAGATGCTGTGCAACCTCTACTACCAGATTGCTGCCATCCTGACGTCGGATACGGATTGCCTCGTTGATCTCGGGCAGGCTGTCCTCAAATTTCACATCGAGCACTGCACCGACGATCTGTGTCAGTCTGCCTTTCTTTTCCTCTGCCATGTTATTGTCCCTTTCTACTTTATGATTTCCTTTTAAGAAATTGCATCTGCTCCGGCGATGATCTCCGTAAGCTCGGTTGTGATCTTGCTCTGTCTTGCACGATTGTACAAAAGCGACAGGTGATCGATCATCTCGGCTGCATTGTTGGTCGCATTATCCATTGCCTGCATACGGGCACCGTTCTCACTGGCCTGTGCTTCGATAAGCGCACCGTATACCATACTGGAGATATATTTCGGAATGATCAGGTTCAGCGCTTCATCATCCTCCGGCTCAAAGTTCATCGGCACATCCACGACTTCCCTTTCCTTATCGTCCAGCTCGCTGTCATGGATCTCCACCGGCAGAAGCTTGAGCATCGTCGGAATATGACTCACGGTATTCTTAAAGAACGTATAAGCCAGATAGATCTCGCCGATCTCACCCTTTTCAAACGCTTCCAGCAATTCCTTTGTTACGGTCATACCGTCACGATAGGTCGGTGCTTCGATCGCTTCGGAAAAATCACGTATCACTTCATAGCCTTCCCGAAGCATTGCATCCTTGCCTTTTTTACCGATGGCATAGATCACGGTATTCTTTTTGTCAAATTCGGGATCCCTGGTCACCAGCTTGATCACGTTGGAGTTGTATCCGCCGGCCAGACCTTTGTTGGATGTGATCATGACCACGGCACGCTTGCTGCTCTGTCCGCCCTTCATATACGGATGTTCCAGATCTCTGGATCTCGCGAGGATCGACGTAACGGTATTGTACAGTTCATTAAAATAAAACATGGACTGTTCCGCACGTGCCTTCGCACGCTGCAGTTTTACCGTGGACACAAGTTTCATGGCCTTGGTGATCTGCTGCGTACTCTCAACACTGCTCTTACGTCTTTTGATGTCTCTCATCGACGCCATAACTGCATTACCTCATAGGAATGATTATTCCTCTGTCTCAAAATGATTCTTAAAGGATTCGATCGCTTTGATGAGCTTCTCTTCGATCTCCTTGGACATCTCCTTCTCCGTACGGATGGATTCGGGGATCTCCGGATACTTGGTATCGATATATTCAAACAGTTCGCTCTCAAAACGCTGGATATCACCGACTGCCACATCCAGCAGATACTTCTTGGTCGCTGCATAGATGATGATGATCTGGTACTCGACCGGCATCGGCTTGTACTGCGGCTGCTTGAGCATCTCACGGATACGCTCGCCCTGTGCCAGACGTTCCTTGGTGTCGGCATCAAGCTCGGATCCGAACTGGGAGAATGCTGCCAGCTCACGATACTGTGCCAGCTCCAGACGGATCGGACCGGCAATCTTCTTCATCGCCTTGATCTGCGCAGAACCGCCTACACGCGATACCGACAGACCGGCGTTGATCGCCGGACGGAAACCGGAGTTGAACATTTCGGTCTCCAGATAGATCTGACCGTCCGTAATGGAGATAACGTTGGTCGGAATATAAGCAGATACATCACCTGCCTGTGTCTCAATGATCGGCAGTGCTGTCAGGGAACCGCCGCCGTAATCCTTGTTCATACGGGCTGCACGCTCCAAAAGTCTGGAGTGCAGATAGAATACATCACCCGGATAAGCCTCACGCCCGGGCGGACGTCTCAGCAGCAGGGAAAGTGTACGGTATGCCGTAGCGTGCTTACTTAAATCATCATAAATAACAAGCACGTCCTGGCCGTTATCCATCCATTCCTCACCGATGGCACAGCCTGCGTAAGGAGCAATGTACTGCAGCGGTGCCAGCTCAGAAGCTGTAGCCGCTACGATCGTGGTATAGTGCATCGCACCGTGTTCTTCCAATGTCTTTACGATCGATGCAATGGTCGAAGCCTTCTGACCGATCGCGACATAAATACATTTTACATCCTGTCCCTTCTGGTTGATGATCGTATCGATCGCGATCGCCGTTTTACCGGTCTGACGGTCACCGATGATCAGCTCACGCTGTCCGCGTCCGATCGGCACCATAGAGTCGATCGCCTTGATACCCGTCTGCAATGGAGTATCTACGGACTGTCTTGTGATAACGCCACTTGCCACACGCTCGATCTGGCGGAACTTGGTGGTATTGATGGGACCTTTGCCGTCGATCGGCTGTCCCAGCGCATTTACCACGCGGCCCAGCATCTCATCACCTACCGGTACCTCTACCACGCGGCCGGTCGTCTTTACGGTATCGCCTTCGTTAATGTTACGATGGCTTCCCAAAAGCACGGCTCCTACGTTGTCCTCTTCCAGGTTCATGACCATGCCGTATACTTCGCCGGGAAATTCCAACAGCTCGCCCTGCATCGCATTCTGCAGACCGTGTACACGGGCAATACCGTCCGCCACCTGAATGACAGTACCCACTTCAGAGACTTCCAGTTTATCGGCGTATCTCTTGATCTGATCCTTGATCACCGAACTGATTTCTTCTGGTCTTAAATTCATGGATCCGTTCTCACCTTTCTGTTTTACTGTGCGGACACTTTATTCAGTTCCCGCTTCAATCCGTCCAGTTTCGTACGGATACTGCTGTCTACTACATGGTCGCCGATGCGTATCACCAGACCGCCGATCAGCGCCGGATCTACCGCATAATGCATTTCCATTGTCTTATAAGAAGTCGTGGCCAGCAGTTTTGCCTCGATCTCCTTTTTCTCTTCGGCATCCAGTTCCATTGCCGAACGTACATAGCCCACACCGATGCGCTTGTATTCCTTTACCTTGCCCATAAAATGCGCAAGGATCGCATCCAGCTCTGCGTAACGGTCTTTCTTTAACAGCAATGTAAGAAAACCTGTCAGCTCCGCGTCTGCGCGTCCCGCAAATACCTTCTCCAGCACCGCCTGCTTCTCTTCCTTCGTCACCTTGGGATGGTTCATCAATGCGGTAAAGTCCGGATTCTGCGCAAGGATCTGCTGTAAGGCGGTCACTTCATCGTAAAAAGCCTCCACCTTGTTTTCTTCCAGAGCAAGGGAAAACAAAGCATCCCCGTAGGTTGCCGAAACTAACTTTGCCATGTATCGTTACCTATTTCTTTCAGTGTTTCCTCAACAAGACTTTTCTGTACTGTCGTATCGATCCGTCCTGCTACCACCTTCTGTGCCATCAGTGATGCAATGTTGATCATTTCCTGCTTCACCTCTTCACCCACACGCTGCTTCTCCAGCTGCGCCTCTTTCTGGGCACGCGCGATGATGGCTTCCGCCTCTTTCTTTGCCTCGGAGATGATCTTGTTCTCGTTGGCAAGAGCACGTTTACGCGCATCGCTCATGATCTGTTCCACTTCCACATCGACATCACGAAGCTTTGCCTCATACTCTTCCTTCAGTTTCAGCGCTGCATCCTTATCGTTCTGCGCCACGGCGATATCGTTCTGGATACGATTGCGCCGATCCTCCAGCAATTTCCTGGCCGGATTGAACAGGTTGTAGGAAAGTATCAGGAAAAGTACGAATACCGCAAGAAGTGTCAGACCGGAATCAAACAAAAGCTGAAGATCCAGGTCGAACAGACGCGTATATCCTTCTTGTGCGTTAAGCAACATGTACAGTTCCATACTTGAATTCTCCTTTGACTCCTTACGGCATCAGCGGCTTAACGAATAACAGCAGCATTGCGATCAACAGACCGTACAGACCTGTGGTCTCGGCAACTGCCTGTCCCAAAAGCATGGTAGATGTAACATCACCCTTTGCACCCGGGTTGCGGCCTACTGCAGCAGCAGCGTGACCCGCAGCGATACCCTGACCTACACCGGGTCCGATACCTGCGATCACGGCCAGACCTGCACCGATCGCAGAGCAGCCCAAGATAAAGTTTTCATTAAACATGCCATCCATAAAAATCTTCCTCCTTTATTTTGATGGGTTTGTTTTCTTTGGATAATTTATTTATGCCTTGACTTCTTCCCCGACAGCATCGGAGATATACGTCATGGTCAGCATACAGAATACATACGTCTGGATCGCACCGGAGAACATATCAAAGTAGACATGCAATACTGCCGGCCATGCATAAGCGATCACCTTCAGCAGTCCGTAAACCAGTGCCATCATAACGGTACCGGACAGTACATTTGCGAAAAGACGCAGGGACAGTGAAATGGGTACCGCGAAATCACCGATCAGGTTGATCGGCAGCCAGAACGGCCAGGGATCGCACAACCCCTTCAGCACGCCGATCGGCTTCTGATATTTAAATTTGCATACGGTGATCAACGTAAACGTGAGCACACCAAGCGGGAATGTCACACCGTAATCTGCCGTCGGCGGACGCAGCCCGAACAGGCCGGAAATATTACTGAACAGAATAAAGATAAAGATGGTCCCGATATAATTGCGGAACTTGTATGCGCTCCATCCCATCGTGGAGCTGACCAGTTTATCCAGAAGTTCCACGATGAGTTCCACGATGTTCTGGAAGACACCGGGCACTTCCGTGCCTTTCGTAACAGCATGTTTCGCAAAAAAGGAAAAAATGATCAATGTAAGCAGAACGATCAGTGTACAGATATGCGATGTCGTGATCCAAAGAGTCTGTCCTCCCAGTTCAAACGAGAAGACGCCCTCGATCATAAACCCCAGATCATCTGCCGATAATAACATACCAGTCCCCATATTATCAGAACCTTCCTAAAAAGTTTTTATGTTTGTGATCCGTCTGCCGGATCCTCCGTTTCCTTCCGTTTCCCGTACAGGCGATCCTGCTCTTCCGCGGAGACCATCTCCCGGAAAAACACTTCCTTTCCACAGACCTTCTCCGAGATCTTATGGGTATACGGTTCGATGTACGCAGACAGCTTCAGCGTCATCAATCCCGCAAAGATCGTGATCGGGTTTGCCCATCCGCTCACCGCGGCAACGATCATAAGCAGAGCCGCCGTAAAATACCGCAACAGGTATCCCAGACGCATGGTTTTTTCCGCGCCGGCTTCCCCGGCAGAAAGTGCCCGGCCGATCGTGTACTCCATATGTGCCGCCATCAGGATCGCGCCGGCCAGACCGATCAGCAATCCCGCGCTGTGGTACATTTTTTCATCAAACGCCGTCAGCAGTACAGCTTCGATCAGCATGCCGAAGATCAGAACTCCAATCCACAACTCGATCAGTGTATAATGTTCGATCCACTTTTCTTTCATCCGATATCTTCAGGCGGCTTCGGATCGCTATCCGGCCCGTCGCCTCCCTTTATCTCATCTTTGTCCGCATCCTTATGCGGATTGGCAAAATACCGTTTTGCAAATATATATACATTGCGGAATCCGGCGATCGCACCAATAAAGAACAACACGATCGTCCAGTATGCTGTTCCGAAGTGCCGATCAGCCCACCGTCCGGCAAAAAAACACAGGAAAATCGGCACTAGCATATTGATCCCAAACTGGGAGATCATGCTCAGCAGTCGGACCGTCTGTCGCTTTTCCTCCTGCTTTTTGGCTTTTCTCTCTTCTGAGACGTACAAGTGCTGTCCTCTCCACCTCGTTTTGGGTATACAGAACCCACAATATGATATTATATCGTTTAATTGCGAAATTGTCTATAGCAGATATTAAAATCCGTTACTATTCACAGCCCTTCGCGCTGTGATAGTAACGGGTTTTGCCAATAAAAATCGCCTGCGGCGATGGGCAAAACCCATCTCACGCAAAGTTTTTTGAGTCGTAATCGCGCAGCAAGTGCGCGATTCGACTGTGAATGGTAACTAAAATCCCCCATCACCAGAATAACGGTCGCAAAATATCCGGAGTAAAATGTAAAAAACCGCACCCGTGAGGGTGCGGTCAATCAGTGCCTTACTCAGATTTATTCTGCTACATACGGCATCAGTGCTACGTGACGTGCGCGCTTGATCGCCAATGTAAGAGCACGCTGATGCTTTGCACAGCAGCCGGTCACTCTTCTCGGCAGGATCTTGCCGCGCTCGGATACATACTTCTTCAGCTTCGCGGTATCCTTGTAGCTGATCTCATTATCCTTGCCACAGAACACACAAACCTTTTTGCGTCTGCGGATACCTGTGGTATTACGTCTCTTCGGCGCTTCGCCTCTATCAGACTCTTTATTGAATGCCATGATCTTATCCTTTCCTATTCATGCACAGCCTTACAAAAAATCTTAATTACCGAACGGGATCTCATCATCAATGCCGTCCGGAATGTTCATAAACCCTTCGTCTGCGCCTGACGGTGCTGCTGACGGTCTGGAATAATCTCCGCCGCCCTGTCCGCCGTTTGCATTCTTGCTCTCTGCAAATTCCTGATCATCAACGATCACATCCGTAGTATAGACCTTCTGACCTTCCTTATTGGTATAGCTGCCGGTCTGAATCCTTCCGGATACCGCGATCTTAATCCCCTTGTGGAAATACTTCTCCGCAAACTCTCCGGCTTTACCAAATGCAGTACAATTGATAAAATCCGCCGTCTGCTGATCTCCGCCGACATTGGATCGGCTGTTACGCCGGTCAACTGCCAGGGTGTACTTCGCGATCGCCATAGAACCATTTGCGCCTTGTGAATATCTGACTTCCGGGTCTCTTGTAAGACGTCCCATCAATATAACTTTATTCATTTACTCAATCCTTCTTTCTTTATGCCTCGTCCTGTCGAACGCATAAATAACGGATTACATTCTCCATCAGTCGAACATGATTTTCAACTTCGAACGGAGTAGTGCTGTCCGCATCGAAGTGGATGAAGTAGTAGTAAGCTTCTTTATTGTTCTGGATCTCATAAGCAAGCTTCTTCTTGCCGCCGTCTTCAACATCTGTAATCGTACCACCGAATCTCTCGATGTACCCCTTACATTTGTCGACGGTAGCATTTCTCTGTTCCTCTTCGAGTTTAGCGCTGACAACAACGGCTAATTCGTATTTGTTCATGCTACTCTTTACCTCCTTTTGGTCTGGCCCGATGTTTTATGCACCTGCCGAATGGCCCCTCCCTTACGAGGAGCAAGGATATTCACGGAGTTTTATCTTAACACGCCCCCGTGTGTTTTGCAAGCAGATTTTTCTTTTTTCGAAAAATTGTGCATCCTGGTTCACCCATCCACAAGATGTGGTAATTTTATGAATTATATAAATTATATTATTAATTTTCTATAAATTATCTTAATATTTATGGATATTTTCCGATATATATGTTAGTATATTGATATGAAATATATATTGTATACAAAATTCAAAAGGCAAAGCAGTAGAAATTCTGTGACGCAAAGCTATAGGGCCTGTTAAATGGCAGCCAGCTGCACTTCATGATTTTAACCACTTTGTCGGTGCAAGGTGGTTTTTTACTTGATATAAAGGGACAGGAGGAGTAAACTATGAAAAAGCATGTGATAAGAAAGGACAACAAAGGTTTTTCACTGGTGGAGCTGATCGTAGTGGTTGCCGTTATGGCGATCCTGGTCGGACTGATCACCCCGCATCTGCTGCAATATGTCGACCGTGCAAAAAAGGTCAAGGATATCGAATGCGCCCGGGTACTCGGTACCGCATTTGAACGTGTGATCCTGACAAACGAAGATGCCTACGACCAATGGTATGCGTATCTGGTGAACGGCAAGGCACGCACCGTATATTATACGGTAACGGATCCCGACGGACATACTTACGAGATTGGTAATATGTATGAATTCACAATGGATACGGGTCTGCGCAACAGCCGCTACGGCATCATCCGAAATGCCCACAATTCCAGTGATCTGAACAAGTGTACCGCTGCGATCATCGAGGAGCTTGCCCAGAACAACCTGTACATCTCCTACCGAAAATACGGCATCAACGAATTCCGTATTGCAATGAATCTGGAAACCGGCCGTCCGGAAGTATGGGTTTGCCCGGTACCCGCAGGAACCGACGGAGAAGGCAGAAGCAATGGATGGGTATATCTCCGCTTATGGCCGGAGGCAGACCCGAGATATCTGGCAGACTGGAAGACCAATCCTCCGGTAGCCACCAATGCCCACGGTCCCAACCACCAGAATGGAAGAACCTTTGATAACGTATACTAAATGCTCTGTAATCTGATCTATAACCGTCCGGAAGCGGGACCAAATCAAAATTACATCGACTTTTACCGGCGTGCCTGTTCACGCCGGGGAGTCGATTTTTTACTGTTATATAAGGAAGATATCGATGCCGGCATCGCCCCGCTGCCACAGCACGGCTTCGTCATCAACCGCACGCGGGATCTTTCCTTATCGAAAAAACTGGAAGCCAACGGTCTCCCTGTATTCAATAACAGCAGGATCACGCTGCTCGGAAACGATAAACTCGCCGCGCTTCGTTATATGGAAGAAGCCGGACTGCCGATCCTGAAGACTTCCGAAAATCCGGAGGATTTTGACCGTTATCCCATCATTATGAAAAGCCGGGATGGCCACGGTGGTACAGAAGTGTTTCTGCTACACTCGCCGGAAGAAGCCGCCGTATATCAACAGAAAGCTCTTCGCGCCAGAGCCGGTCTCACGAACGGGCCGACAGATATGCCTATAGCTGCAAAAACTACCGGTATCAGCTGGATCTACCAGGAAATGTCCGATACCCCCGGCAAAGACCTGCGGGTTTATATTACCGGCAACCGTATCACAGCTGCGATGCTTCGCAGTTCCGACTCGGATTTTCGCAGCAACTTCTGTCTGGGCGGACAGGCATCCGTCTATACGCTCTCCCCGGCAGAAGAGACCATTGTCAAAAAAACAA
This sequence comes from Lachnospiraceae bacterium, assembly GCA_017634975.1. GTDB lineage: Bacteria > Bacillota > Clostridia > Lachnospirales > Lachnospiraceae > NK4A136. The sequence continues at coordinate 35,751 of JAGBMJ010000015.1, read as the reverse complement.
TGTCCGGTCTTTCGATCGGACATTGTGGTATTGATTTTCTGTTTCATCAGGACCATCTCATCTTCAACGAGCTGGAAGATGTCGTAGGTTCACGGATGCTCTACAGCTATACGGATATCGATGTGGTAGATGATTATATCGCCTATATACTATCTGCCCTCTGATCTTCCGGATTCTACCCGGCCGTAAGGCTGCGCTCCGCCATCTCGGTCGTTTCCAAAAATAAAAACGAAAAAACCAAAATCACAGGCGCATCTTACACCAGATACCCACGGTTCGTTCCCGCAGCGCTGCTGCCGGTCATCACGTCATGTTTCCCGTAGGTCATCCCGGCATATACCACATCCGTATTTTTCATCAAAGGCCCGGATGTATCCGTCTTCGCCGCCTCCGCGTACGCATCCCGCAGACACTGCATGATCCGGATCACAGGCGGGATCGGTTCCGTACTTCTTTTAACATCTGCACGGATCAGTTCCCGTTCCACAAAACGATACAACTGATATGTGCTCTGCGCGATCTCATAATCCATATGCAGCGAACCGATCAGCTCGCTGAGTGCCCCGCGCGCTTTAGAGATCGCGATATGAAAGGTGCCGTCAGCCGGCGATGCCGCCTCCGCCTCTCCGGCGTATGTCAGAAAAATATCATACAGGATCACTACCAGGGCACTTTTGTTTGCCTGTGAGATCCGTAATGTAAAATCCTGTTTCTGCTCATCTGTCATCGGTCATACCCCCTGACGCCGTTTTTATGATCGGCTTCCTGCTCTTTACTGCAACAGCTGCAGGACTGCCTGCGGTCTTTCATTCGCCTGACTCAGCATAGACACCCCGGCCTGCACCAGCACATTATTGGTCGTATACGCTGTCATTTCTTCCGCCATATCTACGTCCATGATACGGGAATAAGCCGCTGTCAGATTTTCATCGGATACATCCAGACTTTCCGTATTATGCTCCAGGCGGTTCTGGTATGCGCCCAGCTTCGAACGGATCTTATTGATATAATTGAGCCCCTGCTTTGTGCTTTCGATCGCTTTCTCCGCTGCTTCCTGCGTGAGTACGTTCGCATTCTGCAACCCCATATTCTTAAGCGAGATCGTCGGGATCTGAACTGCCAGCTCCTGGCCCTCATTTGCTCCGATCTGCAGCTTCATCGCCCCGATCCCGGTGATCTCCATCTCGGTAGCTCCGGGAGGATTCGCATCATCAAAAGAAATGCGGATCTCATATTCACCACCATACTCCTTACGGATCGTGATCAGATTGTTATCCATATCCACCGATGCCGTCAGATCATCAACCGCCTCCAACGATCCATCCGCTTTCTGATACTGCATGCTTATCGGCTTAACACCCGTCGCAGTTCCTTCCGTGATGCCGGCCGCAGAGAGGATGCTCTGAATGTTGAGATTATATTTTCCGACTGCTACTTCGCCGGTATAATACTCTACCTTGCTGTTATTGTTATTCATATACCCTTTCAGATCAAAGGTCCCGTCCAGGATCCTCTGTCCGTTAAACTCGGTATCCTTCGACACACGGGTAACTTCCTCTTTCAGCTGCTGAATCTCGCGGTCGATGGCTTCACGGTCATCATCCGTATAGGTGCCGGTTGCCGCCTGCACCGTCAGCTCACTCATACGCTGCATCAGAGAAGAGATCTCCGCTAATGCGCCATCCGCCGTTTCGATCACGGAGATACCGTCGTTGGAATTGGCTTTGCCGACACGAAGCCCCTGCACCTGCGCATCCATACGGTGCGCGATCGCCAGTCCTGCCGGATTATCCTGCGCCTCATTGATCTTCAGCCCGGAAGAAAGCCGCTGCAAAGATCTGGACAATGCGCTGTCACTGTTGTTCAGCGCCTTATTGGAAATGACCGCGGATGCGTTATAATTGATCCTCATAAACCTCTCCTATCCCAGACGATTCCATTCCTCTGTTCTTTCTTTACGCCCTCCGTGGCTTTTGTTCACTTATACTTCGCCGCCCATTACCTGAAGAAATATTTTGGCGGTACGATACAGTACGCTCGTATCAAAACTGCCGCTACTATTATCATCGGATGAATTTACGGAATAATTAACCGACAGATGTTCGGAATATACAAAACGGATCTCACCCATCGGGATCTGCTCCTGTGCCAGGCGCTCCATCAGAGACTCCTTTTGCGCTTCCGCCGCACGCATACCCTCCTCGCGGTCACATACCACATAACCTTCCAGCCGTTGCGCATCCGCTTTGCCTGCCGCTGCAAACCGTGCCCGCATCGTTCCGTAGGAGTCATGTTCCATCATGATCTCTACCGTTCCCTGTTCCGCTGCATCATGACGGATCCGCACACTCACACTGCTCTGCTCGCCGCCGATCATCATCGGCAGTTCATAAGCTTCTTCTCTTGCCAGCTGTCTGGCCACATTCACCTGCTTCAGTGCCGAGGTGATCTGCCGGATGTCAATGCTTTCTCCTTCCCGCATCGCGGCATCTGCCATCACGCGTTCTGCCACATCGGCCATATGCTCATACGCTGTTCCGGCATCCTCTTTGGAGGTAAACCGCTCCAGCGTATTCTCCATCGCCGCTTCCAGTACGGCTTCCGTCACGGCAAAGGGGGACGAACCGCTGCCGGAACCACCATCGGTCACAACCTCACCATCCGCAGTTGTAGAACCATGCCGTTCTTCAATACCGTTTATGGCTGCCCGGGCACTGTCAAACAGAGCCCCGCGTTCCCTGCGCAGTCCCAGCAATCCCAGCACGTTATCCGGAGAAGCACTCACCCCTTCTGCGATCAGCTCTTCATAGATCTCTGCCGGAGCATTTCCTGCTGCCAGCATCTCCTCTTTTGCATTCTGATAATAGGCCGCACGGATCTGCTCTTCGATATCGTTACGAACATTGCTGTCCATACCGGCAAACGTATCGTCCACACTCACATCCATACCGCGATCCCGGTAGCTGCGCACCGCACTCAGCAGATTATTGAAGTTCAGTTCCGCGCCCTGTGCCAGCACACTGCCGATCGCCGCTCCATCCCTTTTTTCGATCTGGTGCAGCATGCGATAGATACCGATGAAGGATGCCTGTTCCGTTTCCGTCACCTCACCCTTCTGCTGCATCCGCACAAGAAATTCACTGTATTTTTCCGTGCTTTCGGGCGCTCCCGCCAGTCGCCGCTCCAACTCGTCCAGCGAAAGCTGCATCGGATTCACACCGTCACGGATCATCTGTAATGTAGCCGCAGGATTCATCCGCTGCGTGATATTATGCACCTTACGGTAAGCCGCTTTCACCGCCGTCATATTGTCCTCCGTCAGTTCCATACGGTTGTAACCCAGGATCCTGGTCGCACGGAGATTTTCCTCCGTTGCCTCGATCCCCAGTTCCGTCAGCAGACTCTCAGCCCTGTCAAATGCTTCTTTGATATTATCCCCGAGATCCGTTCTTACCTCCGTCATCATCGTTTCATAGCGTTCATTTGCCGCAGCGTATTGCTGTATCCTGCGATTTCCGAGTTCCGTATATTCCGACAGAGTGATATCCAGAGAGGATTCCGTACTGACCGTCAGGCTATCCTGCCGCTTCAGCAGATCCCCCACCAGGGATACCGGCATACCGGGCAGGCTGCGCACGATATCCATCGTATCGCTATAAATCGCGGATCTCTGCGCTGCACTCTGCGAGGCATCCGAGCCAAATTTCGCCTCCTGCAGCTGTGCCTCCGCCGCTTTCATATCCTCCACCAGCTTCGACAGTTCCGTGGTATCCACGTGCACTCCGTTCTTCAGCATACGATAGCTCACTTCTACGGTCATCGACAGGCGGATTTCCTCCATCTGCCGTTTGGAAGTCAGATGCCTTGCCTCATAGGAGACCTCTACGCGAAGTTTCAACTCCGTTTGCTGCGCATAAGCTGCCTGCGCGATCCGGGAAGCCTGTTGCACCGGATCTTTGGTGCGATCGGCAGATCCCGTCAATTGCGCCTGCGCCGCAGCAAGATTCTTTATGGTCAGCGGCAATTCCGCATCTGCCACTGCATCCACAGCTTCATCACTGATCTGCGCCACCTGCTCCGCCAGCTCGACCGCTTCCTGCAACAGACTCTGTTTTCCCGTCACATCCGCCTCTGCTGCTTTCTGTCCGTCACTGAGCGCCCTTGCTGCAGCATCCGCCACATCCCCTGTCTTCAACGGAAACTGCAGCGCATCCAGTTCCGACATCGCCAGAAACGTCTCTTCCGTCAAAGGCAGTCCCAGATCCAGGATCCTTTTTGCCTCTGCCAGATTTTCTTCGCCCGCCTGTTCCCCTGCTCGCCCGATCACTTTCCGCATCTGGGCGGTCAGTCTTTCATCCGGGATCTGTCCGGTCTGCGCCGTCATCCCCAGATATCCGCCGGTCTGCACATACCCTTGCGGCGCAGTATTCACCCCGGCTCCGCTGTGGAGCGCCCTATACATATTTGGGATCGTGGGCGCCATCTCGTTTTCCACCAGATATTTCTTTGCACCATCCGTCAGCGCCGGGATCTGCTGCGCCTGCCCGATCACTGCCACCACATCTTTTACATTCTGTTCGGTCAGCGGCACACCGTTTTCCCGGAACGCCCGGTCCAGTTCTGCTGCATATGCCGCACTGCCCGTGATCGCCTCCAGCTCATCTTTTGACAGATCATCATTATATCCCGCGACCACCACGCCGGCTTTTGCCATCTCTGCCTTGATCTCATCCACGACCGTCACGGTTTCCTCGGGATCCATCTGCTGCACATCATATCCATCCTCTGCCAGCTTTCCGTATGCTTCCGGTGACATGGTGTTCGATGCCAGTATCATAAAAGCTTTCTGCGCCTTTGCATTCGACGTAAGGTCATCCTGCAGCAGCGCAGCCACACCTTTCTTCTGATCGGAAAAGATCTGTCCTTCCCGCTCACCGGCGCCGAGATCCAAAGCATAACCGGCACTCATCCCGCTGCTCCTTACCGTCCCTGCTGCCTGCGCCGAAGGCGCGCTGTGTCCCGCACCCTGTGCCCCCTGAAAATATGCGGCTGCCGATTTTTCCTGTAATGCCTTCTCCCCGATATGGATATTCATGGCAGACTCCTTTCCTTCCCAATACACTACTTTTTATTTCGGATGTCACGGGACTTTTCTTTAGGCGTACAAATTCCGGTTTATCGAGTCGGCGAGCCACGGGGACGGTTCTTGTGGCTAAAGATCTTCGATCTTGTTGCCACAAGAACTGTCCCCATGGCTCACCGATAAACGTGAATTTGACAAGCCACTAAAGAATTCCCCGCTATGAGCCGATAAAATTTTAGTAGGTACTATACTATGAGGGGATGACTATGGCAAAAAATAAAAAACACAACCTCACAAACAAAGGTTTCACTCTGGTCGAACTGATCGTGGTACTTGTAATTCTGGCGATTCTTGCTGCGATCCTGGTACCGACACTGATGGGATATATTAATGAGGCAAAGATTAAAAGATATCTACCGAATGCTCAAGCATGCAAAGATGCAGCTCAAGCCGCTTTTGTAGAGCAATATGCTACTAACGGTGATCTTCCAGTGGGTACTCCCGTTGTTTCCGGCGCCGGGGATAAATCCACTTCCGGAAACGAAGATCAGGATATTTCAAATACTGCTTTTGCTGAGAGTATTCTGAAATATGCGGGGGTAACAGGTAATAACCAGCCCTACTTATTTATGGTAGCTGTTGGCAGTAACGCTGCTACAAAGGGATCCTATACTGCAACCTCAGCTTACGATAAGTATACCATTTTCTACTGCGTATATATGGAAACCAAAGATACAATGCCACTATATTACTATAACAATGAATGGTCCATAACCAACCCACGCCAAAAAGGTATAAAGGAGATCTTTGACTCCAACAACATCGTGGTATCAGGCCCTCTTAAAGGAAAACGGCTGCAATACTATGTCATTTCAAACAAAACCGGAAAAAGCGTGACCGGATCTATATGGACCTGGCTAAAAGAAGACATCTATAAGTAACAACTCGCAGTTTATCCTCATTACATGCATCTGAAAACCACGGAGATAACCCCCGTGGTTTTTCTAACTTATATATGCCCCCTGCAGATAGTGATATCAGTATGAGAACGAATACGCCACGGCTCCATAAGGCGGAAGATCAAAGGTGATCGCGTACTGGCGGCCGTCGCATTCAAACTCCTTGGCCTTGAGCTCCTCCGGCAGTTCGTGTCCGTTGCCGGCAAAGCGTTTCTCGTCAGAATTGAGCACCAGCTTGTACTTGCCCTTCTTCGGTACACCTACGGAGTACTTATCCAGCTGCATCGGCGTCATATTGAGCACAAAGATCATATTGTTCTTGCCGTCCTTAGACTTGCGGATGAAGCTGTAGGTGCTGCGGTAGGAATCATTCGCGTTGATCCATTCAAAACCGTCCCAGGAATCATCCAGTTCGTACAGGCACCGGTTCTCCCGGTAGATCTTCAGCAGTTCCTTCACGTATTCCAGCATGCCCTTGTTCAGATCACGCTCCAGCAGGAACCAGTCGAGCTCTCTCGCCTCGCTCCACTCACGCTCCTGCGCAAATTCCTGCCCCATAAAGAGCAGTTTCTTGCCGGCATGCCCGAACATAAAGGCATAGCCCACGCGCAGGTTCGCATATTTGTCCCACTCATATCCCGGCATCTTGTTCAGCATCGAGCATTTCAGATGCACCACCTCATCGTGCGACAGCGGCATGATGTATTTCTCTGCGCAGTTGTAACTCATCGCAAAGGTCATCTTGTTGTGGTTGTCCTTGCGGAAATAGGGATCCAGTTTCATATAATCACAGAAATCATGCATCCAGCCCATATTCCATTTGAATGTAAAGCCCAGACCGTCATCTTCCGGACGCGCTGTCACCTTCGGCCATGCCGTGGATTCCTCCGCAATGGTCATCGCGCCGTTGTTCAGACCACGGATCACGCTGTTTAAATGCTTGAAAAATTCGATGGCATCCAGATTTTCGTTGCCGCCGTACTTGTTTGCCACCCACTGTCCGTCCTGCTTGCCGTAGTCCAGATAGAGCATGGAAGCTACTGCATCCACACGCAGGCCATCCACGTGGAATTCGCGGATCCAGTACAGCGCATTGGCGATCAGGAAGTTCCGTACCTCCGTCTTGGAATAGTTAAAGATCTTGGTTCCCCAATCCGGATGCTCGCCCAGACGGCTGTCCGGATGCTCATACAAAGGCTCCCCGTCAAAATCCGCCAGACCGAAGGCATCCCGCGGGAAGTGTGCCGGTACCCAGTCGAGGATCACACCGATGCCCGCATTGTGCAGTTTATTGACCAGATAAGCAAAGTCCTCCGGCGTACCATAGCGGGACGTCGGTGCATAATAGCCCGTCACCTGATAGCCCCAGGAGCCGTCAAACGGATGCTCCGCAATGCCCATCAGTTCGACATGCGTATACTTCAGATCGTTCAGATATTCGCAGATACGGTCTGCAAACTCACGATAATTGTAAAAACCGTCCTCGGTACCGTCCGGATGCTTCATCCACGAACCGATATGACACTCGTAGATCGCCATCGGCTCCTGAAAAAAGTTCTTCTGTGCACGCTCTGCCAGCCACTTGTCATCCGACCAGGTCAGTTTCCGCAGATCATAGACGATCGAGGCCGTACCCGGACGCAGTTCCGCATAATTCGCATAGGGATCGGCTTTGTAGATCCCTTCCCCGGATGCCGTCGTAATGTAGTATTTGTACAATTCGCCTTCCGCAACCCCCTGTACAAAAGCCGCATAGATCCCGCCTTCGCCCAGACGCTTCATCGGTGTGGCATTCACATCCCAGCCGTTGAAATTGCCTACGATATGCACCGCCTGTGCATGTGGAGCCCATACTGCAAAAAATACGCCCTTCTTGCCGTTCTTGATACAGGGATGAGCGCCCAGCTTTTTGTAGATCTCATAATGTGTGCCCTGTCCGAAAACATACTGATCCGCATCGGAAATAAAGATCGTTTCCTCCTGCAGCGTCTTCGGTGTCTTCTCCTGTTTTTTTGGTGCCATTCCTTCTCCTCCGGTTTTGAAATAATAGAAAGGATCCCGCAAAAGATGCGCATCCTCCGTATTTCTTTTTGGTCTGAAAAAAGAAATACCCCGGGATTACCCCCGAGGTATAATTTTACCATATTTTCCAAAAAATGTGAAGTGTCACGTGAAATTTTTGTGCAATTTATCTATTTTTCGGAATCCTTTATAGGAAATCTTTCTCCCGCAAAATGATCATATCTTCATAATCATAGCGTTTCCCGCTCAGAATCTGGAAAAACGTGGAAAGATGCGGTTTCGAGGAATGTTCGATCGCCGCATTGATGATCTCCTCGATCTCCTTCGTCGACACATTGTGCTCACCGATCTGGCGCTCGCTGATCCGCTGATGCAGGGCCAGCACACCACGTTCTTCATCAATCTTATACTCTCTCGAATACGCGTATTTCTTGGCATATTCCACCAGCGCATTGTTGTTCATCGGCAGGATATCCACACGCGCATTGAAATAACCGGTGATCAGCTCGTATTTCTCCAGCAGCCGGTCCATATCTTTTCTGGTATCCATCAGGATCACAAACAGACCTTCCTGCAGATCATCGAGTGTCTTGGCGATATTTTCCAGAGTTTCCCTGGTCATATCCGATGCCTTTTCCACCAGCAGGGCACCGTTCCCCAGCTGCGCAAACATTGCCGGGATATTCTTCCGGTTCATCTTGTTTCCGCTGATGCGCGCGATCCGGTTAGACAGGAAATTCCCATCGATCATCTGGATCTCTTTGATCAGGCATTTGCCCATTTTTTCCAGACCGGAATCCGCATCTCCTGTTACGATCGCATTGCCGACATAAGGTGCCAGACTGATCTGATCCACCGCTTCAAGGATCTGGGCATACATCTTCTTGGAATACAGATACTCGCGGAACAGTTCCTGCTCTTCCGGGGACAGCTCCTGATCGTCTTCCTCCGCAATGTACTCGTCATTGATCTCTTCCACCGCTTCGGCGCCGACACGATCCGCATCCGCTTCCAACACGCTTGCGATCTCCTGAAGCTGCGCCGTATTCGGTTCCTCGGCAAACGTTTCTTTACTGTCTCCCTTCAGGATCTCTCTTACATATTCACCATCCACATCATCTTCATCCGGATCATACTCATCTTCATATTCTCCGTCTTCTTCGGCATACCCGTCTTCGTATTCTTCGTCGGCTTCGTCCTCAATATAGTCACCGTCCTCGTAATACTCGTCTTCGTATTCGCCGTCCTCGTAGTATTCCCCGTCGGTATCCTCATAAGCCTCTTCGGATCCCTCATCGCCTTCGTAAGCGATCTCTTCCTCTTCTACGGCCTCTTCCTCTGCATCGGCATCTTCCGCGGAAGCTTCCGCATCGTCCTCCGAAAGCTCCTCCGACACTTCCTCCATCGGAGCGGTATCCATATCTTCATCTACCTCGCCGTCAAAGAAGCCTTCCTCATAGCCACCGAGCTTTCCGGTATCCTCAAGGCTCTTTTCTTCAAGGTCTTTTTCTTCCGCAGTTTCTTCTTTGCTGCTCTCTTCTTTTCCGATCTCTTCTTTTTCGCTCTCTTCTTCGCCGGCTGCTTCTTCGGTGTCTTTTACTTCCTCTGCTTTTTCCGGAGCCGCCTCCGCCGCCGTCTCTACCAGCCGGCTGGCCTGCTCAACGGCAGCGTCGATCAGGCCGGTCGTCTGCGGCACACCCTGCTGTTTTTCGTGGTCCGCTTCGATCGCTTCGTGCACTTCATCCCAGATGGAACGGTGTTCTTCGCCGTCTGCATCGGCCGGATCTGCTGCTTCCTTGATCTCCGGGAGCGGAGTCACCTTCTGCAGGGTTGTTTTCGGTTCCGGCTTTTTCTCGATCACTTCATCGATGCTGCGGAACTGTATATCATCCGCACGATACTTGTCTGCAAAGATCTTCTGCTCGCGTTCCAGATCGTCGATCATATTGTTGCGCACACGCTCATCATAGCCGGCAAAGATCGGACCGGTACTGTCGTTGATCCTCTTCTCCAGCGCCTGCTTCTGCGCTTCACTCTGTCTGCGCTTCTTATCTTCCCAGTCCGCCAGATAATCGCTGATCTCGATCTGTCCGGTAATCTGTTTTTCCACCACCTTCGATTGCGGAACAGCCAGTCCCATCTGACCATCCGGCGCTGTATACAGCATGTTTTCGATCTCGGAATTCGATTCTTTTTTCTTCCGGCGCACTTCCACATCGGCCGGCACTTCTTTGGCCTTTTCCTCTTTTTCGATCTGTTCCTCGATGCGCACGTTTTCGGCCACGCGCTGCATGGACAGATATTCCGGATTGGTTCCGGACGGGAGGCTGTCGATCACGATATCCGAGGTACTGTCCTCAAAAAATACTTCTTCCGCCCCCAGACCTTGCTTAGGGGAAGCTGCTCCGGCTTTGATTTCCGTCTGTTCCGCAGTTACAGGCATCTGCGGTTCTGCCGAAATGCCGGCGATGCGGATCTCACTCAGGTCTCCCGTACCCAGCACGATGCTGTCCTGCGGTACGGGTGCAGCAGTTTCTTTTACAGTTTCGGAAGCTGCACTCTCTGCAGCGGCCTGAGGCTCTTCCACGGCCGGAACCGCTTCCTCTGTATGCAGGCTTTCGTCGGCATACCCGTCTTCCGGCTGTTCCGCTTCTTCAGTGTATCCGTCTTCTTCTACGTATTCACCCTCTTCGCTGTATCCGCCTTCTTCTGCGTATTCTCCGTCTTCGGTGTATCCGCCTTCTTCGGCATATTCTCCGTCTTCGGTGTATCCGCCTTCTTCCGCGTATTCTCCGTCTTCGCTATACTCACCCTCTTCGGCGTAGTACTCACCGTCTTCTCCGTAGTATCCGTCTTCTTCGGCGTACTCGCCCTCTTCGGTGTATTCTCCATCTTCGGTATACTCACCCTCTTCGGCGTAGTACTCACCATCTTCTTCGTAGTTTCCGTCTTCTTCGGCGTATTCTCCCTCGACGTATTCGCCGTCTTCATTATAATATCCGCCGTTTTCGTCGTATTCACCGCTCTGCGCATAGTCTCCCTGCGGGATAAACATGGTATGGTCGTCGGGGTATTCCTCCTCATCCCCGTAAAAACCTTCGTCATCCGGCCCGTCTGCCAGCGGCTCCGTTTCCTGCGTCCACTGCCGTTTTTCCATCTCTCCGGTGCTCATATAATCATCTGCGGCTTTGCTGTTCTCCGATCCGAGATTTCCCTCCACCAGCTCGCGCATGCTCTTGGCGAGCTCCTTCTGCAGGTTCACGGTATTGAAATTGCTCATATCGATCGTCTTGACATGCCAGTCCGCATCCCCCATCTCGGGATACAGCCCCGGTTCCGGACGCTCCGTGGTATACTCATCACTCTCAAAGGCCTGCAGCTCGTCCGCCACACGATCCCTCTGGTCATACAGCCGCTGCTCCTCCGGGCGCAGATGCGCATGAAGACGCTTGAGTTCCAGCGCTTTGATCACAAAAGGCCCTTCCCCGAAAGTCGCGATCAGACCGTTGCAGGTCTCCACGCACTTCGTTCCCAGACCGATGCGGTGATACAGGTATGCCAGCTGGTATACCCACTCTTCACGATATTCTTTTCGTGTAAACATTTCCAGCAATGCGATCTGGTCGTCCAGAGACGCCCCCTGCATTTCCTGGATCTTGTACTGCAGGATATAATGACCGCTGGTATCCTTCGGCGCGATACGCTTGTACAGACTGAAAAATTCCAGCGCTTTGATATGATCGTTCAGCAGAATATACAATTCACACAGCGCATATACGATGCTGCGGTTCTTCGGATTTCTGTCATAAGCCATCAGCATCAGCTCCAGCGCATCCTCGTAACGGCGGTTGAGCTGATAGATCTCACTGATGCTCATCAGGGTGCTGAAACTGCGCACCTTCCGCCAGTCGATCTGATCCGCGATCTCTGCCGCTTCCGCAAACTGCTCATTTGCGCTCAGCCTTGTGATCTCTTCCGACAAAATCCTGTATTCCTGTCTGTCCACTTTTTTCTACCTCCTCTGCCCCCAAGCAGAGCCTGGGGGAGCCCATCCCGGTCATCGGGAATTCTTCGAATTCCAATCGGGATTTCTTCGAAATCCAATCGGGATTTCTTCGAAATCCTTGTCGCGCTCCTGGCGGAGCTTGGAATGTCGCGCTCCTGGCGGAGCTTGGAATGTCGCGCTCCTGGCGGAGCTTGGAATGTCGCACCCGCTTCGTGGGTTTGGTTCTTTGAGGGACTTCAAGGCTTCATCGTATGGTGAAGCTTCCCTCTTTTATATAAGTTTCCATAACTGTCAGTTATCAAAGACTAACATCTAAAAAATCCAATATTCTGTAGTATTTTACCATACGGAATATTGGATGTAAAGGCGGAATTATGTAAATCGCATTTCTTAATAAATTCTATTGTCGTTGTAGCACTTCTGTAATTAGCACTTCTGTAATTAACATTTCTATTATTCACATTACTGTTGTTGCAATTATTTCATTTATACGAATATTATCATAACAAAAATAGAATGTTACCTTAACTTATTCTCAAAATCTTCAAGCCCATGGAATATATTTGCTCAATCATACCGTCCCTTCGAACAGAACCTTATCTCCGATCTGCACTCTCTTAACGCCCTGTTGTTTATTTTTGTTAAAGTTAAAACTCAGCATATACCCGGTATTCAGGTTCCAGTAATCCAGATATTCACTGATCTGCTTCTCTCCGGCAGCGTTGTATCTTTCGCCACGCCAGATCTTCAGCTCTATGATGTATTGCTGTCCCAGATAATCGACTATCACATCTGTGCGCGTCTGGTCTCTGGTCTGTGCTTCTATATAATAGTTGCCTGTACCATTGATGATCGGCTTCAGATACAACAGGAACTGTTCTCTGCCATCCTTCTCTTTGAAGCGCTCAACCAAAGGACCGCAAACCTGCGTGTACGTTTCTATAAATCTCTCCAGTATCAGCCGCATGTTCAGTTTACCATCTGTTATGAACTGATTCTTAGCAAGTTCGCCCTCCCGTGAGAATACATTGCTTTTCAGTTCTTCATCCGAAAGAAACAGGTTGTATAACATGGTTTCAAAGATCCGATTCGCTACTCTTACGGTATTATGTTCATTTCTGACAAGTCCATACATCTGCATCTGCACAATGGCATCCTGCTGACCATTCCATGTAAGCCTGGTTCCTTCCATCAGTATGCTTCTAATGGAAGATTTCAACTCGGGATAGTTGCTAAGATTTTTTGTCAATGACTGGAATAACGTATTATTTTCTGCAAGCAGAAGCTTAACCGCTTCATCTAATCCACTCTCTGTCCACGCTTCAGACAGGCTCATCGTCTTACTGACCTGCTCATCCAGCAGCTGGCAGATCCTGCTTACAAGGAAAGGATATCCATTTGTATAAGCTCTGATAGTCTTAGCGATGAACTCTGTATCCATCCCGGTATGATGATCTGCCTCATACTCATCTAGCATGCCTTTGATGCCGTTTTCGGACAAGCTCATGTCAATTGTAAAGTCTGCCGCTATATTCCAAGGGCTGTTTTCCTTGCTGTTCTCTTCTGATCTGATCCTGCTCTTTAAATGCTTAACGTCAGTTACACCCGCAAGGATGACGGATTGAAACGCCGGGGTTCCATCTGTATCACGCCCTATATAACCATCTCTTAACTGTGCCAAAAAATCAAGGAAAACCTGGTTATTGGTTGCACTGTCTACTTCATCTATTATCAATACTATCGGCTCATCAGACTTCTTGATCCATCTTTTAAGAATTCTAAACAAACCATCCATTTTTACCTTATTGGGATCTGAAATCGCAAATTCTTCCAATGCTAAAACAGTATTATCCGGAAGTTCTATATCTTCAAATTCGTGAGCATCAATTATAATACGAGCTAATGCCTGTGAAAATGTAGCACCACTTTCAAACACATCATTATCAATACTCTGAAAATCCAATGATACAACTATATATCCTTCTTGTATGACTCGTTTTAACGCTGTCAGAGTAGTCGTCTTCCCAAATTGTCTTGCACGGTTGATCGTGAAATATTTCCCGGCATCAACCAGCTTTTTGATCTCTTTTACTCTCTCGGAGAGATCAACCATATAGTGTTTTGAAGGCACACAAACCGCGGTAGTATTGAATTGCTTCATGACTCATCTCTCCTTTCCTAAGTCTGATGATTTCTGTTTTTTCAACTTCTTCTTCGAGACTATCTTGCGGCTGACTTCCCGCCTTTATCATCGCATCAGCAATATAGTCATCCTGCAGTTCTTCGCCATCATATACGTATCCACAGATCAGGCACGCCCTATTTCCTACCTATTTCACATAGCTGTTTTCGCTGCGCTCCGGGCGACATGCAAATCTCTGCCATGATCCTGCTAACTGCTCTTACACATAGTCCTATATATCGTACTGCCAATCCGAATAGATGTCAATTTATAGCAAAAAAGCCAAAAAGTGCTGTGACCCTTAACTTTTCCCCAAGCATATAACTAACTCACCTTATTCAGCTTTGCTACAACCTTATTCAGGTATGCATACGCCATCGGACGCAATACTAGCAATACACGAGAATAGCCGCATTACGAGCCACGTGATATCCATACCTTCCCGGAATCAGCCATGTTTTTCTACCATCGCTTTCTTCCGTTTCTCTATGGAGCAAGAGTGTGAGCCTGTTTTTTCATCATAATTGATCCCGACAAGAAGGAGATTGTCCTTATAAGCTTTCAGATTAGCGGTGTAGCCGTTCTTTTTGATCTGCGTGATGGCACCGCCGGCGGTTTTATTCCATTTCAGTTCGATCACCAGAGCCGGAAGGTTTGACAGTGGCATAGGAAGAAAAACGACATCAGCCAGACCTTTGCCGCTTGGCATTTCTTCAATCTTCACATATTGTCCGATGGCTACGATATAGGCATACTTGATGATTGCGCGCAGGGATTGCTCATTATTGTAAAACTGCGGCGCATACTGTTCCTGACGGATTTCATCCAAAGCAGCGGCAACTTCTGTACTTCGGCAGGCCAGGGTATCATCCAGTAACTTTTGCGATCTTTTGATCAGTTTCATCCAACCGGTGTTTATTTTCTTCTGGGTTAAAAACTGGCGGAATTCTATCCGTACTTCTTCATTCGGAATCTGCACGGTCTGATCTTTTTCATGATAGGTCAGATATCCCAGATGGATCAGCAATGTCAGTATATCATCTGCGCTTTCAAAGGATTCAAAATCATTCTGAAAATTCTCTGTATTCAGGCAAATCTTATCTCCGGCAATCAGCCGGGCAATCGTTTCCTGCAAACCCTCAAAATCCATGTTAATATAGTTTTTCAAAGATTCTGCGGCAGAGGTCTTTCGCCAGTATGATTTGCATATGCCGGATCGCAGCGCTTTTATCACGGAATACGGATTATATACCGAACCAACCGGAGACAGATCATAACCGTCGTACCAGGTCTTGATTTCTTCAAACGGGATGTCTGTCCCGGCACAGCGCAGCCGGACCTCATCTTCAGTAAATCCTACAAATCCGGCAAATTCCGCCGGCTCCAGCATGGAGAATTCATCAAATTCTGAAATGGCAGACTGGGAACCATCTTTTTTGATCGGCAGTATGCCGGTCATATATGCAGCAGCAACTACTCTCGGGGTAAAATTGGTATTCTTAAACCACCCGCGTAACAGATTCAAGTATGCTTTCTGGGCGTTTTCATCATCTTTTGCTTCCCGGATCACAGCATCCCATTCATCAATGACAAAGATAAAAGGCCTGCCCTCCGGCAACTCTGCACAGGAGAGTAATTCTTCGTTAACAGTTATGCGCTTGGGCAATTCCGGATACACACTGTGCAGATCGTCACGCAGCGCATCCAGAATCATCTGAGGCACTTCGACAAGCGGTTTCTGCGTAGCCTGCGCCTCAGAGATAAAACTTGAAATATCCAGACAGATGACATTGTACTTATTAAGGTGATCTTCATAGTCGGGAGATTTCGTAATTCTCTTGCTATCAAAAAGTGCATGTGAATCACAGGAACAGTCATAGTATGCTGTCAGCATTTTTGCGGCATAGGATTTGCCGAAACGGCGAGGCCGGCTGACGCATACCAGAGATGCATCGCCACCGACACGGGCATTCATCAGTCGGATCAGATCAGTTTTATCTACATAATTGGCACCCGAGATTCTTTGAAAAGCCAGATTTCCGGGGTTGATATATGTTCCCATTGGGGATGTCTCCTTCCTGCGAATGTAGCATAAATAATGGATATTGTAACATAATTCGAATGGATACACAAATACCCGGATATCCCACCTGTTATCTTGTTATCCTGTTTGTTTTCATATATTAGCAGGCAATCTCGAATCTGTCAAGAACAAACGTTCGGAAATGTGGCGACCAGGGAGAAGCGTTATGTTTCGATGAATGCCGAAAAGACCTGCCTCAATATGGGCAAGGGGATATATACATTATATTCTGTTCCAATATGGACAGACATATAATTCGGAAAAGCGCTACACGATCCCGTTGCGTACCGTCATTGGAAAAAGGCACCCTACAGACGCAGGCCTTATGTTTCCTAAGAGACTATGCTCCGGATGGAAGCGAAATATAACTATATGACCGTTCCAGCTGCACTGCGAGAACTTGAAAAGATTGAAATGGTGCAGCGAAATAAAGAGCAGTATAAACTGGATCACGCCGTAACCAAAAAGCAAAAAGTCATACTGAGTTCCTTTGGATTGTCGGAGGCCGATATCAAAGGAGCGGCTGAAGACATAGGAAAGAAGCTCTTAATGAATCAGTCGCTGTTGTATGAAACACAGGAAGATGATGATACGGAGGACTATGAGGATGGCACGGGTACGTTCGATCTCTTCGATTGAGTCTGAGATTAAAACAGTAGAGGCGGAGTTGACAAAGGCGCAGCAGAAATGCGATGCTTTTGTAAGCAAAGCTGCTTGAGCTACAGAAACTAAAACATGAGTACGAGGCTAAGCAGGTATTGGAAGCCTTCCATAAAAGTGGTAAGAGCCTGCAGGAATTGATGACGTTTTTGGATGTTTAGGCTTGATCATGGAAGTTAGCAGGGTGTTTAGTGTAACTATTTTGCAAAGTTGACATTATTAACTATGCTATCCAAGTAACTATTCCGAATATTTAAAAATTTACATTTTACTTCATCACTACATCTTTCATTAGATTTCTTATATAGCGATACAAGGACATCAAAACTAAACTCGTTTAATTCTATTACGTGATTATTGGGATCCATATCACAATTTTCATATGCCCCGTACATTTTACTATGATAGTAACCATCATCGTCTGTAACAATTGCACTACTTGGGATTCCTGCTCCAAGCGAAAAAATAATTGGATGATACTTAAATGAAAGAGAATATTTTGCTGCTGAATAAATTCTCTTTATTTCTTCAATATTTACAGTTTTGATCATGCGAACATGTTTTCTGTCATCTATTTTTTCAAACAAATGCTCCATATAACTGATGCCATCATAATCCTCAACATCCAAATTAACAAGATATACATCAAATTTCTCATCTTTTATAATAAATCTTATAAACTTAGTTAATTCAGCAATTATATAGTCAACACCTTTTTCATGCTTATCCATCCATTTCATTATTTCAATTACAACATAATCATCGGATTCACTTTCGAATTTAATATCACACAAGGTAAACAAGTCATCCGGTCCATTAATGATTCTATCTATCCCATATGAATGTAATAATTTATATGTGTAGTTTTTTCCGTCACGTATCATAATGCTCTTTACATATTGCAAAGACTCTCGTGTATATTTATCGTACTCATACATAGGTCCTATTGAACAAGACAAAAAGTAAATTGGAATATGATATCTATTTATTATCTGTATTTCAGCGCAAAATTTTATATTATAGTATTTCCATCCTCTTTGAAAATATCCGCCCCCATTAAAAACACATATATCCAGTTCCTTGATTTTTTTTATGAAATCAGCAGGAAAATTAGCAAATTTCCCATCTTTAGATTGTTCATATAATTCTGAATACACTTTTGAATAAAATTTATCGGGAGTTAGTATTTTTCTAATGCCCTTCTTAAAAATATTCATATTAATCAAATTATCATCAACTATTTCAATTCTATCAATTAATTTTTTGTTTGAAATATTTTCTTTAAGGCATACTTCTGTTATTCTGGGATTGATTGAAAATACATAGAAAGAATTATCTTTATTTACATTATAAAGATCCTCAATATTTCTAATCATCATAGCAAAATCGCCAAAATCATAACTTCCAGTAGCCCCAAATAAACCTATATTCAATTATGCTCACCTCCAGAACATATCATTCTAGACATTATACGTTTTATTTCATGGAGATTAGAATATGTCTCAACTCCTCTATTATCCCAATATTTCTTTGATCTAAATCCCCTATTAAGAACAAACATCTGTATATCAATACCCTTACACGCATCGAAATCGGCTTCTGTATCTCCAATATAAAAGAATTCATTAGCAACATGCTTGGAAAGAATGTGTTTTTTTTCTTCAGTAGCATTACTAGGCGAAACAACATATAATTGATTTATCTTTTTTTGGATACCACTATTCTTTAAGAACTCATATGTTAATCTTTCATTCTTTCTAGCAGTAAGAATATATATACAAGAGCCTTGCATACTTAGCCAGTCCAAAAAAACATTTGAATCATCATATAATGAATCTAATAGTAAGTATTTCTGGTCTTCAATTACTTTTACCCATTTATTTGAAATAGATACACTCTGTAGCGTACTCAGGCCAAGCATATTTTCAAGATACTGCTTTGTCGAAAAACCATCTCGCTTATAAGAAAGATAGTTATCTATGTTAACCTCAATTCCTTCTTCAAGTAAAATATCTTTTAATGCTAAAACATGCCTTTGGGTGCTATCGACAATAGTTCCGTCCAAATCAAGAAATGTTTTCATAAAACACTTTTTCCTCATAGTACCTTGTTACAACACCATTCCATTTAACACCTTCGTTAAGACTTCTGTTTATTGTTATATTTCTTGAGATATCTAAAAATGTGTCTATCATCTCTGGTGCAGTAATAACGGAAGCAATACCACATCCTGAAAATCTTGTATTTACTTCAACAAACCAAATATGATCTTCATTTTTTATAAACTGAACATTACAGAACCCAGGAATAGGATAATTCTTCAATATTTTCTTTACTAACTGAATTATATTCTTATCCTCACGTATTCTTACTTTTGTTGCAACCCCACTTTTTGTTTCAAGTCTTTCTCTCGGAATAATATAATAAGGGCTTCCATCTAATCCGCTTAAAACATCAACCGTGTATTCGACTCCATCTACAAACTCTTGTAAAACTTCATCTTTATCAATCTTGCATGATATTCCTTTTTCATAAATGGTTATTCCTTTACTACCAACACTAACCTTTTTCTTTAATATTCTTTTTTTTGTTATATCATCAGCCTCTAAAATAGCAGGAACATCTATCCCTATCTCATCCATTTTTAAAGCACTAATCAACTTGTTGCGAAAAATAGATATTGTATTTATATCTGGAAGAATACATTTACATCCTATAAATTCCTTTTCCTTTGAAAGAATCTCAACCTCTACATCATTAATCGGTATTAATAACTCTATATTATTATCAACAATTATTTTTTTTATAATTGCCGAAAAATTCTCGCTAATAGCCAAAGGTACTTTAATATAGTTATCAACCATTAATGAGCCAGCTGTATATCCATAATCATTTATATCTACTCCAACTATATAATGATTTCTCTTTTTCAATTCTTTAATTAGATTTACACTTGTTGCCGTTCCTACAGAAGTTATCAAAACATTCATTTCGTTTCTCCATTTTTATGTAGTAGTTTTTTTGCATCATTTCTATAAAGAAATAAATAGCACATTATGACTATGAGTCCTAAACTTATTGATATTATAAGATTTTCACTATACATTAATCTCCATGCAATTATATACCCAATAAAAATTGCAAAAATTCCAATTAACCTATTCGATATCAAGAATAATGACTTTCTTATAAGCAAGTATACCGTAAAAACGATTGTTGTTGTATATCCCAATACTGTAGCCAATGCAGCACCTTCTATTCCAACATTAGGTATCAAAACTGCATTTAATATTACATTAATAATTGCACCTACAGACAGCGACAAAGTATTGATGTATGTTTTTTTTATTATTGTAAATTGATTAGCCGCTACTTGATAAAGCATCAAAAGCAGTGGTCCAATAAATAAATATGGTGCAATCAAATATCCTGAATAATATTCGGGAGTGAACAATAATTCAAAACCTATTTTACTACACATTGTCAGCATCACTGTACCCATAAGTGATATAACCGACAAGTACTCAAACACATTTGACTTTAATCTTATATGATCATCATCCTTCATAGTCGAATATGAAAAGAACAACCATCCACCTGAAAATGCAGTATAAATCAAGTTACTAATATGACCTATCCTACTTGCAACAGAGTATACTCCTGTAGCATTAACATCCAAGTACTGTGTAATCATAACCTTATCTGCCGAATTATATATCCAATATATTAAGAAATTTGGTAACAATGGCAAACCGATTTTTAGCAAATCACCAATCAGTTTGTAATTATATAGTTTAACTGAAAAATAGTTATGATTAAGTATAAAGTATATTATCGCAATTACGGTCGCACTTATCAATGCCGCAATTGGCATTGCCATAATGTATTCACCTCGAATAATAAGTGGAATCGCTAATAAATATGATAGTATTGGAGCAATTGAATTAGTAAGAATGAAAATTTTCCGATTATTATTAATCCTAGTAGGGGCTTGTAGCATTTGTCCTACTGTGGAAACTAGTATTGTTATACACGAAACAACAACAAGATTAGTATATCCCTCGCTCTTAAAAAACAATAATGAAAACTTTTTTTGAAAGACAATCAATACAGTACTTACCAATATTGACAGCAGTAATGTAAACAATAATGCACTAGAGCATATTCTTTTATGATATACATCATCTGAATTATCAAAATATAGCCTAAAAAGAGCATCATACATTCCACATATCGCTATAGCACCACCAAACGAACAAAGTGTCGTTACTAAATCATTCAATCCCAAATAATCTGAACTTGGATATAATCTCACCAATATTGGTAGCATGATAAAAGGAATTATTTTACTAATAACTCCACCCAGCCCATAAACAAGAATATTATCTATAAATAATCTAAATCTACTTTTTGTTTGCATCGCCGAATCCAGTTAATTTCTGCATCAAAATAAATTGATACTTTCCACAACATATCCTATCTCTTCGTCAGTCATTCCGTAATACATCGGAAGGCTCAATTCACTCTTGCTGATTTCTTCAGCGATAGAGAAATCTCCCTGTTTAAATTCCAAATCTTTATAGCATTCCTGCAAATGCATCGGAATAGGATAATGCTTATTAGTTCCAATCCCGGCATCATTTAGATGCTTCTCAAGAGCTTCCCTATCCTCACATCTTATTCCAAATATATGCCATACCGGAACACAATCGGATGAAACAAACGGAAGGATCACCTTTTTATTTTTGATCCCATTCAGATATCTATCTGCAATCCTTCTTCTTTCCTCATTCATTTTGTCAAGAAGTGGTAGTTTTGCTGAAAGAAAAGCTGCCTGCATTTCATCTAAACGGCTGTTGTTTCCCTTATAGATATGATGATATTTATAATCAGAGCCATAATTACCCAATGCTCTAATCTTCTTTGCTAATTCCTCATCATTTGTCACGGTAGCACCAGCGTCCCCAAGTGCCCCAAGATTCTTCCCCGGATAAAAACTGAATCCAGCAGCGTCTCCAAAGGTTCCGACTTTCTGTCCTTTATAAGTGGCTCCATGTGCCTGCGCACAATCTTCCACAACCTTAAGATTATGCTTCCTAGCAATCTCCATGATTGAATCCATCTCACAAGCTTGACCATATAGATGAACTGGCATGATTGCTTTCGTCCGCTCTGTGATCACTGCTTCAATCAACTCTGGATTGATATTAAATGTTTCAATTCTCGGCTCGGAAAACACAGGAGTAGCTCCAACGTAAGTAACCGCAAGTGCTGTGGCTATGTAGGTATTTGAAGGAACAATTACCTCATCTCCCTCACCAATACCAAGAGCTTTCAACGCAAGCATCAGCGCATCCAATCCGTTGCCAACACCGATGCAATACTTTATACCACAATACTCAGCAAATGCCTTCTCAAAAGTCTCATCTTCCTTTCCTTCGATATACCAAGATGATTCAAACACTCTATTAAACGCTTCTCTTAACTCTTTATCAAGTTCTCTTTCCATCGGAAGGAAACTAACAAACGGTATCTTCATATTACACCTCTCTTTTCCTAAAAATCTTTAAAAGATGATTAACTACACACATTTTTGAGATTTCAAAAAAAACATAAGTACGATTTTTTTCATATTCAATAATCTTTGATATCATATCATTATTTTTCTCTGCTGAACAAGAAATGTATCTTTGATAAATATCATTGTCCTTCAAATCTAAATAATTCTTTGCCAATTGTTTATATGCATAATAAAATCTTGAATACGATGCTATTAATAATCTGGTATTCCCTTTTTTGTAATTTAGTATATCTTGATATAAGATTATTTCTAATAAGTGAAGAATGTTTAAATCAGCTTTGTGCATGATACTGCCCGGTCTTTGAAAATATACAAATGATATATCATTAGATATATACCATTTACCATAACAAGCTAGAGAATAGACCAACCCACTATCATCACATATACGATCCAACAAATAATCCTCTACAGCTCTTCTAAAAATAAAACAAGATATATGTATATAATCACCGCTCCAATATAAAGCTCTGCTTTTCTCTAAAAAACAATGTTCTTTGGAATCATCTGAATTCTTGTATCCTGTAGCATATGCAACATAAGAAGGATTTTCATCAAGATAGCCTATAGCCTTTTTAAACTTATCATTATCACAGAAATAATCATCTGCAGATATAATCTGAATGTACTCACCTTTTGATAAACTCAATGCCTTTTTTATTGTATTCGATACTCTTATGCTAGGAATAATATTTGAGGTATCCTCTGGTCTATCGTTTACGAAGTATCTCAACACCCCCCCTAATTCAGAACCTATGTTCCGCAATTCTTCAATACTTCCATCATCCGATCCATCATCACCTACTATAATTTCAATATCATTGTAACTCTGAGAAATGCAGCTTTCAATACACCTTCTCAAATACTCTTTTTCATTATACGAAACCACAATAATACTTATCATTTTCTTTCCAACCCAATAATACTATTATTCATCAGCCATTATGGTATCACCACAGTTTTTAACATAATTTAAGAATTCATCATAATCCCTAATATAGTCAGCTTCATCATATAATTCAGAAGCAAGTACCATCAATACTGCATCAGGACTGAAATCATACATTTCCCTCCACATCGCATTAGAAACATATACCCCTTCATATGGTTTTTCCAATGGAATTATCTTTTTTTCCTTTCCGTTATCGAGTTTTATTTTACAACTTCCATGTATGCAAACCAAAATTTGCTGAAGACTCTTATGAGCATGAAAGCCTCTAGTAACACCTTCTCCCGTATCATACATGTAATATACTCTTTTTATACGAAAAGGAATATCCTTGAACTCCTCTAACGCAACAAGTTGTCCTCTATCATCTCCGTGCGGTTGAAATACATATTTTATAACTTGCATATTAAACCCCTTTCTTTATACTGTATTTATATTAAAATAGATTTGTGGGTAATTTGTTTCCTTCTAGTTTTATAGGTGGATAAAATCTAACCAGCCTAATCTTCTTAAGGCATCTGATCATAAATACATATGGATTCTTAAATGGAGAAGTACTATATATATTAAAAACATCCATTACATAACCAATTTTTACTCTCATTTTTTTATATTCTTTTTCGTTAATATACTTCCTCTTATACGCATAATCTAAATCTTCATATAACTGTTTACTCATCCCATTCAGCAACGATTTGTCACTTCTATTAGCGCTAACATTTGTATCATGATGCCTCCTTTTCACAATAGGCTCTCTTAAATAGCATATGGAGCCTACTAAAATGCTTCTGATGAATAAAAAAATATCCTCATCTCGAGTCCACTTCAGTCTCTCAAAAGAGTCTATAACCTTTCTTCTAATTGCGCGCGAATCCCCAGACTGCATTACAAAACTTGTTACATATATATAATCACTCAAATTATAGATAGTATATTTTCCATCCCATAATTCATCAGGATTCAAAACATTCAACTTAGCATCAACTTCCTCCGACAAACACGAAATGGACATAACATGGGGAAACTTCTCAAATATATCAACGCATTTAGATACTCTATCAAAACGAGAGATGTCGTCTCCTGCTGCCATAAAAATATATTCTCCTGTTGCCACTTCATACAAGACTTTATTAATATGTTCTCGTATGCCTAGGTTTGGGTTGTTTTGTCTGCAAATTACTTCATGTGAACCGTTATATTCTTTTACTAAATCCTTTACAATTTCATACGTTCCATCCGTAGATCCGTCATCAGAAATAATTATCTCCAATGGACTATAGTCTTGCTGTAGCGCAGCATAAACTGCATCCTTTATATACTCTTTCTGATTATATGTGAAAATACACAAAGAAGCTTTCCCATTATTCATTCTAAAACCTCGTCCCATTACACACTTTTCATTTTTATTCTAGAAAACAAAAATTTTGATATAATCACCCAGAACAAAATCGTCCAAAGGAATACCGTATTTAAAAGCATTTCATAAAACTTTGCAGAAAAAAACGAAAACACAACAGCATACCAAACATATGAATATAACAATACAGGAAACTCGACTCTATTATTAATTTTACACTTAATAGCATTCTGATATGATATCTGTGTCAGCCATGCCATCACCATAGTATAAATTACAACTCCAAATATTCCTCCATCATAATAAAACGGATAAAAAGTTGTCGAAACATTTCCAAGTGCATAGCCATTCACATATCTAAAAGGTGTATACAAGCCATGGACAATACTAGCATCTCCTGTAATCTTTCCAAGCAAGTTGATTAAGTATATTAGCGTTTGGTTATTATTCAATGATGTGCCTACTTTTCCCTGTCGTACAAAAATATCCAAATTCTTTATCTCTGCTGATAGATACACACCAATATAGTCACTAAATTTTAAAAAGGACATATTTCGTCCCATTAATTCTCCAACCGAAGAAAATGATAATAATAAGATAACTAACAAGCCCAAAATTCTCACAATACTTTTTGCTTGAATAGATTTGTTTCCTTTTTTTGCCTTATACAAGAGCAGATATTGTATCACACCTGCAACTATTAGTTGTATAGCTTCACCCCTAGCTCCAAGACTAATGCTATTAAGCATTGAAAGAATAAAACAACATAACAATCCTTTTCGATTATTCTTGTAAGAGTATACATATCCCTTCAACAAAAGATAGATTACAACAAAACCAAGTGATAAACTAAATCTCCTAAGGAGTTTAATTATAGTAGGTAGTTCAATAATGTCTTTCGATGTGGAACCCGCCTCACTCCTAAAAGCAAACATAGCTGCAGATAAGTTCGAATCAAAATTCTTTATCAAGAAGAATAACGTTAGTATGAATGTGATTAGTTCCATAACAATGAAAACATTTATCTTCCAAGTAGCTATATTCCTAGGAGCAACTTCTTGAATAGCTGTTCTTCGACTATTTTTATAAAACAAACCAACCAGTAAAGATACTATCAAGTATATGGTCATTCCTATAATCATGACAGCCATTGTCGTACCCTTAATATCT
The DNA here is from genome assembly GCA_017634975.1 of Lachnospiraceae bacterium. Taxonomy (GTDB): domain Bacteria; phylum Bacillota; class Clostridia; order Lachnospirales; family Lachnospiraceae; genus NK4A136. The sequence continues at coordinate 9,699 of JAGBMJ010000015.1, read as the reverse complement.
AGGTCCCACTTTTTTATAAAAGCAAACGCATATACTATTCCAGGTATAAAACAAAATATAAATCCAAACTGCGGACTAGTTATCGGGTTCTTAGAAGTTACTGTTGCAATCAACAATAAAATCATCGAAACGATTAATAATACTATTAGTTGAGCCACTATTTTAACCTCTTACAGCTTTGCACCAGGATAATAAATATCACTTATTCCAAGCACACCATTCATTCCGTCTTTTATGGCTATCTTACACATGTTCATAAATTGTTTACTTCGTTTTCTAAATAGTGTTGCCAAAAAAGTACATCTCCTCAAATAGCTCGTTATAATGACATAAGACAAATACCTTTTTCCATAATGTCGTTTGATTGTATCAATCCAATTTCTTGTATCATAATATCCTTTCCATGAATCAATTGATTGCTTAGCATCAGTATTGTGAATCATTCGACTTTGAGGCAAGCAGTAAACATTACCATATTTCCTGACTCTCATAAAATATTCAGTATCATCATAATAAATAAAATATTCTTTAATAGGTAATCCTATCTTATCTATTACACTTCTTTTTATTGCGGCGCCCACAAATGTCACTATGTCCAATTTAAAAAACTGTTTATTATACTCTTCTTCAGGAACCCATTTTAATCCAATATTTATAACTCCTTTTTTTATACGGCATCGATGGGAAATGTCTAATTTTTCGTGATTTATAACTGAAGTACAAAGTGCTGCTGTTGATTCTGCTTCGGCAATTCTCTTATTATCCAACAGTTTTTCAAACATATCCGATTCAGGATATGCGTCATCATCTGCTAGAAACGCATACTCATATTCGTAGTCCAAGCTCTTTTTTAACCCGGTATAGAATCCACCTGATCCTCCAATGTTTTTCTCGTTATGCACAACAACCTTTTCAATTCCAGCATCGTGCGTTTTCCATCCCTCTAAATACTCATAAGTTCCATCATTACTGGCATTATCAACTACTATTATGATAGATGGAATTTTTTTTTGATTCTCATATTTTGAAAGCGCTATTTTTAAACACTCTATTCTATTATATGTAACTAAAACTACTGCTACTTTCATTTAATCTCATTCCTTTAACTATTTTTTGCTTTTTCTAACATTCTTGCATATGGAAAAGATATCTTGAAAAGTCTTTTTAGAAATCCCACTTTCCATCCGCTATCCGAAAAGTCCTTAATAAACTTTTTGGGGTTAGTTACATACCATACCAATGCACCAGGCTTTGCCAATGGATATGAACTCCCATCATAAAACATCATCTCGCCAAAACAATTAGCTTCTTTTAAAGTTGGCAATTTTGTTAATCTATATAGCGCCTTATAATACACATCTAGAGGATAACTATCATCTAAAGACAGGTAATTCTTTAGTACTTTTACACCTTCAAGTGCACCATTCTGCATCTCGTTGATATAATTAAAATTCTCTTTATCATTCTCATATTCATATACGCCCACACATGGCTCTATCTTTCCATTGATTCTTGTCATTTTTTTCAATGATCCCTCATGAGCCAAGAATGGATATTCAAATAGTCCAGCAGTAGCCACTTGCGGCATGTATTTTGAAGAGATAAATCCTATCCCATTCAAATCACTCTCTGCCTCTTTAGTCAAACCAACATAGAATCCGTTGACTTCGACATCTTCCTCCATGGCATCAATCAATCTATTCATGCACCTTTGTATGGTCCCAGCCCATCCAATATCTACTATTCCAACCTTTCCATTAAAGCCATTTTCCTTAAGGTAGTCGATAAAAACAGTAAAACTCCCTCTAGCTCTTTCTTTACTCTCATGTTCTATTAGCTGATAAAAACGATTAAAATTTCTATTATCAAGGAGAGCATTGGTGAATACTAAATCAGTGTCAGTAAAGCCAGCTTCTTGCCAAGTAGTAATGTTGGAATCATCTAAACCAAGCAAATCAAATATCTCTTTTCTAGATAAGTATTTGTTTTTGGGGATGAAAGAAATGAATTCTTTTAGATCTTTACAAGTATAAAAAATTGGAATTCTTAGCGCACGCCTTGATACATACAAATATTTACTATTTATCGTAGAGTTTTCATATACAATTTCAAATGCTTTTTGTAACAAATATCCATCTCTTGCAAGAAAATACAGTTTTTTAATATTCCGTTCAGATGCTTTGTTCTGCAGCCATACAGAAAAACCATATAAAAGCGGAGCCAGTACTTCAAATCCATAGCGATAATAATCAGATTCTGTACCGGTTAGATAGCCACTAAATGCTCTATCAACCTTTTTCCAAAAAACATCTTTCTTAAACCCCCTAAGAAATTTTGTTCTACTCGGATTTGTTGAGATATGTATAGCTTTGATGCTATTTTTTTTGGCCCCTAAATAATCTCCCTTAATGCTATCACCTATATGAACTATTTCACCTGCATTAATATTTAGTTCGCTTAAAACGTGCTTAAATAAATTGCCAGAGGCTTTGGTTAAACCAATATCTGATGATACATACAAGGCACAGTAACCTTGATAGTCATTTTTAGATAAAATATCTTCTAATACTTCTTTGCTTAAATACATATCTGATATAAGCACTATCTGTCTTTTATGTTCCAAACACCAATCATAAACTTGTTTTATTACAGGATTTGCATAAGCAACCTCTGTTTCAATGCTGATTTCTTTTTCCATCAGCTTTTTATATGTATCAGGATATTTTTCTTTTAGAAAATCATAGATTGCCGCAATACCTATATCTTCCTTAATATCGTCCTTCTGTCTAGCGATTTCTTCCGCTCTAATGCGATCATTTCTAAATTTTCTAGCTTTTTCGGTATTCTGAAATAAACTTTGCCCAACTATCGTAAATATATCTTTAGGATCAAATACATTACGATTAATCAATGTATCAAACACATCAAATGAAATAATTTTATATGGTTCAATCTTTTTTATTAGTTCTTTTGCATTATATACAGGATATGAATTAATCACTGATTTTATTCTCTTTTTAATCACACTAGACATTAAATTCTCTCCTGTATCTATTTGGGGAATCTATTATTTTTCCACCACCACTCTTTAACCAGATGGCCTCATCATAATTTATTTTTTTTATTAACCTGTGATATATTTATAAATCCATCGTATCTCTATTTTCAAGAAGGTCTGTATAATACTCCACATACTTCTTCTTCATCACATCTGTGTTGTATATATCTAGCACATCTTGATATGCTCTCTCCGGTAGTTCTAATGGAAAATTCTTCATAGCTTCCTTAATCCGCTTAGCATAATCTTCTGCAGTCTCGCATATATATCCATTTACACCATCTTTTATAACGCTCTTATTTCCCATCGTATTAGACACAAGAACCAGTTTCTTGATAAACATATTCTCTATAAGACTCATTGCAATCGCTTCACCATATGAGCACAGAATATAAGCATCTGCCCCCTTCGCCATTGCAAGTGCTTCTTTTCTATCCTTCCAGCCTGTCACTTCAACGTCTGTCAGTTCATGTTCAAGTTCACCGTTACCAATCCACACAAATCTCGCTTCAGGAACCAACTGCGCTATCCGATTAAACAATGCCGGCTGTTTCTGAATACATACTCGCCCAAGTGTGAATACTGTAAATTTCTCATTTTTAACCGGTTCAATACCATCAAGCGCTTCTCCAAGATCTTTAAGATTTACCCCGGTTTCAATATAAGCTGTCTTTTTACATAACTTCTTAGCTACTTCATCTTCTGATTCACAACAGGTCAATGTAATACAGTTCTTCCTTCCAAGTATCTTTTCTATCAATCCATACATCTTACTCTTCCGTCCGGGTCCCATCAGAATATGCGCATATCCATGAGGGGTATATAAAACTGTATTATCTTTTCCCTTAAAAGCCAATCTACCTATACCACCTGCGATTGATGAATGGAGATGAATTATGTCTGGCTTAACTCTATTCTCAATGTACCTAAGTTCTCTTATGACTTTAATATCATTTATTACATTCGTAATAGGTTTTCCATCCCAGGACTTTACTTGAATCAACTTAACTCTCGGATCCAAAAAATCCCTATAATTCTTTGGCGTTTGAGATCTCAGCGAATAAGCAAGATAAATCTTAAAATCATCCACCATATCATTACACAGCTGTGATACATAAGTGAATACACCCCCACCGAAGGCTTCACACACCATTAAAATTTTCTTCATCTATAACTCACTCCTTCGGTTAAAAAATCTAATCTCCATCCCGAATCAAAACCTATAACAAAAGAGCAGCTACAGCTGCTCTCCATATTTAATAAAATTTCATTTATTGTTGTGCTCATTTCAAACTTACGCTTATCTCTAAAGCAACTGCTATAACCTGATCCATGTCGTAGTACTTATATTCACCAAGTCTTCCGCCAAAGATCACATCATTTTCTTTTTCAGCAAGGGCCTTATAGTCAGCATACAATTTGCTATTCTTCTCATCATTCACCGGATAATACGGTTCATCTCCCGGTTTCCATTCGGAACTGTACTCTCGACTGATCACAGTCTTTGGCAGATCATTACCATCCTCATCCTTGCCAAACTCAAACCACTTATGTTCAATGATCCTCGTCCACGGTGTTTCAGCATCTGTGTAATTTACAGCTGCATTTCCTTGGAAGTTTGGTTTATCCAATATTTCATTTTCAAAACGTACGGAACGGTATTCGAGATTTCCGAGACTATAATTGAAATATGCATCTATAGGACCAGTGTAGATCACCGATTTAGCATCTGCTATTAATTCTTCTTTATGCTCAAAGAAATCCACACCGGTTCTTACTTCGATCCCGGACAGCATATTCTCGACCATCTTTGTATATCCGCCAATCGGAATACCCTGATAAAGTGCATTGAAGTAATTATTGTCGAAAGTTAATCTTACCGGTAATCTTTTGATGATAAAGCTCGGCAGCTGATCACAGGGTCTTCCCCATTGTTTCTGCGTATATCCTTTTATCAGTTTTTCATAGATATCCGTTCCAACCAGGCTGATTGCCTGTTCTTCCAGATTCTTCGGTTCTGTGATCTCTGCTTCTCTCCTCTGTTCTTCGATCTTTGCAGCAGCTTCTTCCGGAGTTACCACTCCCCACATCTTATTGAATGTATACATATTAAAAGGGAGGCTGTATAACTCTCCCTTATAGTTAGCTACCGGACTATTGGTGAAACGATTGAATGTTGCAAAACGCTGAACATAATCCCAGACTTTTTTATTGTTTGTATGGAAGATATGTGCTCCGTACTTATGTACATTTATTCCTTCGATCTTCTCCGTATAAACATTTCCTGCGATATGTGATCGTTTATCTATAACGAGTACTTTCTTCCCGGCATCCGTCAGTTCCCTGGCACACACCGCTCCATATAATCCTGCTCCGATAATCAAAAAATCATACATTTTATATGCACGCTCCATCTTGATGTTCCTTATTGCTATTCCTAAAAGGACAACACTTTTTTCTTCTACCGTGTGTTAGTCTCTCTTGGATTTAAGTGCCTGTCACTGTGAAGAAAAGTTCACAGTGACAGGCACCTTTTTTGAATCAGCCATCAGGCGACATGACTTAAGGCCACCGTTATGTTGTCATGGCTGATTTTTTTAGTGCGATTAACACCCGTAGGGCGCAGAACCTGGCAAGCAATCACCCCCTCTGTTCCGGGAATATTTCTCAACCACCATGTTGCCATCAATATCCAGATTACTGACCATCAATAGAACACTTCACATTACCATTCATATAATTGTTTATGGACTTAATCTCTGTAATATGTCCTGCAGATCTGTTTCTAACATTCGCAAAGCAATCTCCTTAGTTCGTGAATTACCCGAATTGTATTTCTTCCTGTTATTTTCCCTATCTCTCATAATCAACTTGCATATTTCTTCTATCAAACTATAATCTTTGGAATAAGCATCATTCAGATTGCTGAACGAGTAAATATTATTTAATGTATCTCGCAAATACGTTATCTCTTCAGCGTCTGCATTTTCTAATTTTCTTAGAATCGTTCCTTCATCGTATAATGAAAGAAATTGTCCCTTCATCAAATATTCATTTTTATTCTTGTTGCAGAAATTGTATAATTTCTCATCCCAATTGTTAAAAGTCTCTTCATTTTCTAACCCTGAACTTTTTAATGCAGATTTTTCTTTTTCATCAACCATTGCAAGTAAAGGCTCAATAAGTCTTCTGTACGACTCTGCAAATGAAATATCATCTGTAAAAATATTAAGCATCTGTCTTGTGAGATCTTTCGATGCTTCCTGCCTTGTCATTATTTCAACATATTTCTTTATATCTATATACTCATAACCAGAATATGGGACATTATCTTGAGTTTTACTGGAACCGTCATCCTTAACTTTTTCATCATGTGAAATAGTCCACTCCTGAGCTTTTTCGTCAAAATCAACAGCTGCGGGTTCCAATAAATAGCCACTTTCAGTTCTGATTCTCTCTTTAGTTGGATGCATACCAAATTCAGGATTATTGATTCCCATCAACAGAAGTATTATTTCTTTGTAGTCTTGAGGATAATATTTATTCTCAGATAATTCTTCTTCGAGAACCTTGATAAGCCTTATTACGTCTTCGTCTTTCAGATAGTACCATTCTTTAAGCTTAAAGACGGATAATTTTTTGTATTCTTCACTTTCTAGTTTCGACTTATGAACATCTATAAGGTTTTTTATTCTTTCGGAAATGTCTTCCCTTATGGTGTTCTCATTCAGATACATATTATTGATATATTCATCCACAAATGCATATCCAAACGGTGCATCATCTACAAACAAAGAGCCATATTTAGATTTTCCAAATCCATATCTCTTACCATTCCATTCACGCAAGGATTCACCTTTTACAGACCGAATGTACTCGTAAGCCACATATTCCAGTATTATTAATCTTTCATCATCGATAAATTGTGAAATATCAGCTTTAACATCACTTACGCATTCAAAATCAACTACAACCCTATCTACAACATCAAAAATCCTATCTATGCATATGAAGATATTGATAAGAGTTCGAAGATTTGTGTGTGAGTTACGATTAAACCGTGACAAAACTATATCCTTATGAGTTATAACGTGTTTCTGCCTTTCCTCACTTGTAACATAATTCTTGGCAAGGATATCATAAACCTCATCAATATTAGGATTAAACTTCACAGTGCTTCCAACAAGTTTCTCCTTTGTTCTCTCATAAAGATTACCCTCCGCAAAGAGCATTTCTTTATACTCAGCAATTTTCTCCTTGAGGTGTCCTTTCCTACCACTATCTGAGCAATTATTTCCTGTTGCATTTTGACTATTTGTTCTAATATCTTTTGTAGTCGATGGTGTATGTTCGCCTTGCATATATGCATATAAAGCGACCCCATACTGCATAGCCAATGCCGTTCTATCAATTCTCTTCTCAATTTCTTTTTCGAAGGCTACAAGTATTATTTTGTACCCGTTATTCTCAGAAAGATTGTTTAAGAACCCCATCAGTTCTATAATGTCAATCTTGCACCTTTCGACATCATCAAAAATTAATACTATTTTTGTATCGCTAAGGCTCGCAAGCCATTCCTTTATTCCATCGCCAAAACCTTCATTGACTCCAAGCTTATTCTCCAATGTTTTTATAAGTGGAGTTCCTAACAAGCTCACAAGTCTATTAGACCTAAAAGTACTCAACACTTTTATAGCCTTAGAGTCCTCATTCTTACTTAATTTATATTGAATCATTTGTGTGTATAGTTCGCTTTGAATGTCTGAAATAGAAGTTTTACCATAAAGCGAAAGCTTAAAAACTACAAATTCAAGTTTTTCCAATTCAGGAATTAATGTATTGTCAACAAAATAGGTCTTGCCAGATCCCCAATCTCCATCTATAAGCAGTGCCTGTTTATATCTCTCATCAGAAATATAGCCAATAATCTGTTTTTTGTAATAATCTGTCATTGCTTCCATAAGTCATTTCTCCTATAAGGAATTTCAAAAACTATATTTCTTTTATTTATCCTCTGTGCTCATTCACACTCATGGTACATTTATCAATCCGTCAGCTTCAGAGCTAATGTACTTATCTACACCCTGTGGTCATCAAGGTCGTGATTGCTTACCCACATCTTCACACTTCTGCCTTTTCCCTGTCCTGCACATTATCTTGCTTGATCTGATGTCGCCGCCATTCCAACTCAACAACTTCCTTGATTCGATCCACCGGATGAACAATAGTCAAGCCACTATTCTCTTCCTGAATCATTCGTACACTATCTGTCTGTTTGCTGTAAAGCAACTCCCGGTAAGGAACATATGCGCTCAAAATGCCTATAAGGTTGCAACTGCCATTGCAAGAAGTTCCTTCAATCGACACGACTTCTGGTCTATTGAAAACAGGGCCTCCTGAATTTCCAGAAAAAACCTCTGCATCAACAAGGAAGTCGTTTGCCTTATCCGGCTCAACAAATGCATCTGCAATTCGTGATATACAACCTAGTCTACATATCGGTGCTTTGATCTTTTCATTCATCAGATTCATTGGAAAGCCTAAAGTATAAACCAACGTTCCCTCATCCACACCTGTCCTCTGCATCTTTTCCAACGTCAAAGCATGTTCTTCTAGCTTCAAAAAGCTTAGCTTGAGACGATTTGTAATGATAACTCCAGGAAGAATTTGAATCGCAACTATATCCGATTCCTCTTTTGGGTGTTCAGCGTAAAGCTTCTTTCCGTTCTCAATAAGCGGCATTTCCAGATCTTTGACTCCGACAGATTCTGCATTATTGAATCTAACGAGAAGCGAACTGAACCCTTCGACCACATGTTTGTTCGTCAAAATATAGATAGTATAGCGATCCGTAGATCCCTCTTCTAGTCTACCGACCATAAAGCCAGTTCCGACCCAATGTCTTTTACCATCCGATCCGTCTATACCAAGCGCCACAACTGCATCCTTATAAAACTCCGGTATAATTGCCATCTTTCAGCTCTCCTATATTTTTCATGTGGTCAACGAGCCGGAGGCTCGCACTCCTTGGTAACTTATCAAACCTCAGGTCCCGCCAGAGCTTAAGAACACACTGTGGTCAACAAAGTTCATGATTGCTTACCCACATCTCAATGTAGTATGAGAGTGCTACCGTCAACCTCGGCTGAATTTGTCTTGAAATTCAAGCCGTTCTGCGTCCTTCTCTGCTTTTCCAATACGCCCAACGTTCTTCATCATCCAGACTCAGCGCATACCGATCTACCATGATTCCAAAGCTTGTCACGGCATAGTCTTGATCTTCGACAGATCTATTCGCGTCTGTTCCCGCAGAAATCATCAAACCACTTTGAGCCAAAGCGATGATCTGCGTATTGCCTTTTATAACATCATCCGTAATCTACACATTCCACTTCTTTGCGTTTCCCACACAAAAAGAGCCTCTTTCGAGACTCTTTCATTCCATCAATATGTATCCGCTATTTCTTTTCTGCCAGAACTATGCTTTTACAGCAGCCAGTGCCCTCACCTGCTCTATGGTATACCCCATTCCAAGAGCTACTGTTTCGTCCGGTACTCCCAGCCCAAGCATTCTTCTGGCACACTGTTCTTTCTCGGCCAGAGCTTTCTTTTTCTCCGCTTCTTTCTCTGCCAGAGCTTTT
>JAGBMJ010000039.1 GCA_017634975.1 Lachnospiraceae bacterium | reverse complement strand
GTACTCTTGAAAAATGAGCTCTTCAATAGAGCTTTGTTAAGTACGGCCAAAAAAACTTTCTCTCTACATTGAATAACAACTTATTCAAAAGTGCTACGAAAGTAATTATTTAGGTTGACGCTGGTTTGACCACATTGGTACACGGTTCCTATATCTCTTCTCCTCATCGCCTACGAAGCATCATTCTGCAGATTTGGCCAGTTATTAATTATTCGATGTACTTGATCCCGGCGGAGAACTCTGATCATAGCCAATATGGTAGTTAGGAATCAGACGAAAAAAGCATCAAAATCGGCGGCAATCTCCGGGATTTGATGCTTTTTTTGATAGGCCCGGATAGGAAAAGCATCAAAAATAGCGGAATTTCATGAATTTGATGCTTTTTTGATGAGTCCGGATGGAAAAAACATCAAAAATAGCGGAATTCCTATAAAGCAAAAAGCCTTCCGGGGGATGCGCGCTTCTTCACTGCGTTACGCATAGTGGTTTTCTAACGGTAAAACCGTAAGAAAATCATCTATCGCGCGTAAGGAAGGTGTTGCTATCGCAACCGCGCTCGGCGCGAGCGTTATGCAAGCAGAACGCTTTTTTATCTGACAAAAATATGAAAATACTGTTTTAGATGACCTTGTTCGTACAAAAAAAAGATATACAAATTGCAGGATTGCATACTGTTAATTATACATATTGTAAAAAATATATAATATACGCTATAATACTTATGTTGTTTTGGGGGATTTTATACATATACGGAATAATGATCCAAAAGAACGTGCAAGTGGGTACGAAGATGGCGCATAAATGGATGAGAAAGCTTGGAATGGGAATGGCGATTGTTATGACGGTATCGCAGATGAGCGGTATGGTCTTATTGGCCGCGCCGGAGGAAGAATGGGTTGAAGAAGACTACTGTGATATGCCGGAAGAAGAGACAGCAGATGATCAGAGTGTGATAGAGGATGAAGCAGAAATGGTATTTGCTTCGGAGGATGAGATGTATACAGCTTCCGATATTTTGATCGGAAGCGATACCGTAACGATGGATCTTGAAATTACGTTTGATCAGTCCGGGGCCAGAGATATGCTGGAGCTGGTTAATGATTTTCGCGTAAATGACGGTACATGGACCGATCAGAACGGCAATACCCAAACGAATAAACAAAGTGAGATCAAATACGGAGCTGTTGCCGAAGAGTATGCGATGCAGCGTGCAGCGGAAATTATGCTTTTGAATGACGCGCATTACTGTCCAGACGGTAGATCCGGCGCTACTATGCTGCGGATGGTACACCGGAGGAGTTCTACTCTCTGATATTCCGAAAAGGTGTATGGGATACATCTTACGATACTGTGAAAGATGGGCTCTATTCTTTCCGCGGTGAGCAATATAGCGTTGCCGGCGGCACAGTTAATCTGAACGTTAACAGTCTGACATATACCGGTGATATTGATGGGTGGAAATATATCATCCTCGGACATGTGGTTAAAAATCACGCCGGATTGGTTGCTTATGGACCGGCAGATGATCTGCATTGGTTTTGGATCGATGACGAAGGTGGATGCGATACCCAGTATAATGCCATTGTTAAATGGAACGGGGCAGACTTCCTGGTTCATGGTGGACGGTTAAGAACAGATTATACAGGATTTACTTATGATCCTCAGAACACAAACATCTGGTATCATATCACCTACGGCCAGGTATGGGGCGATGGCGAGATCACGGATATCAGCATCGAAGGAGGCACGATCACACGCAATGTTGCGAACGGTGTAGTGCAGTAAAGAATCCATATTATCAGTACAGACAAAGGCAGTCACATTGTGGCCGCCCATGATTTAAGGAGGTATCAGGAATGAAGAAAAGAACTATCAGCAGGATTCTGACAACAATGCTATCATCAACAATGATTGCAGCTCAAATGGGAACCCCGATCAATGCAATGGCTGCAGAGGAAGAAACGATCGAAGTTGATGAAACAGAAGTCGAAGAAGAGGATGTAGCAGAATACGAAGATTATGAGTTGGCGGAAGCAGGTGGTGTAGCTATAAATGCCGGTAATTTTCCGGATGCTGCTTTTAGAGAATATATAAATAGTAATATAGATATTATTACTCCTGACGGAATCTTAAGCGAGGATGAAATCAACAATGCATATGAAATCTGGATCGAGCAAGATTCAAATCTGCAATCATTGAAAGGAATTGAGTATTTTTCGGAATTAGGAAGTTTGACCGTTTACGATTGCGGCTTGAAAGAGTTGGATTTAACGAAAAATACCAAGTTATATTCAGTAGATTGTTCTAATAACGATATAAGAAAACTGAATCTCGCTAATCCTTATCTGGAATTTTTGTATTGTGAAAGTAATGAATTATCTTCACTGGATATCAGTAATTGCCCTGCGTTAGCCAGGCTGGAATGTAGTGATAATATGCTTACATCCATAGATATAAGCAAAAATGAATCTTTGGATGTTTTAGAGTGCCAATATAACATGATAAGCACGATCGATTTGTCTCATAATCCGAAACTTTCCTGCTTGTCATGCTACGCAAATAACATAAGTTCATTGGATATATCAAATGTAGATATGCTGAAAAGAGTGTATAATGAGGGATATGATGATACCAAAAATTGGTTGAATATTGATATGGAAACCCCCAAAAAGCACTTTTCCGGAAGACCTGATGCAGTATTCTATCAATTAAATGAAAATACCGGAACTATTAATTTCAAGTGGTATTTATTTGCTTTTGACAAATCTACACAGCTTATTCTGGAAAATAACAATAATAACGATGATAATAATGGAAACGATAATGGCAACAGTAAAGTATCAGACAACACATTTTCGAAAGAGGCCGCTGTAAATGGGGTTAAGATTCTTGGCAACCATACTCTGAAAATTGATCAGAATGCTCAGGGGAGTTTTGCTGCAGCCAAGATTCTTGATCAATCAGGTAATATTGATAAAAATGTGAATTCCTATATTGCGAATATCGTTACTGAATATAGTGCTGATGGCACTCCGAAGGTATTTTATTCCCTGATCTTCCGGAATGGTATCTGGGATCTGAACTATGATACTGTAAAAGATGGGCTCTATACATATTTAGGAGAGCAATACAGCGTAGCTGGTGGTACAGTCAATCTCAATGTGAACAGCCTTACATTTACCGGGGATATTGACGGATGGAAATACATTATTCTGGGTCATGTAGTTAAGAATCACGCAGGCCTTGTTGCTTATGGTCCGGCCGAAGACCTGCATTGGTTCTGGATTGACAACGAAGGCGGCTGTGATACAGGCTATAATGCGATCGTTAAATGGAACGGGGCGGACTTTCTGGTACACGGAGGCAGACTGCGTACGGACTATACAGGATTTACCTATGATCCGCAGAATCCTTCCGTATGGTATCACATCACCAACGGCCAGGTATGGGGGAATGGTGTGATCACCGATATCAGCATTGAGGGTGGTACGATCACACGTAATGTTGTAAATGGTGTGGTACAGTAAAATAATTCTACATAAGTATTTCATCATGAAGACTCTCCCACTATGGGGAGTCTTTTTATGTTGTCCATTCATCGATTCCATAGAAATGTGTTGAAATGATACATTCAAGTATTGTATTTATAGACAAAACAATACAACATGCACAAAAATATAAAAAATAAATCTATAAAAATAGCATATTTGTCAAAAAATGATAGTGTGATATACTATATAATGTGTTTTATATTTTGACATTTCGACACTCAAAAATTGAAACAAGGAAGGGAGAAAATTAATGAAAAAAAGGACTGCAAGATTTCTTTCATTAGTTATGACCGGACTGCTAACATTTTCACAGTTCAATACGCTTACGGTATTCGCTGAAGATGGGGACGAGGTCTGCGAAGAGGTATCTGAGGAGGGTTTTGAAGTAAATCCGGAAGATTCGGATACAGCAGATGATGCATCGAACATTTTGAATGATACGGCTGATGAAGAAGATCAGGAAGAGGATTATGAAATTGTAGAAGTAGATGAGACGGAGATAGAAACGGAGATCATCAAAGAAGGTACAGAAAATGAACGTCTGCGCGGGGAAGGCAAAGCTGTACGCACGATCATCTATTACAATGATGGTGCGTCTTCTGAGGCAATAAACGGAGCGTGTACGGACATGCTTATGGAAGCAATGGCCGCCAGATTCGACAGTTCGAAAATCCGTTTTATCGTGATGACCGGTGGTGCTCTGAAATGGCAATTGGATTCCAAATATTTACGTGACCGGAACGGCGAAAATACGATCGATGGGATCAGTACCGAGTACAATCAGGTATGGGAGCTGTTTGGGGCCACTGATGACAGCGAAGGGTATCTGAAATTGATTGATGGCGACGGCGTGACGGGGGATGGAGTTGCATCGAAAGATGAGCTGATGAACAACCCGAATACATTAAAAGCTTTCATCAATTTTGCGAGGGAATATGCTCCGGCCGAGAAATATGATCTGATCATGCTTGATCACGGCAGCGGTCCGGGCCATGGTTACGGCATGGATGACCATGATACGGAAAACCCGGGGAAAAAATTGCATGTCTATGAAATACGTCAGGCAATTTCGCAGTGTGATGTGATTCAGCATGAGGGAAAGTTTGATATTCTCTTTCTTGAGTGCTGCATGAACGGAAATTTTGAGACACTGCTTGCTTTACAGGATTATACAGACTATTTTATCGGTTCTCCTGACGTTGATCCCATTAATTCTCTGGAATATACGGACATACTGAACTATCTGAATGAAGATCCTGCGGTAGATGCGAAGATACTCGGGAAAAAAATGGTGGATGTCTTCCATGATTATTTTGAACAGCATATGGATGAGAGATCGATAGGCCGCACGGTTCAATTAACACTGGTTGACACGGCAAAGTTTAAGGAAAGTGCAATTCTGGATCAAATGCAGGAAATTGCCGAGACGCTGAGATCCGAGGCTTCCGCACAAAACTTTTATGATGAGATCCGTTCCTCACAGGATGATTTCAGGACTTATTACAGTTATTTACAAGATATGGGAACGCTGGTGGAACAGTTGGGGATCAATATAAAGGAGTCGGATTTTCAGGATCCCGAATTGAAGAACAGTTATACGGAAGCTGCGATCCGGGTTCAGAATATCCTGAGAAATCCTGATATACTCTATTCCAGATATACCAGTGATGGAAAGGCTGAGGATGTTATATTTGGAAGAGACGAACAGGGAAATATTACTGTAAGAACCGAAAAAACTGCGTCGGGCGGATTGAATATCTTTTTCCCGAACATAGTACAAGATGGCTTAGTTTCCGAGGAAATCGTATGCTATATTGATGCGATGGAGAAGCTGGCAAACAGCCTGCCGAGTGATTCTGAGGTCAGGACCTTTATCACGACCTATCGACAGGCCGTCATAGATTACGCACTGATCTACGAGATCGGTACAGCAGTTTCCAATATCGTAGGCAGCGAAGGGTATGACGGAAACGTCGATCTGGGTAAGGTCGAGGCATATTACAGATCCGTAGGCCAAAATCAATGGGATTGGGTCTCGCATACCATAGCAAAAAGTGATCGGGATAGTTCGTGGCTGAACGGGATCATCGAAATCCAGAAGAACGAAGTATTAAATCCGAATAATGTTTCGGTTCAAAAGACAGACAAGGATTATCTCATCAATATTACAGATACGCCGAGGAAGCTCATCGGTGTTCCGGAACTTCGTATAACGGCAAAACTATCGGATCAATCCGTTGAATTTGCTTTTTTATACAAGGATCCTATGATCGCATACGAAGGTAAAATGGCAGCGGATGCGATGCAGGATGTCAGTTCTTTCGAAGAAGCGATGAACGGAAAAAAATCGGCCTATAGGGTACCGCTGTATGACGGGCAGTGGTATGCGGTAAAAGACTCCGATGAGAAAATACATCCTGCAAGCATTGCCTCGGATCAGTCAGTTTATGCATTGTTTGATTTTAATGACGGCAGAAGCAAGGGGGGAGAGCTGTATTTTGATACGCAGGGAAAGGCGAAATATATTTATATTGATGGCGAGACGAAACCCATTGACCTTGCGGTCTATACTGATCCTGTGTCAGTAACACTCAGGAATCATATTGGTAGTGCGGGGATGATATCTGAGGCGTTTGAGATAAGAGGGACAGATTCCGTATTGCTGAAAGCGCCTTATGAGGATCTGAATATCGAATCTGTGGATATGGAACTGTATATCTGCGATATTTACGGCGTGGGACACAAGATCCCGATTTCGTCGAAGGAAGAAACGATCGAGGAGATCGCAGAAAATACCTTTGATGTGAAGGAGGCAGCTGAAGGAGTAGCGGTAATCGATACTGCACATAAACTGGTGCTTGGAGTAAACGAAAAAGGTCAGTTTACCGGGGCCGAGATCACTGATGCAGACGGAAACACCGATAAGGATGTGGATTCTTATATCGTAAATATCGTGACTGCCCGGGACAACGACGGAAAGCCTTCCGAATTTTACACCCTGGTGTTTACCGACGGGGTATGGGATACGGGATACGACTCTGCTGAAAAAGGTGCTTATGTATACGACGGAGTGGAATACTATGTGGCAGGCGGCGTGGTCAACCAGAATGCAAACGGTCTGATCTATACAGGGAACGATGGCTGGAGATTCCTGGCTGCAGGGCACATAGTAACGGATCACGAAGGTCTGGTAATGTACAACGAGGAATGGTTCTGGATCGATGCAAAGGGCAGATGTGATGACAGTTATGCAGCAATCGTGAAGTGGAACGGATCTGATTTCCTGGTACACGGCGGCAGACTGCGTACCGATTACACAGGATTTACTTATGATCCGCAGAATACCGACGCATGGTATCATATCACTGCCGGTCAGGTCTGGGGGGATGGTGAGATCACCGATCTATCCATAGAAGGCGGCGAGATCACACGTAATGTAGTAGCGGGTGTAGTGCAGTAAGCGTTTTTATGTTGAAGAAACTTCATTTAAAGACAAGGGTTGTCACAGGCGTGATAGCCCTTGTTTGGCAAGGAGGTACTGCAATGGCAAACAAATGGATGAGAAAAATGGGTATCGGGATGTCGGTGATCATGACGGTGTCCCGGTTAAGCGGGATGGCTGCTTTGGCTGCATCCGGGGATGATATCGATGCGTCGGAAGAGTATGAAGGATATGAAGAGATTGAAGAGATTGAAGTTGATGAAACTGTAGTAGAAACGGATACAGAAGCGGAAGAGGAAGATATAGAGATAAATGTAGCGGCCGATTCGTCATTAACCGTACCGGATCTGTCTTCCGAAGTGAATGTCACAAATGCCCTTGCCATTCTGGATGAATATGATCCGGAAGGCAGTTACATCGTGCATTCCATGATTGATAAGGGGGAGGATATTGGATTTTGGCTGGATGGCGAGAAGTCAAATGCACGTGCTCTGGACACTGCAGTGCATGAGGAGTTCCACTCTTACACGTTTCGAATGGCCGGCGGGTGGAAGATGGCTATCTATATCGGTGACGATGAAAACATAAATGTAGAATATACAGATCTCTGCAAGACGGAAGAATGGGCTGCCAATCTGCCGGAGTCATTACGGACATTTCGTTACGATACGTACGTTTCAGCCGGATCAAGTCCGGATTCAAATACAAGGGGGGTATATGGATTACTGAACGAGTTTGCTGCATATAGCTGGGGAATGAATAATGCCATCTGTCTTTATCCTTACTATGAGGCACATCCGTTTACGTTTGATACCTGGAACGGGTTTATTAATTCCTGCGAGAATAATTATCAGGCATTTTGCGAATTTCGCTTCTATACATTGGGCTATCTGGATTATCTGCAGAATGCTCATCCGGAGATGTGGAACGATGTAATGAATAACCAAAACTATATCAATGCTTATTGTGTTACGGAAAAACGTTTTGAAAATCTGATCGCGGAATATCTGGCCAAAAAGGAGGATTTGATCAAACAGGGGGCAGTAGAACACGGAAAATATATATATTTCGGCAATACAGGAACCGTTTTATTTGATTCAGCCAGAGAAGTGCTGCTTGAGCAGATCGAATCACCGGAATTGCAGGCGCAGGAGCAGCTATTATTCTCTAAATGTGATCATAGTCTGCCCGGGGAGAAGAAACCGACGGAAGGCGTTACTCCGGAGCAATCAATACCGTCTTTGGAAGATTATGCAGACGGAGTCATTTTTTCGGATGACCCTTATCATATCGTAAAAGCTGAAACAGATGGAAAAGGCAATCTCTTATCTGCAGCGGTATATTTAGAGGACGGTAAAACCATTGATACAAGCGTGAACAGTCTTCTTCGTAACATTAAGATCACGGGAAAAGATGGCAAGGTATATACCTATACACTGGTGTTTACAAACGGGAGCTGGGATACTTCCTATGATTCCGGCATAAACGGCGCGTATGAGTACATGGGAGAATCCTATTTCGTAGCCGGTGGTGTGGTAAATGCAAATGCCAACGGTCTGATCTTTACAGGTGCGGATGGCTGGAAGTTTCTGGCTGCCGGACGTATCGTAACCGATCATGCCGGTCTGGTAATGTACAATGGCGAGTGGTTCTGGATTGATGATCTGGGCAGCTGTGATGATACATACGCTGCGATCGTGGCATGGAATGGAGCAAACTTCCTGGTACACGGAGGCAGGCTGCGTACGGATTATACAGGCTTTACATATGATCCGCAAAATACAGGTAAATGGTATCATATTACCGGTGGTCAAGTCTGGGGCGATGGGGTTATTACCGATAAGAGCATCGAAGGCGGCGTGATCACACGAAAATGTGTAAATGGTGTTGTAATACAGTAAGAGCCGTTTACAAAAAGAAAGGATCCTATGAGATAAGGGCTTTCAATGATTTGACAGCCCTTTTATAGAGCGTTTTAGGGCTTTTTAGAAAACATCCGTGATGCCGGTTCGCGCAAGTGTGAATGACGAAAAGCTGTGTAGTGTTGCATTTGCGGATGTGTTTGGCAGTGTGGCAGAGTATGAAAATACCACCCCCTACTATTACGATACGGAAAAGAAAAAGCAGGAATCCGTGAAGAAAAAGACATATACGGTTGTAAAGCGAAGCGGCTCCGGGAATGAGGATGGCACAGAAAGCAGCGAAGGCAAAAGTACTACAGCCAGAAGCGGAGATCAGAGAACCCGGATCGGTCTCAACGATCTGATGAAAGAATCCGGGCGGAAAGGGTAAAGGTTAGAAATAGTTATGTTAAGTGTAAATAAAGAATTTGACGGAAATGTAATGACCATGTCACTTTCGGGGAGACTCGATGTGGTATCCGCACCGGAATTGAAGGGAATCTTAAATGACAGTCTCGATGGAGTGGAACGGCTGGTCCTGGATCTGGAGGAACTGGAATATACTTCCTCTGCATGACTCAGGGTGTTTTTGGAGGCATATAAGACGATGGCCGAGCGTGACGGAATGAGTATAAAGAATGTGAATGAAATGGTGATGATAGTATTTGATTCCGTTGGTTTTTCTAAATTTATGAAGATAGAATAAAGGATCTGAATGGGTAATTTGTACAGGAAGCCGAGCAGTTTGATGATCTGACGATGCTGTGTCTGGTTTATTATAAAAGTACATAATATTTCCGGAACTATCCGGTTGCCCTTTCGCAGTAATAATTTTATATTACGCTGTTTGTTATATCTATAATTTTGTTGTTTAAGCGTGATAAACGAGGGCTTTTTGGTATCTTTTTTTGTCAATCAGGAATGATCCAACATTGGGTATAACCCCAAATACCATGGTCGGCTTTGAGTCATTTGTTATCGGCAATTTTTTATCTTTCAGTTATGTTCATTGGGCCTCCGAGTTTCTTGGGGCTTGACTGGGATTTCGCACACTATCTCTTCGCGAAACTTGTGTTTCGCGAAGAGATGCATGTGGGCCTCTATCGCATTAACTCATTAATTTGGTTATAACTTGGTTTAGACGGGGATTCCGTAAAGCTGATAATTCACGAAACGAAAAATTTGATGATTCATGCATTATGTGGACAGTATTCCTGAAATATCCGGCATGCCGGATATTTCAGGAACTTTGTCTGCGAGTTTTAAAAACGTTGTCCAGATTGGCAAGAATTTTGCTAAGATTTTAGCAGAATAATAATACGCATATTTTCTGCTTTTATAAATTGATGTACATTGCCGGACGGATACCGCAAGGAATATTATCTTCTAATCCGGGCTGCCATGTTCCGCCATGAGTATATTGACCATCATATCCTACAAAACTATTTCTTGTGAACCATCTTGCGGCTTCTAAACCAACTACTTTTTGGCTATAACCTAATTCTGCTAAACTTTCATCATAATACTCCTGTGTTATGGTAGCTACGATTGGCCCTTTCTGTGCTGCATAAGCAGTCGGGGATGCGATCAAAGACTCACCATATCCTGAATATCCACCAAATTGTGCAGAAAATGTTATAGGTCCATATTCTGTATATGTGTTAAAGTCAAAATAATGCAGTACTTGATCATGATCAAGATTAAAAATTTCTGAACTGTTTTCAGTTTCATTTATTAATGCTCGTTCCTCTTGCAAAAAAGCGGTATTTGCAAAACTGTCCATAAATTCAGAATATCCAATATTACGAGTAGCGGCACTCAATACATATCTGCTTACAACAAGTGTTCCGTTATCATCTGTACCAAGTATTTGCCATTCGATTGGTTCTTTACCGTTTGATAAATCGCCGTCCTGCTCGTAGGATCCGAAAACCAGATATCCATCAGTATTTGTATAAGGCTTAATAGATGCCTCACCCATTTCTTTAACTATGCCATTTTCTACCACACAGGTAAGATTTCCGCCTGCAATACTTTGATCCGTGATCTCACCATCACCCCATACCTGGCCGTTGGTGATGTGATACCATACGGATTCATTCTGTGGATCGTAGGTAAATCCGGTATAATCCGTGCGCAAGCGGCCGCCGTGAACCAGGAAATCAGCGCCATTCCATTTGACGATGGCATTATATTCCGTGTCACAGCTGCCTTCCGCATCGATCCAGAACCAGTGCAGATCATCCGCCGGTCCATAAGCCACCAGTCCTGCATGATCCTTGACCACATGACCTAGGATGATGTATTTCCAGCCATCGATATCGCCGGTATAAGTCAGACTGTTTACGTTAAGATTGACCGTACCGCCGGCGACACTGTACTGCTCACCACGGAATTGGTAGAGTCCGTCCTTTACAGTATCATAGGAAGTGTCCCAAACACCGTTTCTAAAGATCAGGGAATAAAACTCTTCCGGCGTGCCATCCGCCGCATATTTTGTGACAACATTGGCAATATAGGAGTTTATGCCGGTATCCACCGTTCCGTCCGCTTTTAAGATCTTAGCGCCTGCAAAAAGGCCGTTAGCGTCCGTCTCCAGTTTCAACGTATGCGCATCATCGATCACCGCCACACCTGCAACAGCGTTTTCTTTCGAGAAGGTATTGCTTTTGCCATTATCAATGGCGTCTCCGTTCGAATTATTTTGTAGGTAGACCAGCTCAGGATCTTCCTCTGGTTCTTCGCTCAAAACCTCTTCGACATAATCTTCCTCGACAAATTCTTCCTCATCCGCGTATGCATTTATATCCGTCTGTACAAATTGTACCGTAGACAAAGCCATACCGATCAGGAGCATCTGCACCATTTTTCTCTTCATTTCTTTTTCCTCCGCCTTTTTATACTCACCGGGTATCTTTGAATCATATCCGTTTTTTTATTATATTTTCCATTATATATTATAAAATATATTTTGCAATTTATAGAATGAAAAAACAGCACGGGATTTATCCCGGTGCTGTCTTATCCAAAGACCGCAGGATCTCCCGGAAATATGCCGGCAGTTCGGAGTCAAAGGAGATCCATTCATTGGTGGACGGATGCACAAAACCGAGTGTCTTGGCATGCAGTGTCTGTCCCTGCGTCTTGGAGGCAAAACGCGTGGATCTCGCACCGTAAATTTCATCCCCCAAAAGCGGATGCCCGATATGGGATAGATGCACGCGGATCTGATGGGTACGTCCGGTCTCCAGACGGCATTCGATATGTGCCATATCACTGTACTGCCTGAGCACGCAAAAATGTGTGATCGCATCTTTTCCGTGGTTCGCTGCAGCACCTTCCAATACCGTCATACGCTTGCGGTCTTTCGGATCACGCCCGATCACGCTGTGGATCGTCTGTATACCATCCGCGTTGCTCTGCAAGGGCTTTATTGTCCCCAGAGCGATCGCCTGATAGCTTCTCTCGATATCGTGCGTATTGAACTGTGCAGCGATCTTCTGATGAGCGTCATCGTTTTTGCATATCACCAGCAGTCCGGTCGTATCGCGGTCAATACGATGTACAATGCCCGGGCGCAGCACACCATTGATCCCCGACAGGTCTTTGCAGTGATACATGATTGCATTCACCAGCGTGCCTTCATAATGGCCGGGAGCCGGATGGACAACCATCCCCTTTGGCTTATTTACGATCACGATATCGTGATCCTCATATACTATATCAATGGGAATATCCTGCGGTTTGATGTCGGGCAGGACTGATTCCGGAACGCTGATCAGGACATGGTCTCCGGTTTTGATGATGGCAGAAGGTTTTACGACAGAACCGTTTAAGACAAGAGCACCGTCTTTGATCAGTTTCTGAAGATAGGATCGGGAACAGTCTTCCAGCAGAGAAGCCGCAAAGCGGTCGATGCGGTCGCCTTCCTGTTCCTCGGAGATCACAAACTGATATTCCATCAATCCTCCTCCGCTTTTGTATCAGGATCTTTCGATTTTTTATGGAATTCCATAAAACGCAGATCATCCTCTTTATAAACATATAGAATCAAAAAGGCCAGCCCGATGGTTGCTACAACAATATAGATATCCGCCACATTAAAGATTGGAAAATTGATACATGAAACATAGATAAAATCCGTAACGGTCTTTTTGTCGATGCGGTCGATCGTATTACCGAGGTCACCTGCCATGATAAAAGCCGAAGCAATGTTTAGCGGGAGAAATTTTTTTTCATCAGGGATACGCGGTACAACTATAATAAGCCCTACCGCGACAATCACTCCAATGATCACAAAGAAGGTCGTCTGTCCTTTCATCATGCCCCATGAAGCCCCGGAGTTTTCATGGTGCAGTATTTCCAGAACCCCCGGGATCACATCAAACGAGGAACTGACCGGCAGTGTTGCACGGATACGCACTTTCGTGAGCTGATCAAATAAGATCGCAACCACACAGATACAAAGATCTGCGATCAACATTTTAACACTGTTTTTTTCCGTCTTTTTCGTTTCCATTATTCTCCGTCTTCCACAAAGTGGATCTCTTTGATGCCGTTTAAGATTTCTTCATCGGTCAGCGTTTTGTCGATATATGCTTTTCCGACCTTCTTGAGCAGTACAAATTTTACGCCGTTCTGCTCAGCTTTTTTATCGGATTTTGTGAGTTTCAGGATCTCTTCATCGTCGATGTCATCGATGGTGATCGGCAGATTGAAAGGCACGAACATATCGCGAATCTCGTAATACTCCTCCATCGACAGTTTTTCTTTCTTCCAGGAAATATATGCGGCAGCAACACATCCGAGCGCTACACATTCGCCGTGCAGTAATGTGAGATTCTTATACTTCTCGATCGCGTGTCCGATGGTATGGCCGAAGTTCAGCAGAGCACGGTCGCCCTTCTCTTCCGGATCGCGTTCTACGATACGCTGCTTGCAGATGCAGCAGTGTTCGATCATTTCTTCCAAGGTAGCTGCATCTTTATCATGGATCTCATACAGTTTGGACAGAAGCCATTCATAGAAGGAGGCATCCATGATCAGACCGTATTTTAACACCTCTCCCATACCTGCGTAGAACTGGCGGTCATCCAGGGTAGACAGCGTATTGGTATTGATATATACGAGTTTCGGCATCTTGAATGCGCCCACCATATTTTTGTACTGCAGGAAATCCACACCGGTCTTGCCGCCGATAGAGGAATCCACCTGCGCCAGCAGGGAAGTCGGGATCTGGATCACGTCGATACCGCGCATAAAGATCGATGCGCAGAAACCTGCCACATCTCCTACTACACCACCACCCAGTGCGATCACCAGGTCGTGACGGTTCATCTTATTTTCCACCATATCCGCCAGAATCGCCTGTACGGTATCCATATTTTTGTTCTGCTCTCCGGCGTCGAAGGCATAAACAAAAACATCGCTGAATATGTCTTTGACCGCATCTTTGATCGCATCGGCATAGATCGGCCCTACCAGTTTATCTGTTACGATCGTTGCTTTCACGCCTTCGTAGCCAAGGCTTTTTAATTTTTCCGCAAGCTGCGAAAAATCATTTTCGATCATGATATCGTAGATCGGTTTGCGGTTCCTATTGACAGTGATCAGTTTTGACATATTTATAATCTCCTTTTTGGACAGGATCAGAGCTTTATGATCCCGCGGTCTTTCAGATATTGCACGGTCTTGAGCATACCATAGGCACCGTGCGGCCACGTCAGTCCGCCCTGAAAATACACATTATACGGCGGCTTCAAAGGTCCGTCTGCGCTCAATTCGATGGAAGAGCCGGAAACAAAAGCACCGGCCGCCATGATGACCTGATCGTCATAGCCAGGCATATCCCATGGCTCCGGGGTCACATGGCTGTCCACGGGGGCAGCGGCCTGGACAGCTTCACAGAACGCGCACAAGGCTTCCGGGGTATTTAATGTGATCGCCTGTATGATATCGTATCTGGGTTCCGTTGCATTCGGCAAAACGAAATAGCCCAGTTTTTCATACAGGTTCGCTGCAAAGATCGATGTTTTTAACGCAGATGCCGTTACCGTCGGTGCCAGGAATAATCCCTGATAAAACGCCGGAAGGATCCCGAGGGATGCCCCCACTTCCTTTCCGAGCCCCGGGGATGTCAGCCGGTAAGCAGCATTCTCCACGCATTCTTTTTTGCCGACCAGATAACCACCAATGGGACACAGACCGCCACCGGGATTTTTGATGAGAGATCCGGCAACCAGATCTGCCCCGACTTCCGTCGGTTCGATGGCTTCGACAAATTCGCCGTAGCAGTTATCGACCAGGATCACAACCTCCGGCTTGATCCCGCGGATAAAACGGATCAGTTCGCCGATACGCTCCACAGACAAAGTCGGTCTTGTCTGATATCCTTTGGATCTCTGGATCGTTACCATATGCGTTCTTTCATTAATAGCATCTCGAATCCCGTCGAAATCAAAAGCACCGTCCGGCGACAGATCTACCTGACGATATGTGATACCGTATTCTTTCAGGGAACCGCTGCTGTGGCCGTTTCCTTTATCTCGGATACCGATCACTTCCTCGAGGGTATCGTAAGGCTTGCCGACCGGACTTAAGAGCTCGTCCCCCGGACGCAGATTGCTCATCAGCGCCAATGCCAGTGCATGGGTGCCGCAGGTGATCTGCGGACGTACCAGAGCATCTTCTGCCTTGAAAATATCGGCATATACTGCCTCCAGCGTATCACGTCCCAGATCATTATAACCGTAACCGGTCGTTCCCAAAAGACATGCTTCACTCACCTGGTGTTTCTGCATTGCATGCAGGACTTTTAACTGGTTCACCTCTGCCATGGCATCGATCTGCGCAAAGCGTTCTTTCAGAGAATGGCGTACTTCGAAGCCGAACCCGATCGTTTCGTCGTCCAGTCCCATATTTTTATACTGTAATGCCAATAAATCGTTGTTCATTTCAAATTCAGGTCCTGTTCCTGTTGGATTATGCGTAAACCTTATGATACAGCAAAACATTAGAATTATAGCCCATTACAAGGGAAATTGTCAACAATATACGCTTTTCAATTATGTAAATCTATGGTATATTAAAAATATCGGAAAATTATTCCAAAAGGGGTTCAAAAACATGAATTTTAATGATGAACATAAGCATCTGACGCAGGGACTGACCGCATTTGTTACGGGTTGCGCGATCATCCTGTTTTTTTACGTTGTCAACCACTTTAATGTCATTGCCGGGATCTTTAATACGGTTACCAAGATCCTTACACCGATCTTTATGGGGCTGATCTTTGCATACCTGCTCTCTCCCATTATTAATTTTATGGAAACGCATATCTATCGCCTGCCGGATAAGTGGTTATATTTCGGTGCTGTCGGTGAAGCCAGAGGAAAGGTGAAACGCCGGATTCGTGCATTAACCATCCTTCTGACCTATATTCTTGTATTTGTAGCATTGTTCGGATTTTTCAATCTGCTGATCCCGGAACTGGTAAACAGCATCCAGAGCATCATCAGCCGTTTCCCGGATTATATCGCCAATTTTGAAGAGTGGCTGGACGGATTGCTGGTACGGTTTCCCAAACTGAAGGATAATGTGAACGATATTCTTAACGCTTCGACTAACGGTATCGAAGAACTGATCATGAACCGGCTGTCGCAAACAGACGGTGAAGATACAACCGCCATCCTTTCCACGACCGGCGGCGTGGTAAAAGGCGTGATCTCCGGCGGCGTTTCCGTGCTGAAACTGCTGTTGAATACCTTTGTCGGCATCATGGTTTCCATCTATCTGATCAACAGCAAAGAATTGTTGATCGGTCAGTGCAAAAAGGTGATCTACGCCCTGATGACCAAGGATCGGGCAAACTCCTTTATCCACAATGTCAGGTTCACACACAAGACATTTTTGAACTTTTTTGGCGGCAAGATCGTGGATTCTATTATTATCGGTATCTTATGCTTTATACTGACCAAGATTATCGGGACACCTTATGCTCTGCTCATTAGTGTGGTGGTAGGTATTACCAATATCATCCCCTATTTCGGCCCGTTTATCGGTGCAGTTCCCTCCGCCATTCTGATCCTGATGGTCGATCCTAGACAATGTATCTACTTTATCATTATGATCATCCTGCTGCAGCAGTTTGACGGCAATGTTCTGGGGCCTAAGATCCTGGGGCAGTCTACCGGGCTTTCCAGTCTGTGGGTCATCATCGCTATTACCATCTTCGGAGGTCTGTTCAACTTTGCCGGCATGGTGATCGGTGTGCCGATCTTTGCCGTGATCTATACGGGTATCAGCTCCTATATCAATGCAAAACTGGTGGAGAAAAATCTCACCCTGGATACCAAAAAATATGTTCACGTTGATTTTATTGATGAGAATGACCAATTTGTCAAGCTCCCGAAATCGAAAGTCAAACGTATCCTGAGCCGGGAGGCTTTTAAAGCTCTGGCAAAACGTACAGTTGACGAAAACAAAGAACTGGAAGCGCAGGTACTTCTGGAAAAAGAGGACGACGGCACTTCCGCCTCCCACGCTTCCGCAAAGAAAAAGAAAAAATAAAGTAAACGGATTTACAAATCTTTAACTATGGCAGAACTGAATTATCACGAAAAACTGAAACGAGCCAATATCGAAAAACTACGTCAAATGGAGAAAGAGCTTCCCTCTTTTTGCACTGTTTTTTTTCGTGGTATAGCCGATCGCGTATCCCCTCGCACTATGGTGGCCTACGCTTATGATCTGCAGATCTTTTTTCATTACATGAACGAAAATGTTCTGGAACCGCATTATGATACGATCTCGGATATCCGTCTGGATGCGTTAGACCGGATCGGCAAGCTGGACCTGGAAAACTTCATGGACCATCTCTCGTATTATACCGGTACGGATGGCGTAGAACATACCAATGATGAGCGGGGAAAAGCCAGAAAGCTTTCCGCAGTCAAATCATTGTTCAACTATTTCTTTGAATCGGAGCTGATCAAGACTAATCCTGCAGCGATCATTCATACTCCGAAGATCCATGAAAAGAATATTATCCGACTGGATCCGGATGAGGTCGCAAAGCTTCTGGATATCGTTGAAAACGGCTCTGACCAGGAAAGCAAACAGCAGCGTCATTTTCATGACCGTACGGTTGTCCGCGACCTTTGTCTGCTCACACTGCTGCTCGGGACCGGCATCCGTGTATCGGAGTGTGTGGGATTAAATATCGAAGATGTAGATTTTGATAACGGAGCGATCCGTATCATCCGAAAAGGCGGTAATGAAGCCAGAGTATACTTCGGCGAAGAGGTAGAGGATACTCTTCGTCAGTATCTTTCAAAAAGAAGGGAGATCATGACTCTGCCCGGTCACGAATCGGCACTCTTTCTTTCCATCCAGAACCGCCGGATCACGGTACGTGCAGTCGAAAATCTGGTAAAGAAATATGCATCTCAGGTAACAACGTTAAAGAAGATCACACCGCATAAACTTCGCAGCACTTATGGCACTACCTTGTATCGTGAAAGCAATGATATTTATCTCGTTGCTACGGTCCTTGGGCACAAAGATGTCAATACAACCCGGAAACACTACGCTTCCATTGATGATGAGCAGAAACGGAAAGCGGCGAAATTTGTAAAATTACGCAGCGAATAAGCTTGTAAAAAAAGTAACCATCTCGTTTAAAAAGTATTTTCTGGTAAATCTCATATTATCTCGTGCATATGTAATCCATAGAATAATATGGTAAGGTTATGCTTTTTCCGGCGACAAGCCCTTTTCCTTCCAGCTGATTGATAAATACAACTTCCTGAATGTAGCTTCGTGCATCCTGTCCGGGTGCTCTGTATTCTTCTGCATACTTCCAAAGCGTATCGTTTCTCTGAATCACAATGTTTTGATAATACTTATAATATACTGCGCTGTCCTCTTCAGCATTGACCTTTTCGGTAAAGAGCATCCCAAAGAAAAACAGGGAAATTACCAGTGCAGCAATCCCGGCCAGAAACCATTGTACGATCAATGTGCGAAACCAGCGGTACTGCAGTTTTTTTCGAAACATTCTTACTCTCCTGTTCATACTGATCATGATCCGATCCGGAAGACTATATTTTGAGGTCCTGTGATAAGATGCCGCAGCGGAATATGCTCTCATTTCTTTTCCCCTATCCCTTTCTGATAATTTTTATGCTATTCATTTATCTCGAACATACATACCGAACACTTGTTTATGAAAGAATATTACAACAGGAACAAATGTTTGTCAATACTTTTTCGAACGAATGTTTCGAAAATTTGTTTCGAAAATATGTTTGCTTTTAAAAAAATATGTGGTATAATGTTTTTGATGAATGCAGTTGCCAAATCATATATGGAGGAGAAGCAATATGGCTGAAAAAAAGGAGAAAAAACTATCTGCCAAGCAGCAGGAGATCCTGGATTATATCAAAGAGGAAACGATCAAAAAAGGATATCCGCCCACGGTTCGCGATATCTGTGAAGCAGTCAATCTGAAGTCGACATCGTCCGTACATGCGCATCTTTCCACTTTGGAGAGAAACGGTCTGATCCGCAGGGACCCGACCAAGCCCCGTGCGATCGAGATCATCGACGAAGGATTCCAGATGGTACGTCAGGAAATGACCAGCATTCCCATTGTCGGTCAGGTCGCTGCAGGTCAGCCGATCCTCGCGGAAGAGAATATCAGCGGGTATTTTCCTCTTCCTGTGGAGTATGTTCCGAATTCGGAAACCTTTGTACTGAAAGTAAAGGGAGACAGTATGATCAATGCCGGTATCCATTCCGGAGACAGCATCTTCGTACAGAGCTGCAATTCGGCGCATAACGGAGATATTGTAGTTGCTTTGATCGATGATTCTGCTACGGTCAAGACCTTTTACAAAGAAAAGGATCACATCCGTCTCCAGCCCGAAAACGATACCATGGAGCCGATCATTGTAAAGGAATGTACGATCCTTGGCAAAGTATTCGGTGTGTTCCGTTTATATCATTAAAACAGATATTGCACATGATAAGGTAAAACAAAAACAGCAGTTAACATGGAACGGTTACTGCTGTTTTTATTTCACTGTTTTTTATTTCGATGTTTTTTTGCCGACTATCCTGAGAATGAAAAATCAATTTTCAGATCATAACGCTTCTTTATCGATCTTCTTACCATCTTTCCAGATACGCTCCAGATCATAGAACAGACGGTTTTCCCGGTCAAAGATATGGATGATCACATCACCGTAATCCATCAAAACCCAGTTGGCATTGCGATAGCCTTCTACCTGTTTCGGGTTTACTCCGGCACGGCCAAGTTTCTCTTCTACAAAATCCGCGATCGCATGCACCTGGCTCGGATTGTTACCGTTTGCTATGATAAAGAAATCAGCGATCGATGAGACTTCCTCAATATCGATCACGCGGATATCTTCTGCTTTCTTTTCCTCCATCGCCGCTATGGCGATCTTTGCCATTTCTCTTGCGCCCATGAAATTATCCTCCGTACATTATGGTAACATAAAATATTTATGTAAATTCTTCTGCTGGAATCGTTCTTAAGCAAACTGTTTATAAAACTCGATCGCTTTCAGTGAGTTTTCGTCGACCGGCTGATTTCGATGTTCGAGATGTACAAGAGTCTGCTTCAGGATCAAATAGATTGCCTTGGGCAGATCCCGGTAAATCACTGTTCGTATTTCCGGCAGGCAATCCAGCATCTTGCGGTTCGGCTCGATGAAATCGGCCGCAAATACACATGCTTCCAGAAGTGTCATATTCGGATAACCGGTGGTATGATATCGGATTGCGCTTAAGATCTGAGGATCGGTAACTCCGTATTTTTCTTTTGCCAATACTGCTCCCAGTTTGGCGTGGATCAGAAACGAATGGTCTTTTTCCATCTGTGTCAGTTCTACATGGTACTTTTCGCACAGACGATCCCGTTCCTCATCTTCTAAGCATTTCGCACAATCATGCAAAAGCCCCGCGGTGTAAGCCAGGCAGATTTCATTTAAGCCCTTGTCCTCCGCGACTTGCGCATGTCCGTGTGCCATCATGAGGGAAACTGCGGTATGTGCCACTCCGATACTATGGATATAACGACGCTCATCCAGTTTTTTACGAAGTTTCTTCAGGATCTCTTCTTCTGTATATTTTTCGCTCAAAACATCCATCGGTACCCGCTCCTTAAGCCTTCGGTAAAACGATCTTCGGATTATCCTTAAACGGCTTGTACAGAACGATCTTGCGTCCGATCAACTGCACCAGCGTAGATCTGGTCCGGTCTGCAAGTGCCACGGCCATAGTCATCGGATCCTCGGAAGCCCCTTTCAGTATGGAGATCTTTACGATCTCACGATTGTTAAATGCCTCGCTTACCGCTTCACAGATCTCCGGTGTCAGATTGGATTTGCCGAGCTGAAACAATGCCGGTTCATTCGCAGCCAGACTTTTTAAGTGCGCTCTTTGTTTACTTGTTAACTGCATAGGTCCATCCTTTCAAACATATCCATATATTGCCCGCTGACAATAAACTATTGACTGTATATATATACCGAAACGCTTTATTTATAATAGTCAAACGAGAAACCGTACATGCGCACCGTATCTCCATCATGTATACCAAGATCCTCCAATTGTTCCAGTATACCGGTATCTTTCAGGAAATTCTGGAAGAATACAAATCCACGTTCGGATTCGAGGTTGGTATAGCCCAGCATTTTCTCGATGCGCGGCCCTTCCAGAACATATTCATTCTCTTCTGCATCATAGCGTACGGTAAACGGTTCCTTCGCAAACTGCATCGCTGTATCCGGATCGTACTCGGATGCAAAGATCGTGGTATCTTTCGGCATCTCCTGCAAACGCTGGAATACATACCGGATCAGCTCCTGCATCCCCTGACCGGTCGCCGCACTCACCTCAAAGACGGGAATTCCTTTCTCAGCCATTGCTTTGCGTATGCGTTCCATCGGATGCTCAGCATAGATCAATTCTCCGGCTTCATCTACATCGATCGCTTCCGGCTCTTCAGGAATGATATCTGCTTTGTTGGCTGCTACGATCTGCGGGATCGACGCTACATCATCGCCATACTTTGCGAGCTCCGCATTGATCATGGCAAAGTCCGCAAGCGGATCACGACCCTCTACGGACGCTGCATCCAGTACGTGGATCAAAAGCTTGTTACGTTCAATGTGACGCAAAAATTCGTGCCCCAGCCCGTTTCCTTCGGCGGCTCCTTCGATCAAGCCGGGAATATCCGCTATGACAAAGCTGTTACCGTCCCCCATATCCACTACACCAAGATTCGGTGATAAAGTAGTAAAATGGTAATCCGCAATCTCCGGTCGGGCATTGGTAACGGCTTTCAGAAAAGTCGATTTACCGACGCTCGGATAACCGATCAGGCCGACATCTGCGATGAGTTTCAGTTCCAGCTGAACTTCGGCTTCCTTAGCCGGCTGACCGGGCTGTGCATATTTGGGAGCCTGCATCGTAGACGTAGCAAAATGCTGGTTGCCAAGCCCGCCTTTTCCGCCGCTTAGGATCTTATATTCAGTACAGTTTCCGGACATATCTACGATCACTTTGCCGCTCTCAGCGTCTTTGACCAGCGTGCCTCTGGGAACGCGCAGAATGATGTCTTCCCCGTCTTTTCCACGACAGTTGCGTTTGCCGCCTTCCTGCCCGTTTCCGGCGGCAAATTTACGTTTATGGCGGTAATCGATCAGAGTGTTCATTCCTTCATCCACTCGAAGGATCACATCACCTCCGCGGCCACCGTCACCACCGTCCGGGCCACCGTCCGGAACATATTTTTCCCTGCGGAACGATACATGACCGTCTCCGCCTTTACCGCTGATCAGTATGATTTTCGCTCTGTCCGCAAACATACAAACCACTCCTTCATAAAACAAATCGAGCCCCAAGGTCAATAAGACCCGGGGCTCGATAAAAAAACATTCTTACTGCTCTACCGGATAAACACAAGCCTGCTTCTTATCACGGCCAAGACGCTCAAAACGTAATACGCCATCTGCCATAGCAAACAAGGTATCATCTCCGCCACGACCTACATTCAGACCCGGATGGATCTTGGTGCCGCGCTGTCTGTAGAGAATGTTGCCTGCCTTCACGAACTGACCGTCCGCGCGCTTTGCCCCTAATCTCTTGGATTCGGAATCACGACCGTTCTTCGTGGAACCTACACCCTTCTTATGCGCAAAGAACTGAAGGTTTAATCTTAACATCTTTCTCACCTCACTCTTCGTATCAAATCACCTGTTCAACTCTGATGTGAGACCGACCGTATTGTTCTTCAACACTTTGAAGCCCCAATACCATTGCATCCATTAAAAGTCCGGCTTTTTCATCCGTACCTTCCGGAAAAATCACTTGGATCTTTCCACTCTTTTCTTCATCTGTTGCCTTTAAGCAACAGTCTGTTAATGCATCGATCGAGTTTACGGTATTGATCACCAGCATCGAAACTGCAGAACAGACTATATCACTGCCGTATTCCGCATATCCCGCATGCCCTTCGCAGGTAAACCCAACGTATCGATCTTCATCTTTTCTGATCTTTACTTTAATCATTAAGCTTTGATCTTATCGATCTTAACCTGTGTGTAAGCCTGACGATGACCGTTCTTCTTGTGGTAACCGCTCTTCGGCTTATACTTGTAAACGATAACCTTGCGGTCACGGCCCTGCTTCATAACGGTAGCGGATACGCTTGCCTTAGCAGCATCTGCGCCAACCTTTACGGAACCATCGGAAACAAGTACTACCTGGTCAAAAGTTACAGTATCTCCGGCTTCGCCTGCGATCTTCTCAACCTTGATGATATCGCCTTCAGAAACCTTATACTGCTTTCCACCTGTTGCAATAATTGCGTACATGGTCTGCACCTCCTTATCACAAATCTCGCTGGCCTGTGGTGATGACATCGTCATACTTATACCTCGCCATGCGGCATACCTTGCAATAATAGCATCCTTTGTATATTATGTCAAGCAATATACAAAAAAATTATGCATTTTTTTTGCAGAAATCTGCATCAATGACATTTTTTTCGCATGGTGAAAACATTTTTTCCGTCTTTGTGTTCATAATGAACATCATCCATACTCTTCTTCACCATATAGATGCCAAGACCACCGATCGGGCGATCTTCCGCTGAAAGTGTGGTATCCGGATCTGCCTTTGCCAAAGGATCAAAAGGAATCCCTTCATCTTCAAAAGAGATCTCGATCTCCGTATCGTTATTCAGTTTTCTGCATTCGATCCGGACCATACCGGTTTCGGGTGTATAAGCATAATGTGCAACATTTACAAAAATCTCTTCAACCGCGATCTCGATCGTCATCTGTAACTTGCCCGGGCAATCGAGCTCTTCCAAAAAAGAGGTGACGAACGCCATTACGTCATCAAGATTTTCAACTGTTGCTTCTATGTTTAACTCACTCATCCGCAACATTCCTCCGGATATTGCTGACTATACCGGTCAAAAAGTTTTTGCGATCACCAGTTCCACTACATCGCCTCTCACCGAAACTCTTACATCGTCGGCAATATTACCGACAATGGATTTTTCCAGTTCATCCCAGGCTTCGCCCGCGGCTTCATTTTCCGCTTTGTTTTCTTCCAGTCCTTCTTTGTATTGCAGATAGGACCATTCGAAATTCATATTGGACAGTGCGTCCACCTCACGCATACCGAGCGTTCCGAACATTACGGTGCTGCCGCCGAAAT
Organism: Lachnospiraceae bacterium; assembly: GCA_017634975.1. Lineage (GTDB taxonomy): Bacteria > Bacillota > Clostridia > Lachnospirales > Lachnospiraceae > NK4A136. The sequence goes on along the minus strand of JAGBMJ010000039.1, from coordinate 51,413 downwards.
CCAGATGCGTCTGATTTGCCTCATCCAGCCCTTTATAAGCGGACAGGAACAGATTTTTGATCATGCCCATAAAGCCCTTGTTCGCTTCATTTTTTCCCGATGTGGATATTGCGATGAGCTCCCGTTCCTTTTCATCGTCCATATAAGTATCGGCTTCCAGATGAATGCGGCATTCTCCGCTTTCTTTTTCCAGCCAGAATTTTGCATTGAATGCCCCGGTGATCGCTTTTACCATACCAAGCGTCTCTTCGGCGAGCAGACGCAGGCGCATAGCACTCTTACGGTCCAGTTCCTGATATTTTGCAAAACGCTCCGTTTCTTTAAGCGCCGCTTCCATACCGGTGCCGTTACTGTATACCATTATTTTATCTGTCTGCATGTACCAGCCTCCTGATCGAGATATCCTGAAAGGATCCCGTTCGTTTATTTAATGTCGATGATCGAAGAAAAACCGGTCACTTCAAAGATCTCCTTGACTTCTTCCGAAGCATTGGTCACTATCATGCTGCCCTGCTTGGACATGATCTTCTGCGCCGCCATGATCACGCGCAGGCCGGCACTGGAGATATATTCCAGATTGCCGAAGTGAAAAGTCAGTTCCTTGATACCTTCCAGACATTGCCGGATCTCACTCTCCAGCTCGGGAGCGGTTGTGGTATCCAGTCTTCCGGAAAGAAAGATGGTAAGTGCGGTTCCGTTTTTCTCTTTGGTAATGGTCATGTTCGTATCCTCCTGATTATCTTTTGGATGTCAAAAGTTCTGTTAACGTGAATGATCAAAAAGTAAACTTATCCGCAAAGAATGCTTCCAGTTCATCGATCGCTACTCGTTCCTGTTCCATGGAATCACGGAAACGTACGGTTACCTTGTGGTCTTCTTCGGAATCGAAATCATAGGTAACACAGAAAGGAGTACCGATTTCGTCCTGACGGCGGTAACGTTTTCCGATCGCACCACGGTCATCAAATTCACAGTTATACTTCTTGGACAACTGTGCAAAGATCTTCTCTGCGCCTTCGTTCAGTTTCTTAGACAGTGGCAGCACGCCAATCTTCACCGGAGCGATTGCCGGATGGAAATGCATCACCACACGGATATCCGGAGCTTCCTCGGTGCCCAGATTTTCTTCATCGTAAGCAGCACAAAGGAAAGCCAGCACCATACGGTCTGCGCCAAGTGACGGTTCAATAACGTACGGGATATATTTCTCATTCTTATTCTCGTCAAAATAGGTCATATCCTGCTTGGATACGTTCTGATGCTGTGTCAGGTCGTAATCGGTACGGTCTGCGATACCCCACAGTTCTCCCCAGCCGATGGTCGGGAAAAGATATTCGATATCCTGGGTACCCTTGGAATAGAAGGCCAGTTCCTCCGGATCATGCTCACGGAATCGCAGTTCCTCTTCCTTCATGCCAAGAGACAGCAGCCAATCCTTGCAGAATTTTTTCCAGTACTCATACCACTCCAGATCCGTTCCCGGTTCGCAGAAAAACTCCAGTTCCATCTGCTCAAATTCACGGGTACGGAATGTAAAGTTACCCGGCGTGATCTCATTTCGGAAGGATTTACCGATCTGACCGATACCAAACGGGATCTTCTTGCGGGAGGTACGTGCCACATTCTTGAAGTTTACGAAGATACCCTGTGCGGTTTCCGGGCGAAGATATACGGTAGACGATGCATCTTCGGTCACGCCCTGAAACGTCTTGAACATCAGGTTGAACTGACGGATATCGGTAAAATTGTGTTTGCCGCAGGAAGGACAGGGAATGCTCTTTTCCTTGATGAAATCCATCATCTTTTCCCCGCTCCAGCCGTCTACGCTGCTCTCCAGTGTTACATTATTCTCGTGTGCCCAGTCTTCGATCACTTTGTCGGCACGAAAACGCTCATGGCATTCCTTACAGTCCATCAGCGGATCGGAAAAGCTTCCAAGATGCCCGGAAGCAACCCAGGTCTGGGGATTCATCAGGATCGCACAGTCCACACCGACATTGTACGGATTCTCCTGTACGAACTTCTGCCACCATGCTTTCTTTACATTATTCTTCAGCTCTACACCGAGGTTGCCGTAATCCCAGGTATTCGCCAGGCCTCCGTAGATCTCGGATCCCGGATAGATAAAACCGCGTCCTTTGCAGAGATTTTTGATCTTGTCCAATGTCTTTTCCATAGTTGATACTCCTTATTAATAAATAATAAAATAGATTCCTTCCTGTACGGACTCTGCGCTTTTGGCACCGGTCAGTTTCATACCCTGTGTATAGTACCTTATCTTTTCCGGTACTTCGATGCAGTGATCCCCTTCAAAAACGACGATCTTTTGATCCGCCATATTCATCAGATCATTTTTTCCGATCGTAGATTCCTTTTTGGATGCCCGTGACAGCGCCTGGTTAAAATCGTAACGCTCATCATAGGCGCCCTGTACGTTGCCGACGTAGATGCGGTCGAGCATATAGTTGTTATAATCCTGCCAGTTGTGAAAATGCAGTGTCAGGGTAACCTGCTGTCCCGACTGGCTGTGGGATTTTAAGGAGATGGCATCCGCTCCATGCTCCCCGTTATATTTGGTCAGCTCTTCTTCTACCATGGATACAAGCTCATTTTCGTTATAATAAGCCTGATCAAACGTACGAAGCATCGTGGCATCCAGACTCTGATCCGCATGTATCACTATGCTGTTCTTACTGTTTGTTGCTTCATCGTATTCTGCGCAGCCTGACAAAGTCAGCATCACGCACAGTATCAGGCAGATTACTGTGCCCGTTCTCCGCGAAAGTATCATTTTCGTCTTCTTTCCGGTGCTTATTGCACTTACTTTCCTTCTTTTCCTGTTTATACAATTTATTATTCTAGCATATCTACCTATTTTTTCAATAAAAACTTGTGCAAAAAAACAACGAAAAGAAGTCGGAAAACCTATAATACTTTCAGCATTTCTTCGCTTTTAAACAGATGTCCGTTCATCGTCAGTTTTTTCTCTTTTTCCGCGATCTCCGTCAGCTCCCGGATCACTTCCTCACGCACGGAGAATGAAAACACTTTTTCCGGCGGTGTGGACAGAAGAAAATCCAGCACGTAGCAGGTCGTATCCAGATAACCGTCACGATAACTGTCTCTGTGAAAAACGCCCTGCAGCATGATGCACTTCAGCTCAAAAACCGCACGCACCAGAAGCTTTTCATAGGACGGATGAATGACAGCACGGCAGGCCTGGTACAGAAGTGCGAGCATCTCCCGTTCATCGTTATTTTCCCGGGTGCAGTACTCCATCACTTCGAGAAAATACATCCCATAAAGCACTGCCTGAAAATCCTCCCGCAGCTCCGTGAAGTAATTCTTGACGTTCACATCCATCAGGGAATATGCATTCCGCCCCGGGAACAATTTGAAGTCACCAAAAACAAAAAGATCCGTCGGTGCCATCAGACGGTTGGTCTGCCGGCGTGCTCCCTTGGCAAATGCGGTGATCTTGCCGCATTCTTTCGTGAGGATGACGACACGCTTGTCATAATCGTTCGCCGGAGCAACATGCAGTACCATGCCGTCGGTATGCAATACTTCCTGCATCGCCGATCAGTCCTCGTCTTTCCGGTAGCCGAAATTGGCAATCAGGGAATCGCTGTCGCGCCAGTTGTCTTTTACCTTGACCCAAAGCTGCAGATTTACGGCACACTCCAGCATCCTTTCCATCTCAGGACGCGCCTGCGAGCCGATCTGCTTGAGCATACTGCCGCCTTTGCCGATGATGATCCCTTTGTGGGAAGCTCGTTCACAGACGATCGTGGCATCGATATCATAGATACCGCCTTTCGCGTTTTTACGATATTCCATACGGTCGATCAAAACCGCCACACCGTGCGGGATCTCTTTATCCAGAAGACGCAGGGCTTTTTCCCGTATCAGTTCGGCGCAGATCGCGCGCATTGGCTGGTCGGTCACTTCATCCTCATCAAAATAATATGGGCCTTCCGGCAGATACTGATAGATCGTATTGAGCAGGTCATCCGTATTATCCCCCTTCAGGGCCGACAACGGGATGATCTCGGCAAAATCACACAAAGCCTTATAGGTATCGATCACAGTCAGGATTTCCGGTTTTGCAACGATATCCACTTTGTTGATGATCAGAAAAACCGGATTTTTCAGCTGTTTTAACTGTTTGGCGATCTCCATATCTCCGGTCGGGATATTGGATTTGGGTTCCACCAGCCAGAGTACTACATCCGCATCCTTTAAGGATTTTTTTGCTACGGAGAGCATATAGTCGCCCAGCCGGTTTTTGGCTTTGTGGATCCCCGGCGTATCCACAAATACGATCTGTCCGCGTTCGTCGGTATAAACGGTCTGAATACGGTTGCGCGTCGTCTGTGGCCTGGGAGAGGTGATCGCCACTTTCTGCCCGATGAGCCGGTTCATCAACGTGGATTTGCCGACGTTCGGCCGTCCGATCAATGCGGCAAATCCGGATTTTTTCTCATTTTGTTCCATGATTTTTGTTGGTTTCCTTTTTTATCTTATGAAAACAGCGGTTTTACTTCCATAAAGTGTTCCTTCGCTGCCTTTAACCGGTCTTCGTTACCGACGACGCAGACATTCTCATCCGACATAAAGGCATCGATATAAGCAGCCAGTGCACGGATGTCTTCCGCTTTTGCCCCCAGCACCTGGTCTCTGGCTTTCTGCAGCATCTCGTAGGTCGTACCTTCCAGATAGGCCGTACGGGATCGGATCCCGCGGATCCGCGGTGTCAGAGGGATATCCAGGTTGCTCACGGTGCCGATGATATATTTGGTCATCTCTTTTTCGTCTGCCTCAAAGCTGCGGATATAATCGGCTGCTTTCTCAAAGATGTCCAGCGTATTCTCCAGATTCGGATCACGGTAGGATACAAAGTATGCGTCTCCGTAAGGCTGGAAACTGCTCATACAGCCGTAGGCACCGCCCTTGACACGGACTTCCGTCCACAGATACTGATATCCGAGGATCGTCTTTAAGACATTCAAAGCCCCGTTATACTCCAGACCATGTTTTGCATAATTTCCGGCACGGCATACATACTGTACCTGTGCGGAATTGGTGAAGGCTTCGTTCTTTTTGGAAACCGTAAGACTGCCGCGTTCCTCTGTCAGTGCCTCCCCGGAAAAGCCTTCCAGGATCGGTGTGATATGGCCGCGCAGTGCATCCAGTTCCTTTTTGGTACCGATCACATCCAGCATCAGGCGGTCTTTCCGGAAGATCCATTTGGACACTTCTTCCAGATGTGCAGCTACTTCATCTTTCTTCTCATCGAAGTGCTCTTCCAGATCCGCCAGGAAATAATAGAACTGCATACCGGTGATGATCTCCTTGGCCAGATCAAATTCCGAGGTGTAGGACAGAGCATGGGAAGCTGCCACCGTATGACCGGCGGACATCATAAAGCCCTGCATACGAGAACGGCCTTCCATGACGATCTCGCGTAAACGCTTGGTATCCGTAATCCTGGAGGTATGCAGGATCTCACGGATCAGTTCGAGTCCCTTAGCAGCCTGTGATTGCAGTGCGCTCATGGACACATTGAAATACTGGGTATAATTCTCTACCTTGCGTCCCGGTACGGCCGTCAACACGCTCGCTGACAGGTTGCCCAGCTGCTTGTCGATCTCGTAGCCCAGCTGTTCGTAGCTGTAATGTTCCGTATCCACACAGCGCAGCACGCCCTGCAAAAGTCCCAGATACGGATACAGACGTACCGGCACATCCTTCAAATCAAAGAGCATATTGAAATACAGGATGCCGTTGGTCTCGATCTCATGGAAGAGCGTAAAGATGCCGTCCACTTCGGTCTCTTCCGTGGTCAGCGGCTCTGCCTCTTTTTTGATATCCGAGAGTTTCAGGGTAGGGAGACATTCATAGGCCTCCTTCGGATCCGGTGTACCCTGATATTCTTTGAGTTCTGCGGTAGCGCGGATCATCTGCTCCAGTTCGGCATCGCTCATCGTCGCCTTTCGTGCAGCCAGTTTGTCCGCCAGTGCCTTGTCCTTTTGCGATGTCAGTCCCTTCTTCGGAGAGAGGATCAGGACACTCTTGTGGTTGTTGTCCAGGATATATTTCTGTACCAGGTTTTCAAAATAGCCGGTATCGATCTCTTTGCGCAGTTCAGCGAAGGTATCCAGCTCCTCCAGATGAATGAACGGTGCATCCTTGTCGTACAGCCAGCTGTCCAGAGCCTTAAGACCGTAGAGCAGTCCCTTCGGATAGGTGCCGGTATCCCCTTCCCGGAAGCGGAATTCCAGGGAATTCAAGCAGGCCAGCAGAGCATTCTTATCGAAGCCTTCTTTTACAACCTTGCGGCAGACTTCTTCGATAATGCGAACAAATTCTTCTTCGTCCTCCTTGTTGGCATTCTTGGCCACAATGCTGTAGAACGGCTGATAGATCCCGTTTTCAAACGTGGAATAGATCTCCGTGCCGATGCCGGCTTCCATCAGCGCTTTCCACAGAGGTGTGCCGTCTGCCGCGATCAGGGCATAATCCACCATCTGGAACGCCAGGTACAGCTTGCGGTCAAGTACATTGCTCACCACGGAATTGTAGGTCAGATAGGTATTGTTCTCTTCTTTTTCGTCCTCCGTGATCGGATACTGACGATAGATCCGTTTGCGTGCCGAGAAGCTCTCCTGTACTCCCGGGAAGGAATCCACCTCGATCCGGTCGTACGCAGACAGATAGGCTTCGTCCAGCCAGTTTAAGCGCTCTTCCATATCTGCATTGCCGTACAGGTAGAGGTAGGAATTGGACGGATGATAATACCTGCCGTGGAAGGCAAGAAAATCTTCATAGGTCAGTTCCGGGATCACATCGGGATCGCCGCCGCTCTCTACCCCGTATGCCGTATCCGGGAACAGGGAATTAAAGGTTTCGCGGGCAAGCACATCATCCGGAGCGGAAAAAGCACCCTTCATTTCATTGTAGACGACGCCGTTGATCTTGAGGTCTGCATCCTTATCTTCCAGTTCGTAATGCCAGCCTTCCTGCAGGAAGATCTTTTTTTCTTTATAAATGTTCGGATGCAGCACCGCATCCATATATACGCTCATCAGGTTTTTAAAATCCTGATCGTTGCAGGAAGCCACCGGATATACCGTTTTATCCGGATAAGTCATTGCATTTAAGAACGTATTTAAGGATCCTTTTACCAGTTCGACAAACGGGTCTTTCAACGGGTATTTTTCGGATCCGCACAATACACTGTGCTCCAGGATATGCGCGACACCGGTCGAATCCTTCGGTGGTGTGCGAAAACCGATATAGAATACTTTATTCTCATCTTCGTTTTCCAGAACCGTGATTCGAGCACCGCTTTTTTTGTGCTCCAATAGCCAGGCTTCCGATTTCAGATCTTCGGAATAGTGATGCTCGATCAGTTGATAGCTTTTTACATTTTCTAAGTTCATAGTGTTCCTCCGGTTATATATATTCTTCTTGCTCACATTTTAAACGACATCAGCGCCAGATTGGACAGGATGATCTCATGCAGGACCGCACGCTCATCCCAATGTTCTGCTTCTTTGACCAGTTCGGCCAGCGTTACGGTCTTCGATTCAAATCCGCCGCTCTTTTTCGGGGCATAGTACCGGATCTTTACCTTAAGGTTTTCATAGATCCGGTAATTCTTATCTTCCTTGGTCAGCTGCAGGATATGGGCGCCGATCTCCATATCTTCGTTCAGGATCGGCATGATCAGGCGGTCGATGATCGTCTGAAATTTAAACGGCACGCGTTCATGTTCCATCAGTTCGCTGTAGGTAAAGCGCGCACCGATCATCGTTTTGGACAGGTCCTGCAGAATGTATTTAAAATCCTGATCCGGTGCCCCGTATTGGTAAAGACTGCTCATGACTCCTCCGCGATATATTCTCTTAAGTCGCCGGAAAAACGGATCGCATCTTTGATCTCTTCTTCAGTGAGTTCACTCTCCTGTGTCAGTTCTGTGATCGTCACTTTACGGCGCAGTTCCTCCGACAGAGGTTTTGCGATATTCAATACTTTGCCGATGATCTCCACCATCTCCTGCAGGGCTTCGAGCTGGTCGTTTTCTGCGCCGATCAGTTCTTCCATCGCATTCATGATGCTGCGGCTCACCATCTCATCGCAGTCTTCCGGCTTTTCGATGCTGTCCAGTCCGGCGATCGCCATGGCCAGCGCTACATTACCTTCTCCGACCAGATCCGGCAGATCCGCGCCCTGTCCGGTATAGAGCTTTGCGATATCGATGACGGTACGCAGATAGGAATTGGTGAGGCGTTCCTTCGCGTCACGGTCTCCGTTTAACGCATTCATGATCAATACGCGGCGCAGGTCATTGTCGATGGTCTCCATCTCTTCCAGCTCTTCCAGATACATATGAAAATGTGACTGCTGCTCCTCGTTTAAGATCTCGGAATCCGGAAGTGCCTCCCCGATCCCGATCTTGTTTTCTTTGAAATAATCCAGAAGCAGGCTTCGCTGCTCCTGTGTCAGTGCCGGAAAGACCTCCTCGATCTGCTCCTCCGTAAGATATCCGCCCTGCAGGATCCCGGTTTCCTTCAGTTCACTGATCTTCTGTATAAATTCCTGTTCCGTAGGCTGTGCCATTTTTATTCTTCTCTCCCAAAATGTATTTTATTGGCCTCCGCTTGAGGGGAAGCTGACTGATGAGGTGTTTACCCATTCTTTTCGATATGCCTGTGTGTGTACAGATGATCCTGGCAGTATTCGTAATTGCCGGCACATTTGGAACAGAAACGGAATTCCAGATCCGGATATTCGTCGCTGGTCCGTCCGCAGATCGCACATTTGTGCTTGGCGATCACATTCTGCCGTACGGTTGCTTCACGCATATGTCTGCGAAACTGCTTCTGCCGCGCACGCATCTGCGGCGTGCCAAGTGTACGATGCCGGTTTGCGATAAAAAATATAAAAAAGTTTAAAAGTGATGCGCCGATCACAAACAGACCATACGGCCACATCTGGGCTGCTTCAGCGATCAGGATGATCAGATAGACCACTCCGAGAAATTTCACTTTGATCGGGATAAAGAACATCAGCAGCACCTGCATATCCGGATAAGTCGCCGCAAACGCCAAAAAGATCGACATATTGATATAATAGGTCGAAAAGAATGCGGCCAGAGACAGATAGACATAGCTGCCGCCGTAGATCGCAGGCAGTTCCCCGTTGAGTGCCGTTAATCGTGCATCTGTGACCGCGGTCAGCCCGTTTCCGCTCAGTTCGATATAGCAAAACATGATAAAGGCTCCCAAAACGGTAAAAAGAATGCCCGAAAAAATATATAAATTAAAATTGAAAGCTCCCCATGTGCGTTCCAGCGACATGCCAATCGAATAATAAAAATACAAAGCAATGAGGCCAAAAAACAACGAACCCGGATCGGAAAGGACTCTGGGCGGGATCAACAGCCAGCTGAACAGCCTCCATACCTGTCCGTGCAGGATGGCATACGGGTTTAATGAAATCACATCAATAATATTCGGGTTCACGATCTGCATGACGAAGCCGATCGCATATAAGATCAACATATACATGGGCAGGCGCTCGATCGCATACTTGCCCCACTTGAGTTCCAGTTTATTCAGAAATTTATTCATAATGCCTACTTTTTATACCTCTGTTCCACAAAAAATTTATTCAGCGTTTCCAAAAGTGTTTTCCGGTCAATGCTCTTGAGCAGATAACCGGCCGGTTTCAGAGCAAGCACATCGATGATGCTCTGCTTATCGCTCTTGCCGGTCAGAAACATGACCGGAGTGTCGGCGATCTGCGCATCGGAGCGCAGCATTTCCAGCACTTTGGAGCCCTTGATCGTGGGCATCTCATAGTCCAGGAGGACCAGATCCGCACAGTTGTTTGCAAGCCAGGTGATCGCCTGCATACCGGAATTGGCCATACTGACGCGATAGTCGTCTTTCAGCCATTCCTTGATCAGTTTCAGATAGGTCGGATCGTCATCGACGATCAGGATCATCTTCTTATTCTGCTGCATCCTCTGCTGGATCAGAAAATCTCCGACGCGGTCCATAATGGCACGCATATCAAAAGGCCGTTCAAATATACCGGCGATCAGTTCTTTCGGAATGACTTTTTCGACGGAGACCACTTCATTACGATCCCCGAGGAGAACCAGCTCCTTGCCTTCTTCCAGAAGCAGATCCTTTACAAAAACCAGAACATCCCGTGCTTCGTCAATGGTATCGTCCACATACATAAGCATCAGTTCGGCCGAATCCTTCTTTTCGTTCAGTTCCCGGACGCTCATGGCGGTTTCCACAAACAAAAAGCCGTTCTTATCCAGGTTATTCTTGATGGTATTGACCAGGAAGGTTTCTTCCTTACGGATCAGGAGCACCTTATTATAGACCTGTTTTTTTTCTTCTTTTTCATCGATCTCCTTCAGAAGCCCCATCAGCAGCTGGTCTTCTTCAGTAAATCCAATATCATTTCCCATTTGAATTCCTCTGTCTTCTTTCGGATTTCCCGGACGCGTTCTTCATCTTCGGGCGGCAGTTTATATTCTTTCAGCGAATCCAGTATGTATAACATATTATCATAATCGTACAATTTTGCAAAATCTTTCATCATTTCGTAGGCATCTTTTAGCATCGAAGGCGAAATTTCTTCCTTTTCGACGGTATATTCACTCGCATGTGCCGCATTTTCAATGACATCCCCGGCATCTGCCTCAAAAATCTCACTCAGGACAAGCCCCAGAGCACGGAATTTCTCAAGCATTGGCGCTGTTTTTTCCGCGATCCGTTCGATATCGTGTTCGTTTCCGGCTTTTTCCAGCTCCGCAGCCATTTCTCCGAGCTGAGTTGCTCCGATCACACGGGAAGAGCTTTTCAGGGAATGTACCTGGATCGTATAATTCTCCCAGTCCTGCGCATCATAATACTTCCGGATATCCTCGGCCTTGGTTTCCAGACCGTCATAATAGATCTTGAGCACACTCCGGTAGCCGTCTTCGGAACCGCAGTTTTTGAGCGCCGTTTCGGTATCCAGATCCCCCAGCCGGTTGATCCAGTCGTCTGTCCGGACAGATTCCTGCTCTTCTTCCTCCTCCTGCTGTGATACCAGATGCACTTTCTCGGACGGCAGATAATGGATCAGCATTTCTTCCAGCCGCTGGCTCTCCACCGGTTTGATCATATAATCGTCAAATCCTTCCCGCAGGAAGTTTTCACGCGCACCGGCCACGGCATTGGCCGTCAGTGCCACTACCGGAGTCATCCGGTTCGGATAGTTTTCGAGAGCTTTCATAAAGTGCAGTGTTTCGATACCGTCCATCTCCGGCATCCGGTAATCCAGAAAGATCAGATCGTACTTCTCATGCTGTACCATTTCGATGCATTCCTTGCCGGAATAGGCGCAGTCAATAAGAATCTTCGTCTTCTTCAGCAGCTCTTTCAGCACGGTATGATTGACCGGCGTGTCGTCCACCACGAGGATCCGCGCATCCGGCGCCCGGAAGCTCTCATGGTAAGCCGCCTGCTGTTCCTTCACATTCATCTGATAGCGCCTGTGGAAATCACCGATCGCGTCGAAGCGCTGTATCTTCTGCGGCAGTGTCACGGTAAAGGTAGAGCCCTTTCCGTAGGTTGAGCGTGCCTCGATCTCCCCATGCATGATCTGCAGCAGGTTGTATGTGATCGCCAGCCCCAGCCCGCTGCCTTCAATGCTCTTGTTCTGTGTCATATCCAAACGCTGGAATTTGCGGAAGAGTTTGCCGAGATCTTCTTCTTTGATACCGATGCCGGTATCTGTGACCACCGCTTTGAGCAATACTCGGTCTTTTTCCTGCAGTCTGCCGGTCAGTTCCAGGGTGATGCTGCCATGAGGGGTATATTTCACGGCATTGTTCAGGATGTTGACCATGATCTGACGGAAACGCATACCGTCCCCAAACAGGGCATCCGGCAGATCCGGATCCACCTTGATCTTAAACTCCAGCCCTTTTTCTCTGACTTTGATATTGATCATATTGACTACATCATTGATCACGGAACTCAGGTCGTATTCCGTTTCCACGATCTCCATACTGCCGGATTCGATCTTGGAAAAGTCCAGGATATCATTGATCAGGGACACAAGTGTGCGCCCGGCCCCCTCGATATTGTGCGCATAATCCAGAATGCGCTTGTTTTTGCTCTCGCGCAGGATCATCTCATTCATCCCCAGCACGGCATTGATCGGGGTGCGGATCTCATGGGACATATTGGCCAGAAAGCTGGATTTGGCTTCGCTGGCCGCACGCGCTCTCTGCTCTTCCATGCGGGTCAGCTCCGTCACGCGCAGAATACCGAGAAGTTCGTTCTTGCTGACCGGTCTGGAAAAGTAGAATCCCTGCAGATAATCCACCTGCAGCTGCTCCAGCAGTTCCAGATGATCTGCGGTTTCCACACCTTCCACCAGGATCTTCAGCTTCATTTCCCGCAGCATCCGCACCGAATTTTCCAGGATGATCTGGCCATTATTTGTTTCCTTTTCATTTTCACTCTGCACTTCCCAGAGAATGGATTTGTCGATTTTGATCACATCAAAATCCAGCGAGAATATGGAACGCACATTGGAGTAGCCGATGCCGTAATCATCCAGAGAGAACAGGAAGCCGCACCGCCTCAGTTCCCGGAGCACGTCGGAGAGCACCTCATAATCACTTGCCGCTGCAGATTCTGTGATTTCAAAATTTATATATCTCGAATTCACCTCATATTTTTTGGTGATCGCCATGACACGCTTTACAAAATCCGGCTGCAGGCACTGCAATACCGACAGATTGACACTGATGCATTCCAGACCCATTTCGGTGGGGATACCGCTGGATAAGAATATGCATACTTCTTCCAGAACATAATCGCCCAGACGGTCGATCAGACCATTCTGCTCGGCAATGGGAATAAACTCATCGGGCATGATATTGCCAATCCGGCTGTCCTTGAGACGCAGCAACGCCTCTGCCGAGTAGATCGACATGCCCTGCATACGGTAGATCGGCTGATAATACACTTCAAATCCGCCTTCGGAAAGCCCGCGGTGAAGCGCACTTTCGACTTCGGCACGGCGCAGCAGATAGTTCAGGTCTTTTCCTTCCAAAATCGGCCCGGCATTTCTGGCCGGCAGCGGTCCGTCGCACAAAAGCAGGATATCTTCCGGTGTGGAAAAAGCTCCCGGTATACGCGCCAGCATCAGTGTGGATTGCAGCATCAGTTCTGCCCCCTGGAACATAAAGCTCTCGTCAAAACGTTTCCGGATCTGTTCTGCCAGATCGTGTACGCGCGCATCCGGTTCCAATACGATCAACAGGAAGGTATCCACGGTCGGTCGATAGATATAATATCCCGGATGTATGGACTTCAGAAACTCTGCCACTTTCTGCAGCAGCAGATCGGAATCGATCGCCCCGAGCAGACGATGCAGCATGTCGGAATTGGTGATCCGGATACAGATTACAAAAAACGGATTGCGCAGCCGCAGGTAAGTGTTGAGATCCGTCATCAGGGCTCCGCGGTTATAGACTTTGGTCGACAGATCCATCCGTTCGTCTTCGTTCTCGATCGTGAGCATGACGCCGCTAAGCGCAAGAGCCTGTACAAAAAGTTCCGTATGCAGCTGTCCATTCACCAGCTGCAGCAGCAGCCCGATCACATTGACGATAAAGAAGATCAGCAGGGCAAAGCGTTTGTTTCTCCCGATCGCTTTCCGGCGCATGATCATCGTCACGGCCGCAAGTACAAAATAGATCCCGGCGCACGCATAGATGACCCAGATGCCGCCGTTTCGATGATATTCATAGTCTGTGGAAAAGGACCATACCCATCCGGTAAACGGGTTCATGACCACCAATAATTCCGAAAAAACAAACGGGATAAAGAACACCGGATGGTACCCCTTCCCGAGCGAACGCCGCTGGATCATGACACCGCCGGCAAACAGTGCATAAAAGAACATCAGAGGACAGAGCATCGTATGCATAAGGAAATACAGGAACATGGATACTTCCACCAATACCCGGGCATACAGATATTCTCTGCAATAGGGTGTCTGGAATACCGTACACACTTCGCAGGCACTGTTCATCATGATGATCAGCAGAAGCCACACGAAGAGACGGTTCTGCACCTTGGTCGTCCGCTTCTGGAACAGCGTATAGGTCAGGCTGCAGAACGCTACAAGGAATGCAGCGATCAGTATTCCCGTTTCATGCAATTGTGAGATGTAGTCTGCCATAAATGCCCCTTATCTCATCGAAACCATGTTTGCTTCCAGCTGTTCTCCCGAAACCGGTCTGGAAAAATAATATCCCTGCAGATAATCCGCACCGAGTTCTTTTAACAGTTTGATCTGCTCCTCGTTTTCCACGCCTTCCACCAGGATCTTGCGGTTCAGATCCCGGATCATGCGTATGGAACTCCGCAATACGATACGTCCCATCTCCGATTCCGTAGCCGCCCACAGAATGGATTTGTCGACTTTTACCACATCAAAATCCAGTGCCAGGATCGACTGGATATTGGAATACCCTGCTCCGAAATCTTCCATCGAGAACAGAAAGCCTCTGTTTTTCAGATCTTTTATGATGCGGTTCAGGATCTCGTAATCATCTTTGTTCACCGGCTTGGTGATCTCAAAATTCAGCATGGATGGCCGTACCTGATAGCTTTCCACGATACTCGTGATCCGCTCGGCAAAACCCGGCTGCAAGCATTGCACAAATGACAGGTTGACATTGATCAATTCCAGTCCCAGTCTGGCCGGTACCCCGCTGCGTATAAAATCGCAGACTTCTTCGAGGATCAGACAGCCGAGCGGATGGATCTGGCCGGTACGCTCCGCCTGGGGAATAAATTCGCCCGGCATCACTTCTCCGAGTTCGGGATCCTTCAGACGTACCAGTGCCTTGACTGCAAACGGTTTCAGATCGTCGCTGCGGTGTACGGTCTGGTAGAAGATCTTAAAATTTCGTTCGGCCAGTCCGCGGTTCAATGCATCTTCGATCTCCGTATTACGTTTCAGATAGGCAAGATGTTTTCCATGGATGATGCCTTTCTGCTTTTTCTCCGGCAGGGAGGCATCGCACATCAGCAGCACGTCCGAAACCGAGAGCATATCCTCCGGTATGGAGGCACGGAGCAGTGTGGCTGTGATCGGCGTATCGGCACCGGGCATATAGATCCCGTCCAAAAAGCGTACATAGATCTTTTCCGAAAGGGTAACTGCACTTTCCGGTGTACCGGTATTGATGATCATAAAACCGCTTGGTGTGGCACGATAGATCTCATACCATGGACAGCATTCCTTCAGAACATCGGTGACCGTACGGTTCAAAGTATCCAGACTGCTTTCCCCGGCAAGACGCAGGATCAGGTCATCATTGGTCAGACGGATACCGATGATCTGGGTACGCTGCCCCATGCGGAAATAGTTTCGCAGATCCGCGATCATAGCTCCGCGGTTATATACGCCGCACGTCAGGTCGATGCGGTCATCTTCCTTTTCGATAAAAAGCATGACACCGATCAGGGCAAGGGCTTCCGTGAGCAATTCGCTCTTGATACTGCTGTTGAGCATCTGGATGATCATTCCGGCAAAGACCAGCCCGAAATAAAATACCAGCGCCATCTGTCTCTTGCCTGTGATCGCATTCCAGTGGAACAGCAGATTGGAAAGTGCAAACAGGATATACCCCAGGGATACGGCATACATCGGTAATACCATAAAATTCCGGTGGATATTCATCTGTGCATCAAAGTAGAAGAACATCTCATGCCATGGATTGGTCAGGATCAGGAATTCCAGGATCATGCAGGGGACTACGTATAGATAATACATCCACACCTTCATCCGTACCCATGAAGAATTTACTTTGGTCACATAGATGCCGAAGATCATGGCAAGGGTATTGTGCAATGCATAATAACAAAGCTGTGAGGCTCTGACAGCGATATTGGCGATCCCGGACGTGGTTGCATACGGGGAAGCATAGAAACGAATGAGATTGGCCACCGAAGCGATCAGAACATTCAGGACCATCGCCAAAAACAGCCGGTTCTGCTGACGGCTGACCCGGTTTTGGATCATGCTGTAGACCAGTATCGTGATCGATAACAGTGCAGCACCCAAAAGCATAGCGGTTTGATTGAATAACCCGATCGTCATTACTTACCCTGCATATCCTTTCTTAAAATGATGGGATGTCCTAAATATAAAATACCTTGCTTTCCGGCAGAAATCGCAGGATCGTCTCTGTCAGTTTCTCGCTTTCTACCGGTTTTCCGAGATAATCATCGTATCCGCCCTTATGTTCCGGATCCACGATCCCCGGCGTGTTGTCGGCGCTTAAGGAGATGACCGGTGACCGGCGGCTCGCGCTGGTCTTGTTTTCCCGCAGTTCTGCCAGTGTCTCAGCCCCGCTCTTTCCCGGCATCTTTTTGTCAAGAAAGATGATGTCGTAGTATTTTACCTCCGCCAACGCAAGACCTTCCTCTCCGGAAAATGCCGAATCGATCTGTATTTTGCTTGTCCTGAGCAGCTCCTTGATAACCGTATGGTTCAAAGGCGTATCATCTACGATCAGCAGCTTCGCATCCGGCGCCTCAAAACGTCTGGTACCGCCGGCATCCCGAAAGATCGCTTTGATTTCATCTGCCTTGAAGGGACGGATCCTGGTCTTTGTGGTCGCTTTCTGGAGCAGGCTGACATGAAACGTCGTCCCGGATCCGTATATACTTTCCACAGAGATCTCTCCCTGCATCATCTGCAGCAGATGATAGCTGATGGCCAGCCCCAGGCCGCTTCCTTCGATCGTACGGTTGCGTTCCATATCCAGCCGCTGGAACATCTCGTAAAGCTTATCCTGATCTTCTTCCCGGATACCGCAGCCGGTATCTTCCACGGCGACATTCATCAGGATCTCATCGTCCGAATACCATTGTCCTTCAACGGAAAGCCGCACGCCGCCCTCTTTGGTATATTTGACCGCATTATTCAACAGATTTGTCAGGATCTGCTTGAGTCGAAACTCATCGCCGTACAGTCTGGCCGGCAATTCTTCGGAAATATTTACGCGAAAGGATAACTGTTTCTGCTGCGTTTTACGATACGTGGAACGGATCACATCTCCAAGCGCTTTTTTGAGATCATATTCCGCTTCTACGATCTCCATCTCACCGGCTTCGATCTTGGAATAATCCAGAATATTATTGACCAGGGAGAGCAGGTTGCGGCCGGCGGTTTCGATCTCTTTTGCATACTCCATGATCGCCGGTTCATCACATTCCCTTTGGATCATCTCGTTCATACCGAGCACGGCATTGATGGGCGTGCGGATTTCATGGGACATATTGGCCAGAAAACTGGATTTTGCCTCACTGGCCGCATTGGCACGCTGCTCTTCCATACGCGCCAGTTCGGTCACACGCAGGATGCCGAGAAGCTCATTCTTGGTGATCGGTCTCGAGGAGTAATACCCCTGTACATAATCTACCTCCAGTTTTTTGAGCATTTCGATCTGTTCTTTGGTCTCGACACCTTCCACCAGGATACGGCGTTTCATCTCACGTATCATACGAATGCAGCTCTCCAACACAATGCGCCCCACACTGTCTTCCGCCCGGTTTAAGATACTCCGGTCGATCTTGATCAGGTCAAAATCCAATGCATACAGGGCATGCATATCCGAAAAACCGGTCCCGTAGCTGTCCATGGAGAAGCGGAAACCGTAATTGCGAAGGGAACGGATCGCATTTAACAGGATCGGCTGGTCCCCGACCGCCGTAGATTCCTTGATCTCAAAACTGACCAGAGACGGCGCGATATCGTAACGTGCTGCCAGATCCTTGGCAAAGGCAGCAAATCCGCTTCGCATACACTGCACTACCGACAGGTTGACACTGATGTATTCGATCCCCATCTGTCCCGGAAGACCACTGCTGAGAAACATACAGGCTTCTTCAAGCACAAATTTTCCGACCTCGTCTATGATGCCGTCACGTTCTGCGATCGGTATAAACTCAGCCGGCGGGATATCGCCAAGTTTTTCATCGTGCAGACGGATCAGTGCTTCCGCAGCATGGATACTCATATTTTCGAGAAAATAAACCGGCTGGTATACCACTTCGTAGGAGTGCTCCTGAAATCCCCGCCGCAGGGCAAGTGAGATCTCGGCTTCCCTGGACAGATAATCCAGCTCATGTCCACGAAGTATTTTTGTTTCGGGGATCACACCGGGCGAGGCATCGGTCATGCGATAGACATCTTCCACCGAATGGATCTCTCCGGGATACGAGGCCTGCATCACCAGCGCATTTAAGCGGATCTCCACCCCTTCGTATTCCCATGGCGTTGCAAAACGTTTTTGGATGAGTTCCGGCATCTCGGCATTTTTCGCCTCATCGGCCCGCACATTTTTTAACGCAAAGGAATTCAGTGAGATGCGATACACTTCATAATGACGGTTTAGATTTTTCAGATAATCGCCGACGGTATTGGGCAATTCATCCGTTGTGACATTTCCGGTTACCTTGTTGAGCATTTCCGGATTATAGATGTGTACCACGATCAGATCGAAGGACTGTTTCATCATAAACATACCGTTCAGATCCTGGATCAGGGCTACACGATTATAAAGATGACAGGTCGCATCAATGCGATCATCTTCATCTTCAATAAAAAGCATCACACCAAGCAGAGCCAGGCTCTCCGCAAATATCTCCACCTCCAGCTGTGGCCAGATCATCTGGACCAGTACGCCAATCATCGTGATCACAAGCATATACATCATGCCGCTGCGGCGCCGTCTGGTTTCGGAGCGCCAATACCGCAGGCTTTCGATGATCGCCAGCAGAAAATAGTAAGCAGAGAAAATATAGATAAAATACATCCCGTTCTGCCGATGATAGATACGGTCGGCATCCAGATAATAGAGCCAATGATTACGGAAATTAGCGATCACAGCAAGTTCCATCAAAAGAAACGGCACCATGATCATGGCAAATCGTCTTTTTTTGCGACGGTGGATATAGATGGAACCGGTGGTATAGACCAGATAGACATAAAACATCGGCCCCAGAGCAGAATGCGTAAAAAAGTAAAGAAACGCTGCCGTATCCTGGAAAAAAGCGGCAACGGTATCTGTTCCCGCCAGCGGTGTGGTAAAGTCATTGATGGTACAAGCCAGTGCATTCACCATAACATCGAGCAGCAGAAATATAAAGAAATGATTGTGGGTACGGCCGACATGCCCCTGAATGCGGGTGTAAATCAAACAACACAGGCAGATCAGAAAGCCTGTGATATAAAAAGAAGAATCAAACAGTACTCCAAGATAATCCCCCAAATGTACCCCCTAAATGTGAATACCGCCTGCTTTTTTATTATATCACAGATCAAAGACAAATACCATGGAAATCAATATAATCCATCTCTTCTTTCTCGATCAAAGCCGCCCGGAGATTGCGAAGACTTTCGGAGTCCTCCCTGCAGATCTTCTGCACGATCGGCTTGACACGTTTGAGCAGATCCGCATCGGTATAGATGTCCGCGATCTTAAAATACGGAAGTCCCGACTGTCTTAAGCCGAAAAAGTCTCCGGGGCCACGTTGTTTCAGATCTTCCTCCGCGATCTTAAAACCGTCGTTGGTCTCAGACAGGATGTGCAGGCGCTCCTGCGTCCGTTTGCTCATCTCCCCGTCCTCTCCTCCGGATACAAAGATGCAATAAGACTGCCACTCACCGCGTCCGACTCGTCCGCGCAGCTGATGCAGCTGTGCCAGACCGAAACGCTCGGCATTCTCGACCATCATCACCGTTGCATTCGGTACATTGACACCGACCTCCACAACCGTTGTAGATACCAGCACTTTGGTTTCCCCGCAGGCAAATCGCCGCATCACTTCATTTTTTTCAGCCGGTTTCATACGACCATGCAGCATATCTACTGTCACTTCGGGCGGAAACTTTTTGCGCAGTTCCTCGGAGTAATCGACAACGTTGGCAAGCCCTTCCGTAGCTTCACATTCGTCTTCGCCGGATTCCACCATAGGACAGATAATATAGGCCTGTCTGCCTTCGCTGATGCGTTTAAGGATAAACTGGTACAATTTGGTCCGGTAGGATCCGTCCACCACGGTATTTTTGATGGGCAGGCGTTTGGCAGGAAGCTCATCGATCAGAGAGACATCCAGATCTCCGTACAGGATCAGTCCGAGTGTACGCGGAATGGGGGTAGCAGACATCACGAGCACATGTGGTTCACGGCCTTTTCCTGCCAGATCCATACGCTGCCGCACGCCAAAGCGATGCTGTTCGTCTGTGATGATCAGTGCCAGGTCCTTTGCTTCCACGTCCTCCTGGATCAGCGCCTGCGTGCCGATCATAAAATTGATCTCACCGGCCGCAATTTTTTCTTTAATCTGTCTCTTCTCGGAAGCCTTGACCGAGCCGGTCAGTAATGCCGGTTTAAACGGCAGATCATAGTCAGCACTCATTTTGCAGATATCTTTATAATGCTGTGCTGCCAGCACTTCGGTAGGTGCCATCAGAGCTGCCTGAGAGCCTGCAGCCACCACTGCAAGCGCTGCCGCAAAAGCGACAACCGTCTTACCGGATCCGACATCCCCCTGCACCAGCCGGTTCATGCAATAGCCGGAAGCCAGATCTTTTTGGATCTCCAGGATCGTTCGCTTCTGGGCACCGGTCAGTTCATAAGGCAGTTTGGAGAGCAGTTGTTCCGCTGCTGATTTTGAACATTCTTCGGCGCAGACGTATAGGCTCTCCCGCTTTTCCGGTCCTTGTTTCAAAAGCTCCATTCTGGCCAGAAAAAGAAAAAATTCATCAAAAGCAAGGCGTTTTCTGGCTGCGTATACATCTTCCATGTTTTCCGGAAAATGCATCTGACGTATGGCCTGCGGGATCGGGAGCAGATCTTCCCCGGCGAGGATCTCCGACGGAAGGTATTCTTTGATCTCAGTACATAACGGCAGCACCTCTTTCAATGCCTTCTGCAGTTTTGTATTCGTCAGGTCTTTTCGTAACGGATATACCGGACTCAGTCTGCCGCAGGATTCTTCGTATTGTTCCTCCGTCAGAAATTTTGGCTGACTCATCAGTATTTCCGTGCCTTTCAACGTACACAGCCCTGAGAAATAGCATTGCCGGCCCGGCTGAATGGATTTACGCATATAAGGCATATTAAAGAGGTTGACCTTGATACGCCCCGTTCCGTCGCTGATCAGAAAAGACAGGATCGTCCTGCCGCCCCGTCCGAACATCGCCGGTGTGTTCATGATCTTGCCATACACCGTGCGCCTGCCTTCTTTGGTGATGTCTTTGATCTTAACCGCCTCCGGCATGGAAGAATAGTTTCTCGGGAAATAATGCAGCAGACCGTTTACGGTATAGATCCCTGCTGCATAAAACGCCTCTGCACTTTTCTCGCCGATCCCGCGGATCTTTGTAATATCATCCTTCAGGTTCATTTTCAAATCCTCAAAAGCAGAAGACAAAAAGCGGCAGATCTTCATAAGCTCTGCCGCTTCCTCTTCATCCTGTTATCGCCCAAAACTTATTCTACGGACAGAATATAGTAGTATACCGGCTGTCCGCCCTTCTGCATTTCCACATCCAGAGAAGAATACTTCTCGGCGATCTTTGAGCGGATACTTTCCGCTGTGGCTTCCTCTACATCGGATCCGTAATAAATGCTGATGAGAGAAGAACTTTCGTCGGTCATCTTATCCAGCATTGTCAGGATCACTTCTTCGATGTCTTTGCCGTTGGAAAGAATGCCCTTATCACCGATTCCCATATAATCATCCTGATGGATCTCTACACCATCGATCGAGGTATCGCGTACCGCATAGGTCACTGAACCGGTCTTTACGTTGGACAGCGCCTCTGTCATAGCCGCTTCGTTTTCTTTTACGGAGCTGTCCGGCATATAGGCGATCATCGCGGAGATACACTGCGGTACCGTCTTGGAGGGCATCACGATGATATCCTTATCCTTTGTCATATCACGAGCCTGATTTGCCGCCAGGATGATGTTTTTATTATTCGGGAAGATAAAGATATGATTAGCATTTACCTTAGCGATCGCATTGAGCATATCTTCCGTGCTCGGATTCATCGTCTGCCCGCCCTGGATCAGATGATCTACCCCAAGGTTCTTAAAGATCTCACCGATACCTTCACCGGCAGATACCGCGATAAATCCGATCTCTTTCTTCGGCATCTCCGGTTCTGCAGCTTTTGCAGGTATTGCTTCGGCCGGTACTGCATCCTTTTTCTCGGCATGCTTGCGGTTGATGATCTGTACATCGATCAATTCACCGTATTTCAAAGCTTTCTGCAATACCATACCCGGATCATTGGTATTTACGCTCACATTAACGATGCTCTCGTCTACGGCGATCGCTACCTCATCTCCGACCAATTCCAGATATTTTCGCACTTCATGCTCACCCTGCATATTGAACTGCTTGTCCAGCTCCAGGGAAAGTGTGGTATGATAAAGATGTTTGAATTCTTTCTTTTTCGGCTCTTCGGTAGAAAAATGACGGATCTCGCCGGCTTCCTGGGAGGTTTCTTCATCCATGGTAAACTCGATGCCTTTGCCCAGAAATCCGTCATAAGCGCCTTCCAGGACCGCTACAAGGCCGGCACCACCGGAATCAACGACGCCCGCTTCCTTCAGGACAGGCAGCATCTCTGGTGTCTCATCCAGCACTTTCTTTGCGTGCTCGATCACCTGCTGTAAGAGTACTTCCAGATCGGTCTCGCCGCTCTCGAAGACCTGATTGGCCTTTTCCGCAATGCCTTTGGCAACCGTCAGGATCGTACCTTCCTTCGGCTGCATCACCGCTTTATAGGCAGATTCCACTGCCTTATCGCAGCCGGCAGAGATCACGGCTACATCGATTTCATCATACGTTTTGACGACCTTGGTAAAGCCACGGAACAACTGGCTTAAGATCACACCGGAATTACCGCGTGCGCCACGCAGAGAACCGGAAGAAATGCTTTTGCAAAGCGTTGCCATGTCCGGATCGCTTAAGGAATAAACATCCTTAGCAGCAGACATGATCGTCAGCGTCATATTCGTACCGGTATCTCCATCCGGCACAGGGAAAACGTTCAGTTCGTTGATGTGTTCCTTCTGCGCTTCCAGATTCTTCGCTCCCGCAAGGAACATTTTTGCGAGCTGCTTTGCATCTAACGTATTCACTGCCACTTCTTCAATCCTCCTTAATCGATCACACGGACGCCTTCAACATAGATGTTGATCTTTTCCACTTCCAGCCCCGTATAACTTTCCACTTTATACTTCACATTGCTGATCAGATTTTCCGTAACAGCAAGAATGCTCACACCGTAGGCAACGATCACATGAAAGTCCAGGATCAGCTTGCCATTCTGGTTTTTGATATTGATACCGTGATCAACGCTTTCCTTTTTCAGAATGCGTACCAGACCTTCTTTTGCATTAACGCTGGCCATGCCGACAATGCCGAAGCACTCGTTCGCAACCGTACCGGCATACTGAGCGATCACAGATTTATCGATCTGAATGCTTCCCATATGTGTATCTACTGAACTCTTCATAGGATGCCCTCCATTAAGATTTATGGTAACTGTTCTGAATCGTCACAAATTGATACAATGCAAAACAACATACCTATTATATATAAAAAAACCACCTATAACAAGTGGTTTTTTTTGAATCGATTCAAAAAATCAAACTTATGCGCGCTCTACAGCACCGGACTTTAAGCAGGTCGTGCAGACATGCAGTCTCTTCGGAGTACCGTTTACCGTGCATTTCACGTTCTTTATATTTGCATTCCAAACATGATTCGATCTTCTGTGAGAGTGGCTGACATTGTTACCAAAGTGAGCACCCTTTCCGCAAACATCACACCTTGCCATCTTCGACACCTCCTTCTTTATCAAACCCTCGGATACGTTATTACCACCTGCCGTATCCACAACGGTCTTATATTATCAGATTGTTTACAATAATGCAAGCATTATTTTTACTTTTTTATATTTTTACTTATGCCTGTCTTCCGACATAGTCAAACCGGCTCTTTAATTCTTCGTATTCTTCATTGATCTTGATCAGGATCTCCTGGTCACCGCAGCTGTTATCCGGATGATAGATCTTCATAAGATCCTTATAACGCTTTTTGAGAGCAACCACATTATTCACCCCGCGGAAGAACAGCCCGGTCGCATACACTTCTTTTCGGGCCGTCGCCGTTGCTTTACGAAGCCGGATCTTTTCCTGCTCAACTTTTGCCAGTTCGTCTTTCAGCTGTTTGCGATCCGTTTCAAAGAGAGAATACGACCGCTCGATGATCTTCTGCTTCTTATCCAGCAGACGCTCATCATCCTTCAGACGTTTGCGTTCATATTCCACCGTTTCCCGCAGCTGGTTCATTTCAATGGACAGCTGACGTTTTTCACGCTGCAGCTGTCGCCGCTCGTTCAGGATCTCTTTTCTTTCGCGATGCAGATCATCATAATCCTTCTCCAGCTGTACACGTTCCGCCTGAATGCGCACATTTTCCCGAAACAACTGATGTTTCAGCTCTTCCAGTTCCGCTTTTGTTTTCTGATTGTCTTCCAATGCTGCAAATATCGCCATACAGAAGATCCTCTGTCAGACCTGATCAGTCTTCTTTCTTGTCAAACGCGTCGGATACCGATACATCTTTTCCTTCCGGAAAAGCGCTTTCTTTTGCTTCTTCCTCATCTACAGTGACAGCTTTGCGTGCTTTCAGCTTCTCGATGATCTCCGGTACCATGTCTACGATCTTGGAAACGCTGCCGGTTTCCTTTACGTTGATCAGTCTGGCATGTCCGCCCTGGATCAGGAGGATCGCGGAAGGAGACAGCTTTGCGTTCATGCCGCCCATTCCTCCGTTTTTCTTGCAGTCTCTCTGGCTGGCACCGGCGGCGATCCCGAACGATACGTCTACCAGCGGTATGATGGTGGCATCTCCTACGATCGTCGGTTCCCCGATCACCGTCTTGGAACCTACCAGATGCTCCATGTTTCCCAGCATCGAATCCATCACTTTGGTAATGGTATTTTCATTCTTTACAGAACCATTTCCGTTCTTTGTAACCTGTTCTGCCATTGCCTTCCTCCTGTTATATCCTTGGATTTTATAACTTTATAATTCGCAGTTGATTTTATTCTTCTTCCCGTTTCAGCCTTTTCAAAAAGGCTTTCACCTTTTTGTTCAATACAAGACAGCCGCCATGCCATGCAAGATAGATCAAAAACAGCCGTCCCTTCGTCTTTACAGTCAGATGTACTTTCTTTTCATCCTGCAAAGCCAGTATATCAAACTGTCCGCGCCTGCCGCAGATCTTATCAATCAGCGGAAGAGCAAGCGCCTGATATTCATAGATCCTGGCTACATTTCCCGGATCATCATCGCAATAATCCAGTGTTCCGTCCGTACGATACGGAAGTACATGTAGCAGCAGCTTGCCACCGTGATCCTTCACATAGTTGATCACCCATTCCGTACCTTCGCTGTTCAACAGGCGGTCATAGTATTCGATGGTACCGATCAATTCCTCCGCCTTATCCGGAAGATACTCCAGCCAGTCCGCCAGTTTATCCGGTGCCCGGTCCAGAAAGTCCATGAACTGATCCCATTTCTTTTCCAGCCAATCCAGAAAGCCATCAAACGACTTCGGTTTCTTCTTTTTCCCTTTTGCGGCATCCTTTTCCGCAATCGTTTCCGGAGTATCCTTTTCATCCGGAGTCGCATTCTCCTCTTCCGGAGACGATCCGGCCACTTCGCTTTCGTTCTCTTTTGCCTCCGGCAGTTCCGGCTGCTCCGTATCGGTATGCCCGTCTGCCGGAGGCGTTTCCTCTTTGTCCGCAGACAGATCTTCCTTTATTTCCTGCGGGGCATCTGTTTTTTTCTTATCTTCTTTGGCTTTTGCAGCTTCTGCTTTCTTTTTTTCCTTTTCGGCTTTAGCTGCGGCTTTTGCTTCCTTACGCTTCTGGTCATAAACCGGTATTCCAAACAGTTTCAGCCGTTTATTCAGACCGTTCTGCCAGATCACTTCCACCACGACGATATGTAAAAGCCAGGACACTTTCGCTTTTGCAGTGATCTCTTCGGTTTTGGCTGCTTCCACACTGTAGAAAAAAGGCCAGAACAGAAGGAGCAGCACCAATACCAGCAAAAAGCCAAGTATGGACAGAAGAACGATGCCGATGATTTTTAACACGGTAAGAAAGACTGTCATCGCTTATCCTTCCAATCTGTTGTATGCTTCACACGCCAGATATTCCAAAGCGGTCTGATAGTCTTTTGTAATACCGACTACACGTACGGTACGATCTTCAAAATATTTCTGCAGCAGATCTTTCGAACGCATAAATTCCGGTTTTCCGCTGTATTCACTTTTGTAGATAATGAACAGATCTTTCGGAACACTGCCCCGCATGATATTCTCACAGAGCTGTCTTTTCTGATCCCGCAGATCACTGCTCACATACAATCCCGGTTCAAAGACAAGCAAATCAATACCTCAATAAACAGGAGTCTCTATCCCTGATTCCACAACCTCGCCCGATAAAGCAGCTGGTATTCGCTGTACGCTTTCTCCAGCATCTGTTTCTCATTCGCAAATTTCAGCAGATGATATGCCTCATGAAATTTGTAATACCCGGAATCACAAAAAAACTCTTCGCGCTGCGGTTTGCTGTAGTAACTGCCCGCCTTCATAAGATACCAGTGGACCTCTTTTTCGACAACGTCCTCCGGTACATTGAAAGTATAATCGCTCTTGCCGATATACTTGACGATCTGTGCCCTGGCGCCGGTCTCTTCCCGCACTTCACGTAATGCGGTCTGCGGATACTCCTCCCCGTCTTCTACGGTTCCCTTCGGAAGCACCCAGCCTTCATACCGGTTCCTGTAATTCTTATAGAGCAACAGGATCTTTCCTCGAAAAATTACCACACCGCCGCAACTGACTGCTTCTATCATAACTCTGTCCTCCTGACGATGTGCACACGCTTATAACACAGTATATAGCATTTACCTGATTTATGCAAGTTGCAAACTTAACACCGCAGTTTTACGCTAAATTCATGTTTATCGGTCAAGATTTTGCAGTATCTTCTCCGCGATTGCTCCCGGTGCCAGCCCATCGGTCTCAACTGTGATATGGGCTGTCTCCAGATAATACGGCTCCCGGATGCTTAGCATTTCCCGGATCTTTGACAGTTTGGCTTCCCGATCCGCCAGTCCGGTGAGCAACGGACGTGTGGAATCTCCGCTGAGTCGGTCGCAGATCGTCTCTGCGCTTGTCTGCAGGTAAATTACTTTCCCGAGTTTTCGGAGCAATTTCCGGTTTTCTTCCCTGACCGGCATGCCACCGCCTGTGGAGAGGATACCCTTCCATCCATTTTGCAGGTATTCTTCCAGTAGTCCGGTTTCCAGCATGCGAAATGCTTCTTCACCGTCTTCTGCAAAGATCCTGCTGATCGTTTTCCCGGCACGCCTCTCAATTTCAGCATCCGTATCCAGAAACGTAAGCTCTGTGATCCCTTCAAGTGCTCTGGACACACTGGTCTTACCGGATCCCATATAGCCGGTCAATATGATATTTTCTGTATTTTCCACCTTATTATCTCCGTTATAAAATATTGAAAATGCCCGTTTACCGATCGGTATCGATCTCTCCGGGCATTTGAGCATTCATATCAGTTTTTGTTTCCCTAAACTATATCAAGGCTTTCTGAGGCTGATATCGGTAAAGCAGAGACGCGAATATTCAAGTTAATCCGCTGCTTTCTTAAGTACCATCTCCTTGCAATGTTCCATCGCTACCAGATAGCCGTCCAGTCCCAGCCCTTTGATCTGCTCATCGCAGACCTCCGCGGTCACGGATACATGCCGGAACGCTTCCCGTTGCATAATGTCCGAGATATGGATCTCAATCTTGGGGATCTGTATGCTTGCCAGTGCATCCCGGATCGCATAGCTGTAATGGGTATACGCACCCGGATTGATCACGATCCCTTCCGTACCGTCAAAATATGCATCCTGGATCCGGTCAATGATCGCACCTTCATGATTCGACTGGAACACTTCCACTTTCACATCCAGTTCTTTGGACTTTTCTTCGATCATTTTCAGCAATGCATCATAATTCTGTGTGCCGTATACCGCCTTTTCCCGGATCCCCAGAAAATTGATGTTCGGCCCATTGATGATCAGTAGTTTCATAAATGCCTCCAGGTCTTACAGATTTGCCTTGATCTTTTCGATCATTTCCGCATATTCGGCATCCGTGAGGAAGGTCTTCTGCGGATTCATCTGGAATACACCGCCCCATTCATCTCCGTCCTTATACTTCGGGCACAGATGCATATGCAGATGGCAGCCGGTATCTCCGTAAGCACCGTAATTCACCTTATCCGGATGAAACGCTGCATGGATCGCCCGTGCTGCATGCGCTACATCATCCATAAACAGATGCATTTCTTCTTCGGAAATATCCACGATCTCGCTCACATGGTTCTTATACGCCACGATACATCTGCCCGGTTTGGTCTGTTCCTTAAAGAGAATCAGACTCGAAACCTTCAGGTCGCAGATAAAGATCCCGAACTTATCCAGCAGTTCCCCTCTCATACAATAGCCGCAGTTGTTGTCTTTCATACTATTACCCTCTCCTTAATTTGACATTTGTACGCCGCTTCCGATCCAGAATACGATCGCAAGAAAAGCGATAAAAACAATGATTTCCAGTATTGAGAAACTCAGACCGATCACACCGAGTTTTTTTCCGTTTCCATTATTTTTTCGTGCTGTGATCACGCCGGTCAGGGAAGCAATAAATCCCACGAAAACCGCTCCCATGGCCAGCTTCATAGCCATTCGGTAAAAAGAGACATTATGAAGACGGAGCATAGCAAAAAAAGCAGCGCAAACAACCGGGATCACAAGGATCACCGAAAAAACAAATCCGATGATACTGGCAATATTTGATTTATTCTTCATCGCCTTAATGCTGCCTCCATTTTCACAAGGATATCCCGTGCCACGGTATCGGTAATGCTCACTTCATTCCAGATCTCATAGGAACGGATCCCCTGGAACAGCAGCATACGCAGACCGTTAAATGCACGGCCGCCATGGCTTTTTACCTGTTTCATAAAGGCCGTTTCCTCGGGATTAAAGATGATGTCATAGCCCACCGACAAAAGACCGTAGAATGCCTCTCCCGCTACCGGCAGACCGTTCACATCCGGGTGCATCCCCACGCTGGTGGTCTGCAGAGCAATCCATTCCTTTCCGCTTTCCTTCATATAAGATACATAATCCTCCGAAAGACCTATACAGCGGATCGGAATAAACGGGTATTCCTTGTTAAAATGTTCTGCCAGTTCCTCTGCTCTGCTGACGGTCCGGTTCAGGATCAGTATCTTCGATGCTCCTCCTTCCAGCGCAGCGCACAAGGCAGCATTTGCAGCACCTCCGGCACCGATCAAAACTACATTTTTGCCTTGGATCTCTACACCGTCATAGGCAAGCGCACGAAGCAGTCCCGGCATATCCGTATTATAGCCATGCCAACCGTTTTCTTCCCATTTCAGGGTATTGACCGCGCCGATCTTTTTCGCAATCGGATCGATCTCTTCCAGGTATTCCATAACGGCTTTTTTGTAAGGTACCGTAACGTTAAAACCCCGGACTCCCATGGCATGTCCGCCCCAGACTGCGTCTTCCAGCGCCTCTTCATCCGCAATATCAAACGCCAGATAGCGCTGGTTCAATCCACAGGCCTCAGCCAGACTGTTCTGTAAAGCCGGCGAAACGGAATGAGCAACCGGATGTCCCAAAAGGCCCAGCAGCTCCGTACGCGCGTTGATCTCAAAGCTCATATATCAATAATGCCTTTCCTATTAATCTGTATTATATATTGACTAAATCAGTCAGTCGTTTTGATCTCCTGCCAGACATCTTCCCCTGCAGCACGTGCTTTTCGCCTCTTACGAAAATAGGCCTGTCGGATGGGTTGCTCCAGCATACGCTTCAGATGGATATGCGGCGGCTCCTTCGGACTGATACGCCCCACCATCACGGAATGTAGCCCGCTGCGGTTCGCTCCCCAGATATCCGTAAAAAACTGATCCCCGATCACGATCACCTGCGATTTCTCCAGTCCCATCTTTTCGACTGCCTGCAGATACCCCTTCGTCCCCGGCTTGTCCGCCAGAAAAACATAGTCGCTCTCCACCACGTCCGCAAAGCTCTTAACCCGCGGCTCTTTGTTGTTGGATACAATCATGGTCTGAAATCCCATCGCCCGCAGTTTACGAAAGAGCATCGTCGCCCGGATATCGGCCGGTGCATCATGCGGCACAAGGGTATTATCGATATCAAAGATGATACCGCGATACCCATGGTCAAACAGCTTGACAAAGTCAATGTTATAGGTTGTTTTCGTATACAAATTCGGATAAAATCTCTTAAATATGCTCATAGATGAGATTATACTATGTTTTTCATCTTCGTGCTACAGAAAATTTATAATTGTCCTCCGGCACAGATCAGTATTCCACCGGATCACTTTCGATGATCATGCCAACATCTGCCCTGACAGAATACATTCCATCAAAAGAAGGCAGGGGATTGATCTCTATCCTTTTTGCATCCCCGGCCGGAACGATGCCAAAATCTCTTTTCCCGTCATTTTCGATATTACCCGCCACTTCTCCGTCTTTTATCCAACACAGTTCATTGATTCTAAGAGATGCCGTGCCGTCGTTTATAATGGTTATAGAGGTATCATCCTGAAGGATCCGGGCACTGAGCCTGTCTCCACGTATATAAAAACCGCCGCAAACCCACTCATCTCCGAGCACAATGCGATATTCGCCGCTAGTGCGCGGGATACCTGAAATATCAAAAGTAAGCGTCACATCTCTGTAAGCAGGGCATTTTACGCTGTTTATCTGTCGTTCTTCCGATATTTTAACCCAGTTATTGCCGTCCAGCTGCTCTATATAGTAGGTGTTTCCGGTATATATATCTCTGCCCGTATTATTCCAAAAAAAGCACTTTATCTCATCTTCATCGGTATATCCCCTCATGTTTCCCGGCAGATAATACCGTCTGGAATACATTCTGAAGTCATCAATACTCTGATTTGGTGTCATATTGCCATTCACCAGATTCCAAACCACAACTCCTGATTCTGTCATTTGCAGATGAATACATTCTTCATGCCTGCCGGCCATATAAAAATCAAAACGGCTGTCACGGGGCGTCATGTCATTGGACATACAGCGCACTTCATAACGCGCTCCGTCTGCATCCTCATCCTCTGCATCCTGTTTAATGGCATATTCGGGATTACCGTCACCATTATAGTCGTCCCATATAAGATCAAACGAATCTCTATATTGTTCCGTGCAGGCCCCGGCCCCATCCTTGTAATCAATAGGTGATGAATAGGTTGCCTCTTTTGAGTTAAAGAAATAATTGCCATATACCCCGTAGGACTTGCCGCCTTGTTCCCATGCTGTGCCGTTCCAGAGCGATATAAAGACATAGCCTATTTGACCATCCGAGAGCATAATGGGAGATCCTGCTACAGAGTCCGCAGCCTCCGGTTCGTTTACCTCACTTAACAGTTTCTCCAGATTTTCCTCGTCATCATAAAATTCCCAAAACGTTGGATATGTGCTGGTATCTGCGGTTATTCCGTTCAGATCCCCGGTGAGATCTGCCTGAAAGGCCTCGTCATAATCAACCACCTCGCAGTGCCCATTCTCATAATGGCAGCGAACATAGACCATTGGGCCATGATAATAATGATAAAAAGTATCATAACCGTCCTGACTATAAAAAGCCGAATCATCATCTTCTATGTCTGTTTCAAAATATACCGATGCGCAAAACTCTATTCCATTCCCAACATAGCCTTTGGCTTCCACTGTTGTATAACTGGGCGTAAATTCTTTCAGCTCATATCTGCCCTCTTCTGTCCGTAACGTGTTAAGCCAGGAAACGACAAGCTTTTCCGCCAAAAACGCATAATCACTATCCTCTTGCGGCTCATTGCATTCCACAGATCTGCCGATAAGTCGGCTGATCGCATCACCTTTCATATCATCAGGCTCAATCTGTTCCGATTCTTCCGCATTTTCAACCGAATCCTTTGATACTTCAGTTTCATCTTCCACAACATCCTCTTTTTTTCCGCTGGCATCCGATTTTTCGACGGCATCTTCCGATTCTGCCGTAGCATCCGACATCTGTTCCGTAGAATCCGGATGCATCCTGCCTCTCTCCGTATTGCACGCACCCAATCCGGCGCAAGTGATCAGACACCATCCCAGCGTCAAGAGCCTTTTTGCTCTAATGCTTTCGAATCTTTGAATACACATCCTTTTTCTCCTCCTCACTTGATCCTGACTAAACAGTATAAACGCAAAGAAATGTCGGAATTTCATGTTTTAGAAATTCCGGCACTCTTCAGTAATAGTTTTGTATATTCTTCTTTCGGATCACGATACAGCGTATCCGGCGCCCCTTCCTCAACGATCCTCCCTTTATTCAGGATCAGGATCCGATCGCAGAAATGATACATTGTCCGCAGATCGTGTGAAATAAAGAGCATTGCCAGGTTTTTCTTTTCATGCAGTTCCTTCATCAGTGCAAGCACCTGGGCCTGAATGGTCACATCCAATGCGGAGACCGGCTCATCTGCGATCAGCAGCTCCGGCTCGGTCATGAGCGCCGTACCGATGCAGATCCTCTGCCGCTGTCCTCCGGAAAGTTCCCGGGGCTTATGCGCCATATAGCTTTCGTCCAGCCCCACTTCCCGCAGCATTTCGGCCACTTTTGCTTTTCTTGTGTCGGCATCGGGTATTTTTGCCTCCGGATCCCGGTTCGGGGCGAGTTTCAGCGGTTCCTGCATGATCCAGCCGATGGTCTTTGCAGGATTCAAGGAACTGTACGGATCCTGAAAGACCATCTGCGGTGCTTTGGTATTCAGCGTGATATTTCCGCTTTCTACAGGCACCATTCCCAAAATAGCCTTGGCAATCGTACTTTTTCCGCTGCCGCTTTCTCCGGCCAGCCCGACGATCTCTCCACGCCCGATCGTAAATGTGATGCCGTTCAATACCGTTTTCTTTTTCTCTTTTTTCCCAAAACTGACCACTATATCTTTCAGTTCCACAAGGGTATCGGATCTTTCCATGATCCAGCGCCTCCGATTTATAAATAACATATTTTTCTGTCTGCAACGATATATAATCATACTGCCTCAAGCCCTAAATGTCAAAAATATCGTATGCAGTAAAAAGAATAAGGGATGATCCGAAAATCATCCCTGTCGGGTTCTGAACGGACAATCGAAACTATTGTGCACTCACTTCCGTACCGCCCCATTCAACGACGGTAAATCCGTTTCTTTCAAATCCTTGGAATTCCTGCGGCTCAATCTCCTGATACTTATCCGATGCCTGCCATACCATGAATACTCTCAGCATACTGTCCGCTAATTCATTCTCACCATCCGTAACGCTCAGTTCAAAATGCTGATTATAAGCATCCTTCGGATCCAGCCCCTCGAATCGAATGATGTTGTAGGCATTATCCTGCATTTTCGGTAGCCAGAAGACGATAAATTCATTGTATTCATGTGGTGTAAGTCCTATCTCTTTTAGCTTTTCCCGCAGGAATTCTGCAGTATCACTGCCTTTCACACAGAAGCCCTGTTCAAAAGAATGATCCCCATAATCAGAAGCCTCCCAGAAGATATAGGAATACTCATTTCCGTCCTCATCATAAAGCGTTCCGTCTTCGGAGGTGGTCATATCCCAACCATATTCCTGTCCTTCTGTCATTCCGGCTTCCGGCCACATATACAGCATTTCGGAATCATGCAGTTTTAAGCCGGTATGTACTTCCCGCCCCGGTTCATCGTCATACAGATAGATGACCGGTTTCATTACAGCATCGCCGTCTCCCGGTACGATCGGCCGGATCACAGGAGTTGCCGATGAACTCCCATCGCATCCCTGTTCCAGTATGTCATAAACATCCCCCGCAATATTGTCTGTCGTTGCCTGGATTTCCTGAACCCTTCGATTGAGTTCTCCCATAGACTGGTCAATGTTATTCATACTCTGCGCCTGAATCACCAGACTGCCCACGCCAAGTACTGTGACCACACCAATGCCTATACTTCGTATAATGTTTCCGGTCTCTGTCTTTTTCTTCAGTTCCTGCAATAATGCATCGGATCTCTCCGCGGCCCGATAATTTTCATCCGGCATATACTCATTCATGTAAACTTCCTCCCTCTGTTTGATGAACCGTTTTTTTTGGCATTCAATTCAGTTACGTGTACTGTAGATCCATTTTATGGCTTTTTTACAATTTTTATCCCGTTGCTATTACCTCGGACACAGCTGAAGGTTCAGATCTACCGCCCCTTCGATCCCGTCGATCTGTCCTTTTTCACTGTATTGCCAGATCTCAAAATGATACGGTGTTTGCGGATATGGTTCATAATCCGCATACCAGATAGGGATCTCCGGCATTCTGCTCAGATCCAGCTCGAAGGCTTCCCATAGCATATTGCTGTATACCATCGGTTCATAGCCGTTCTCTCGTATCGTATTGCAAAATGCGATCGTATTAGCCGTAAACTGCTCGCCGGAGACATCATCCGTACGGGCTGCTGCATCCTTTATCGTTTCGGGATCATAGACTACCGGCATCTGCAGTTCATAGTCTTTTAACCGAGCAATCACGAATTCTGCTTCTTCCACAGCTTCCTCTTCATTTACGGCCTGCGAGAAGAAATAAACGCCCACATCAAGTCCTGCCGCCTGAGCCCCCTTGATATGTTCTTCAAAGCTCGGATCCGCATTGATCGTTCCTGCTTCACCGTATCCCCGAAATCCGATCCGTATAAAAACAAAATCGATTCCCTGCGCCTTTACCTGATCCCAGTCGATACCACTCTGATACTTTGATACATCGATTCCGATCCGTGATGTGTATGCTTCATCCTGATACTTTAGCAGGTTGCCATCCTTCAAAAAACTATCCCGATGATATTCGTGTTTTGGGATAGCTTCAAGAATCTCTGTTTCATATTCTTCACCAAAAGCGTCTACAAATCGCAAAACTTCGACGGTATCCGCCTCTTTATCAGATCCGTTTTCATCTGCAGAACCATTGCCTGCTGAAAGAATGTCTTCGGATACCGTGATATCAGAGCCGGGAATAGTCAGCTCAACCACAGATACTTCACCACCTTCGGGCCCGTGAACATCCTTATCCGAATGACCGGTATTGTTACCACATCCAAAAAGGAAGATCCATGATACAGCAAACAATACTACTGTTATACTTTTCTTTTTCATTCAAAAAGCCTTCTCCAAAATAAAATATTTTAATCCGATACTATTTTATCCTCTCTCGAAAATCTTCAGTGCACGCTGTAACCGAACCTCTTTACGTCTAAACCATGCCTGTCCCATATTGCTTTGTAATCCGCCCACAGGCCAGTCTAGAGGGATTTCCGGAACAATATAAGCATCCGCTTCGATCAGCTTATTAACCTCTTCCGTCGTATCTCCAAATGAAAAACCATCCATAGCAGCCGAAATATCCTTGCAGGAATAGAGTTTTTGAAGAAACGCACTGATCGTTTCCTTATCCACCAACCACTGTTTTCTTACCGGAAATTTCTCATTCCATTTATTTTCGATCACAATAGGTGTATCATCCAAAACCGGAACGACCGAATCGGTATCGAGCTGCATTAAATGATAGTATCTCTCACCCTCTTCTTTCGCGGATCGGATCTCCAATACATATTCATTTCCGCTTCCGTAGATTCTTACCTGCCCCTGTTTATTTTTCAGCAATATCACATTGCTGCGCTTATCGTTAAGCCGCCCCAGTAAATATTGCGGATCATATTTTTTCCGATTTCCGGCAATATCGATCGGAACATTGCAGGAATAATCTCCCATAAGAGGCCTTCGCAAGCAGATCCATCCATAAAGGAGTGCTCCGGCCACAAAGATTGTAACACCCGAGGTGCCCAACGCAAAAACAGCGCCGGGCAGCGATTCTTTTATGCTCATCAAACACAGAATCGTTCCGGACATCACTAACAAGATTGACAACAGAATCCCAAACCACATAACGAAAACGAATACTTTTAAAATAAACTTTATTTTTATCTCTGCAGTTTCATATATATATTCTTTCCGGCCTTCGGAATCCAGGTTCTGTAATCGTTGTTTTCTTATATACAGCATCAAAACTATATAAGCTTCCAATGTTAATAAAGGTGGAAGCCCAAACAGAAGGACTGCCGTAAATGCATCAATAAAAAATGATATTTTTAATATCAGTAAAACATCCGCCAGTCCAAAATTAATGATTAGAAATATTGGAAGGGCTAAGATAACTAATATATAATATTTAACTAACTCTTCTGCATCTTCAAAATCACGTTTCCATTTACCTTTTATTCTGATAAATTTAAATTTATCATACCCTTTGTCTCCCTTGTACAGAGAAACAAAAGCCAACCCTCCACCCTTTACAGGAAATTCAACAATCGGAGGATGAATTATATGTCTGTATATAAAAATGGTAATAGAAATCACAATAAATAGTACAATTAAAAAAATACACACACCCGAAATTTGCTCCGACATAATCTTCTCCGATAAATTAATCCAAACAGCTTTCCTTAAACCTCTTTAAATCAAAATATACAATATTATCTTTTCACTCTTATATCTCCATTTCCCTTTCCCGTTAAGAATAAACGTATATCTTTTGTAGCCGGATGGTCCACCGGATCTGCCATAATTTTTCTCATAAACAGACACATAGGCTATACCTTTTACAGCAGAATACTCAATACGTGGCGGATAGTTTTTTTGTATAGTCATCAGATGATGAATTAATTATGGACATCAAAACTATTACTGTTATTGCTATTATTCTCATATGGCCTCACATATAAAAAGCTCTTGATAGTTACAATGATATTTTATAAAACCTGATTCCATGATACCACCAATCCGAATTGGAAATTCCGCAACCGGAATAACATCCCGGTTGCAAACAGATTACAATTCTACCTGCGGGATGGCTGCGATCAGTTTTTTGGTGTATTCTTCTTTGGGATGACTAAAGATCTGCTCGACTTCGCCCTGTTCAACGATATGCCCGAGCTGCATGACGATCACGCGATGAGAGATCTGCCGGATCAAAGACAGGTCATGGGAGATAAAGAGCACGGAAACCTGCTCTTTTTTATTAATCTCAAGTAAGAGTCTTATGATCTGCGCCTGGACCGTGACATCCAGGGCGGTTGTACATTCATCTGCGATCAGAAGCTGCGGATTACCCACCATGGCAGCGGCGATCATCACACGCTGCCGCATACCGCCTGAGAGTTCATGCGGATAGGATTCGTAGACCCGCTCCGGGTCATCCATCTCAACATTTTTAAGCCAGGTAAGTGCACGCTTTTTCCGCTCTTCTGCCGATACTTCCGGATGATGGATGCGCAGTGCTTCCTCCACCTGCAATCCGATCTTCATAGTCGGATTGAGCGCTGTCATCGGTTCCTGAAAGATCATAGAGATCTCATCCCCCTGCAGTCCACGGAGTTTTTTTCTCTCCATGGTCATGAGATCCTCGCCGAGAAACAGGATCTGTCCTTCTTTTTTAAGCTTCTTACGCGGGAGCAGTCCTGCGATGGCCAATGCCGACATGGACTTTCCGGAGCCGGATTCCCCCACGATTCCCAGGATTTCCCCTTTTTTCAGGGAAAAACTGACGTGTTCCACAACACGCTCCGGCTTGTCATGGTCATGAAATTCTATACCAAAGTCTTTTACTTCCAAAATGGTCTCTGCCATGTTATGTCCTCGTTTGATTCCAAAATCGCTATCCGAAGCTTCCACCTCATCCGGTCTTCGGGCACCTTCCCATCAAAGGGAAGGCATATTAAAAACTATTCTTCTGTCATGCCCTCGGCCAGCAGTGCAAATCCAAGTACCATAAATACGATCACCAGACCGGGGAACAGTGCATACCAGGGTGCCGTAAACAAAAATGACTGTGCTTCCGAAAGCATCCGTCCGAGAGAGGCCTCCGGCGGCTGCACACCGATCCCAAGGTAGCTTAAGCCCGCTTCCGCAAGTACCGCATTGTTAAACCCGATCATCACGGAGCTCAAAAGTACCGGTATGATGTTTGGCAGAATGTGGACAAAGATCAGCCGCATATGTCCCGCCCCCATCAGCCGGGCACTCTGTACATAATCCAGTGATACCTGCTTTTTGTATTCCGAACGCACGATACGCGCAAAACTCGGGATAAAGGCGATGCCCAGTGCCAGTACCACATTCTGTGTGCCGGTCCCCAACAGACTGATGATGACCAGCGCGAGCAGAATGCTTGGAAAGGCAAATAACGCATCATTCACACGCATCAGGATATCATCCAGCAGCCCGCCGAAATACCCGCAGATACTGCCGATCAGGATCCCAGCAAACGTACCGATGGCAACCGTTGCCAGGGAGATAAAAAAGGTATTCCGTATTCCTTCCATCACACGGCTGAAGATATCGCGCCCGTAATTGTCACATCCCATGATATGCTTAAGCGTGGGCGCCGTATTCTTCAGCGCCGCATTCATTGCCGTGGTTTCGTACGGTGTATAGAATACGCCGATCACAGCAATCAGCAGGATCACCCCCGTGATCACCGCACCTGCGATCAGGTTAAAGTTTTTATGTTTTTTGATCCATTCCCGGATTGTCTTCATCATCTTTTATCTTTCGTTATTACTGCTCGTTCAGGCTTTCCGCATCCGTGGATCCAGTATACGATACAGCATATCCACAATAAAATTCATCAATACCACAACAAAAGCGATCAGCAGGATCACCGCTTCCACCACCGGATAATCCCGCCGTGATATGGAAGTAAGCAGGATGCGCCCCAGCCCCGGGATATTAAACACCTGCTCGATCACAATACTGCCGGCAATGGTATCCGCTACCGCCATGCCCCAGAAGGTAACCAGGGGGATTAGGGCATTTTTCAATACATGCCGGTACAGCACCTCCATCGTAGAATTACCGCGGCTGTATGCCGTACGGACATAATCCTTATCCGCCTCGGTCAGGATCGCACTGCGGAGCAGTTTGATCGACATTGCGCATTTGGGTATCGCAATGGCAATGGACGGCAGGATCAGATAGCCCAGAAAGGCACCGAAATCTTTTTTATAGGAAACAAACCCGCCGGGCGTGAACCATTTGAGGATCAGCCCGAAAAACCATGTCAGCAGGATTCCGAGGAAGAACGACGGGATCGCCATCATAAACTGATTTACCACATATCCGGCACGGTCAAGTTTGCTGTATGCATATTTGGAAAGTAACAGTCCCACAGGAACCGAGATCACAAGAGTGAGGATCATTGACATGATCGTCATGGTCAGTGTGATCGGCAGCTTGTCTCCGATCATCTGGGCCACCGGCATATGATAACTGTAGGATTCCCCGAGATTCCCCCGCAGGCAGTCCAGCAGCCATTCAAAATAGCGCACCAGAAACGGACGGTCCAGCCCCATTTCCGCGCGCAGGGCAGCGTATGCTTCCGGTGTCACATTGTCTCCCAGTTTGGATAATGCAGGATCACCGGGTATGATCTCAAATGCGGCAAATACCAAAAAAGTCACCCCGAGAACGGTGAGCAGCATTGAGATCAGTTTTTTGCCGTAATGTTTCATAAATACCCTCTTATAAATCGTGTTCTGCTTGCAGAACGCACGCGCCGAGCGCGATAG
Organism: Lachnospiraceae bacterium; assembly: GCA_017634975.1. Classification (GTDB taxonomy): domain Bacteria; phylum Bacillota; class Clostridia; order Lachnospirales; family Lachnospiraceae; genus NK4A136. The sequence goes on along the minus strand of JAGBMJ010000039.1, from coordinate 11,465 downwards.
CAACAATTTCCTCACGGGTACATCCCGGATGGCTATATAAGAATACCCGGATACGGGAAAAACCGCACCCGGGCATGATTATAACCTACTTACTCAACAATGTACAGAGAAGCAAAATCCTGTACATACAGCGGGTAGAACTTATATCCCGCATATTTCTTGTTCAGTGCTACAAACGTCGGCAGGTCCTGAATGTAAACGTTTGCCGCATCATCCGCCAGAATCTTCAGGCAATCCTTATAAAGTGCGGTTGCCTTTGCATCATCGGTGCTTGCTACAGCTTCTGCATACTTTGCATCGTAGTCAGCAGAGCTGAAGTTGATGAAGTTGTTGTGTGCATCCGATGTAAATCTGGACAGCAGTGCCGGTGCCGTCAATACAGACGCATCCACACCGATCACGGTGGAGTCAAAGTTTCTGCCCTTATAAACATCTTCCAGCCATGTGTTCCATTCTACCAGATTGATCTGTGCCGTTACGCCAATCTTCTTGAACTGTTCGACCAGCACTTCTGCGGTAGCTACGTGCTGCTGATAGTTGGATGGTACCGTAATGCTGAAAGTAAAACCATCCGGGTAACCGGCTTCTGCAAGAAGTGCCTTTGCCTTCTCCAGATCGGTATCGTAAACATGATTTAAGCTCTCGTCATAATACTTACCAAACGTCGGGAACATGCTGGATCCGATCTCAAATCCCTTACCGCCGGAAACAAAGTCCATGATCTCCTGCGGATCTGCCGCATAGCACAGTGCCTGACGAACACGTACATCATTAAACGGCTCCACAGCATTGTTCAGGTAAAGAGCCTGTACCAGGTTCATCGCACCTTCCAGCACCTCAAAATCGCTGCCTGCCAGCTCTGCCGCCTGGGTATCGGTGATACGCGCGATCATATCCACGGAACCACCCTTCAGCTCCATGACCAGTGCATCCGGATTTGCCAGCACTTTCAGGGTGATATCTTTAATGTGTGCCTTTTCGCCCCAGTACTCATCAAAAGCAGTCAGCGTAATGGATTCCTGCGGTACGCGGGATACATACTTGTACGGACCGGTACCGATCACATTGTGTTCCGGATCTGCATTGGACTGCGGTAATACAGCAGCTGTGCAGGCAGCCAGAAACTGAGCATCTGCTTCCTTCAGAGTGATGACGATCGTTTGGTCATCCTGCTTTTCAATTGTATCGATGTAGGAAAATTCCGGCTCGAGAGGTGCATCGCCCTCTTTGCAACGGTTGATTGAATAGATCACATCCTCTGCCGTGACATTGCTGCCATCATGGAATTTTACTCCATCTCTTAAGGTAAACGTGTAGACCAGACCATCATCGCTGATCTCGTAGCTTTCGGCCACGGCTGCTTTCAGATCACCATTCTCATCGTACTTCACAAGACCTTCGTAAATGTTGAACAAGATCTCTCTGGTACCTGCCCCGGTTACCTTGTGCGGGTCAAGTCCGTCCTCCAGATCCTGCGGAATACCGATCGTGATGGATCCGGTTGTTCCGGCCACCGCTGTCGTTTGTTCCTGCCCCGAAGTGCCTGTTGTGATCTGACCAGAAGAAGTCCCTCCTGTCTTGTCACCTCCGCATCCGCTGAGTGCAACAGCCATCGTCGTCAGCAATCCTGCGAGTAAAAATCTTACTCCTTTTTTCATTGCTTCCTTCCTCCTTTTTGGATATGAAATTGTAAAGAACAATGGGGAATTATTCCCCGGAATGCCTATTGCGTTTTGGTCCGTCTCCCGCGGTACCCTACGCAACATTTGCATTCTATTATATTATCGGACAAAATGCAAGGATAATTTACAAGAACCTGTTCAAAACCGGATCTCGATCACCAGCATCCCGTTTTCATATATGGCCTGTATGGGACACCCCATCCGTTCCGCAAAGGTCTTTACTATAGAAAGGCCCAGTCCATGTGATCCTCCGCTCCTGGCAGTCTCTACCGTAAAGAAGCGGTCAAAGAGTTTTCCGACTTCCACAGAAGACAATGCAGAAGCCGTATTGGCGATCCGCAGTACCCCATCTTCCTTTAGTGTGATCTGCAGATCTCCGTCACTGTATTTTAAAGCATTACTGATCAGATTGGAAAAGATCCGCTCTACACATGACGGATATAATTTGCGTATCACGGATTGTTCCGTGATCTCCACCTCCGGTTCGATCCCTCTCTCCTGTAATACAGGATAATACTGCATGATACATTCTTCCAGAACATGTCCCAGATTCACATCCTTTTTCTCTTCCCGGATCTCTCCTCCGGTGGCTACCGAGTATTCGAACAGTTCCTCCGTCAGCTTTCGCATATAGTCCGCTCGCTCCGCTATGATCGCAAGGTATTTTTCAGTTTCCGCGATATCCTTTTTCTTCTGCGCCAGTTCGATATAACCGCAGATGGCCGTCAGCGGGGTGCGCAGATCATGCGCGATATTGGTAATGGCATTCCTTACTTCCGCATCCCCCTGCCGGTAACGATGATAGGACTGCCGCAACGAGGCAAGTGTCTCATTGATCCGGGAAGCAAGTTTTCGCAATTCCGGATCCCTGCTCGAGATACCGATTCTTGTGTTGGTATCCAGCGAACTGCGTTTTGCAAATTCAATTCCAAGTTCCCTTAACGAAAGACGCATCGCCAGAATCTTGCCAAGAAACAGCAGATTGCAGATCACACTGATCAAAAGGACATATTTCATTTCTTGTCTCCTATGGGGCGGAATGATTTATCATCGCAGTCCGAAAGGGCAGGCAGCATCCCTCAATAGTGCATCGCCCTGATCGGCGTCGTTTCGTAGAAATAGATCATCGCATCATAATGATCGGCAACAACCATCTTGCTCCGGTAGCTGCGATAAAAGTCCGTATACGCATTATACCCTTCTCCCGCACATCCCGTAAAGCCCGGTGTATGAAGCAGCCGGAAAACAATGCTGTCTGTATCGGTGATCTGCGCAAAATCCAGGCAATAGATCCCCCCTTCAAAAAACTTTGCCTGATATGCCAGCGGATCGGAGGAGCAGTAAAAATGATCTTCTCTTACATATTCTTCATCATAGGTACCGGCGGTATGGATATTGACACAGCTGTTGTAAAACTCGGTACCGATCGAATAATAACTTCCCGCAAACAGTTCATTGATCTTATTCCCCATGGTATAGTCTCCGTACCCCTGGGCATTGCCTTTCATGCTGTGTCCGTTATGCGCAGTGATCAGGATCTGCGGATACCCGCGATCGACCTCCGTTTCATAATAGTATTTCAGATTTGCCGCCATACAGTCATCCCGGTATTGTCCGTATCCGTTCGGATCCTCCTCAAAGGACGGCGCATCGATCCATTGCACGATAGTTCCCGCAATCTCTGCTGCGATACGAAATCTCTGATCACCATAGCCTGCGCGTGCTGCGGTACCTTCTCCAACCGTCATCAGTTTCTGCTGCATTCCGGCGAGAAAATCCCGATAGGGTGTGGCATCAAAATTGACCTGCGGATCAGCTACCGCCTCGCCAAGCTCCGCAATCTGCATCAGTTCTTCTTCGGTAAACAGTTCCGGATATTCGTGGCAGAACGCATCCAGATAAGCAAGTTCCTTTTCCTCCCCCTGCATATCCACACCGTAAAACACCAGCGATTCTTCTGCGGAATGCGTCAGATTGTATTCCCGCATCCACTCCAGCAGCTGTGTCATCTCTTCGGTATCATAGATCGGATAATTGGTTCTGCCCAGAAGCTCCGCAAGGTCGCCATCTGCCTGATGGATCGCATCGTTATAGCCGGCCGCTTCCCCGGGGCTCATCTCAAAGGCAATCGAATGACAGGTACCGTTATCTACCATCTTCTGCAATACCCACAGCTTTACCTGCTGGAATTCACGATTGCCATGTGTAGCTTCCCCGATTCCGACAACCTGCACATCGGTCGGAATCAAAAATTCATCAAAGGTACAGCCCGCTTCCTCAATGCCAGGTATGCGATGCTCCGGCGAATCAATAGCACCGGCTTTGATCGTGATCAGGGAAATGAAGTAGATTACCAGAAATACGGATAGAAATTTTATTGTTTTTGCGTATTGTTTCATGATTTTTTTACTCCCGGTGAAATTTGTTCCTATAGTTTACTTCCCGGCGTAACACCTCATCCGGCGCTACGCGCCACCTTTTCCTCAAGGGGAAGGCACGAATCTTGTAGCAGCCCCCTCTAGTGGAAGGCGAGGGTTATTGAAGATCTCTTTTGGAGAGGCCGAGATTTGAAAAGATGTATGCCGCTGCAGTCACCGCCAGGGATAATAAGATCTGCATCGAAGCTCCGGGATTCACAAAATCATCCGCCAGACCGGTCAGGCAGAACCACTGTCCAAGGGCATTGATGTTGTAAAGGATTGCTCCCACTTTTGCCGCAGGTTTCCCATCCAGCAGCATCATGATGGCATTACCGAACATTACGCAGTTGAAGCACATATTAAAGAGCATGATTGAAATCACCATCAGCACCACCGTATTCCGGCAGCGGAAAGCAATTGCCGATACCACTGCGGTATAGGCTAACAGTGCGAAAAGCATTACCAGCAGTGCACAGATGACATTACCGTCAAATCCGGCTCCTCCGATCAGCCCGCCGATCAGATAAAGCACGTACATCAGCACAGCCGCGCTCATTTGTGACAAAACATATCCGGTAAAGATCTGCCTCTGGGAATAGCCTGCTATGATGCGGTTACGGATATTGCCATCTGTATATTCCGCATTCAAAAACAGCGGCGTAAAAACTGTAAAGTACAATATCATGGCGGCACTGACAAAAAACATCCGGTCAGCCGCGGTCTTAAGTCCCGGCAATGAAAGTTCAATGATTCCCATACTTACTGCAGCGGTTACCACCAGCGCGATCAGACACCCGATCCGGTAATATAGATTTTTCACTGTACGAAACATCAGTGATTTATATAAATGTATCATTCTAACCTCCCAAAAACTGAACATTTACTTTATCTCTTTTTTCTGAAACAATACAATGCCTATGATATAAGAGATCACGATAAGACTCAGGCTCCCGATCAGATAATCCGTGAATTTCCACCTGGTCATCAATGAAAAATGCGAATAAGGCACAAAGCGGTCAAAGGCACGATACAGAAACAGTTTTGCTCCCTGCAATGTACAAAGCCCTTTCTCCGGGTACAGTTTTTCACACACCTCGATATTGGCGATTTTCAAAAAGAATGCTGTCAGCAGCCCGACCACATAGGATACCTTGCTGCCGCCAAGCACCAGTACCTGCATGGTGCTGAACGCGCCGACTGCCATAGAAGCCAGTGTAAAAACGAGAAATGCATCGGCAGCTTCCGAAACCCGCAGGATCCTTAAGCCTTCTGTAAAAAACGGAACCAGCACAACTCCCGTGATCACATAGATGATGCACAGGAGTGCTCCTATCAACGCCCCGCAGGTAATGGCCGAAATTGCGATGTTTCTGCGCTTTGCCCCGCTGATAATTTTGTTCCGAACGATGCCGCCGGTATAATCTCCGCTGAATACCGCCAGGCTTGCTCCGGTGATCACAAAGCCCGCAAGGCTGTCATAGGAATCCAGCATATCCTCACCATTCAGCGCACCGTCTTTTAAAAAGATATGCAGCACAACCCACAGCAGGATTGCAGAAAACAGCATATAACCGGCCATAACAAAACAGCATCCGAGAAAACCACGGTTATGCAGCGTATTGCGCAGATCTGCATAAAAGACCCTAAGCATGTTCTTCCCCTCCCAACAGCGCCAGATAGAATGCTTCCAGGCTCTCGTCATGCTCTTCCATCGTAAGGATCGAAGCATTTTCTCTGGCAAAGAGTTCCGCCATTTCCGAAAAGTTCATCTCGGCATACACATCCGCGGTCTGATCGTCCAGTACCTTATACTCGATCCCTTTTTGTTCCATGATCGTTGCCAGCACTTTGGTATCACTTACTTTCATACGGATGGACTTGCGGCATTCCTTTCGCAGTTCTTCGGCACTCATCTGCCGGACCATATGTCCTTTATCTATAAATCCGTAATGTGTCGCCAGTCTGGATAATTCATCCAGAATATGACTGGAGATCAGAAACGTGATCCCCTTTTCCCGGTTCAGTCTCAGGATCAGTTCACGGATCTCTATGATGCCCTGTGGATCCAGACCATTGGTCGGCTCATCCAGGATAATAAAATCTGGATCCCCGCACAGTGCCATCGCAATCCCCAGCCGCTGTTTCATCCCAAGGGAAAACTTTCCGGCTTTTTTCTTACCGGTATCCGCCAGACCAACCAGTGAAAGCAGTTCATCGATCCCCTTAAAATCCGGCAGTCCAAGCAGCAGATATTGCTGGATCAGGTTGTCCCTCGCCGTCATATCTTTTAAGAAAGCCGGAGATTCCACCACTGCTCCCAGTCTGCGGCGCTGCTCACTCAGATCCGAGGTCTCGGAATCTGCTCCGAAAAGTGTAAAATGTCCGCCGGTCGGTCTCTGCAATCCGCACAGCAGGCGGATCAGCGTCGTCTTCCCGGCACCGTTCTTTCCGACAAAGCCATAGATCGCTCCCTTTTCAATCTGCATCGACAGATCATCCAGCGCAGTAAACACACCGTATTTCTTTCTTAAATGTTCACACGAAAAAATGGTTTCCATACATTTCTCCTCATTCCTTGATTCATTACAGAAGAATCTTATCATTTTGTTGTCAAGAAATCGGCCAAAAGATCGTCAAGAAATCGTCAAGATTTATACACAATAACGAAAATCATTTTCGTTATTGTGTATAAATGCATAAATAAAACAGAGCCGGTCTTTTGACAGGCTCCTGTTCGTCGGACTTTCATCCGAGCTGTTATATAATTGTTCATGAAAACTTAAACCCGATTCCGTAGATCGCCTCAATATGATCAATCCCATCGACAGCCTGCAGTTTCTTTCGGATATTGCTGATGTGCTGTTTTAGCGACCGCTCTGTACAGTCCGGTGTGTTGTCTGCAATTCGATCCAATATGAAACTGCGCCCAAGCGGATGGCCCGGATTTCTCATCAGAATCTCCAGGATCGCGGTTTCGGTACGGGTCAGCAAAATCTCTTCTCTCCCGATCGTAACCATAAAGAGTTCCGGATCCAGAACGATCCCTCCTACCTGTATCCGATGATCCGAAGCTCCCGAAGGATCCCCTGATGCTTTTTCTGTTTTTCTGATCTGTATCGCGCACCTGGCGAGCAGTTCCGAAATTGCAAAGGGCTTGGTCATATAATCGCAGGCACCATCATACAGAAGTTTTACTTTAGTTTCTACATCTGCACGGGCGCTCAGGACAATCGTCGGGATGTCACGGATCTGTGCCAGCACTTCTTCTCCCGTCATTCCCGGAAGCATCAGATCCAGAAGGATCAGGTCCGGGCGTTCACGTCCGAGCAGCATTACTGCTTCCGTTCCGGAATATGCCCTTCGCACCGCATATCCTTCGCCTGTCAGGGCATCCGTTAGCATATCCCCGATATTCACATCGTCATCCACAATAAGGATCGTATATTTCTCTGCCATCGTAGAATCTCCCTCTTCCCGCCTATGGTATCACATGAATAATGCACTTGTCATCATCAAAAACCGCGGGACAGCTGTGAGAGAATCCTTATTTCCCGATCTTTTCTTTTGCAGTATGTTTCTTTGAAATGATTATGATCAATACCGTCGCCAATATATACCCAAAGCTTGCCGGGATTGCAGCCTCGACGCCAAAATTTCCACCGGTAAGGAATTTGCTTGAGGACATAATCGGAATAATAATATACGATTCATTCGCTGTACCGTTAACAATCTCACCGATCCCGAAAAAGCCGCCAATGATAAGGGTGTTCCAAAATGTATGTGTCAACGCTCCGGGAAGGAGCGAATCCGACACATAGGTAAACATGGTAAACATCACTGCCACGGAGGAGCCTGCCAGGATCAAAATGAGCAGATCAACAACATCAAAGGTCTCCATATTCATAATGTGCACACAGGCAAATAATACGGACGGTACAATGATCGCCGCCTTTGTGCCTAACGTTTTCTTCATATAGCGGAAGATCATTCCCCGGAAGATCACTTCTTCACAGATTCCGGCCGTGATGCCAACACTAAAAAAGGCTGTGATCAGAGACTTTACAAATTCCCCCGGTTTCGCAATGTATGCTTTTCCCGGAAGAATGTATGCGTAAAAAACAAGAACGAAAACAGGTAATCCAACAGAAATGAGCATATATTTGATCTCTATTTTTCCTGTCTTAAGCCCCAACTCCTTCGCATCCATCTTCAGCAGTTTGGAGGAAACAAGCCACGCCAGAACTACTGTTGTCACGATCCCTATCGTGGACGAAATGATTAACTGCAGATAATATTGCGAGAATAACATATAAGCCAGTCCCTGCACTATCTGCCCAATAGCAAGAACAACGATAGAAAGTAGGATTACTCCGATGTTCTTTCCCGCATTGCTTAAAACCTTTTTCATGTAATTCTCCTCCGGATAAAAAAAAATGCTGTTATAAACAACACATAGTATATCTCTGTTTCTTTTCAGAATCTTTAACCGAAACCTGTATAATCCTTAACTGTTCCTTAACTATAAAATGACAGTGCCATCTTACCCGCTCTTTTTATTCAGATAGATACAGGCATCGTTACGATAACATCTATCCGGTCTCTTCGTTCACAGTGATAGGTAACTCATTTTCTAAAACGGCATATGGGTCAGTCTAAATACTTCCTGAGGGATCATAAAAAGATTAAAGTATGCATCGCGAATCCCCCCCATAACTCCACCGCCAATCCTTTCATAGACTTGAGGGACAAAACTAATAAGAACAATACCGGCGATCAGGATCAACCATTTCCCGGGGACCCTATTTGAAGGCAGGCAGGTAATAATGATCAATGCTAAAAGAGTTACTGCTGCGATCATCAGTTCCGGATCCAAAGCAACCCTTCCCGCGCGGATCAGCGGATCTGCAGGATCTTCCGATGCATTCTTCGCCCCTGCATGCATCCGCAAATGCACCGCACATCTGGCGAGCAGCTCCGATACAACAAATGGTTTTGTGATATAATCAAAAGCCCCTTCGTAAAGGAGCTTTACTTTGGTATCAATGTCTGCTTTTGCGCTCATTACGATCTTAGGAATTCCCTTGATCCTGGGGAGCACTTTTTCTCCCGGCAGTCCGGGAAGCATCAGATCCAAAAGGATCAGATCCTATTTATCTCCGTATGTTTACTTCTTTAATACTCTGTTGCTCTGCATCACATCATTGACGCCATGCTTTACTTCGGTATTTTTCTCCAGTTCCGGGCGCTTCGCAGGCTCGTGAACGCTCCTGCGTCCCTCGTGCTTCGGCGCATCACCCTTCAGCAATTCCTGCACTTCGTTCATTTCCAGTTTGCGGCGCTGCTCCTTCGGAGCATCCGCCTTTTCTGCCACTGCCAGCATCAATGCATTTTCTTTGCCACCGCGATCCTGCCATGCCCGGTCGATCACCGCCTGGTTCTGCTGCAGTTCCGTTTGAAGCCCCGATAGGGTTCTGGACCGGTATTCCTTCGGCAGATCCGGCAGCAATTTTCCTGCACCGGATGCCATTTCCTTTAAGTGCTTCGACATCTCCAGACGATCCGCACCGTACCCTTTGCCTGCCTTATACCATTTATCATGCGACTTTTCATATTCGCCGGCCGTTTTTTCCAGCGTTTCCAGCTTCGATGTAAGTCCCGACATCGAAGTGGCTTTCTCCAGATCAAGATTTGCCAGCTCCTTCAGGGCATCATGCATCCTGTTATACTCTTTTCCGTTGGTATGCCCCGCTTTCTGCATTTTTTCCAGCAGTGCCAGATCCCTTTGGGCTCCATCGATGATCTTTCGTGCCAGCTTCATCGTTTCATCTACCTTCTGGCTATCCAGGGAATTCTGTTTTTCAAACCGCTCCAGTTCCTTCGGATCTGTCAGATTGGTTACCTTCTTCTGTGTCTCGGAATTCACAAAAAAGGTCTTTTTGTCCGTGCCTCCACCCTCGTTGACCGTAAGGCCGTACTTGCCTGCATTGGAGTAGCTTGCTTTACTCCCCAGGTCAAAATATTTCTGCGCCTTTTCCCGTTCCTTTTCATCCGTGAAGGAAGCCGGATATCCTTTTGCCCCCTCCGTCATACATTCTGCCATCCGTTTGCTGTCCGCCGGATTCGTTTGCATCACAAAGGGAAGTAGCGCGTTCGGCACGGCATCCCTTTCATATGCATTCCTGCTGGTTCTGTCGAGATAGCTTGCAGCGATCGTGCCCAATGCTTTGTCGTCGTCCTTCCATCTTTCCGCGCCTTTGATCTCACCGCTCTTTATTTTTTCCCGCAACTCTTCGGCTTCCTTGCCAAGTGCTACAGAATGTACCGCTCTTTTTGCACCGGCAGCCCTGCAGATTTCTTCAAAGACCTGCATGCGCTCCGGCGGGATTTTCGTAACATTACCATAGTCCTCCTCTGCCTGTCCGTAGATAGTACGGATATAATCCTCCTGCCCTTTCCTTTCGGCATCCGTAACATCATCCATCTCATTGCGGTGAAACATATCGATCGCCTTGTCCACGATCCCCTTGTAATCCCCTGCCTCTTCCAGTGCCTTGTACTCATTCAGTACCTTTTTTCTTTCACGTTCGAACTCTTCCAGCCCTTCCAGCTCATCTACGATCTCAAAGTCATCAACAAAACTGCTTCTTTCCTGCGCATTATGGGAATTGTCCAGGGAACTGTCCTGGGAACTGTCCAGGGAACTGTTCACCGAACTCCGCTGAGACTCCGGGTTCTCATGTACGGAATTGCGTTCCTGCGGATCTTTATCCGGATAAATGGTCTCATTCAGATCCAGTCCGTTCAGATACTCATCGCCCGCCTTCTGGATATCCAAATTTTCCAGATCTTTCAGATCTTTCTCCGGCTCCTCTTTTTCAATATAAATGGTCTCGTTCAGATCCAGTCCGTTCAGATACTCATCGCCCGCCTTCTGGATATCCAAATTTTCCAGATCTTTCAGATCTTTCTCCGGCTCTTCTTTTTCAATATAAATGGTCTCGTTCAGATCCAGCCCGTTCAGAAGCTCGTCTCCCGCCTTCTGGATATCGGGATCAAAATCCGCCTCATCCATTTCTTCCTGGGTTACGGTTATGTTCAGTTTATTTCCCGGTTTCGGCATTTTCGTATCCTCCTCGCTCTCTGGTCGCTTTCGCGAATGATCTGTTCTTTGCTTCTGAAACGATTATATGACTCAAAGTGCAAGCATTGTGCAAGTCAAAGCTATACTAGTACATCGAACATTAATTAACTAGCCATATCCTTGTTCGATAGCCCGTATGCTGCTTCATCGTCAGTCGCCGTAGCCCGCTACGACTCCTTCCTCTTCATTGCCTACAGACTATCGCACGGCGGATTTGGCCAG
>JAGBMJ010000014.1 GCA_017634975.1 Lachnospiraceae bacterium | reverse complement strand
GGGATGACTTATTTCGCAGATCTCACCTGCCGCGCATCAACGCAATTCAGGAATATCGATCATGGTCTTGTAAGCACTACATCGTCCATAGATATCTCTACATCTATGAAACTGCCAAACATCGGCGCCTTCACTTTCAGGCAGTTCTTCTCCGGATATACTTCCCCGACTTCCATCGGTAGATCTCCAAAGGTGCCTGTCGTGTCCAATATATAGTCACCTGCTTTATATAGTGTTTTCTGCAGGTTCTCTTTCCTTCGCTGCTTCTCCGCTTCGATCAGTTCCAGTTTCGGATCCGTATCCAGCCACAGACAAAACCGGATCGTACGTTCCTCTCCAAAGAGCGGAAGCTTTACCAGTGCTCGCCGGTGATGCTTATCTACCTTCACTATCGCATCGATATACCGCTCCAGCGGGCCGATGGCTTCCTTCACCCGGCTGTGTTGATCCAAACGTACATAACTTACCCGCATCATTCCATCTGTCAGGATGGAATTCAAAAAAGCTTCTTCCTCCGGCTTCACCGGCAAAAACAGCCTTTCTTCTTCCTCGATCACCGAGAGAAACGCCGTATACATCGGCATCCGTTTTAGTGCCTCCACCATTCCGGCGGGATCCTCCGTCTCTACAAAGACATATCCGTCAAACATCTTCCTGATAAAGATATGTCCGATACCTTCCCGTCGAGCCACATCCTCATACAACGGTACGAAGCATCTCTGATACAGACGTTTCTCTACGCAGGTATTGATCCACAAACAAATCTCGTGTTCTTTCCCGGTGAATGTCCGGATCACATACCACATATCTCTTTCTTCCTTATGTGCAGATAAAGACGGTCAAAAACAGCCAAATCAAAAACCGGTCTTCTTTTCCCGGTACTCTTCCGCAGTCATCTTTGCCACGACCTGCAGTCCCACTTTCATGGACTTGCACACTTCGAAGAGCGGCATCTCCACATCCGCCCACCGGTCGTGTCTCTCATATTTTCTTACTCTGCCTTCCAGACCTTTGAGCGGTCCTTCATCAACGATCAGTTTCCCGTCTACCACGTTGCCTACCGAAGCTTCGATCAGATCGTTTTCATTCATCATCCGCAGGAGTACATCTTCCTCTTCCTTACGAATGGGGTTGAATCCTCCGCCGATCCGCACCGGAGTGACCACGCCTGGTATTCTCGAGAGCATTTCTTCCAGTTCTTTTGGCGTGTCACTGTCGATAAAGAAGTATCCCGGGAATGCCACATTTTCGATCAGCTTCGACTCTCCATGCCAGCGCCTGTTGAACTGGCACTTAGGCAATATAAACCTCTTGGCCGTTTCTCCCACAGCGACCCTGCACTTCTCCATCGCCGACTCTTCCCTGCCGGACATTGTATGTACCACATGCCACATAGCGCCCTCCGATCTGCACAGCCGCTTCGCAAACAGCGAACACAACTTTCTGGCTGCGCAAAAGCCACTCCAAGAAAGTATACTTTTTAGAATACAATTCTATCATACTTTCTTCTTAAATTTCAGCGCAAAAATGCACAAATATATACAATTTCACAGGTGTGTCTTTGTCTACATTGCCTTGACCTTTTATTTTGGAAACCACTTCAAAAAGTATACGTTATTAGATCTGTCTCTAGAGGAAACCACCGAGCGTGTTGAAACACAAAATACTATAGAGCATGCGCAAAACCTGATCAATAATGAGGGCTTCAGTATAGAGCGTGCCTTATCCGCACTTAGGGTACCGGAAGAAAAACGTTCGGATTATTCAAAAAGACTCAGAGAAGCATCTGCAGGGAATTAAGCATCGTGTACTACCAGGAATTATGAAAACGGGCGGTCCGACCGGGACCGCCCTCTTTTATTCATCTCCCTTTTAGAGAAGTATTTATTCTGCTGCCTTCAGTTTCATCTCACCGTTCACGCGGCTTTCTTCAAAACCACAGGGCAGGAGCATACGGGTACCTGCCTTTACGGTATATCCGTTGATCATACCGTCGCCCTCTGCCACTTCCAACAGGACATACGGTGATGTCACTTTCGGAAGTTTTCCGGAGCCGCTGATACGGATCTCATTTGCATCTGCCGGCAATTCTTTTATCGCTTTTAACAGCCTGTCCGTATCTGCTGCCGTCGGATTGCCGAATAATTGCGGTGCCTCTTTGCAAAGAGTCTCTATACTCTTACCGTCGAAGTAGCCGCCATCTACAATATCACCATTTAAGAACAGTATGCCTCTCGGTGGATTGTTTGCGGAAAGGATCGCACCGTTACTCTCGATCACATCGCGGTACCACAATGCGCTGTCTTTCGCCACACGTTTCTGGGTCTTGAAATCCACCCAGACGATGCCGAAACGCTCCTGATAGCCTTTTTCCCACTCAAAATTATCCAGGAAAGTCCAGAGGAAGTACCCCCGCAGGTCGTAACCTTCCTGTACGGCGCGCTGTACCGCCCCCAGATACGCATCCAGAAATTCGATACGTTCGGTATCGTGTACACCACCATCCCTTGCCATGTTATCCGCACACGAAGCTCCGTTCTCGGTAATATACAGCGGCAGGTGATAACGCTCGCAGAGAAATCTTGCGCCCCAGTACAGGCAGTCCGGAACAATGGGCCACTTGGAAGCCGTGATCGGGAAACCATCCTCGGTCTGTACATATTCCGGCTGACCATCCTTACCTTCGCGGATGAAATAACCGTTGTAGATATTATGTCCCATATAATCCAGCGGCTGATGGATCAGCTGCATATCTTCTTCCGTGATCTCCGGCAGATATTCCTTATATTTCTTCAGGCCTTCTTCCGGATAATGTCCCAAAAAGACAGGATCCGAAAACCATGCCACATTCCAGGTCCAACCCGGGCTCGGATCGTTCAGACCGAAATATACTTTACGCGCCGCTTCGATATCCGCAGCACTTTCGGTACATGGGATCGCTACGGTACAAGTCGGCGCATACCCGATCTTGATCTCTTTCTTCGCATATTTGCGCAGATTGATCACGGCACGGCCATGGGCTTTCAGCGCATTGTGTACGATACGGAAGGTGTCCTTGAGTGCCAGCTTTTTGCCGGGTGCATGCACACCGCTGCTGTACCCCAGACCGGTAAAGCATTCCGGCTCATTTAAGGTGATGAAATAGTCGCAGATATCCGTAAAATTTTCCGCGATCACTTTTGCATATTCCGCAAAATCATCCACGATCTCGGGATTCAGCCACCCGCCCTTGTACTCCAGTTCCTGCGGGGTCTCCCAGTGAAACATGGTCAGGTACGGTATGATGCCGTTCTCCTTCATCGTCATGATCATATCGCGATACATATCGATCGCTTTCTGATTCACGCGGCCCCTGCCTTCCGGCATGATACGTGACCAGCTCACGGAGAAACGATAATGTTTTATGCCCAGCTGCGCCATCAGCCGGAAATCTTCTTTGTAGTGATGCATATGATCACAGGATTTCTGCGCATCGTGACCATCCGCGGTACGCTTCTCATCCGTATAGGTATCCCAGACGCATCTGCCACGGCCGTCCTCCGGATCAGTACCTTCCACCTGGTAAGCACTGGATGCCGCCCCCCAGACAAAGTCCTTCGGAAATCCGCTCTTTTTCTCATTGTCTCCTGCCGTGATCACCGAAACCAGATCAAAGCTCATTTTACGTTCCCCCTTTTCTTCCGTTTCCATCCACGCGGGAATGTTTTTTTGTGTTTCATTTATCTTCCACCCCAGATCCTGCGGGGTACCCAATATCCGGATGCGCACCCGGTGTTCTTTTGCATCTGCGTTCTCATCCTGCAGACTAGCAAGCATCGCTCCGGATGCCTGATAGGTTGCCGGACTCTCGCCACGCATGCTCTGTCCGGTCACGATACTGCCATGCCGCATGATCGTCGTGATCGCCAGGCAATCGCCCCAGTCCTGATCAAAGTTGCTGTCCAGGATCACGGTATCTTTTTCATTTCCGTCTACGATCACTTCGGCGATCAGTGCCGGCCGCCGTACCGTCCTGCGATACTGGATCGCCAGCTCGGTACCGGTAAATGTAAATGCGATCTCATCACCGGCTTTGTATCCTGCCCATCCGCCGCGGAAACAATCCGTGTCGTACCGTTTCTCCAGCAGATCTTTTTCAAATCCTTTCAGAACTGCGGTGCAGTTCCTGTGCTGCAGACGGACGGTTTGCTCATACCGGTCTGCGCTCAACGGTGCCGGTAATACATCTGTGGCCGGAGCCGCCTCATAAGGCTCCTGTGCGATCTTTTCCAGACAATAGGTGATCATATCCGCCATCAGCCCATGACCTTCATCGTTCGGATGCAGGTCATCCTTTGTAATGTCCCTGCTGCCGAAATGCCCTTCCTTCA
Source organism: Lachnospiraceae bacterium (assembly GCA_017634975.1). Taxonomy (GTDB): domain Bacteria; phylum Bacillota; class Clostridia; order Lachnospirales; family Lachnospiraceae; genus NK4A136. Next base: position 51,302 of record JAGBMJ010000014.1, on the reverse strand, counting down.
TCGCCGCATACAGACTCGCGCGCATACTCACACAGGGCAGTCCGTAATGTTTTCCGACTGGCAGATGTAAGTCCTCTGCGCAGATACCGTCGTCATATTTGATCGTATGGATGATCAGCACCGCCGGTTTCCAACGGCGTTCTTCATCCGACAGTTCATAGTTTAAGATATGCCGGATCAGTCCCTCATAGGTCTCCCGAAAGAATTCATTTCCCTCATCATTTACGGAAAACTCTACAAACACCACATCCGGCCGGTATGCCATCACATCCGTATCCACCCTGGCCACGCCGTATTGCGACGTGGTACCGCCGATCCCGGCATTGATATAGGTGGTCTCCGACTGTGGGAAACGTTCCTGCCACCAGCTGTGGACACGTTTTGCATAACATTTATCATGCACACTGGAATGATATCCCTGCGTGATCGATCCCCCCAAAAAAGCCAGACACACCGGCTTTCCTTCCTGCGCCCGCTGCATCACGGAGCGGATCCGCTTCGGATCTCCGTAATTTACGATCGCTTTTTTCGGATCTATATGATAATCCATGTTACATCCTCCAATACCCCTGAAAATATCCCGCATTTTTATATTTTATCACGCATGCAGGTCTGTCACAAGGAGTTTATTCCCGCTCCCAGTTTTTGGTGTATTCCACGGCTTTATGCCACTTATTTACTTTCTTCTGCTGCTCTTCATGGGATATTTGCGGGCGGAAGGTTCTTTCAATCTGTATGTTCTTCAGCAGATCCTCTTTGCTTTTCCAGTAGCCCACCGCAAGCCCCGCCAGATAAGCTGCTCCGGCTGCCGTCGTTTCCACACAGCAGGGACGATATACTTCGGTCTGTATGATGTCCGCCTGAAACTGCATCAACAGGTTGTTGGCGGCTGCTCCGCCGTCCACCTTCAGTCCTTCCAGTTTCACATCCGCATCATTTTCCATCGCCGCCAGTACATCGTAAGTCTGATACGCCAGGGATTCCAGGGTCGCACGGATGATATGGTACTTGTTCACGCCCCTGGAGAGGCCGACGATCGCTCCTCTTGCATAAGGATCCCAGTAAGGCGCCCCGAGCCCTGTGAATGCCGGTACCACATAGCAGCCGCAGGTATCTTCTACTTTCCCCGCAAAAAACTCAGAATCACTTGCACTATCGATAAACTTCAGTTCATCTCTCAGCCACTGGATCGCACTGCCTGCAACAAATACGGAACCCTCCAGTGCATACTCCACTTTTCCGTCCAGTCCCCACGCGATCGTGGTGACCAGGCCCTGTTTGGAAAAGACCGGTTTTTCTCCGGTGTTCATCAGCAGGAAGCAACCGGTACCATAGGTATTCTTCGCCTGTCCCGGTATAAAACATGTCTGCCCGAACAATGCTGCCTGCTGGTCTCCGGCGGCTCCTGCGATCTTAATCTCACCGCCAAAGAGATCTGCGGCAGTGACACCGTACAGACAACTGGATGGCTTTACCTCAGGCAGCATGGCGATGGGAATATCCAGTTCTTTTAAAATATCTTCATCCCAGCAAAGCTTCGAAATGTTATAGAGCATGGTTCTGGAGGCATTGGAATAATCGGTGATATGCACCGCGCCGCCCGTGAGTTTCCAGACCAGCCATGTTTCCACCGTTCCGAAAAGCAGTCTTCCTTCTTCGGCTTTTCTTCGTGCACCGGGAACATTTTCCAAAAGCCAGCGGATCTTAGTCGCACTAAAGTAGGGATCGATCACCAGGCCTGTCTTTTCACGGTAGGTATCCGCCAGTCCTTTTTTTGTGAGTACTTCGCAATACTCTGCGGTTCTCCGGTCCTGCCAGACGATGGCGTGATAGACCGGCTCCCCCGTTTCCTTATCCCAGACGATCGTGGTCTCACGCTGGTTGGTAATGCCGATCGCTGCGATATCTTCCGCCTTGGCATGGACCCTGGTCAAGGCTTCGGATGCCACGGCATACTGCGTCAGCCAGATCTCGTTTGCGTCATGCTCCACCCACCCGGACTTCGGAAAATACTGCGTAAATTCCTTCTGCGCTACCGAAACGATCTCTCCGTTTTCGTTAAACAATATGCAGCGATTGGATGTTGTCCCGGCATCCAGCGCCATAATATACTTTGCCATATCATACCCCCAATTCATATTATCTCTTATTCAAATGCAAAGCGCGTCGGAAGTTTCAGGTCATCGCGTACCGCGATCATATCTTTCTGCACGGATTTACTGAGCGGAACTCCTTTTTCCTTCCGCTCCAGCCACACCAGATATTCCTTTTCCCCGGCAGTATAGATGCGGTCATTTCCCGGCGCCTTCTTCGATGCGCGCAGTGCGCGGCAGATATCGCCGGCGATCTTCCGAAAGGTTTCCCTGCCGCTGAAAGCCTCCGGATCCACCACAAAGAAGAAATGCCCCAGATGATACATGGACGGTTTTCCTTCTGCATCCACACCGGAAAGCGCCTTCATAAACTGTCCGCCGGCAAGAGCCGCAGAAAGAATCTCAACTACTGCCGCATATCCGTATCCCTTATAGCCCGCCAGTTCATCACCGATGCCACCGAGCGGAGCCAGCGCTGCCGTTCCGTCCACCAGCGCTTTTAAGATCTCCTCACTGTCCGTCATCGCCTCGCCGCCTGCAGAGACTACCGTCCCTGCGGGTGTCGGCTTTCCTTCTCTCGCATAATACTCGATCCGTCCTCTCTGTACGATCGAAGTCGCACAGTCCAGGCAGAACGGAAACTCTTCATCCGTCGGAAGCGAAAAAGTCAGGGGATTGGTTCCCATCATATTTTCCACGCCATAGGTCGGCGCAATGGACGGTCTGGCATTCGTCCCGGTGATACCGATCAGCCCTTCTTTCGAAGCCATCGTCGTCCAGTATCCCGCGATCCCGTAGTGTGTGGAATTGCGGATCGCACCGCCGGCCATACCGTATGCCTTTGCTTTTTCGATCAGCATTTCCATCATCTTATGGCTGGCCACCATTCCCATTCCGTCATGGGCATCCATCACCACCGTAGTCGGCGTCTCTTTCAGGATCTCGATCTTTGTCACCGGCAGTAATGTCCCCTTTTTGATCCGGTCAATATAGATCGGCTTGAAACGATTGCATCCGTGGCTTTCGATCCCCCGCCGGTCCGATTCCAGCAAAACATCCGCGCAGATCTTTGCATCCTCCCGCGGCACCCCGTACCCCGCAAAAGCGTCCGTCAGAAACGCATCCATCTCTTCCCACGAAGCGTAAAAACGATCCTCCATATGCTGTCACCTCCGAGAAATAAAATACCTTCTGTTACATATAACTCAAGTATACAAAAGGCGGTGGCGATAATCAAGGATATCAGCAAACCTGAATTTTGTATCACTGACAATAGAGTAGAATTCCAGCGTCATATTCTGCTATAATGATCCTGTAAAACTATAACAAATAAGAAGGGGGTACGATCATGAAGCAAACCTGTTATACACACACCTCCGGGTTCGACGGACTGCCGTTGTCGGTGCTGCGGATGGAGCCGGATGATGTTTCCGATATCAAGGGGATCGTTCAATTAGTTCATGGAATGAACGAATACAAAGAACGCTATCTCCCTTTCATTGAATACCTGAGCGGACACGGATATATCACCGTGATCCATGATCACAGAGGGCATGGAAAGAGCGTTCGGGCGCAGGATGATCTGGGCTTCTTTTACGAAGACGGTTTTAAAGCATTGGTAAAAGATATCCATGAGATCACGGTGGAGATAAAAAAATACGCAGAAGAATTGACCGGGAGACCGGATCTGCCGATGATCCTGGCCGGACACAGTATGGGCTCTATGGCAGTAAGATGTTATCTCAGAAAGTACGACTCGGAAATTGATAAACTGCTGGTGATCGGCTGCCCTTCCGAATTACCGGGAGCAAAACCCGGGCTGTTTGTAATCCGGGTATTCAAGGCGATCTTCGGCGAACGCAAGAGAAGCAGATTCATCGCCAAACTGGTCATGGGCGGCTATGAGAAACGTTTCCAAAGCGAAGGTCTTCTGCATTCCTGGGTCAATTCCGATGCAGAAGAAGTAAAGAAATACAATGCAGATCCGCTCTGCAATTATCTCTTTACCCTGAACGGATTTGAAAACCTGGTTCTGCTGACGATGCTCACCTATACAGACAAAGGTTATGCGCTGAAAAATCCGTCGCTGCCGATCCGTTTTTATTCCGGTGCCGATGATCCCTGCGCTGTAAGCGAAGATGCATTCAACGTAGCGATCGACCACTTAAAACAATATGGCTATACAGATGTTTCCGGTAAACTGTACGAAAACATGCGGCATGAAATATTAAACGAGCCCGGGCACGCGATCGTTTTTGAAGAACTGCTCGATTTTATTGAATCATAAACTTCTCCCCTGCCGTCAGCGGGATTGTTCGGATTTCCTCTCCGATCCGTACGCGGCATTTAATATCGTGATCGGGGATCAGTTCTGCTGCTGTAAGTTTTCCTTCGCTCCAGCGCAGATTTACGGTAATGCCGCCTTTTGCGCGCAATCCTTTTATACTGCCTTCCGGCCACTGTTTCGGAAGTGCCGGCAGCAAAATGATCTCACCGCCGGTACATTGCAGCAAGGCTTCCGCAATGGCTGCCGTACCGCCGAAATTCCCGTCGATCTGGAACGGCGGATGGTTATCCAGCATATTCGGATTGGTGGAGTTAGCAAGGAGATGGAGGATATTTCCGTAAAACTCCTCACTGTCATAGAGCCGGGCCCACATATTTGCGATCCACGCACGGCTCCAGCCGGTGTGACCGCCGCCATGGGATAGTCTTCGATCCAGCGTTGCTCTTGCTGCCTGTGCCAGTTCCGGTGTTCCCTGCGGTGTGATCAGGTCCGCAGGATGCAGTGCAAACAGTTGTGAAATGTGCCGGTGTCCGATCTCCACTTCATCATAATCCACCGCCCATTCCTTGATCTGTCCGTATTTTCCGACGTCCGGCTGCGGCAGTTTCTGCAGCATCTGCTTTAAGATATCCGCAAAAGCCTCATCCGTTTTCATGATCTCCGTGCATTTGATCACATCTTTAAACAGCATTGTGAGGATCTGTGAATCCATCGAAGGACCGATGCACATACAGCCTTCCACGCCTTTTTCCGTCCGGTATGTATTTTCCGGCGAAACCGATGGTGAGGTTACCAGTCTTCCTTCGCCGTCTTCGATCAGAAACTCCGTAAAGAACTCGGCTGCCTCTTTGATCAGGTGATATTTTTCCCGCAGAAAATCTTCATCCAGTGTATATTCATAATGCGCAAATACATGCATCGCCAGCCATGCGCCGCTCATGGGCCACAGTGTTGCCGGGATCCATTTGTCCTGCGGTGCCGTATCGCCCCAGATGTCCACGTTATGATGCGCAGTAAAGCCCTTGTCGATACCGTACATTTCTTTTGCTGTTATGCGTCCGTTTTCACAGACTCTTTCCAGAAGATCAAATAGCGGCAGATGACATTCGGCCAGGTTACAGCTCTCCGCCGGCCAGTAATTCATTTCCGTATTGATATTCACTGTGTATTTACTGCCCCAGGCAGGCCACATATCCTTATTCCAGATTCCCTGGAGATTGAGCGGCTGCGTTCCCGGCCGGCTTCCGCTGATCATCAGATAACGGCCAAACTGAAAATACAGTTCCATCAGTTTATTATCACCGCAAGGCTCTTCTGATGCCTCGATACTGTTATGCAGTCTGGCGATGCGCTCATCCGTCGGAAGTTGTGAAGCTCCGTCACTATTATCGGTTAAATGAAAATCTACCCGTTCAAACAGTGTTCTGTAATCATTGATATGTCTGGCACGAAGTTCAGAGGGATTTTTTTTCAGACAACGTTCCGCATCTTCTATGGCTCTTTTTTCATACCGTCTTCCGGGAAGCACCGAACCACCCTGCGGATTGCGCAGACGATCCCCTTTTTCACATAGACTGTATTCATAAAAACTTGTCCTTACCGTAAGCACAAGAACCGCTTCGTATGCGCCTTCTACCCGCAGTACATTACCGACGGTACGGACCGTTCCGCCCCGTGTCCGTCCGGTCAGAACGGCCGCGAAAAAAATCCCGTCTGCAGAACCACATCCGCCGGTATATAAAATACGATTTTTTCCGCATGGCCGGTTATCATCATAATAATCATCACGCCCGTCAATAAAGGCATCAAAACTGATCGCGTCGGGTTTTGAGGATATTATACGCACAACAAGCGCCTGATCCGGAGCGGATACAAAATACTCCCTGGTAAAATCAACATCACCGACCTGATACTTTGCTCCGGCAATCGCATTACCGATATCCAGGGTTCTTTCATAACCGGCAATCCCGTCTTTATTTATATTACGGAAATCCATCCGCAGATCCCCCAGAGGCATATAATGCCTGCTGTTGAGATTGATCCCCTGCATCGTTTCAAATGCCAGTTTTTCCGCAGCAGGGATATCTCCTTCGGCCAGGAGTTTCCGCACTTCCGGCAGGGCTGTTTTTGCATTCGGATTGATGCGATGCCGCAATCCGCCGGACCAGATGGAGTCTTCGTTTAATCCGATCAACTCCTGCTCCGGACGTCCGTAAACCATCCCGCCGATCCTTCCGTTTCCGATCGGTAACGCTTCATTAAAATCTTCTGCCGGTTTTGTATATCTGAGAACATAATTGTTTTGCATGGCATATCCTCCGAATCTGCATAGTATTATACAGGAATTCTTTGTCTATGTCTAAATCTTTCCTCTCAGCCGAGGAGACAAATGTGGATAAAGTTGTTTAAAAGTTGTGGTTGATTCCTATTGACAATCACAGATTTTTCTTTTATCATCTAGCGCGTGTGGTTCGGGGATTTCTCCCGTGCTGAAATCGGTGGCCACCGGTTTTGATCACCAATACCAACAAAACAATACAAACCGGCCCGGGGTGATCTTTATCTTCTTTTGCATTGCCTTTCCGATTCTTAATGCATTTCTACGCCCCGGCCGATGGAAAGGAGTCTTATGAAAAAAATGATAACTGAAAACACTTTAACAGAAATCTTTGGCAAAGCATTATGCAAAGAGGATGCCATTCGCCTGATCATGAAGGATGATCAGACATGGAAGATCTTTGAAGAATTCACAGCAGAACAACGCCAAGACCTGCTTAATTTCTTTATGGGACAATCCGGTCTGTTGATCACTTATGATAATTTCTTCAAGAAGATACTCTCTCCTTATGAACACCCGGAACGATTAGAAAGCTTCCTGAGCGCTGTTTTAGGTGAAAAAGTAAAGATCATGGAAATCATTGAACGAGAAGGTCAGCCACTCTGCGATGACAGCAGTATGGTAATTGTAGATCTGTTGATAGAGATTGGCGATCATAAACTCGTCAATCTGGAAATGCAGAAAATTGGACTTTATTTTCCCGGAGAGCGAAGCGAGGTATATGCAGCAGATTTGATCATGCGGCAGTACACGCGTATGAAAAATCTCCATGGAAAACGATTTCAATATGAGGATATGCCTCCGGTCTATATCATCATACTAATGGATAAAAGTTCCGGAGAATTTCTCGTAAAAAACGTCCGGGATCACTATATCCACAGAAGGAACATCACCTATGACAGCGGTGTGAATCTGAAAGCCCTGCAGAATATCACTTACATCTCTCTTGACACTTTCCGAAAAAAACTGCAAAATGAAGGTATCAGCAACATTCAGGATGCCTGGCTTACGTTTTTTTCGTCCGCGCGTGCCCAGGATATCCTGACATTGATTGATAAGTTCCCGCAGTTTCGGGAGTATTATCATGATATCGCAGAATACCGACGCAAACCGGAGGAGGTGATCCGTATGTATTCGGAAATGATTGCATTTTTGGATAAAAATACCATAAATTATATGGTAGAAGATATGACAAACCAGGTTTCTGTATTGAAAGAGGAGAAGAAAGAACTGGAAGCCCAAAAACAGACCTTGGAGGTTCAAAAGCAGCAGCTTGAGGCTCATAATCAGGATCTCGAGGCTCATAATCAGGATCTGAAGGCTCATAATCAGAATCTGAAGGCTCATAATCAGGATCTCGAAGCTCATAATCAGGAACTTGAAGCTCATAATCAGGATCTCGAGGCTCATAATCAGGATCTGAAGGCTCATAATCAGGATCTGGAGACAAAATTCAAAGAACTGCAGGCAAAGTACCAGAATGCTATAGCAGAAAATCAAAAATTGAAACAATCTTCACTTAATCAGTAAACTATCTGTTTGTAAATCAAGAACAACGAAATAACCAGCAACCGCACCGGATGAATTAATCTCACCGGTGCGGTCTGTTTTATCCCTGTGCAGTATACAATTTGTAATAGTATCCCTTCTTTGCCATCAGCTCATCATGTGTGCCGCTTTCGGCGATGCCGCCGTTATCGATATAGAGGATACGGTCACAGTTGCGTATGGTACTTAAGCGATGGGCAATGATAAAGGAGGTGCGCCCCTCCACCATACTGTTCAGTCCCTGCTGCAGGGCGCGTTCCGTCTGCACATCGATACTGGAGGTTGCTTCGTCGAGGATCAGGATGGACGGATCCGAAAGCACCGTACGCGCAAAGCAGATCAGTTGCTTCTGTCCCTGACTTAACGAAGAACCATGTTCCTTCACTACTGTACGGTAACCCTCCGGCATACGGCGGATGAACGCATCGGCACAGACGATCTTACCGGCCTCCCGCACCTGCGGTGAAGACGCATCGAGCTTACCGTAGCGGATGTTGTCCTCCACCGTTCCGGAAAAGATCACAGGATCCTGCATCATAATGCCCATATGGGAACGGAGCGATCCGAGCGTCACTTCGGAGATATCCTTACCGTCGATCCGGATCGATCCCTTCTGTACATCATAGAAACGGGACAGCAGATTTACAATGGTGCTCTTGCCGGCACCGGTCGGTCCCACCAGAGCGATGCTCTGCCCGGGCTCTACCGTAAAGGATACATCTTTCAGCACTTCTTCCTCTCCGTCGTAGGAGAAGGTCACATGGTCAAATTCCACTTTACCGAGCACTTCACCGATATCTTCGGCGCCCTCTTTATCCGCAATCTCTACCGGCTCGTCAATGGTCTCAAAGATACGCTCCAGATAGGCCACGTTGTTGATAAAGTTGTTGAAGATATTTCCAAGGTTCATGATCGGCTGCCAGAAAAACGAAGCATAACTGGAGATCGCAACCACGGTTCCCAGACTCTTCTGTCCGGTTCCGAACAAGAGGATACCGAACAGATAGATTGATGCCCGTACAAAAACCGAGATCGTATCAATTCCCGGCCATACCAGATTGGTATAGCGCACCGCCGTCATCCATGTCTTGCGGCAGTCCTGCGACAGACCTGCAAAGGTTTTTGCATTTTCATCTTCCCTCGCGAAGATCTGTGTAATACGCGCCCCCGTAATATTCTCCTGCAGGTATGCATTTAAATTGGAACTCTTATTGGATACCGCCTGCCACGCTTTGCGCTGCTTATTCTTGATCCAGAACATAAACACCGCCAGTACCGGCACACCGCACATAACCACCAAAGCCAGCTGCACATCCACGATAAACATAAAGATAATGATGAACAACAGGTTGAAGCATTCCAGCACAATATTGATCAGACCGTTGGAAAGCATATCCGACACCGAGTTTACGTAGTTTACCACACGGATCAGGATCTTGCCATGCGGACGGTCATCATAATACTGGAACGGCAGCTTCTGCAGATGTCCAAATATGTCCTTACGGATATCATAAATGATATTCTGGCTGGCCTTTACCATCAGACCGCTGCGGATCCGGTTGAAGATCACGCTCAGACCATAAACAAATACCAGTATCCCGACCAGCATAAACAGCTGATCCGTATCCGCTGCCGGGATCGCAACATCCAGCGCACGCTGAATGATCATCGGTGCCAGATAGCCAAAGGCTCCTCCCAGACCGCTGAGTCCCAGTGCGATCAGCATCGGTTTCGCATACCGCCTGATATAGCCGGAAGCTCTGAGCAGATGTTTGACGTTAAACGGTTCTTCGAGATTTTCGTCTTCTTTGAATGTATTGCGCGCCATCTCAGATCCCTCCCTTAGTCGTATTAGCAGGATTGTTTCTCAATCCTGCCCTTTCGGTCGGTGCAATGATAAAATATGACTTCGTCATATTTGGGCACCTCCCTTAGTCGTATTGGCAGGATTGCTTCTCAATCCTGCCCCATCGGTCGGTGCAATATAAAAATATGACTTCGTCATATTTGAGCACCTCCCTCCTGTAAATCAACCAGCTCTTTGTAATAGCCGCCCAGAGCGACCAATTCCTCATGGGTACCGCTTTCTACGATATGCCCGTCCCGCATCATCATGATCCTGTCCGCGGTCTTTGCCGTAGAGATACGCTGCGCAATGATCAGCTTGGTCGCAGGGAAATCCAAATGCCTTAAGGAATCCTGGATCTCTTTTTCCGTTTCCATATCCACAGCCGAAGTAGTATCGTCCAGGATCAGGATCGATGGTTTCACCGCCAGGGCCCTGGCCAGAGAGATACGCTGTTTCTGTCCGCCGGAAAGGCCCACGCCGCGCTCACCGACCACCGTATCATAGCCGTCCGGCATACGGTTTATAAACGATGCTGCTGCCGAAAGCTTTGCACTCTTCGTTACTTCCTTAAAGGACAGATGCACATCACCGTATGCGATGTTGCCTTCGATCGTATCGGAATACAGAAGCACATCCTGGTTTGCCAAACCGATATTTTTCCGCAGACTATGCAGCGAATAATCCTGCACCGGCACCCCATCGATCAGGATCTCCCCGCTGCTCACTTCATGAAAACGCGGAATCAGGTTGATCAGCGTGGTTTTGCCGCAGCCGGTCTCTCCCATGATCGCCACCGTCTGCTGCGGCTCGATCGTAAAGGAAATATCGTTGAGTACCGGCATATCACTGTCTTCATAATGAAAAGATACATTGCGGAACTCGATCTTTCCGTCGAAATGCCCTTCTTTCTCAATGCATCCCGGATTATCACGGATCTTCGGCTCGGAATAGTAGATCTCCATTACTTTATCGCCTGCTGCCTTGAAACGCTGCAGCTCGTTCATGATATTTCCCATCATACGCATGGGGTTTGCGATCGCCCAGATCAGACCGGAGATCGTCACATATTCGCCCATCGTCATCTCTCCCCGGATCAGGAAAATACCGCCTACTGCCAGCATAACGACCGGAAGCAGATCGACAAAGATCTCGACCACCGGCTGTGTACGCACCCACATCATAGCGGTCTCCACATTGGTGTCGCGATACTCCTGATTGGCTTTATCGAATTTATCTTCTTCATATTCCTCGCGGACAAAGGCCTTGACCACGCGGTTACCGGCAATGTTTTCCTGGGCAATGGTATTCATCTGGGCAAATTTCTCACGCAGTTTTGCATGCATCGGTGCCACACGTTTGCGGAAAAAGAAGATCGCGATAAATACCAGCGGTGCTACAGCCAGCAGGGATAATGCCATCTTCCAGTTAATGACAAAGAAGCATACTGCGGTAGCCGTAAACAGTGAAAACGATTCGATGATCGCGCGCACGATCCAGGCGATCATATGGCGCAGGGCATCCAGATCGCCGGTCACACGAGTCATCAGATCACCGGTACGATAAGTACTGTAAAAAGTCATATCCTGACGCTGGATCTTGTCATAGAGAAAATTACGCACCTTATAGAGCGTGCGCTGGGAAACATGTTCGTAAGCCATACAGTCCAGATATACCAAAAGCGTACGCAGCAGGGTAAAGCCCACCATCGCTCCCAGCAGCTGATAGAACAGATCCTGTTTGGTCGCGATATTGGCTGCCGCATCCTCACCGCTCAGGAAAATATCCACAATGCGTCCCGAAAAATACGGTACCGTCAGTTGCATGATGTTATAAAGGACGGTCCCGAGCATAGCAATAATGTAAAAGACACGCATGCCTTTCATATTTTCCCAAAGCCAGGCAATATGGTTTTTCGGACGGTTGGTCGGTTCGTTTTTCATCATCTCAAGTCCTCACTGTTTGAAAAAAAGCCCTGCCGGATAACACTTTTCAATTTATCACAGGCAGGGCATAGATGATAATTATATTAAGACATGGAATATTATCATTTTTTGACACATCCTGACTTACCCTCAGTAGGAAAGCAAGGTGTGTGATTATTTACTCACAATAGTACATGATCTGGTCACGGATCTCCGGATAGGTCCAAGACAGATTCGAACGATTGATCAGCTGGAAGCATTCACCAGAAGCGTTATGCGCATTATTGTCCCACCATACGGTCGTTAAACCGTAATGTCTGGCCGTTGCCACATAATATGCAGCAAACTGTTTTCTTGCATCGTCGTTACCGCCTTTTTCCAATGCGCCGTACTCGCCGATGACTACCGGAATCCCCTTTACGACAAACTTCTCATACAGCCGTTTCATAAAACTGCTGATATCACCGGTGCCTTTTCTTGCTGCGATATCAAATTCCGATGTACCGGACAGATCCAGGGCGAAAGCATATGGTGTATAGGCATGAACCGATACGATGATACGGTTTTCTTCCGTTGCTTTGGTATCCTCCGGGAGCACAAAATCATCGATCAGCGCAAACTCCGGATTTGCACAGTAACCCGGCACCATGATGTATCTCGATGTGTTGTAGCCTTTACCGTTCGCACGGATCGTATCAACGATCGCCTGGTTCAGCTGGTTCACGCAGTCAAAGCATTCTTTCGCCGTAGCCGAGTTTTTATCATTGATCCACCATTCGTGATCCGTCCCCACCTGTCTTGGCTCATTCATCGTCTCATAGATCAGATGCTCATCATAATCCGCAAATCGATCCGCAATCTGCTCCCAGATCTTTGTCACATATTTTTGGGACCGGTCCATCTTATCGTAGGAAGGATACTCAAAGCCATCCTCATTATCGTGATGGATATTGATGATCACATACATACCCTCCCCGTAGGCCCAGTCAACCACTTCCTGCACGCGATCCATCCACTTACTGTCGATGTTGTCATTGCCGTCCACATGATTGTGCCATGACACCGGGATACGGATCGTATTAAAGCCGGCATTATGGATCTCTTTGATCAAAGCCTGTGTTGTCTTTGCGCCGCACCAGGCCGATTCGTATTCCATCGGATCGGATAGCCATGTACAGTTGGTCGCATCAAAGGTATTGCCCAGGTTCCATCCTGCTTTCATATCACGCACAAATGCCATAGCATCATTTTCCGGGATGGATACCTCCGCCGGCAGCGGTACCTCTACGATACCATCCGGTACATTCGTTTTCTCAGGATCTTCTTCCGTTGGGGTCGGTGTTGTTTCCATAACTGCCTCCTCCGTAGGTGCTGCTTCCTCTGTCGGATCTGCCGTCGTTACATTTCCGGTCGGCGGACCGTCGGTGATCCCGGTCTCCGGGTTCGGTTGTTCCGCCTCTGTTACAGCAGGTGCCGGAGTCACTCCGGGATCTGCATTCCCCTTGCAGCCACACAGCATCCCGCATACCGTTGCCGCCAGCATAAAAGATACGATTTTTCGTTTCATAGTTTTCTCCCTTCTAAACTTGCTATACACAATAACGGAAATGATTTCCGTTATTGTGTATAATTCTGTACAACAAGCGCCGCTTCCTGTATAATAGGTTGAGTCAAATTTTACGTTTATACAGGGAGGCATTCACCTTGAAGATTTTTGATATTGACAGCCCGCTGATGCGGGTATTGGGAAAAGTAACGGACCTGGTGGTCCTCAACCTGCTTACCGTACTGATGTGTATTCCCATTGTCACGGCCGGCGCTTCCTTTACCGCCATGCATTACTGTTGTCTGAAAATCGTGCGCGGTCACGAAAATAAGATCAGCAAACAGTTTTTTCATTCCTTTAAAGATAACATGCGCCAGTCTACCGTGATCTGGCTGGTCTTTCTTCTGTTGCTCGCCTTTTTCGGAGGCGATCTTTATCTGATGTATCTCAATCCCAGCGAAGTAAGCACCTTTATCCTGGGCGGGATCATTGCCGCATTGGCACTTCTGTTCTTTGCGGGTACAATGGTATTTCCTCTGCAGGCAAAGTTTTACAATCCTATTCCAAAAACCATTAAAACAGCTTTTCTGTTTTCGTTCCGGCATTTTCCGCAGACACTGCTGGTCATGCTGGCAACCCTTTTTCCGTTCTCTCTTTTCCTGATCGGAAATCTCGGGATCCTGCTTTTCCCGCTGATCCTGTGTTTCTGCTTCTCTGCGCCGGGCTATCTGTCGGCAAAGTTTTATGATAAAGATTTTGCCGCTGCCGAAGAAGCGATCCTCGCAAAAAATCCGCAGTCCACGGACAGTCAGGAAAGTGAATCCGGGGAATAAAAACTTCCCCTTATTTGTCCCCCCTGTCTTGCCTCTGCAGAGGAAGACAGGGGTTTTATTTTTTCTGTGCAGCGCGTTTTTGCGCTGCTTCCTGCAGTTTTTTGGTGATCTCCCTGCGGATAAAATCCTGCTCCTCTTCCTTTACCAGATAGTAAAGATAGGATTCCAGCACCATATCTATGGGCAGTCCCCGTCCTACCAGCTTGAAGTTTTCAAAACCGCGGTCGATATAGTCCGCCAACGCTTCCTTCGAAATAAACGCCGGACGCTTCATGCAATCCTGAAAGCTCTTCTTCTGCTGCCGGTTCGGGCAGTCAAATGGCGGTGCGATCTCATACTGCAGCTGTTTTTCTCCCTCATCCCGATAATGCTCCAGACGCTTGGGGCAATTCGGAAAGCAGATCTCGTCTACCAGGATCTCCACCCTGGGTGCCTGTGCTTCCAGGCTTTTTAAGACTTCCTCATCGTGATTCAGATCATAATCCAGCACCACCATAAAATAATCTTTCTTCAGCTCATCCTGCAAAGCACCACTATCCACGATACGTTTGGTCGTAGAAGATACGTATTTGAAATCCGGGTATTTTTCCCGCAGATATTTCTCCAGCACCGGAGAATTTACCAGCGCCTGATTCATTCCGTTCTGCGCTTCTGCCATGATCAGATTGCAGAGGGTATCCTTGGTCTGGTCTTCCCCGATCAGCGGATTGGTCCATGTAAAGCGGAGCGGAATCTGTCGGGAATTATATTCCTTCAGTGTACGCTGTATATCGTTTCTGGAGGTAAAACCAAGCACCGTCCGTCCGCCGTTCCAGATTGCTCCCGGAAAAGTACCATATACGCTGCCGATACAGTATCCGTCACGAAAGGAAGACGGGTAGGTCTTCATAAGGTCGATGACGGTTAAGTTCAATTGTTTGAAGTAACAAAAACCGGGCAGATGCCAGTAAATCTTTTTCATGCGATTCTCTCCAATGTATCGTTGCCGGTACATCGCAAGGAATCCCCCCACATTCGTGGGTCCCCCCTTGCGAATATCTTAGGAAACCTTCCCACTTCGTGGGCCCCTTCCTAAGATTAAGGCCAATTGCCCGGCTTCGGACGACTGATATGAATGATGCCCGCATGGATCAGGTTGTTGATCAGCTGCAGACGGGCTTCGCCGGCGCGCTCCGGCTTGAGCATAAACAGGCAGTACGTATCGATCAGGGAAAACAGGTTTGCCGTACGTCCCTCGATCTTGAAATTGTTGATGCCCAAAGGCACATACTTGTTCCAGATATCGTCCGGTTTGATAAAAGTTTCGTAGTTCTGTATCGTATGTACGCAGTTCTTATCGCCGTATTCGCATGTCCATGGTACCAGCGGTTTGCGCTGATCAGGCGGAAGCTTGCGGTTTGCAAGAGCGATACGCTCGTTACGCGCCTGGTTTTTGTAATGCTCCCCGCGTCTGGGACAGTTCGGAATACAAAGCGTGTTTACCAGAAGCTCCAGCTTTTCCGGATGTTTTACTTTCTTCAGGATATCCCATCGATAGTTTAAGTTATAGTCGAGTACTACATATTTATAATCTTTCTCCAGCTCCGCATTCAGGCTCTCCAGATCACGGATCTCCTTGCATGTCGAGCTGTTATAGGCAAAGTTCGGAAATTTCTCTCTTAAATATTTCTCCAAAACCGGCGAAAAGATCATTACTTCATTCATCCCGTTGTTGGCGCAATCCATACAGAAATTGCAATAAGGATCGTCCAGATCCTTCTCGGTGATCTCCGGGTTGGTATAGGTATACCGGATGGGGATCCCTTTTTCGTTGATACTCTTGATCACGGATTTGATATATACCGCATCGCACTGGTCACCACCGACAAATCTCCCGCCGGTCCACAAAGACATCGGAAATTCTCCAAAGCAGGAACCGATCTCCACACCCTCCCGGAAAAATTCCGGATACTGTTCCAGCATACTGATCCAGAACATGTTCAGCGGATAATTGTACCGGAGCCCCGGCAGATGAAACCTTACTTTACTTTCCATGCTTACTCCTTTAACTAATCAAGATGGAGTTCCGCTTGCGGAACTCTTGCGCTGAGCGCGGTTGCGTAAGCAACTATCTATGGAGAAAAAGAGGCTGCACCGTAAGATACAGCCTCTTTCTTATTTAATCACATTATGCAGCCGTTCGGAATTAGTTTCCACCCTTGTTTGCATCATTGATGTAGGTCTTCCAGGATTCAGCCGCACCATCGATTGCTGCAGATACATCTGCACCAGGTCCGATGTTCCAGATCAGGGTCGGGCCTGCTTCCAGTCCCGGAACCATACCGGTGTAAGCGATGCAGCCATGCTCCATCTCGCACATCATAGGAACGGTCTCATCACAGCCACGAGCGCTGATGTTACCGGAACGTGCACGGGATACCTGGCCGTTGTAATCTTCGTAGCCCGGAACATCCTCTGTCCAGATGTTGTAAGCCATAGCCAGCTTCCAAGCGGTATCTGCATCATAGCAGCCCGGGATTGCAACCGGGTTGTTGGACCAGCAGTTCACCATCTTGCCCTGCGGACCAGCCGGCATCATAACGAAGCCCATATCGAAATCGGTTGTCTCAAAGTAGGAACCGGAGCAGCCTGCATAGAAACCATCGCAGCAGAATGCAACTGTACCGTTCAGGAACTCCTGCTTGTAGTAATCCCACTCAGCATCTTCCGGTCTCGGCATGTAGTAATCTGTCTGAACCTTTGCGGAGAACTCCAGACCTTCTACGGTCTTAGGATCTTCCAGCTTGTAAACATAACCGTTGGAGTCGGAACCGATGAACTCGCCGCCGTTGCTGTATACACAGTCTGCGGTGAAGGAACCGGTGTTACCGGTGAAGCCCCAGATATCATTGGTACCGTCGTTGTCGGTATCCTGCTGGATCTTGTCCATGATCTCTGTGAACTTATCCCATGTCCAAGTGCCGTCTGCCTGCATATCATAGATGGTATCCGGATCAATGTTATTGTCGTTCAACAGTGTCTCATTGATGAACAGACCGTCACGCGGCTCGGAAAGACCGGTGTACATAGCGTAGATGCCACCCTTGTAGGTGTACTGCTTGTGCAGCAGGTTGCTGGTGAACTTCGGCTGTGTGAAGTCCAGGCAGTCCAGTGTAGAAAGGTCATACATAAGACCGGTAGCCATAGCCTGAGCGATCGCCGGATCATCTCTTACGATCCAGATGTAGTTGTTGTCATCACCACCGGATGTAACGTAATCTACGAAATCGGTCGGTGTGCTGCCCCAGTCAGAGATCGCGGTCTGGGTCATCTTGAAGTTGTACTTCTCCTGAGCCCATACACGATAGTTTGCAACTTCCTCATCAAAGTCGTTCTTTGCATTTTCCGGAAGCAGATCGTCCGGATTGGTCCACCAGTCACGGATCGTGATCTCGATGCCGCCCAGATCGATCGGATTGCCGTCAGCATCCGTGATCACCGGATACGGATCGGAAGACTCTGCAGGAGCTTCCGTCGGTTCTGTACCGGTAGACGGAGCCTCCGTAGGAGCTTCGGTCGGAGCCGTAGTCGGATCAGCCTGTGCAGGCGGATTGGACGCCGGACCGCATGCTGCCAGGCTCATCGCCATGGAAGCTGCCATAATGATCGGCATTGCCTTTGAATTCAGTAATTTCCTTCTCATACATTCCTCCTTAATTGTTTATGAAGATTTATTGTTTTTACAGAGACCTGCCGGCCCCTGCTTTACCTCCCTGCTGCCACACGTTCCCATATACGCGTGCCAACATGAAGATTATACCACATTTTATAAAAATACAACACTTTTTTACATCTTAATACCGGAAGAAGAAATACTCTCCACAAACTGTCTCTGTGCGAACAGATACAGGATCAGGACCGGTCCTACTACCATCAGTGTACCGGTAGAAAGGATACAGTTGGAATAGGCCTGGGAGATTGTCACCGTAACACCCAGAATACGCTGCATATAGGCCGCAAGGGAGTCTACGATACGGGAGATGCTCGTACTTACCAGCGTCGTGGTTCCCAGGAACATTCTGGAGTAAAAACCGTCCGTCCACTGCCATACAAAGGAGAACAGGAAGCAGGATGTAATGATCGGTTTTGCTTCCGGAAGCATGATCGTTACAAACGTACGGAACATACCGCAGCCGTCTACATAAGCCGCTTCTTCCATATCCACCGGAATATTACGGAAGAACTGGCGGATCATATAAATATACAGACCATCCTTCAGACCCATACATCCGAAACACATCAGGTAATACGGAATGATGGAACCACGCAGGTTGAGTGCCTCACCGTGGTTGAGCAGCTTCACGATACCCAGGATATCAAAGAAACGGAAGCTCAAAAACAGGGAGTTGGAAATGACCTGCGGCGGGATCACGATCACCAGCATCACGAATGCAAACCACAGTTTCTTCAGCGGAAACTTGAACCGCGCAAAGCCGTAACCGACCAGTGTACACATCGCGATCTGCACCAGCGATGTCGTCAGGGAGATCACCAGGGAGTTGATAAATCCCTGCTTGTAATTCATGATCTCGGCAGCAAGCGTATAGTTCGCCGACGTAAAATGAACCGGGATTGAAATAACGATCGGATCGAACAGATCTTCCTCGGTCATAAAGCTGACGGAGATCTTATTCAGTACCGGCTGCAGGATCAAAAAGCACAGACCGAACAGCAGGATAAATCTGCAGATGCTGACCGTAACCTCCGTAGCCTTTTTCCGAAACAGATATCCGCCGGACTTTTTATTTCTGTCCCAAAATGTGTCTTTTTTGATATCTACATTAATCACCGTAATATACCCCTTTCGAAATAGCTAATGAAGTAACACCCACAAAGGCGATAACGATCAGGAAATAGATCCAGGTCATAGCAGATGCCGCACCGTAATTCTGCTGCTCGATCATGATCTTCTGGATCTTGTCAATGACCTCATTATCCGATCGCATACAGAAATCAACTACCGTATACACCCAGTTTACGAGGAACAGGGAGCTGATCATCGGGAAGGTGACTTTCCAGAGACTTTCCCACGCGGTACAGCCCTCGATATCTGCTGCTTCATACATACTCCTAGGGATCGTCTGCAGACCGGACAGGAAGATGATGATCTGGATACCGGAAGCCAGCGCCACATCATAGATGTTGTCGATCACTTCGAATACCCATTCAAAGGCTCTGGTACCGACACCGGCCGTCGTCAGGATCGTTTTCAGACCATCGGTAACGTTGATACCCACCGTTGCTTCTTCTACCGTCTGCTGAAGGCTGGCTACCAGCTGGTTATTGGATTCCAGACCAAGCATTACACCGGAGGAAAGGATCACCGGAAGGAAGAATACCGCACGTACCAGCGCTCTTCCGTGAAACTTCTGGTTCAGGATCAGGGATACGAAAAAGCTGAATACGATGATCGCAAAGGAATACAGCACCATTCGCAGAAGCTCCGTTGTCAGAAGCTGCACATAATCCGGATCCTTCCGGAAGGAGAAATAATAGTTCTCCAGACCGCTCCAGATCATATCAAACTTGCCGGCTCCCAGCTCTACATTGGTAAAACTCATATACAGCGACTGGAAAAACGGTCGGATCATAAAGATCAGAAAACCAATGATAAACGGAGCGATAAAACAATACCCCGCGATCGCCTTTCTTTTTTCCAAGCCTACCAGCTTATGCTTCTTTTTCTTTTCCATGAACTCTGCCTTTCCTTTCAAGAAAATTACTGCTTAACTCCTCATCCGTCAGCCTCCCCGGGAGAAGCCAAACTTGTAAGGTTGCGGATCATTTCACAACAACATAGTTCCTTACCGGAACAACCGTACCGTCTTCCGCCGTATATTCGTCTGCAAAACTGTAATTTACATACACCGTGGTACCGTCTGCATAGGTCGTGGAGCGGACATAATCATTCAGGATCTCGTGATCTGTCATCTCCTGATCAAAGGTATGTCCGAGTTCGCGGTTGTACCTCTGGCAGATCTCGATCATCCGGTCTCTCCAGGCTGCATATTCACATCCGTAGTATTCCGGATAAAGCGTCTTCTGCAGTACGAATGCATTCTCACTCATCAGGGTGAAGTTCAGGCCCGCACCGTATTCCGCACAGCTGAGCAGTTCTTCCACATCATCTCCGCAGATGTTGATCGGAGCACCGGTATAATCGATATATCCGTGTACCGCGATCTGATAGAACGGTACTTCCGCATCCAGTACGGTGTAGCCGCTGCCCCTCAGATCCATATTGGTCACCATATCCACATACGGGATCGCGTAATCGTTCCCCATATTGATCATAACCTTCTTGTCATCCAGACTCTGAAGCAGACCGCACTGCAAAGCCTTCACATTTTCTCTGCTGTGTGTTTCCTTGCGATAGAAGTCTGAAGACAGATCCATGCCGAGATCCTCAAAGGATACGCCGGTCTTATACTGACCTGCCGCAGCGACCAGATTATCCGCCATCTTCATCGCCAGCGTGGTATGCAGCAGATAATAACTCTTGAAGCCTTCTCTTGCCTCGTAGGTCACATGGCTGTAGTTATAAAGCTCTGCACGTTCCCTGGTCAGCAGTCTTGCCGCATCGCGGTAAGAATTGAAACCGTCAAAGATATCGCTGTCATGTTCGTACTGGGTGATGCCGTTCAGATACAGGTTCACACCCAAAGTTTCCGACATACTGCTTAAGTTGTTCAGATCCTTTGCCGAACCCATGGCACGGACAAGCTTGACATTATTTAGGATCTTCTGCTGTACACCGCCGTTGCACCAGCCTACCAGCTTCACGGAAAGGGTTCCGATATTCTGTGCATCCAGATCTTCAATGATCGTCTGTGCTTCCTTAAAACTGGTCAGCTTAAGGGGTCTGGAAACCGGTACGCCCAGAACCTGCTGTACCTTATCTACCGCACCCAGCATCTCTACGGAAACCGGAGCGTTCTTGTCGGAATTTAAGGACATGTAATCGCCATACTTATTCTCAAGATAATCGCGGTAAGCATACGCCATATCCACATAATCACTGCTGTCTACGAAACGATAGCGCTGTACGATCTTTTCACCTGCCGGCAGCTGCGGAAGATATGCATATACATCCGAGTTTGCCAGATCGGAGATATCGTACTGCTCTCTGGTACACAGCTGATACATTGCATCCACATAGTTGTAATCGTTGGTCCTGCCGCTGACAAAAGCCTTTACGGATGCATACGAGGAACCGTCTTCCATAATGCAGATGTAGGAATCATTGCCGCAGGACTGACCGAATACATTGAAATATGCTCTGGTATTATGGATCACGTATTCTCTGCGGACATCCATATCCCAGCCGTATACGTTTGCATAGTAATCACTCTGTGCGGTCTTGCCGTTGTTGTAGTTGATCAGCGCACCGCCGCCTTCGGGAACGAAGAGGAAACCGGTATCCGTCTTCGAGCCTGCTCCGAAATACGGAAGCGGAGTCACGTTATACACCGGTGTGGAAGGATCGTATTCGATGGAATCGAACGGGATCTCCACGACCATATCGCCGCCTTCCAGCCGGAAATCCATCTCCAGGTTAAATACCGGATTTTCGGAAGTCTTACTGGAATTATTCAGTTCTTTGTCTGCCAGATACTGTTCGTAGCTGTAGATATCCGCAAAGGCATTCTCCAGCTGTACTTTTCTGTTTTCCTTCGTGTTATCACGGAGTACATAGATCGGCTCGGTTGCCAGGATCGGATAGTTCTCCAGCAGTTCTTCCTTATTATCGCTGGGCTTTAAGTTATTGATATCATATTTCTTGTATACGTCTCTTACCAGATCAGCCGTCTTGTTGTCCAGCTGCGCTTTCAGTGCATCCATGTCGGATACACGGATGACAGTCGGGATCTGATATTCCCGCTCGATATTACCCAGGGAATAGAACAGCTTAATGCTTCCGTCTTCTCCCTGCTCTACAGAGTACACACCGTTATCCACACTGAAGGTCTTGCTGTCGTATACTGTCTCCAGACCGGTGGTCACTGCGTAACTGAGCAGTACGTTGGACTGCATCTTGCCTTTTTCATTCTTCAGAGCTTTGCTGTCGGTGTTCGCATCCTCAATGTAGGAGGACCATACCTTGCCGGTCGCTTTATGTGTCACCGTAAAAAACGTCGTCGTCGGATCCATCGTAAAGAGCAGCTCGTCCGTCTCCATCACCAAAGGATCTTCCTGTCCGTCAAAACCATAAGGTGCCACCGGTTCCGTCACTACTGCAGGATTGACGAAATGCATAACGAAATAGACAAAAGCACCGATGATCGCACAAAAGACCAGAGGAACGATCAGGCTCTTTAAAAAGTCTATGACCGCTTTTTTGCGTTCCGTCTGCGCTTCGATGCTCTTCCTTCTTTTCGGAGCTTTTGGAGCTTTCGGAGCCTTCTCAGACTTTGCGGAAGCTTCCTTTTTCGGAGCATCTGCTTTCACAGCCTCTTTTTTCAGAGCTTCGGCTTTCGCCGCTTCTTCTTTTTTTGCCTTTTCAGCAGCTTCTTTTGCAGCTTCTCTTTCCGCTTCCGGCTTCACCTGCGGCTTTGTTTTCTTTTCTTCTTTGATCTCTTTTTCTTTGATCTCTTTAGCCATAAAGTAACTCCTGTTTCCGAGATAAACCCGACTTTTCTGAATTTAGATTCTGAACATCAGCTCTCTGCCGATCGAGATGAAATATGCTACACCCTGGGAGATCATACTGAAGAAGATCATCAGGATGAAGACCATAACCAGCATCGCGAACAGAGAGGCTACCGTAAACAGCAGGTTCTTGCCCGGTGAGAATGCATGCACCTGTGCAAGACCATTCACGATCAATAACAGACACAGGATCAGTGATAACACACTGAGTACCTGATAAAACTGACCTTCTTCGATCGTCACAAAATTGCTGGCGACCATCAACGGAAACTGGATCACCGGATAAGGAAGCATACCGTAACAAGTTCCCATATAAACATCCTTCAGTCGTCCTTTACCGTCAAACAATGTGGTGAGCGCCCAGTTACCGACCACCCACAATGCCAGCGGGAAAAGGATACTTGCGATATACAGGAATATGTTTATATCTTCCCAGTAGACCTGCAGGAACATAAAACTTGTATAGCGCAGCTTCAGGATCCTGACGAGGATCGTGAAAAACAGGATTGTTGTAGCCGCCCCGACCGATCCTCTCTTTTCATGCGTCAGCTTCCAGAAACCGTCGATCGGATGCGTCATGCAATAGAATCCAAATTTCAGAGAGGCTAGGTAGCGTGCAAAATTCTGTGCTCTTCTCTCTCTTTTTACTTCTTTACTTTCCTCTTTTTGATAGGCTCTGGCCATACCCTGCTCCTCTACCTTCTAAAAAATTACCGTATCAATTCAGAATCGCTTTGCGTTTCTGATTGATACGCAATTTGTCCATGCAAAATCGACTCCGTCGATGGACAAATTGCCGTATAACTCGGGATTCGCAAGCTCACCCTCGCGTCATTCTGAATTGTTACAAACTATCTTCTTAGCTTAAAGATGTCTGCATTATCGATCTCTTCTTTGATCTGGTATACCCGGGCGATCGCCATAGGAACCAGGAATAATGCAAGAATGATCACAATAATGGTAATGATATGTTCCCGGATCCACAGCTTTCTGTACTGCTGGAAAGCTCGTGAATAATTCTCATCATCGTATTTTGCCTCAAAATAAGGCATTGCTTCCTTATATTCTTCTTTCCGCAGAAGCGAACGTCCGATGCCGATGTAAGCCAGCGAATAGTTACCGTTCAGCATCTTGACCTGTTCCCAGCTGGCCTGCGCTTCGTCATAGTCGCCGTGATCAAACTGATCCATTGCCTGATAAATGAGACTGCCGTACTCGGTCGGGATAAACATGGTGATGGAGCAGTCCAGCTGATCGAGCACCAGCAGATCGTTATCCATATGCTCGATGGAAACCGGCTTACGGAAATAACCTTCCATATTACCGGTACCGCCAAACGCATATACCATTCTGCCCTGATCATCATAACCGAACAGTCTGCCGCGGTTCTGATCCAGACATACATAGATATCATTATCCAGAACCGTCACATCCTTAAAGTAAGACGGACCTGTGACACCGCCGCCGCCGCCCCAGTACAAGTCACCGTATACCGGGAATTCGCCATCGTAATAAGCCCCGTTACGTACCAGGATATCGGTACCCAGCATATTCAACTTACGTACGGCATCCACGGTCCCGCTTCTCAGATCTTCCTCGTCCATACCGCCGGCACATGCGTAGATAAATCCCTCCCGATCCATATACACATTGTCATATTCCGTAGGAACAAAGGATTCCATTTTGGCCCGCTGTTCCTGCGATGCCAGCTTCTTCCAGATATAGTCCGTAAAGTTATAAGCTACACGGGTCGCTCCGACAAACCCGGAAAACGCTCCGTCTGTCTCATATTTTACAAGACCTTTGTTGATACCGCTTGCGGAGCAGTATACACGTCCCGCCGTATCAACTACGATCTTATCCGGCTTGAACGCACTGTCTTCCGTGATCGCCGTGTCGACCGGTTTGTCGAACTGCAGGATGTAGTTCAGATCCATATCCACTTTGACGATACGTGAGTTTCCGCGGTCACAGATAAACATATACTCTTTGGTGATCGCATTTCCCTGCTCATCCGCTTCCAGCGTTTCCAAAATCGCAATATCCGATGGTTCGCTCAGCGCAGTGACATCCGTTCCCCTGATCGCGGTGATCTCATCCTCGTATACCAGATCGTCGGTACCGCTGCGCCGTAAGACAACGATACGGTTATTTCCGGTATCACATACATAGACGCGATCCTTATACACAAACAGAGATTCCGCATTGGTGATATTCGAGTCCATACCAAGATCCTTATAGGTAAACACTCTTGCAACCGAATACACATCCGGGCTTTCCTGAACGTCTCCCCAGTAATCGTAAGTGTAAGTATAATTATCCTCACCGGCTTCTACCGTAGCCAGCCCGGAAAAACCAACCCCTATCACCACTGCTAATGTTGTAACGATCTTTGCGATTTTATTCTTCATATCGTTCCTCTTGCATCTGATAAAATATTATTGTAGCTGAACATCCTTATTCCTTGATACCGGAACTTGCCATCGTCTCGAGGATCTGACTCTCCGAAAATACGAAGATCAGGATCGGAACGATCATTACGACTACCAGTACTGCCGCGCCCTGACCGGTTCTGGCGATACCACCGGCCTGGATCTGCTGCAGTGCAAACACCAGCGGTTTCTTCTCCTCCGAATAGATGATCGTCTGTGCCTTGTTGTTCCAGAGTGCCTGCACCTGGAAGATGATCATCGTCATCCACGCCGGCTTAACGTTTGGCATAACGATGGTGGAAAATACCGTCCATTCATTGGCACCGTCGATCTTTGCCGCTTCGATCAATGCCGTCGGCAGACCTTCCATAAACTGTTTCATCAGGAACAGACCCATCGGAGCCGCAAAAGACGGAATAATGATCGCCCAGGGTTTATCTACCCAGCCCAGCTTGTTCAGGATGATAAAGTTGGGGATACCGGTAACATAGTAACTGAACATCATTGCCACGGTAACCAGCTTGAAGAAGGTCTGCCCTCCCGGGAAATCATACTTTGCAAGTACGAATGCCGCCATGGAAGCAATGAGCAGATGTCCGATGGTTCCGACTGCAGTGATAAATACCGTATTGAACAGGTATCTCGAGAAGGTTACCCAGGATTTTCCCATAGTAACGAACAGATCCGAGAAGTTGTTCAATGTCGGACGCCTCGG
This sequence comes from Lachnospiraceae bacterium, assembly GCA_017634975.1. Lineage (GTDB taxonomy): Bacteria > Bacillota > Clostridia > Lachnospirales > Lachnospiraceae > NK4A136. The sequence continues at coordinate 25,051 of JAGBMJ010000014.1, read as the reverse complement.
AAAGATGCGCGGAGGGAACATAAACAATTCATCCAGCGGCTTCAGTGCGCTGCTGACCGCATACACGATCGGGAATACCATGACCACCGCTACCAGCATCAGGAAGATGTAGAGCGCAACATCACCGCCGATGGAGCGGTTCGGCTTTCTCCTCCGGATCAATGGTTTTACGTAAGGCTTTTCTTCAACTGCTTTTACTTTTTTGTTCTTTTTCATCATTCTCAGGTTCCTACTCTTCTTAATAAACTCTGGATTGCTTTATTACAAAGGATCATCATCAGGAACAAAATCGTTGCGATCGCACACGCATAACCCATTTCAAATCTGGAGAAACCGTAGTCAAACAGATGGGTTACAATGGTACGTGCCGCATAATCCGTAGAAGGATAACCGCAAAGTGCCATGGTGACATCGCACACACCGAAGGAAGTGGTGATCGTCATAACGGCACCGAACATCAGCATCGGCTTCATGCTCGGAAGAGTGATGAACCACAGTTCCTGCCAGCGGTTACGGATACCGTCGATGCAGCCGGCTTCGAACAGTGCGGGATCCACACCCTGAAGACCTGCCACAAAGGAAAGGAATCCGGCACCAAGACTCATCCAGAGAATGACCAGCATACAGATCGGAAGCATATACTTCGGATTGGTCAGCCAAAGGATCGGGTTGTCGATAATACCGGTATTCATAAGAAAGGCATTTACATATCCGTACGCATCGCCACGGAAGAATACGGAGAAGATCACGAAACAGTTACCGGCGATGGACGGTGCATAGAATACGACGATCGCTATGCTTCGCACCCACCTGGGCAGTTCGTTGATCAGCCAGGCAAAGATGAATGACATGATGTAGCCGAGCGGTCCGGTCACCAGCGCAATGATCAGGGTATTCTTGATACCGATCAGGAAGATCTCATCTTCCAGCAGAAGGCTGATGTAGTTATTCAACCCGATAAAACGCGGCGGCTCCAGAATGTTGTAGTACGTGAAGCTGAAGAAGATCGACGCAACTACCGGAAAAATATAGAACAGTGTAAAAATGATCGCAAACGGAGCAAGAAAGAGATAGCAGCTCTTGTTCATCTTAGCCTTTCTCACCGCCACTTTTACATTGTGCTTCCGAAGCAGGATGTATTTCTGCAGATAGGTTTCCTTCTGCCCTGCCGGAGTCGCTTGTTTTAAATTGATTCCCTGTTGTTTTGCCATTTTACCACCTTCTTATTCTGCCTGATAGATCGGCATGCCAAACTCTCTTCGTTTCTTTGTGATCTCTTCATCGATCTTGATCGAGTAGTCGATGATCGTCTCTCTCGTATCGTCTTTATCGTTGATACATTTACGAACCGCGTTGGCCAGATGACGTCCGGTGTAGTAACCGCCGGGCACTTCGCGGATACCGACCGTCTGATCCCACTGCGCCGCCAGCACTTCGATATCGCTTGCGCTCCAGGACAGTCTGGAAAAAGCATCTCTGTTTGCGGTATTGTATCTTGCCGATGCACCCAGCAGCGCTTCGATCTCACGTCCGAAGCGTACCTGCGTGTCTGCATTTGCCCACCACTTCATAAACTCCCAGGAGTTCTGCTTGATCTGTTCATCCTCCTGCTTGAGCATCATCGTCGCATTACCGGTGATGAAGTCGCTGCGGTCGATATACAGCTTGCCGTTTTCATCGATCTTCTCGGTTCCGGGGATCAGCGTGAAATCCCACAGACCGCGGATCTCAGGTGCCGAAACCATCAATGTATTGTAGGTCGAATACGGCATGATACCGATGGGCATTTCGCCCGAACGGAACCGGCTGACAAAGTCGAAGAAGACCGGAATACCGTAATCGTTAAAGTATCTCACATAATCATCAAATGCACGGATACCTGCTTCCGTATCTACCGCAGTCTTGGTTCCCGGTACATTGTACATATCACCGCCGTACTGATACAGCAGAGTGAAGTACAGGGACAGATCCGGTGCCGTGGACGCAACCGCTGTGGTTGCTGCTGCATTCGTAGAGCTGCCGCCCGCGCTCGGAATACCGATCGACAGGTTGTTACCCTGAATGGTCGGAAGCAGTTCGATCAGCTCCTGCCAGGTCTGCGGGATCTCCAGATCCAGCTCTTCCATAATGTCTTTACGATAGAACATTACGTTAAATGTCTGCTGCTCCGGTACGCCGTAGATATGTCCGTCCAGGCTGTACTGTTCATACGAACTAGCGGAGTAATGGGAAAGCACCTCTTTGTAATCCGCAAACTGTGTGATATCTTCCGCTGCGTTACGCAGTGCATAGTTGACCGGCTGATCCGCACCGACAGACAACGCCACATCCGGTCCTCTGCCTGCCAATACTGCAGTAAGGAGTGCACTGGGATCTACGATCTCCACGTTGACCTTCACCCCTGTCTGCGGAGTAAAATCATCATCGATCATCGACTTTAAGATGGTACCCTGGTCACGACCGGTCATTACCCATACCGTGATCGCATCTTTTGCATCACCGCCGGAATACACATCACCTACGGAATTGTAGTCCACAACGAAGGATGCACCGAAGGACTTGATCTCGTGCCATGCGGAAGCAAAGAAACTTGCCTTTACTTCCTTCGGTGTCACACCGGTTCCGGTCACTTCAATATAGTCTACATCCAGTTTGGTTTCGGACAGCTGCAGGATCGCAGTACCGAGCGCTGTGATGTTATCCTTGAATGTGATGAACTCCAGCGTGATCTTCTGCGGTTTCTTTACAAATCGCTCCAGCTGCTGCGCGATCGTCTGTGCAGAAGCAATACCGTCTGCCTTCTGGCCGCTGTAAGCCACCATCTCGTCTACCAGTTTGTACAGACGCTTGGATTCGATATCCATCGCCTCAATGATCTCCGGATAGGTCGTATCGATCTTGTAATCACGATACTGATCCGGGCTGGCGCCGGTATATACCAGGATCTTTCTGTAGATCTGGTTCAGACGGAACGTGGAGCTCTCCAGCTCGGAAAGGATCTCACCCTGAGAACCGAGGGTTGCTTCCAGACGCAGTGTATGTTTGCCTTTGGTCAGATAAATATTATAAGGAACATCGTTGGCATCCGCCAGATTCTTGCATTCCCAGTCGTTATCATAGTTAAAGGAGATCTCGCGAAGTTCTTCAAACGGTACTTGCCCGTCGATCAGGACAGATCTGGAAGAAACTTTGCCTCGCGCATAATTCTGACGCGCCTTGATCATAAAATTATAATAACCGTCTGCAGGCACTTCGAATTCCCATTCAACCCACATACCGTTTGCACGCCATGCATCACCGCCGACATAATTCAGTTTCGTCGTGGTAACACTGCTCGGGCTGGTGGTCGGTGAAGACCGGTCATATTTTGCGTAAAGAGAAGATTCGGAACGTTTTGTAGAAGTCTCACCCTCTACGATCAGATCAAAGCCGTTTGCCTCGTCCGAGACCGCACCGGTCTGGGAAGCCGCATACTGCTCGTAGGTAGGAAGTGTACGCACCCCGCGTACCTCCATCCTGCGGATACCGAGCGGTTCATTCTCCGCACCGATCGTAATTGTGTTCCGGCCTTTTTCAAAATAGAACAGGTACGGATCATCGACATATCCCATATCGTCTTCAAAATATGCATCCTGCCATTCAAATACTTCCACCTGGATCGGACGGATCTCGTTACCCTGATTATCTACACGGACTTCTCCGCCATCCTCCCAGATCCTGGTAAACTCGATATTGGCAGCATCATCAAACGGAAGCTCTCCGTTGATCTTTACGGAACGTTCTGCCGCAACACCTCTGGATTCATCCGCAACAAACTCCATATACAGATTATAAAAACCTGCTTCCGGAACATCCACATTCCAGGTAACCTCGGAACCCGTCTCGGTATAAACCGCCTGCGCTTCCCCGTAGTAATCACTCCGGATCTCCACATCGCCGCTGTGGTCGCTGATATCAAAGATATCCACTTCCGCATCCGAAGACGGAGTAGCCGCACCCGCATGACTTTCCAGATACTTCGCATAAGTACCGCTGCGTTCTGCGCCCGTCACTTCCCTGCTCAGATCCGCTCCGGCATACTTGTCGTGAAAATCCAATGCTTTTCGGTTTCCCAGGATCACAACCAATGCAACGATCGCCAGGATTGCCACTATCACGATTACTGTTTTCTGATTCCGTCTCCTTGCCATCTCTTCCTCCTAATATCAGGAAATCCGGGTTTTCAACCGGTATGTTTTTCTGTATCACAATGTATGCTATAATGCATAAATGAACGCAATTATCCCGTTTACAGAATAGACACAAAGAAATTATAATTTGCCTACCACTTCAATACTTCCCAAATATTGCTTTGCACTGCTCATATATTGCTCTTTTATGTATTTGTGTGATTTTTGGAGATTTTTCAGAGTATTTTTTGTGCACTATTTATAATTTTTACAGATGTTATTTGACATAATTAAAATAGAATATGCTATAATATCAGATAGGAACATATATATATGTGCAAATATTGCACAAAAGGCGGTACCGAAATGATAAGCAGACAGGACGAAAACCCTCCCGTACAGACAGGCATTTCCATCGAACAAAATTATGCGGTCAATTCCGATTTCGGCAGAAAACGGCTGATCAACCATGAGCATGAGCTGGTGGACTATCAGAACATCAGCCTCAACCGCATCTGGCTGAATATCCAGGATTCCTGTTTTGCACCGCACTGGCACTCGGCCATGGAGATCATACAGCCGGTGGAAAACAGTTATGTTGCCATCTGCGGCGATATCCGGCAGGAGATCCTGCCCGGACAGATCTTCCTGATCCCCCCCCGGCTCCGGCATGAGCTTGTTGCGCCCGCGAACGGCAAACGTTACATCTATCTTCTTAATATCAGTTCCTTTACCAAACTGCAGGGATTTTCACAGGTGATGTCCGTCTTCTCACAGCCGCTTTTGCTTTCCCAGCGGGATGAAGGCGGTACCTACGATACGGTCAGCAACATCCTGGAACAGATCCGGGATGAATATTTCAATGAAAAAGAACTCTCCGACCTGACCATCTCCTCGCTCCTTTTGCAGCTTCTGGTCTGCATCGGCAAAAACTGCAACCGCGAAGCACCCGCTGTTTCCAGAAACAGCCATACCCGTTTCCGGGATTATATGGAACTTTTCAGCGAGGCATTGAGTTATATTGACGATCATTTCAGCGAGGGACTGACACTGGACGAAATGGCTTCGAGAACCGGTTTTTCCAAGTTCCATTTTTCGAGACTGTTCAAGAAATATACCAATTACAGTTTCATCGACTACCTGCACTTCCGGCGTATCCGGGAAGCAGAGATCCTGCTGCTCCGTCCGGACATCTCCATAACGGATGTGGCGATCTCGTCCGGGTTCTCCAGCATCTCTTCCTTCAACCGGATCTTCCGGCAGGAAAAGGGCTGTTCGCCGAGCGAATACCGGTATCGGTTATTATCGGAGAAGCCGCAGGTGTGATCTTACTCTATCCTCTCGATTGGATAGACCACCCCGTCCACGGTCACTTCGGTAACTTCCGGAAGGGCACTGAAGATCCTCTCATCCACATAGTTGAATTTCTCCACGCTTTCTCCGGCTTCCAGCGCCTCGATAAGAGCACGCACCTTCGGGCCATGCTGCGGGTTGCACTCCGCGATTGCAGCGATCTTTCCGGACGCCGCCACCGAGAGGATATCCTCTGTCACACCGTCAAAAGATACGACCAGGATGTCTCCCTTATCGATATCCGGTCCGGCCGTCCGCCCGGCCGATTCGATCGCCTGAATGGCACCGATCGCTTCATTATCATTTTCGCAATACACTACGTTGATATTGTCAAACCGCTTCAGGTAGGCCGTCATCACTTCCCGGCCTTTGGTCTCGGTAAAATCACCGCTCATCTGCCCCAGGATATTCCAGCCTTTTTCCCGCACCGCATTGGCAAGCCCCCTGCTGCGTCCCATCTGTGCCGTCGAGCCCATGGTTCCCTGAATATGGATGATGTTCAGATCCGACGGCTCCATTCCCCTTGCCCGGGTATAGGCATCCACCCATTCACAGAGTTTGCGGCTCTCCAGTTCAAAATCCGATCCCAGCCAGCAGCTATACAAACTCTTGTCGGCATCCACACGACGGTCCACCAGGATCACCGGGATCTCCGCTTCCGCGGCTTCTTCCAGCACTCCGTCCCATCCGCTTTCCGTCACGGGCGCCAGCAGGATATAATCTACTTCCTGCTGGATGAAACTGCGCAGTTCCGTGATCTGATAGGACTGCTTCTGCTGTCCGTTCTCATAGATCAGGGAATACCCGTATTCGTCCGTAAAACTCGAAAGCATCGAATCCGTATTGGCACTGCGCCAGTCCGATTCTGCCCCGAGCTGGGAAAAACCGATCGTGATCTGTTCTTTTTCCGACTCGGTTTCTTCCTCAAAAACAACCGGTGTCCCGGAGTCTGTGCGGTCAGCACAGCCTCCGGAAAACACCGGGAGAGAAAGGATCATTATGCTGCTGATCAGTTTACGAAAAACTTTCATTTCCTCATTTTAATGCCCGCTTCTTTTGTGCCATCACCACACTCTGGATCACCAGGAAAATACACAGCATCGATGCGATCGTGATCCCGGTCCACCAGGCCTGTCCCAGACCGGCGTTGGATACGATATTCTGGATCGTGCTCAGGGAGAGCACACCAAAGAGCGTACCGATGATATTGCCGACACCGCCGGAAAGCATCGTACCGCCGATGATGGAAGACGCAATCGCATTCATTTCCATACCCATGGCGTGGGATGCGGAACCGCTGCCTACATGCAGGAAATATACATAACCTGCGATCCCTGCCAGCGTCGAACAGATCAGGTGTGAGATAAAGCGGGTCCGTTTTACGTTGATGCCCAGCATCAGGGCACTCTGCCGGTTACCGCCTACCGCATAAAAACTGCGGCCTGTCTTTGTCCATCTTAACACAACAAAGAGCAGGATGACAAGAAGGATCGCAACGATCACGCCCGGTTCCACAGTCGCGTCCACATAGACGCCCTTTCTTGTCGTAGATCCCATTCCGGGAACGATGATCCTGGTCTCCATCAGCGCCTTGAACTTCTCATGTTCCACGTTGAACGGTGCCGTATTCACGATCGTCGTCATACCTCTGGCAAAGAACATACCGGCCAGGGAAACGATGAACGGCTGGATATCCAGATATGCGACCAGATACCCCTGTACGATACCGAAGGCAAGACCGATCCCCAGTGCGATCAGAACGGATGTGAACACGCTGCCGCCATGCTTGTCCAGATGCACTGCACAGCACATCGACACCAGAGCTACCACACCGCCGACGGAAATATCGATACCGCCGCAGATCATAACGATACTCATACCGACACTGGTAATGATCAGCGCCGCATTTGCATTCAGGATATTAAAGAACATCTGCGGTTTGGTAAATGCACCGCCCTGAAAGAAGATCGCCCCGATATACATCAGCAAAAATACTGTAATGGTGATCGTCAGCAGGATGTTGGTATCGCTAATCTTCGTAAAGATGCTCTCTTTTTTCTGTTCCGTGCTCATTTATGCCACCTCCTTTTTGGCCGCAGCCGCAGCTCTCTTATTGCTGAACTGCTGCATCTTCTGCCGTACGACCGGAGAAGAGAATACCACCAGGATGATCACGACGACTGCTTTGTATGCCGGAAGTGCCGCACTGTCCACATTGAAACGGTACAGCGTAGTGGTCAGAAACTGGATGATATAAGCGCCCATAATGGAAGCCCACATATTAAACTTACCGCCGGAAAGCGCATTACCGCCGAGGGCTACCGCCAGAATGGCATCCATTTCGATATCTTTTGCGATAACGGAATAGTTGATGGTTGACAGACGGCTGACCTTGATCAGGGCCGCTACCGCAACGCAAAGCCCCAGGATCATAAAGCTGATGAACTTGATCGCCGTCGGATTGATACCGTTCAGTCTCGAAGAACTCTCATTGATACCGACCGCCTGTGTGTACAGGCCCAGGTTGGTAAACTTCAGTGCCAGCGCCGCAAGGATGATGCAGGCAACGGCAATGAATACGGTCGTCGGAATGGGTACGCCGGGAATGAAACTGCCGAAGTAGGCGAATTTCGGATCCGGAACGATGGGCAGCTCGTTGTTGTTGATCCAGGCAGCAATGGAACGGCCTGCCGTAAAGAGGATCAGTGTGGCGATCATCGGCTGGATACGGAAAACCGCTACCAGCATACCGTTGAAGGCGCCACAGAGTATGCCGACGATGCAGGCTGCCAGAAAGCCCACAATGATCGGAGCCGCCAGGGTTTCCGGTCTGGTATTGTTGCCGCAGAGTACCCGCAGCATGGCAGAACCTGCGATCGCGATCGTCGCACCCACGGAGATATCCTGTCCCCCGGATGCCGCTGTTACCAGCGTCATACCGATCGCCAGGATCGCCAGCTCGGAGCCGTAATCCAGAATAGTGATGAGCGGTCCGGAAAATACGGTATTACCACTGTTGTTTGTCGTCACCTCAATGCTGAAAAACGATGCGTCTTTCACAATATCATATCCCAGGTTGACCAGACAAAGTATGATGATCGCCGCAAACGGGATCAGCAGCTGGTTGGATAACAGTTTTTTCAGATCAAACTTCATGATCAGCCCTCACCTCCTGCAATGGTTTCCATGATCTTATTTTGGCTCAGGTCCTCTCCGGACAGTTCCCCGACCGTCTTACGGTCACGCATAACGATCAGTCTCGAACAGGTACGCAGCATCTCTTCCGTTTCGGAGGAGATAAAGGTCACGCTCATACCTTCGCCCGCGAGTTCCAGCACCAGTTTCTGGATATCCACCTTGGTACCTACATCAATGCCTCGTGTCGGCTCATCCAGGATCAGATATTCCGGATGCATGAGCAGCCACCTGGCCAGGATCACCTTCTGCTGGTTGCCGCCGGAAAGTGACTTGATCGGCGTATCTGCCGATGCCGTCTTGATATTGAGCTTCTTGATATATTCTTCCGCAAATGCCTGCGCTTTGGCTTTGGAGAACGGTTTGAAGAACCCGGTCAGTACCTGCAGGGCCAGGATGATATTATCCCGCACCGACAGATCCCCGACGATACCGTCGATCTTACGGTCTTCCGGAAGATATGCGATACCGTTCTTCATGGCATCCAGCGGTTTTTCGATCTTTACGTCCCTGCCGTGCATCTTCACTTTGCCACCCAGTACCCGATCCGCACCAAAGATAGCACGTACGCATTCGCTTCGTCCCGAACCCAGCAGTCCGGTAAAACCATTGACCTCACCTTTTTTGATATGGAAGTTGAAGGGCTTGATCCCCGCATCGCTCTGCAAGCCTTCCGCTTCGTATACCACATCATCCACAATATCGCCCTGATATCCTGCGCTCTCGCCTTTGATGTCCGCCAGATCATCCATCTCCTTACCCAGCATCTTTGCCACCAGTTCCACACGGGGCAGATCGGCGATCGCATATTCCCCCACCAGGGTGCCGTCACGCAAAACCGTGATACGGTCGCATACGGCATACACCTGATCCAAAAAGTGTGTTACAAAGATGATGCCTACGCCACGTCCCTTCAGGTCACGCATCAGTCCGAAGAGCTTCTCTACTTCCTGCTCGTCCAGGGAAGAAGTCGGCTCGTCTAAGATGAGGACCTTGCAATCCATGTCTACGGCTCTGGCGATCGCCACCATCTGCTGAACCGCAATGGAACAGCTGGCCAGCTGCTGTGTTGCCGTTGCCGGTATATCGAGAGAACGCAGGATCTTATTTGCATCCTCGTTCATTTTTTTCCAGTTAGTGATCCTGCCCTTACCGCGGCCGATATACATATTTTCCGCGACCGTCAGATTCGGACAGAGTGTGATCTCCTGATACACGGTACTGATGCCGGCATTCTGCGCATCCTGCGGCGAATGGATCTGGATATCCTCCGCTCCCGGCATGCTGATCGTTCCGCTGTCTTTGGAATAAACACCTGTCAATACTTTGATCAGTGTAGATTTTCCTGCGCCGTTCTCTCCCATCAGCGCATGGATCTCTCCTTTGTTGAGGGAAAAATCAACCCCCCGCAGTGCACGTACACCGGGAAAGCTTTTTTCGATACCTCTCATTTCAAGGATTCTGTTTTCTTCCATTTAGAAAACCCCCTTTTCAGACCTTCTGCTTAAAACCTGCACAAAACAACTTTTTTTGTAAAAGCAGCACGGCTTTTCGCAAAACCGCGCCGCATAGCTGATTCTTACTCTGCTTCGTATCGGATCTCCCGTTACCGGATCATCGCTGTCTCCACATGATTAAGAATCCTCCTTAATTTGAAATATTAAATTCCGTAATCATCTACATCCTGCTGGGTGATCGTGGTTGCATCAAAGCCCTTCTCATCCATGATGATGGTCTTCTCGCTGAGGGAACCGCCGCTCTCCAGCGTCTTGATGATGTTATCAATGTAGCTTGCCTGGAACGGGTTGCACTGTCCGTCATAGTTCCAGTTCTGCTTCAGCAGCTCTTCCAGAGCCCACTTGTTGCAGTCAAAGCCCATTACGATGACATCCTTACCCACGCCGTGAGAGATACCTGCTGCATCCAGAGCTGCAACTGCGCCCTTTGCCATATCGTCGTTCTCTGCATAGATTACATTGAACGGAGTCTTTGCATCGATCACGGACTGCACGATCTGCTGTGCCTTCTCCGCATTCCACTCTGCGGTCTGCTGTTGTACGATGTTCCAGTTGCCTTCTGCATCTGCCTTTGCCTGCAGTGCACCGCTGCGGCCCTGCTGTGCTGCGGACCCCATCACACCCTGGATGTGGATCACGTTGTATTCCTCCAGGTTCTGGCTTGCCAGCCAGTCTACTGCCTTAGAACCTTCTGCGTTCATATCGGATACGATGGAAGCTTCGTACAGAGACGGATCGGCATCGATGGTACGGTCAAACAGGATGACCTTTACGCCGGCTGCCTGTGCATCCTTCAGAACACCGTCCCAGCCTGCGGTATCTGCTGCGGACAGAAGCAGGTAATCCACTTCATCGGTGATGAAGCCCTGCGCTGCCTGAATCTGCTCATCATTCTTTAAGCTGTATGCAAACTTTGCTTCGTAGCCGTTTTCTGCCTTGAACATATTCTGCAGGTCTCTGTCGTTTGCGGTACGATAACCGGACTCGTTCGGATCGTTGTTGATGATACCGACCTTGATCAGTCCGCCGTCAGCGGATGCTGCCGGTGCAGAAGTTTCGGTACCGGTGCTGCTTGCTGCAGTAGAACTGCCGGAACTTGAACTGCTGGTAGTTGTCGGTGCCGGGTTGGTGTTTCCACCGCAAGCCGCCATCGAGATTGTCATCATTGCTGCGCTCAATAATGCAACTGCTCTTCTTTTCATTTTGTTTCCTCCTTTTGGTATGCGTGGCACGACTTTGTCATAATCGCACCTCCCTGTGTATTGACAGGATTCCTTCGGCATCCTGTCCGTTCGGTCGGTGCGATGCAAAATTGTAACTTCGTTACAATCGCACCTCCCTTGGTAAAATCATAATAATTTTTCGGAGGGTAAAATTACATAGGAAATTCTATTGAAAAAGTTGAAATTTTTACGATTTGCACAGAGCTTTTATTGATTTTCACCAATTTCATCCGTTTTTTTACAGCAAAACGGCAAATGCACGTAAATTTTCGTCCCTTGATTTTGTTCACTTTGTACAGAGATTCCGTATTCCGTGCCAAAATCCAGTTTTATACGTTCATTCACATTGAACAGACCGTAGATCTCGGTCTCTGCAGGTGCTTTTTTGATCAGGCCATCACGAACTTCCGCCAGACGTTTTTCATCCATTCCGGCGCCGTTGTCTTCCACACAGATTACAAAGCCGTTTTCCTCCCCGGCATCGTCCTGTGCGTACAGACGGATACTGCCGCCGCCCCGTTTGTTCTTGATCCCGTGATAGAGTGCATTTTCCACCAGCGGCTGCAGGGTGATCTTGGGGATGCGGCAGTCCATATATCTCTCGTCGATATCGATCGCATAGGTCAGGATATCCTGATAACGGATCTGCTGGATCTCCAGATAGGAACGCACATGCACCAGTTCATCGCGCAGGCTGATCTCATCACGGCCTTTGCTTAAGGATGCACGGAAAAAGTCGGAAAGCGAGCGTGTCATGCGGATGACCTGCTCCTCATCCTTCGATTCTGCCGACCATACGATGGCATCCAGAGTATTGTAGAGGAAATGCGGATTGATCTGCGCCTGCAGAAGCTCAAACTCCGCCCTCCGCAGCCGTTCCTGCTCCGCGCGTACCTGCTCTTCGATGGGACGCGCGATCGCCACCGGAGCGACCCAGGATACCACGATCGCCATCACGACCACAACAATGACCAGTACGACCGAGATCTTCAGAAACAGATCGTTCGCCCGCTTGTTTTCTTCCTGTTCCGCCATCAGAAGCCGGTTTTCCTCATATATGTAGGTATTTACGGTATTTTCGATCAGACTGGTGATGATCTGCACATCGTTTTCCCAGATCATGATGTTGCTGTCGTATTTGTCCTCATAGTTCAGATTCTCTTCGATGCGCTCGATATAGATCTTCAGATTGTTCAGATATTTTGCACAGTCTCTTAAGCGTTTTGCATTGTCGTGGTCCTCCGTCAGTTCCACCAGACGGTCGATCACGCTCTGCGCCTCGGTCAGAAGCTGCGGCAGGATGGTATCCTCCGGCTTAACATTGCCGGCGATCAGCAGATAGGTCTCCAGATCAAAATCTTTTTTAAAATCCGTATTAAAACTGCCGGCCGCTTCGATGCTGCCGAGCATAGTCTCATAACGCAGGTTGACATTGTGATTGTGTACAAGAAAATAGACCAGTGTGATGATGTACGGAAGGATCAGCAAAAGATAGGACAGGCGGATCCTGCCCGACAGACCGGTCTTCATGCCTCATCCTTCCTGTCCCGGTACTGGGACGGTGTCAGGCCGGTCTGTTTCTTAAAGACCGAAGAAAAATAATGCGGGTCCGGATAGCCCACCAGCTCTGCGATCTCGCTGCTGCGCTTCTTGCTGGTGTCTAACAGGTTCATAGCTACTCTGATCCTGTGATCCGTCAGATACTTTGTAAAGGACTGCCCCGTCTCTTCCTTAAATACGGTACTTAAGTGATTCGGGCTCAGGCCGATATGTTCCGCCACTTTGGTCAGGCTTAAGTCTTCCTCCGGGTAATGCTGCTCCACATACGAGAATACCCGGTAGATCACTTCCCGGTATTCCTCCGCACTCTCATGCATCGCCCCTCCCGGCTGCTTTGCCACCATCTCATCCAGTACCGCCGAGAGTTCCTCGCGGCTGATCGGCTTTGTCAGATATTTTGCCACACCGATCTCGATCGCCGTGCGGGCATATTCAAATTCCTCATAACCGGTGAGCAGTATGATCTGCACCTCCGGAAACATCTCCTTTGCCTTGCTGCAAAAGGTCAGACCATCCATAAATGGCATACGGATATCACTGATGATCAGATCCGGTTTCAGCTCCCGCACTTTTTCAAGCGCCGTCTCTCCGTCACCGGCCTCTCCGCAGAGTTCACATTGATGTGCTTCCCAGTCGATATTCTTCTTTATGCCTTCGCGGATGACAAACTCATCCTCCGCCAGAAAAACACGCAGCATAACCACCATACCCCAAAGTAATGTAACCCTTTACAACACCTTTATGATAAGTTGTTTTTTTTCATTGGTCAAGTACGGTTACCGTTCTCCGTCGGATCGCGTATTTACAGCGCAGATGATTCCTGGTGATATGGTTTTTTGTGAAAAAACAATGTCTTTTATTGACATGCTCACACTTCCGTGCTATTTTTTTATAATCTGTTTTATGATAAACATTTAATACTAAACGAACAGAAATGGTGAGTGTGTATGAAAAATTCAAATGAGAGCAGAAATGACTGTCTCCTGTGGGACCGGAAACTCCGGGGCTTTTTTAAGGCTTTTTCGGAAGAATTTCGCAGAGACTACGGACTCAAACAGATCGATCTGGAGATCCTGTTCTATCTGCATTACAATCCGAAAGCATCCATCGGTGAGATCAGCCGCAACCAGAGTCTGAACAAGGGACAGCTCTCCCTGGCAATGACAGAGCTAAAAGAAAATGGCTATATCGATGCCATAGAAAGTGAACAGGACAAACGGTACCAGATCTACCATCTGACACCGGCGGCAGAAAAACTGTGGGAGCGGATCGTCGCTTCGAAAATGCAGATGCGTGACCGGCTCTACGACGGCTTTACCGATGAGGAAAGAGCGACGTTTGAGAAACTGGTGAGACGCATCGGCGCAAATATCGACAAGATGCTGGAGGAAAAGCAATGAAAAAGATGAAGTATATGCAACGCAGACTGCTGGGGGCTGCCGTAGCAGGATGTCTCCTGCTCTCTGCCTGCGGAGAAAAAGAAACCGAAACAACAACTGCGGAAACCGAGACCGTCCTTACCGTTTCGGTCGCACCGCCGGAAGTCATGACACTTTCCACCCAGTCCCGTTTTATCGGAACCGTGGAAGCCGACAGCACCGTATATGTGATCCCGAAGGTATCCGCGGAAGTGCTGGAGAAGCATTTCGAAGTGGGGGATCACGTACAGGAGGGCGATCTGCTCTTCATCATGGACGACAGCCTGGCGCAGATCTCCTTATCGCAGGCACAGGCAGGCTTAAGCAGTGCACAGGCAGGACTCAGCGCCGCACAGGCCGGTTACCAGGCGCAGGAGGCAGCGATCGCTGCACAGCAGGCCGGTATCGTAGCACAGGAAGCGCAGGCGGATGTGGCCAGGATCAGCGCTGCCGAGACCATGGGAACCATGGACAGCAACGAGCAGAAGCTGCAGATGGCGGTCGATAATGCAGAGACACAGGTACAGCAGGCAAGACTCGGCGCCGGCAGCGCTACGGATGGTTACTACTTCGCCCAGGAGCAGCTGGACAAAGCCCTGGAAATGTACAACGACTGGGATAACAAAGCAACCGCAGCCGTGATGATGCAGTATCCGACCCGGAGCTCCTTCAAGACACAGGTCGATTCCCTGGAATTGCAGAAGGACAATGCTTATCGTCAGATGATCAATGCCAAGGATGCCTGTGATATCGCACAGGAAGCCTTGGACTCCGCAAAACAGGCGCTGGCGGATTATCAGAATTATACAAAGAATACGATCGCCGCTTCCACGGAAGCACAGATCATCGGCGTGGACCAGCAGCTCGAGGTAGGTGCCGCACAGCTCGATGCCGCCAATTCCCAGCTGCAGGCGACCGGTGCCAATATCCAGGCCAGCCGCGCCGGCATCAGCCAGGCAGAGGCAGCCATTCAGAATGCCGAGGCAGCTCTTTCCTATTATACCGTGAACAGTCCGGTCTCCGGTACGATCCAGGCCATCGGGATCTCCGAGCATAATATGGCCACTCCGTCCCAGCCGGCATATACGATCCAGCTGGATGAACCCGGCAAGGTCGTATTCTATGTAGCCGAAAAGACCATGCGCGAGATTCAGGTCGGAAACGAAGCTCTGATGGAACGTGACGGTGTATCCTTTAGCGGAAAGATCGTGTCAGTCTCCAATATCGTCGATGCACAGCAGGGATTGTACAGGATCGAGGCACAGGCCTCGGACGGCAGCGCACTGCCGCCCAGCGGATCTTCGATCAGTATCCTGACTGCATCCCGCCGATCCGAAAATGCCCTGGCGGTACCGGCCGACAGCATCTATTACGACGGCGAGCAGGCATACGTTTATGTACAGGACGGCAATGCAGCGCGCCGCCGCAACATCAGCTGCGGCCTGATGGAATCCGACCGTGTGGAAGTCACCGATGGCCTGAGTGCCGGCGATTCCGTGATCATCAGCTGGAACTCTAACATGAAAGACGGCGCAGAAATACAGATCAAATAACGAGGTATAAACATGTTTGAACTTACAAAAGCGGTGATCAAACGGCCCGTGACCGTGATCGTAACCCTGGTGGGACTGGTGCTCTTCAGCATTGTTTCCGTCCGCAGCATGGATATGAAACTGATGCCGGACATCAACATCCCGATGATGGTCGTAGCCGCAACCTATCCCGGTGCTTCCCCGGAGGAAGTAGATAAAAACGTGATCGATAAGATACGCGAAAGCTGTTCGACGATCGCAGATATGAAAAAGACCATTACCCAGTCCTATGAAAACTACGGTATGGTACTGTTCCAGTTCAACTATGGTGCCGATATGGACCAGGCCAGAGAAGACATCCGGGCCAAACTGGATCTGGTGCAGAACGAACTGCCGGATGACGTAAAGACACCGACCATCATCGAAATGGACTTTGATGCCATGGACGATATGACGCTTTCGATCTCTTCCAAATCCGAAGGCGTGGATGTATTAAAACTCGTGCAGGATGAACTGGATCCCCAGCTGCACAAAGCTGCTGCCATGGCGGATATGACCGTGACCGGCGGTGATGAGACCTATATCGCCGTGCGCATCATTCCGGAATATGCCACACAGTACGGCGTAAATGCGACCACCCTGGTGACCGCGATCAAATCACTGAACTATTCCATGCCTGCCGGTAACGTTTCCTACGGTGATCAGACTCTGAATATGGAAACTTCCGTAGAATACAATACGCTGGAGAAGATCCGGCAGATCCCCATCACAACGGCAAGGGGAACCACCATCCACCTGCAGGACATTGCAAATGTTTCCTACGGTATCTCGGAAAAGACGGAACTGTCCCGCTATAACGGAAACGAGACCGTATCCGTGAGCCTGAAGAGAAAAGCATCTTCGACTTCCGTTACCCTGTCCCATCAGGTGAAACAGATCGTGGATGACTTCCTTACAGAGCATCCGGATGTGAACATCGAGATCATCTACGATGCCGCCGACGAGATCGAATCCACACTGAAATCCGTTGCAACGACACTGGTAGAAGGTATCCTGATCGCCATGCTGGTCATCTTTATCTTCTTTGGTGACCTGAAAGGTTCGCTGATCGTCGGTTCCACTATGCCCATCTCACTGCTGGCGGCACTGGTGCTGATGAATGCCGCCGGGATCTCACTGAACCTGGTGTCCCTGAACGGTCTGGTATTGTCCATCGGTATGATCACGGACAACGCCGTCGTTGTCATAGAGATGTGCTTCAAACGCCAGGAAGACGGTATGAAATTCCGGGATGCCGCACTGGCCGGCACCAAAACCGTGATCGGGTCCGTTGTCGGCTCCACCATCACTACCGTTGTCGTTTACCTGCCGCTGGTATTCCTGGCAGGTCTGTCCGGTCAGCTCTTTAAGCAGATGGGTCTGACCATCGTATTCGTCCTGCTGGCATCCCTGATCTCGGCTGTAACCTTCGTACCGTTCTTCTTTACGATCTACCGTCCGAAGGAACGTCTGAACAACCCGGTGACAAAGTTCATCAACTGGATCGCCGGCGGTTATGCGAAGCTCCTGCGTCCGATCCTGAACTTTAAGGTACTGACGGTCGTCATCGCCGCAGCGCTGTTCGGCCTCTCCATTTATCTGGCTTCCGGTATGCCGACAGAGCTGCTGGCGGCAACGGATGAAGGCGTCATCAACATCGATGTCACGTTCCGTCCAAACCTGAGCCTGGAAAATATGGATAAAGTCGTACAGGATCTGGAACAGTTTGTGCAGGATTCCAATCTGTCCGGCAGTATGAACGTTACAATAACCGAAAACACTGCATCGGCAAGAGTCACCGCTTACAAGCGGAAGGATATCGACGAGACCACGGCACAGGTCGTTGACCTTTGGAATACCCAATTACAGGGCTTTTCCGACAATTGCGAGATCACAGTAAGCCCCGGCTCCACCGGTATGACCGCCGCTATGGGCAGCAGTTCCTCGCAGGAACTGGATCTCGCCGCAGACGATCTGCAGAGCCTGCGCGCCGCATGCCGCCAGGTCAAGGATCTGCTGGAACCGGTACCCGGTGTACTGGCTGTGACCTCCACCATGGACGATGCCGGTGCAAAGGTGCTGGTGGATGTGGATCCGGAAATGGCTGCTGCCAAAGGTTTTGCCGCCGTGCAGGTTTCCCAGATGGTTTATGCCAATATGAAGGGAACTTCCGCGGGTGATGTATCGATCAACAACGAAAACTTTGAAGTGAAAGTAGAGTATCCGAAGGGCTACTACTCCACCCTGGAAGATGTGCAGTCCATGACCTTTATGAATCCTATGGGACAGAGCGTACCTTTGACCGAGATGGCTCAGGTACGTATGGTACAGGGCACCCAGACGGTATCCCGTACGGACGGCCGCTTCAGTGCCACCATCAACGTGATCATGACCGCCAAAGAAAAAGATGCCATCATGGAAGAGATGCAGCCGCAGCTGGATGCTATGGATTTTGATGATAAGGCAAACTTCGTTCCGAGTATGACCGACCAGATGATGGAGGAAGAGTTCGATGCGATTACCAATGCCATCATCATTGCCCTGTATCTGGTATTTATGGTTATGGCGATCCAGTTTGAATCGGCAGCGCATTCGATCCTGATCATGCTCTGTATCCCGTTTGCAGCGATCGGCTCCGTCTTTATGCTGCTGGTGATGGACGTAAAAATCTCTATGACCGCACTCCTCGGTGTACTGATGCTATCCGGTATCGTGGTAAATAATGGTATCATCTTTATCGACACGGCCAACCAGTTCCGTGAGAAGGGCGAAGAGATCAAGGAAGCCCTGATCCACTCCGGCCGTGACCGTCTGCGCCCGATCCTGATCACGACACTGACCACAGAGCTCTCCATGCTCCCGGTAGCCTTCAAACTTGCGAAGAACGCCGACACCATGCAGGCCATGGCCGTCGTCATCGTAGGCGGTCTGCTGGCTTCCACGGTACTGACACTGCTGTTGATCCCGACCTTCTATCTGCTGTTTGAGGTCTTCCGCAAGAAGAAGAGAGTAGAGGAAGAATAAACCAAAAAACCACGTAACCGCCTCCTCTCTTGGCTTCCCCTTGAGGGGAAGCTGTCAGCGCAGCTGACTGATGAGGTGTCTCTCCGACGGATGATACCTTTCATCTAAAAACCACAGCACCCGCTGTGGTTTTTTCTTGCGATAACCCCCGAAAAAAAGTATAATAGAAATAGTCACGAAATAGCACAGGAGGTTGGATCATGAAGAGAAAACTTGCTATTTACGCCAATGGCTACAACATCGAACAACTCCGGCAGGCACTCGATGGCATCCAAAGCCATCCCCGTGCCAAAGACTCCGATATCTTCATCTTTATGAGCTTTGCCTCTTATGGCGAAAATCCCGCCCACAACCAGGGCGAACTCAACATCTACAATCTGGGACATATTGAAGACTATGACGGTATCATCATCTTTTCCAACCATCTGAACTCTCCGGATACTGCGATAAAGCTTTGCCGCAGAGCAAAAGAAAAAGGCGTTCCTGTCGTCAGCGTAGGTATGCCCGTTGACGATATCCCCTGCGTACGTTTCTCCAATGACGACGGTATGCGGGCACTGGTCACCCATCTGGTAGAGTATCATCATGTCAAACGTCTTATCTTTCTGGGCGGACCTGCCGATCACGGCGACTCCAACGAACGACTGGAGGTAACAAAGTCCGTCCTTGCCGCGCATGGCCTGGAGCTGAAAGAGGAAGATATCGTATACGGTGACTGGGGAAATACTGCACCGAGAATGCTGATCGACCGTCTGGTAGAAACCAAAACACTTCCGGATGCTCTGGTATGCGCAAACGATGTGATGGCTCTGGGCGCCGTTACCGAATTTACCCGTCTTGGATATAATGTACCGGATGATCTGATCATCACCGGCTTCGACCGTTTCAGCTTCGGCACCCATTATTATCCCGCCCTTACCACAGTCAATCCGAATTTTGAGGAGATCGGCAGACAATGCTGTGAGCTGATCTACTCCCTCCTTGACGGCAGATCCGTTCCGGAATCTCCGGTGGTCCCGTCGCTGTTTTCCCGCGCAGAGAGCTGCGGCTGCACCGACCAGCCGGAATATGTCAGGATCCGGAATCAGTATTGCAAATTTACCTATCAGCATTATCTGGAGACAAACGCGATCGATATGTTCGAAAGCATTCTGCGGCACCGCATTTCCGAGACTACGGATTATGCTTCCCTGAAGAAGGAGATCCGGGATCACTACAGCAAAACGAATATCTTTGAAGGCAGGGAGTTTTATCTAGTGATCAATCCCGAATATTTCGAGGATGTCGTCGCAAAAGAAGAGGAGATCCTCGTAAACGGATATAAGGATCAGATGGAAGCGGTTGTCTCCTATCATGACGGAAAGATGTATCCCGAAGGCCACACAAACCGCCACGAGATCATCCCTTCCTATCAGAAACGGGACGATGAACAGCGCATCTTCTATATTGCGCCGTTGCATTACCTCCAATACAACTACGGCTATATGGTATTCTCCGGCGATGCTACCATCATCCGGCAGAACATGTGCGGTCCCTATCTGGAAAAGCTCCAGCAATCCCTGAAGTTCCTGCGGATCAATCTGCGCCTGGACGGTCTCAACAAGGACCTTACACGTATCTACAACCGCGATCCGATGACCGGACTGTACAACCGTCTGGCTTATGAAGAAAAGGCTGCCGCTCTGTACGAGCAAAGCCTGATCGATAAGACACATATGATGGTCATGTTCGTGGATATCAACTACATGAAACGGATCAACGACCGGTACGGCCATCTGCATGGCGATAATGCCATCAAGACCGTAGCCGATTCGATCCGCAGCGTATTAAAAGATGACTGGATCGCCGTACGTTTCGGCGGTGATGAGTTCCTGCTGATCGCGACCAACTGCAACGAGGAAGCCGCGGTACAGGTGCGCCACAGCATCCTCTCCTACCTGGAGATCAAGAACCACAACGGCACCCAGCCTTACGAGATCTCCGCCAGCTGCGGTTACGTGATCACCGATCCCGAAACCCCTTCGAACCTGCAGGAATACGTCAAAGAAGCCGACAACCTGATGTACAAGATCAAACAGGAAGTCCACGCAAATGATGGAAAATCAAGATATTGAAAAAGCGCCGCGGTTGCGGCGCTTTTTGCATATTCTTGCCTTCCCCCCTCTGGGGGGAAGGTGTCAGCGAAGCTGACGAATGAGGGGCAGCTATCGATAATCTATATCACTCATAATACCCCAGCATCTCGGTAAGTATCACTTTCATCTCCTCCCTCAAACTCTGCGGCCTTAGCACCTCCACATTCTTCCCCTGGCTCAGCAGCCACATCACGATCCCTTTTCTCCCTTATGACACATTCTTTCCTTTATAGTATCGAAGGTGTCAATGCCCTGATCGGGCGGTTTCTCTTTTCTACTGGTGCAAACAACAAGGGCAGTGATGTCATCTCTAGAGGTGTCAATGCCCTAATCGGGCGGTATCTCTTTTCTACTATATTACAGAAAGGGCCCCGATAAAAAAGGGGTAAAGGTGGTGTCAATGCCCTGATCGGGCGGTATCTCTTTTCTACATATCTCAGAAAGGAGTAAAAACACCTAATCCTCTGTGTCAATGCCCTAATCGGGCGGTATCTCTTTTCTACGTTAGGGAGAAAGGAGGTTCATATGATGAACCTTATTAGTGTCAATGCCCTAATCGGGCGGTATCTCTTTTCTACGAAAACCAAAGCAGAGAATGAAAAGGCTAATTACGAAGCGTGTCAATGCCCTAATCGGGCGGTATCTCTTTTCTACCTGAAGCATCCCCACAGCGAAAGCCTACGCTAATGGTAAGTGTCAATGCCCTAATCGGGCGGTATCTCTTTTCTACGGTAAGCAGTATGTAAATGGTTACGTAGTTAAAGCAGTGTGTCAATGCCCTAATCGGGCGGTATCTCTTTTCTACAAAGATATTTTGGAACCACAAAATGGTTCGACGATAAGTGTCAATGCCCTAATCGGGCGGTATCTCTTTTCTACTGTAAATAAGCCGGAAGTAAAAGAAACAGTAATTATGTGTCAATGCCCTAATCGGGCGGTATCTCTTTTCTACATCTTAAGAAACGAAAAGACGAAGGAAAGATGTCGGGTGTCAATGCCCTAATCGGGCGGTATCTCTTTTTTACACAATACGTCGAAGCAACAGAGGCAGCCGAAAGTGTGTCAATGCCCTAATCGGGCGGTATCTCTTTTCTACTATTACAGAAAGGGCCCCGATAAAAATGGGGTAAAGGTGGTGTCAATGCCCTGATCGGGCGGTATCTCTTTTCTACTTACAAGAATACCCACAAAAGATTATGCATTATGATCCGTGTCAATGCCCTAATCGGACGGTATCTCTTTTCTACAATAGGAAATGAATCAACTTCCTCAAAATATCATGAGTGTCAATGCCCTAATCGGGCGGTATCTCTTTTCTACGGAGATTGCTGTACAATGCTTGAGTTCTTCGTAGGTTTGTGTCAATGCCCTAATCGGGCGGTATCTCTTTTCTACGATACAATATTTACAATCTGATTAATACGAAAGATAATCGTGTGTCAATGCCCTAATCGGGCGGTATCTCTTTTCTACCTACTATAACGACATAATCAAATGGATTTTTGGAAACAATGTGTCAATGCCCTAATCGGGCGGTATCTCTTTTCTACAGTAGGGCTCTGGAAAGCCCTACTGTAGTGGGTTTCAAGCGTCAATTTTGCACGTATTTGTGCATACAATTCAAAAAATCCTCTTTTTCGAGGCCAGTTCACACTTTTTTCACAATTCCGCACCATCTCCACCTCAAATGTTACGAAATTGTTACAATATTCAATAATTACATTATTCAGTTTTCAATGTGCATTCCCGCGTATCCGCAGGTTATCTCTTCATCGAAAACCTTATATCATTTCTTATACTTCCAATACTTATATCATATCATTCCGAATAAAGAAAAACAACTTCGGATTGCCGGATTCCGACTATTAGATCTCGATCACCCATTCTATTCCGGTTTCTGTCTGTCGGCGCACCAGCAGTCCCATTTCAATCTCGAGACAGTCGATTTTTTCTGCCTGGAAGATTTCATTCAGTTCACCCTCCAGTTTCTCGATATTCCGATCCAGTCCCCTCTTCTGTTTCTTGAGTTCCAGTATTCTTCCGGCTAACTGCTGCGCCTTTTTATGGATATTGATCTCGTCTACCACACTCTGCTCTTTTTCTTTTGTCAGAGTCCGGCTGGTAGGCAATGTGATATCCGGCTGCAGGTCTTTCGACATAGATACCGCATTTAGTACCGGAGACGGATAGCAGTTTTTACTGTGTCTGAAATCACAGTTGCATCCGATCTCCGCTGTCAGATTTTTATACTGGTCACGCAGTTTCGGGCAGCTGATCGGCTTTTCCGGTATCTTTCGGATAAATTTCTCTGTGATCTGATATTGATAATTCAGTGTGAACGACATCACTTTGTGAATAAATTTCTGCCCCTCTTCCCCCATATGTCCAAAAACATACAGAAGCGATTGCCGTTCAAAATGCGTCAGATATGCTGTTTTGACAGCCTTCTGGCACAGATAGCGTATTAGATTACATTTCTCAAGCACTTCCTGTATGCTCACCGATATATCACCGAATGCCTCAAGATCCGTATCCACTTCCGTACTGTCCTGAACCGCCTTCTTTCCGAAAGAAGCTGCGATCACCCTTTTGAGCACTTCCAGAGATGTCTTGGACAGTCCATCCACAAAGTGATTCACATCTGTGACCGGATCTCCGTTCTCTTCTATAAAATAAGATCTCTCCCCTGTTCTGCCATGTATACCGTATGGAATTTTCAATGGCTGCCCCGGCTTTCCCGGCTTTTGCTTCATTTTTCCCGGAAAGCACTCAATCGCAATATCATCATCCTCTTTAGCCAACTGTCCTGTTACGGTCTCCATAAGAAGTACCTGATACCTCGCCGGTACCCATTCCGTAAAGAAGATCCATACATGGTATCCCCTGCAGCCGGAGTATTCCACATAACCGACGATCCCTGCATCACGCAACACCTTTACGATTTCCATAGCCCTTCGAAGTGCTTTTTCCAGATACTTTTTAAATACATCCGTTCCGCGGTCATATTGCAAAAGGACCTTTTTGGATATATCCACATCAAATACCATGCAACGAACCGTTCCGTTTGGTCTCTGCAGATATGTCCCGATCGTCTTTTTCCCTTGCAGATGTTCCTTCAGCACATCCTCCGTCAAAGGTCTCGTCACCGCCTCGATCCCGCGGTTCCGATCCACTCCCATCCCTTCCGTACTGTACATATCTTCCCTTCCGGTAAATACAGGAAGCATTCGTCTGGCTGTAGTGCGATCATAGATTGGTAAGATTTCTCCCGAAAACTGCAACGATTGGATATAGCCTTCTCCCTTCTTCTGTTCCTTTTTCTGCCGGTCACTGATCTGCTGCCAGTACTCCGCTTTTTCATATTCCCGCAGATCCGAATATTCCTGCATCAATTCTATGGAATCATCAACTGTCTCGAGGATCACATATCTGCGATATATTTCCGACAGTTCCTTCACCCGCTGGGTAGGACGATTATCATCCTGCTCTCTTTTCCATATCTGATAGTACTGTTCATATTCCAGCAGTTCCAATACATCCTCGTTCTCCGCCCGCCAGACCGAGGAAAGATACTGCATCAGATCTCTGTAGCCATCTGATTCCGGATCTTGTTATCCGTAAGGATCTTTGCCATCTCCAGCCGTTTTGCCTCATCCAGATAATAACTATACTGCTCAAATCGCAGAAAGATATTCTTGGAAGCCTCTGCTGCCGCACTCCCCAGAAACTTGCCGGAATAAGTAAAATATAGTAAACGACATTAATATTTTTACTTAAAACTGCATAAAGTGCGAAGCTGCTCATTGGGCTTACTCCATTCGTCAAATGCGCTGTCTACGGTAGTAGCGAGTTCCAGCTTACTACTAAAGAATACATTGTGAGTGTT
>JAGBMJ010000013.1 GCA_017634975.1 Lachnospiraceae bacterium | reverse complement strand
GTGGAGATACTTTTACGATCGTCAGCAGTACCGAGGGAAGTGATGGTTATACCTGGTATGAGATAACCGGTGAAGTAAACGGAAGCAGCATTAACGGATATATCCGCAGTGATTTTGTAGATGTTACCGAAGCAGCGCCGGAGGAAACCGGTGAGGCTGCACCGGAAGAAGGCGGCGAAGGCGGTGAAGGTGATGCGGCACCGGCAGAAACAGGTTCCGATGCGACCACTCCGGTTGTATCCGGCAGCATCCTGTATATCTGTGAGAACAGATGAAGGAATAAGTGATTGCGGGTATGGGGGTGGACAGTTACCCACCCGCCATACACAAAGCGGTGCGGTTCCCGGAAATCTTGGGAGCCGTTTCCGCTTTGGACTGAGGACTTTGACATGAAAAATAACACAAAAGCAAAAAAACTGAATGAGGAACTTGTAAACAATATTTTAACAACAACTAAGGAGGAAAAAACAATGAAAAGGAACCGGAAAAGTTTTGTAGCACTGCTTACAGCATGCATCCTTATGATGTGTGCACTTGCTGGATGTGAAGGATCAACTTCGCAGCCTGCACCGACAACAACGCAAACAGTAGCACAGCCTACAGAAACACAGGTTGTACAGCCTACTGAGGCTCCTACAGAAGCTCCTTCCGAGCCTACAGTGCAACCCACAGAAACTGTTGTAGAACATGAACCGATTATGTGTGATGGAATCGATTTTTACGAGTATTATACTCATGAGAAAAACATTGGTGAATTTATCAATGAAATGAATTATGATACAGCAAGAATCATCGTAATGCAAAGTCATAATGTATCAGCTATTTTGAAAAGTGGTGATTCAATTGAGTGGAATCCCAAAACTTATGTTGCATTTCATATTTATGCTCCTAAAAGGATTAAGAGTATTGATCCTTTAAATGATAATTATTTTATCAGTTGGGGCATTAGTAATGATGATGAAATTGCAAGTAAAGGAATGGCTTATACGTATAATATGCACTACGATTTTGGTACCGAAAATCTTGAGATTAAGTATTCATTTAATTATGAAGATGGTACCTCCGAAGAATTTGTATTCTATGTAACAATTGATTCTTCTGTGGAAATACCTGAAGAGTTAGTTGTTGAAAAAACGCAGGACATTTCCAAGCCAACAGATGCTACAGTAAATAGTGGTGAAAATGTTATTGATGGAATCGATTTTACAAAGTATAATAACCATGAAAAACCAATGACAGTTTGTCTAAAAAGTCAGAATGTCAAGTTTGATAAGCTTAGTGCTGTAGTTGCTGGAATAGTAGATGGAAAAGATAAAGTATTAACAATTTTAAAGGAACAAGATACATTTGAGGGAACTGTGGACATGAACGTGATTCTGTATTTCTTTGGAACAATGGAAATTAAAGATATAACATGTACTGGTTGTGATGACTTTTTTGTAATGGTTGATGACATAACTGGAGATGTATATATTGAAAACCGAAAGGGAGTAAGTTGTTCTAACAGAGAAATAACCTGCGAGGTAACATATGAGGATGGTACAAAAGAATCCATCACATTCTACCTTACACTGGAGTAATCCACAGGTTGTAACCAAAATGTGCATAAGTTCAGTTTAAAAGAAAGTCCTAAAGGAGATATAACCATAATATGGTTATATCTCTTTTTTCTGTATATCTGTGAGAACAGATGAAGGAATAAGTGATTGCGGGTATGGGGGTGGACAGTTACCCACCCGCCATACACCAATTAGTATATAAATACCATAAGAACACTTACTTGTATCGTCTATGTTTATAGACATGTTTGGCACCTATTTTGTCTATGTTATATAGACAGATTCTTCCGGTGCTAATGTAAGAAAATGCATTCTGATATATTATTTATGTCTATAATAAATAGACGGCTTTTCGGAGCTAATGCAGGAAAACGCGTTTCGATATATATTATATATGATTTCATAATCGATATTTTCCCCATTGCTGACCCGATCCAGCAACTTCCCCGCTTCTTCACACATACGTTTGCATTCTTTCAACGATTGGAGATTATCATTAGGGAAAGCGACAATGACTTCCCTTTTGCCCTTTCTTATTTCATAAGATGTACGGATCATATTCATCAATTCTTTTGCCAATTGATGGTAATCTGACAAATCTCCTACATCATACGATAAACCGCAGTCAGAATAAATATCCTGCATTTCTTCTTTCAGCAGTTTTGACATATGCGTATTAATCGCATAATATGAGATATAGCCGTTTTTTGTCGTAGGATTCTCTCTTCTCTCCGCCATTCGGGTGTCGCTATAATAATACACTTCAAGATACTGGAGAATCCAGGCCATTCTGTCGCATAAGATTTGCGCATTTTCCGCATCTTTGCACATCCTCCGCCAGTAAAGCGGTATCACTCTTTCTCCATTGATCAGATGGCTGGCGTTCGCCTTTAACGACTGATCCATGTCAAATGTAAGATAATTTATGCTTCCTTTGTCACTTCTCACATTTAAGATGTCCGTTCCATCCTGCCCTGTTTTTGTCAGATTCATAATCATTGCCTTATGGAGATCTTTGTCTTTCGAAATCGTTATTCCGGAATGATAGCGGCCAAGATATAACCTGATTCCTGTAATGATTTCATCTACTGTGGAATACTCATCCATATCTTTTGTTTGGAGATGATCTGCAGGTATACTGAGCAGTGCCTGTATCATCACTTCCCTGTTTCGAAAGAGCTTATTAGCACCCTTTCCACACAATCTTTCTACCAATTCCCTAAGCATATCCATAGGCTCTCCTTTCCGCTTTACGCATACAATTGGTGAATGTTACCTGTATACAATGCTAAAAGGATTTCCGTCGGAAAAAAATTGTACAAATTCCGTATCAGCGGTATAATATTGTACAGAAACAGATATTCGACTTTGGAAAGGAGCATCTCTTGGCTACTTCACATACCTCCAGAAGTAAAACACCATTAAAAGCCTTATCCAGTGCGTTATGCGGATCCAGTGCCGGTAAGCTGTTCAAATATCAGGATGATATGTACATGCTTGTTACCGTATTTTCTTCCAATGTCTCAAGGCAGGCGGAAAATGATACCTATAAAAGAAGTATTGATGATATGATTCCGGATATCAAAAGCTATATTATAGCTACCACAAGTGTGGACACCACACGGAATCCGGACCAGATGCCGATCCATTCCCTGATCTATTCGAATCTGCGCCTTTCGAATCCTCCGGCAGAAAGACCATATCAACTCGGAAAAATTATGAATCAGGCTCTTTCCTCAAATATAAGCAAGTATGTAAGTGGCGTGAAGGATCTACCGCATGATCTGAAAAAAGCACTTGAACAATGTGCAAATACGGAAGAATCCTATGAAGGAATTATCCGCAGACTATTCTGGATCCTGCAATACTATCTGGTTTATTATTTTCACCGCGGCAACGATATCCGTATTGTCTGCAACGATTCTATGCCACTTTCTGCAAACTATCCGGAATACTATCGTTTCTCTCCTGATTTTGCGCGAAAAATATTTAATCATCTGCTGGATGAATGTCAGGAGTTCTCATCTACCCTCAGTAAAATGACCGATTCTTCCCATTTGGATATACAAACACTTGCCCGGATTATTTTGGATGTGGTCATCCGGCAGCATAACGACCAGATAAACGAATCAATTCTACCGGCGCAGTTTATATTCAATGCGCCTGTAGTCAGC
This sequence comes from Lachnospiraceae bacterium, assembly GCA_017634975.1. GTDB lineage: Bacteria > Bacillota > Clostridia > Lachnospirales > Lachnospiraceae > NK4A136. The sequence goes on along the minus strand of JAGBMJ010000013.1, from coordinate 89,345 downwards.
AATGAGGAACAAATGGATATATATCAGACAAAAATCAACTGTTATGGAAAAAATTCTTATGACCGTTTTAATATACTCTGTAAATGGGCTGATCAAAACTGCTATGCCGCAGCAGAACTGGGGGATATTTACGCCCACGGAGCCAGACTTCATATCAGCATCTCCTGTTATAAGGAAATCTTTATAGACCGCGGAAAAGCCTCTTCGCTGTACCAACGATCCATGGAGTTGTCATCTCCAAAGAATCCTTATGCCTGCTGGTCGTACGCTGATCTGCTGCGAATGAAATACAATTACTCATCCAAAAAGGACATTTCCATTCTTGAGAATGCCTGTACAATTTTGTACAAGGCGGATTATTATCCTCCGGCGTTAAATCTGCTGGCAGATATGGAGATCACAATCGCTGACCGTATGCGTGGCAATCTTTCAGACAAACCGGCTGACGATGCGCTTGAACTGTATAGAAAAGCCCTGCTTCACGCCATTACTGCGGCAGATGCCGGATGGTATTACTCAAACAATAAAATAGCCATGTTTCTTCAAGCGCATATGAAAGACACCGCATTACTGTCCGAACTGACAAAGAATCCTAAAATCGCGCCACATATGAATTATGAGGAACAGCTCGGAATTGCAGTTGCAAACGAAAACCTGTGGGCAACAAATAAACTGGCTGAATTTTACATAGCTCAGGAAAGAAAAGAAGAAGCCAAAACACTTCTTTTGAAAGCCTGTGAATTGAATTATAACCGCGCGTACTACACTATGGCGATGAATATTTGTCAAAATCCCCTGATGCAATCCGAGTATCTGCACCGTGCTTCCGAACTTTCCTATCCTCACGCCAGCTATGAGCTTGCATCTATGTACTATGACAGTCAGGATATGGAGAAAGCCCTTACTTACATCAATCTCGCCAGAGAACAAATGAATGCCTGGCTTAAGAAAGATATGGATATGGCTGTAAAAATCGACATTTTGAAAGATCAGATTGAACACGATTTTGTTTAGAAGCTTGTCGTGCTGTGATAGTTTCAGCCCCGCTCCAGAATTCTTGAGATTTCGATGTACTTATAGATTTCTACCGCCTCTAAAGGCGGAATTTCTCTTTTCTGTGTGTAGGCTTTCACAAAAGCCGAAAGAGAACCATTGAAATACTCTTCGATAATTTTGTCGCTGAGCATTTCTCTGTACCGTTCCCTCGACACTACAGTTTTAACCATTCCATCCTCGTCTACTTTAAAAAACCCTTTATCGCAGAGTTTTTTCAGCACCGTATACGTAGTAGTTCTTTTCCAGCATAGGAGTGGTTCGCAGATCTTTGCCAGTTTTCCAGGCTTAACAGGAGCATTCACCCAGATGATATTTGCAAATTTTGCTTCTTTTTCCGCCAGTATATCCATTATCTCTTAACCTTTGTTTGTCACCTCATCCGTCGCTTCGCGACACCTTCCCCTCAAGGGGGAGGCAAGGGAAATAATCCACTCAGAAATTTCCCGCACGTTATATATGCATCAGTTTCTTCTCCACGTTTCCGGGCTGAACAGCACCAGAAGCGGGAACAGTTCCAGTCTGCCCGCCAGCATATCAAACATCAGCACCGCCTTGGAAACGGGTGAAAAAAAGGCAAAATTCTGCGTCGGTCCGACCAGTGAAAAGCCCGGTCCTATATTGCCGATTGCCGAAGCAACGGCAGTAAAATTCGTCGTAAAATCAAACCCCTCCAGACTGATCAGCAGCATGGAGACCACAAACAGTGAGGCATAGGTGATCAGAAAGATATTTGCCGAGCGCAGCACCGCATGCGGGATCGCTTTTCCTTCCATCTTCAGCACTTTCACGCTGCGGGGATGGCAAAGCTGGGAAAGTTCCTTCCGTACGGTCTTCAGATAGATCAGGATACGGGAGATCTTGATGCCGCCACAGGTAGAACCTGCACATCCGCCCACCAGCATCAGCAGGATCAGTATCTCTCTGGAAAAAGAATGCCACCGGTCAAAATCTGCCGAAGAAAACCCGGCTGTTGTCATGATCGATCCTACCTGTAAAAACGCATGACGGAAACCTTCTTCCCATCCGTAATGATTATTCAGGACGATATTCACGGTGATCAGCACTACAGAACACCAGAAGACCCCGGTATAAAGATTGACTTCTTCCGAACGGAACGCATCCTTCCACTTGCGCATCCACAGACAGAAGAAGAAATTATAGTTCAGCCCCGAGAAAAAGAGAAAGATCGAAACCACATACTGCACCGGAACACTGTAGTCCATAAGAGACGTATTGCGCACACCGAAGCCGCCGGTACTGGTTGTAGTAAACGCCGTGCAGATACTGTCAAATACCGGTGCCCCCGCGATCATCAGACAGACTGCTTCCAGAGCCGTCAGTGTAAAATAGATGATATACAGATAAAATGCCGTCTGCCGTACCTTGGGTGCCATCTTGCCGACACTGGGGCCGGGGCTTTCTGCCTTCATGATATACAGATCCTGCCCTCCGGTAGACGGGATCAGTGCCAGCATAAAGACAAGCACGCCCATACCGCCGATCAGCTGGATAAAACAGCGCCAGAAATTCATGCAGTGTGAAAGATCCTCCACCGCCGGCACGATCGATGCCCCTGTGGTGGTAAATCCCGAAATGCACTCAAACCATGCATCAATAAACGAAGGGATCTCCCCACTCAGATAAAAGGGAAGACAGCCGGTCACGGAAAGCAGGATCCAGCTTAAGGAAGTAACAACAAAACCTTCTCTGGCATAAAATGCTGTTTTCTTCGGTTTGACCAGATGGCAGACCAACGCTCCGATGATCAGCATAATACCGCCGCAGATCAAAAAGAGAATACCGTTACTCTCGTGATAATATAAAGATACCGCCAAAGGACAGGCCATCATAAAACCGACGATCTCCAATACCCGTCCCAGCAGATAAATGATCATTCCGTAATTCATGCCAAAATCTCACTAATATCCTTCAGCCCCAGCTGGGTGGTTACAATGATCACACGGTCCCCCGCATGGATCTCATCTTTACCTCCGGGAGTGATGATCTCCCCGCCACGCATAATGGCGCAGACCAGCAGGTTCTTCTTGAGTTTCAGATCCATCAGCGGTGTGTCCGTAACATTGGCATCCTTACGCACCTGAAATTCCAGTACTTCCACGCGCCCGCCCAGGATCCGGTAAAGGGTTTCGATATTGTTTCCATGCGCATTCTGCAAAGCACGCACATACTGCAGGATCATTTTGGTCGTGATCGCTTTGGGGCTAACCACTGCACCGATCGGCAGATCTGCAAGCACCTCGTCAAAGGAGATCGTATTCAGCCGGGTGATCGTCTTTCCTTTCCCTACTTTGCTGCAGAACAGGGAGAGCACCAGGTTTTCCTCATCCAGATTGGTCAGAGATACCACCGCATCTTTCTCGGTGATACCTTCCTCCATCAAAAGCTGCCTGTCTGTCGCATTGCCATTGATGATCATCGCTTTCGGAAGCTGCTCGCTTAAGGTTTCACAACGGCTGTGATCTACTTCGATGATCTTGACATCGATCGGCAGATCGGACAGTTTCTCCGCCAGATAATAGGCCGTTGTACCGCCACCCGCAATAAGCACGGAACGGATGGGTTTGGACGGGATGCCGATCTTCGGAAGCAGTTTATGGATCTCCCTGGTACGGGCGATCACATACATATCATCGCCACCCTTCAGAACCGTATGACCGTTGGGGATGATCACCTGCTTGTCGCGCTCGATGGCCGTGATCAGGGTCGTATGCCCGGTATGATTGGAAAAATCATAAACCGTCATATCATGGATCGGACTGTCCTTCGGGATCGGCAGCCGGATCAGGTCGATCTGTCCTTTGGCAAATGTCGTGATATCCAAAGCGCTGGGCACCTCGATCAATTTCGCAATATTTTCAGCACAGGCCAGTTCCGGATTGATCGTCATGGAAAGCCCGAATTCATCCGTCAGATAGCCGATCTCTTCATTATAGATCGGGTTACGCACGCGGGCGATGGCATGACGGCTGCCGGCCTTTTTTGCCATCAGACAGCACAGCAGATTCACCTCATCCTGCCCCGTGACCGCTACCATAAAGTCGCAGTCCCTGGCTCCCGCTTCCAGCTGCACACGGTAGGAAGTACCGTTTCCTTCTACCCCCTGCACATCCAGCACCGCAAGAGTGCGATCCAGCTTGTCTGCATTGGTATCGATGATCGTGATATCATGTTTTTCTTCCGATAACTGCTTTGCCAGGTCATACCCCACCCGGCCACAGCCGACAATGATAATCTTCATTTTTTCCTATCCGATCTTCCATCGCCTTAATCTGCGGTGAGAAGATCACAGTTACTATTCACATTATAACGATATTACCCGAACCGATCAGGTATGCCCCTCCGATCAGATGCAGGGCAAGGATCACCGGAAAACCATAGCGGAAATACCAGTGTCTGGTCTTATGCCGGAACAGATGCATCGCAACAAAACCGCCGAAACTTCCGCCCAGGATGACCAAAAGAAAAAGCATTGCCTCCGGGATACGCCACGCATGGTGTGCCGCTTTCCATTTATCTGCTCCCATCGCTGCAAATGCTGCTATATTCAAAACCGCCAGATAGACGATAATTATCTGTATCACATTCATATTTCAGCAGAAAAGGGCAGGACGATCCGATAAAATCTCCATAGATCGTCCTGCCGCCTGTGTTTATTTGATTATTTTTTGTTCAGTTCCTGATGCTTCATGCCGCGCACTTTGCTTGCCAGACCAAAGAGGTTGATAAAGCCCTCTGCATCATGATGGTCATACAGATCGCCTGTCGTAAAGGAAGCAATACTCTCGTTATACAGAGAATACGGAGAAGTCTCGCCTGCCTTGATGATATTGCCCTTGTAAAGCTTGAACTTCACTTCACCGGTAACATACTGCTGTGTGCTCTCGATGAATGCCTGTACTGCTTCACGCAGCGGGGTGAACCACTTGCCTTCATATACGATCTGTGCGAACAGATTGCCCATATCCAGTTTGGTCTTGGTCGTCTCGCGATCCAGGATCAGCTCTTCCAGCTGCTGGTGTGCTTCGTACAGAATGGTTCCGCCCGGTGTCTCATATACACCACGGCTCTTCATACCAACCACACGGTTCTCAACGATATCAATGATGCCGATACCGTGCTTGCCTCCGAGCTGGTTCAGCTTGCGGATCACGTCGGATACCTTCATCTTCTCGCCGTTCACAGCGGTAGGAACACCCTTTTCAAAGGAAATGGTAACAAACTCGCCTTCCTCCGGTGCCTTCTCCGGGGTGGTGCCCAGTACGAGCAGATGATCATAGTTCGGCATATTTGCCGGATCTTCCAGTTCCAGACCTTCATGGCTGATGTGCCACAGGTTACGGTCACGGCTGTAGCTGGAATCTGCAGAGAACGGCAGGTCAATGCCGTGTGCCTTACAGTATTCGATCTCGGACTCACGGGAATCCATGGTCCACTTGTCATTACGCCATGCAGCAATGATCTTGATGTCCGGAGCCAGTGCTTTGATACCCAACTCAAAACGGATCTGGTCATTTCCTTTACCGGTAGCACCGTGGCAGATGGCTGCTGCGCCTTCCTTACGTGCGATCTCCACCAGTTTCTTTGCGATCAGCGGACGAGCCATAGAGGTACCCAGCAGGTACTTATTCTCGTATACTGCGTGTGCCTGTACACAGGGAACGATATACTCGTCTGCGAACTCATCGGTCACATCCAGAATGTACAGCTTTTCAGCGCCGCAGAACTTTGCGCGCTCCTCCAAGCCATCCAGTTCTTCTGCCTGACCGCAGTCGACGCAGACACAAACGACTTCGTAGTCAAAATTCTCTTTCAGCCACGGAATGATGGCGGTAGTATCCAGACCGCCGGAATAAGCAAGGATTACTTTTTCTTTTGCCATGATCTGTTCCTCTCTTTTCTTTAATATATGGATTTCCAAAAATCAAGCTAAACTATACAACAAATACTACGGCTTGGCAAGTTTAATTTAGGTGCTCCCCCGTTTTGATGCTCGCCGATCGCAGCTGTTCGATCGCTCCGGGTAACTCTGTGATATCCCCGATACGGATATCCGCCGCATCCAGTTCTCCCGGTGCAGCAAAGCCATAGGTACAGCCGACGGATCGCAAGCCATGTACCAATGCCGTTCGAATATCCTTATCCCGGTCACCTATGATCACATAGTCCCCGGGGTACCGTTCCCGGATCTTCAGGAAAATCTCCTCTTTCGGAATAAAATCATACGACTCTGCTGCATAGTAATCGTCGATCACTTCGTCCAGAGAAAACGCTTTCCGGTGCGCCTCCATATAAGCGATGCGGCAGTTGGAAAGGATCAGCAGATAATAGCCCCTTTCTTTTAACTCCCGCAGGGTCTGCATGGCCTGGTCATACAATACCGCCCGTCCTTCCAGCACATAATCATCCATGGCTTCGCCGATGATGTTACCGCAGATCTCTTTGATCTCTTCCGGCAGATCCGGCCGGAAGGTCTCCCACATTTCATACTTTGTCATTCCGAGATAGATGCTCGTTTCATCGTCGGTATACACCTTCTCCGGTGCCAGCTTATGCTCCACAAGGTATGCATACGCTTTTCGGAACGCCTCACCGTAGAGATGCTTCGTATTATGGATGGTCCCGTCGTAATCAAAGATCAGCGTACGGATCATGGGTCAGACCAGCTCCAGCGCATTTACCATTTCGATAGCTGCCAGTGCACAGTCATAGCCCTTGTTGCCTGCCTTGGATCCGGCACGCTCGATGGCCTGCTCGATATTCTCCGTTGTGATCACACCAAAGAGTACCGGCTTGCCTGCAGAAAGAGATACACTTGCAATTCCCTTGGAAACCTCTGCGCATACATAATCATAATGTGTCGTGGATCCGCGGATCACGGCACCGACTGCGATCACGGCATCGTACTTATCCGACTCTGCCATCTTCTTTGCAGCCAGAGGTATCTCAAATGCGCCCGGCACCCACATTGCAGAGATATTCTTCTCCTCCACGCCGTGACGTACCAGACCGTCTACCGCACCATCCAGAAGCTTCTGCACGATAAAGCTGTTGAAACGGGATGCCACGATTCCCACGCGCAGTCCCTTTTTCGCTACTACATTTCCTTCGATCAGATTGATGCTCATTTTTCTTATCTCCTTTACTGTTTTATTATCGTTTCTTATCCGAGTTTGATCTGCTGGAAGATATGTCCCATTCGTTTCTGTTTGGTCTCCAGATAGAATTCATCGTATTTGCCCGGTTCGATCTCAATGGGCACACGCTCCTTGATCTTAAAGTTAAAACCTTCCAGCCCGTAGATCTTCTCCGGATTGTTGGTGAGCAGCCGCAGCGATTTCACACCGAGATTCTGCAGGATCTGCGCACCGTTCCAGTATTCCCGCAGATCCGGCGCAAAGCCCAGTTTGATATTGGCATCCACCGTATCGAAACCTCTTTCCTGCAGTTCATACGCCTTCAGTTTATTGATCAGACCGATGCCGCGGCCTTCCTGTCGCATATACAGGATAATGCCGCGCCCCTCCTTCTGTATCATATCCATTGCCTTAGCCAGCTGGGGACCGCAGTCACATCTGGCCGAACCGAACACATCTCCCGTCAGACACTCCGAATGTACACGGCACAGGATATCCTCGCCGTCTCCGATCTCTCCGCAGATCAATGCCACATGGTGTTCTCCACTGATATCGTTGACATATCCGTTGATCCGGAACTCTCCATGAGAAGTCGGAAGCTTTGCAGAAGCTTCCAGGATCATATGATTTTCATAGCGGCGCAGATAATCCTGCAGGTCCGCGATCGTGATAAATACCAGTCCGTGTTCCTTTGCCATGGCCTGCAGCTCTTCAGTACGCATCATGGTACCGTCTTCCCGCATGATCTCGCAGCACAGACCGCACTCGGTCAGACCGGCCAGACGGCACAGATCCACCGTTGCCTCCGTGTGTCCGTTGCGCACCAGCACACCGCCATGCCTTGCCGTCAGCGGAAATACATGCCCCGGCCGCCGCAGATCTGATGCTTTCGTATTTTTATCACAGAGTTTTCGGCAGGTATAGCCTCTCTCCTCCGCACTGATCCCGGTGGTCGTATCAATATGATCGATCGATACCGTAAAGGCCGTGCAGTGATTGTCCGTATTTTCCGATACCATCTGCGGAAGGTTCAGACGGTCTGCGATCTCTTTGGACATCGGCGTGCAGATCAGACCCTTTCCGTAGGTTGCCATAAAGTTCACGTTTTCCCTGGTCGCAAACTCTGCCGCACAGATCAGATCGCCTTCATTCTCCCGGTCGGGATCGTCCGTGCACATGATCAGTTTTCCGCTCTTCAGCGCTTCCAGCGCCTCCGGAATTGTGTTGTACTGAAAATCCATTTTTTTATATCTCTCCTTTACTCAGAAAAAACCATGCTCTGCCAGAAAGCTCTCCGTGATCCCTGAAGACTGCGTGCTCTTTTCCAGCAGACGCTGCACATATTTTCCGATGATATCATTTTCCAGATTTACTTTATCCCCCGCCTTCTTTTTCAGAAGGGTGGTCTGTGCTCCCGTATGGGGGATGATCGATACTTCAAAGTAATCACTTCCGAGTGTGGCCACGGTCAGACTGATACCGTCAATGGTGATCGATCCTTTTTCCACGATCAGTGCAAGGATCTCTTCTTTGGCACGGATCCGTACCCATACGGCATTGCCCTCATTCCGGAGCGATGCAATCTCTCCGGTGCCGTCGATGTGTCCCGATACGATATGTCCGCCGAAGCGTCCGTCTGCCGCCATCGCCCGTTCCAGATTGACCCGGTCTCCGGATCTTAACATTCCCAGATTGCTGCGCCGTAAGGTTTCCGGCATCACATCCGCCGTAAATCCGTCATCATACAATCCCGTTACCGTCAGACACACACCGTTTACCGCAATGGAATCTCCAAGCTTTGTCCCTTCCAGCACATACGATGCATTGATCCGGATCTCGCCGGACGTTCCGCCCTGCAATACCCGCGCAACACTTCCCGTCTCTTCTATGATCCCTGTAAACATAAATTACTACCTCTCATGATAGCAGTTGAGCCCCCTATGGGTTCAAAACTGCTACGCCTCATATTCCAGCCAGACATCTTCACCAAGCCGGTGCAGCCCCGTCAGCCGCAGCTGCATAGAATTCGCAACTCTGGCAAATCCGCTTCCTTCCACCGGTGTTTTGGCATCCCTGCCGCCGAAAACCTTCGGTCCGATGTAGGCACTTACTCTATTTACGATCCCGGCCCGGACCGCCGCTTCGTGAATGGTACCGCCGCCTTCGATATAGACACTTGCGATCCTGTTTTCCCCAAGGTACTCCATCAGCTTGGTAAGGCTGACCTCTCCGTCTTCTCCGGGAAGAACAAGCACTTCCGCCCCGGCCTCTGTCAGCTGTCGTTTCTTTTCTTCTTCTGCCTCAGCGCACACGATGATCGTCCTGTACTCCCGTGCCGACTTCACGACATTGCTCTCCATCGGTATCCTCAGATGCGCATCCGCGATCACACGTACCGGCTGATGTACCGGATCCGGGAGTGTTACATCGTAACCTTCCAAAAATCCACCGTGTGTCTCTTCGGTATCGATCCGCGCATTTAACATCGGATCATCGGCAAGCACCGTACCGATTCCCGCCAGAATCGCAGCATACCGGCTCCGTTCCATATGTACATTCTTTCTGGCTGCCTCCCCCGTGATCCATTTGGAATCCCCGGTCTTTGTCGCGATCTTGCCATCTGCAGTCATCGCATATTTCATCACTACATAGGGCTTTCCTGTAGAAATAAAATGAAAGAATTCGGGATTCAGCCGGTCGCATTCCTCCCGCAGGAAATCCTCTATTACCTCGATCCCGTTCTCTCTTAAAAACGCTGCTCCTTTCCCGGAGACCAGCGGATTGGGATCCCGCGAGCCGATATACACTTTTCGGATGCCATGCTCCACGACCGCCAGGGTACAGGGCGGCTGTTTCCCGTAATGACAGCACGGTTCCAGTGTCACATACATTTCCGCCCCTGCAGCATCTTCCGTCAGATGCGCAAAAGCATCCCGTTCCGCGTGCAGCTCGCCACACCTTCGGTGAAAACCTTCCCCGATGATCCTGCCGCCTTTTACGATCACGGCTCCCACCATCGGATTGGGGCTTGCATATCCCATCCCGCCCCAGGCCAGTTCGATCGCACGCCGCATATATTTTTGTTTTTCTTCCATATCGTCCATACGTAAAGTATAATCTATGCGCAAGTGCGCATCCCCCGGAGAGATTCTGATTTTCAGGAATTGCCGGGCAAATCTGTGATACAAAAAACGCCCCGAAAAACATCGGGGCGGATACATCAAAAAAACTTTTCTGTCTCTTCTTCCATCCAGACTTTACTGTCGGCTCCGGAATCACACCGGATCATGCGAATCATACCATCGCTCGCGGGCTGTACCGCCGGTGGGGAATCACACCCCGCCCTGAAGATCATATCTTATTCTTTTTATCGAGCTATATCATAGCACCGATCCTTCGTTTCGTCAAATCTTCGTCCTTTTACGCCGGCATGCAGACTATCATGGTTACTTCCGTTACTTCCGTTACTTCCGTTTATCCCAGATATGCAATGACTTCCACTTCACAAAGTACACCCTTCGGCAGACTCTTGACGGCAACGCAGCTTCTGGCCGGCTTGTCAGTGAAATACTTCTCGTATACAGCATTGAATGCTGCGAAATCTCCCATGTCTGCCAGGAAGCAGGTGGTCTTTACCACATGTGCATAATCGGTACCTGCTGCCGTAAGGATCTCACCTACATTTTTGATCGCCTGCTCCGCCTGGGCTTCAATGCCCTCAGCCTCTACATTGCCGGTCGCCGGATTGATCGGGATCTGTCCGGAAGCATACAGGGTGTCTCCTGCCACCTTTGCCTGCGAATACGGTCCGATTGCTGCCGGTGCCTTGTCGGTTGCGATTGTTTTGATCATCGTTAAATTCCTCCTCTGTCTCTTTATTGATATCTTTAGTTTCCGTCGTCGAAACGGACGGTCACATAAAATCCCCGCGGGGTCTCCTCCACTTTCTCCACCTCACCCTCGGTAACATACAGCCGGTCTTTCAATTTGAAATTGGCCGACATCGCCAGGGACGGATCGATCACATAATAGTAACTGCCGGGAAGCAGGCCCTCCGTCACCGTTACTTTCTGTCCGGCTTCCAGGAGTCCCGGACGCTCCATTTTAAAATCCATTGTGCGCATAAGCATGCCTCTCCTTCTTTGCACTGCTATATTACCAGGTGCAGAAAACATATTCACATATTCGTATTCTTGTTTCCCGTCAGATAGTATACCGCAAGTGCGGTACGATGTGCCAGCCCCTCTTTTGACAGAATGTTCGAGATATAATTCTTTACGGTACCTTCGGAAATAAAGAGCTTGTCCGCGATCTCTTTATTTGATAAACCTTCCGCAACCGCCCGGATGATATCCATTTCTCTCTCCGAATATCCGGAAGGATCAAAACTGCTTTCCGGCTGCGCAGATGCGCTTTCTTTCTGCTCTCCCTTACCGGCAAGTGTCTGCAGGATGTGTCCCTCCATCACACCGGTCCCGTGATAAACGGATTTGATCATCTGTTTCAGATGCTCCGGTGTATGATTCTTGATCAGGTATCCTGCGGCTCCGTTTCGTAGTGCTTGCTGTACGAGTTCATCATCGTCAAAAGTAGTAAGGATCAAAACCTTCCCCATATCGTGCTCAACAATATACTTCGTTGCTTCGATCCCGTCCATGACCGGCATCTGTATGTCCATCAGGAAAACATCCGGCCGTTCCTTTTCCGCCAGATCGATGGCTTCCCGCCCGTTTGCTGCGCTCCCGAGTACCTCGAATGCATCATCCAGATCCAGAATGATCTTCATACCATCCCGTACAAAATCGCTGTCATCCGCAATGATCACCTTGATCTTTTCCATGCCTCTACCATCCCGAAAATCATTTTCTCATCCCAGTTCCCGGGCATCCGCTCTTTTCATCTTTCATCCCAGCCCGCCCAGGCCCGGTATGATCATCAAACAGGCTGCTGTAGTATATAATAACACGCAAAAGGCTGCATTGTCACCCACGAAAATCATCTCCGTGCCTTCCATAAACCATTATACTCCGGTGCGTTTGTATTGTCATCCGAACAAAAAACCTGTCTTCACGACAGGCTCATCGTTTACATCAACTGTATTCCTTACTTTTTCAGCGGCAGCAGCATGTTTACCAGAAATCCGGCTTCCGATTCAAAACTGATCGTCCCGCCTGCGGCCCGTATTCTCTGCCGCATACCGGAGATGCCCATACCGTCAATGATCCGGCTGCACCCTATTCCGTTATCCGATACAACACAGCGCACCATCTGATTCATCACCATGATCCGCAGTTCGATCTTCTTTGCTTTGGAATACTTCATCGAATTACTTACGGCCTCATAACAATTATCCAAAATGATTTCCCACAGATCATCCGGTATCACAGACAGATTTCCTTCCGTCTGCAGCTCCGCCTCCATCCCCTTTGCCTTACAATCCGCACACAGCTTTTGCAGATGTATCAGCGCCATTTTATTCTTTTCCGGCCGCTCTTTCCGAAGGATGGCCCGGATCTCATCCATACCGGTACGGAGCTGATCGATCACGGCCTGGATCATCCCACGCGCTTTTTCCGGGTCTTTTTCCAAAAGCAGTTTACCGGCTTCCAGCTGATAGATCGAACCATTGATACTGTGTCCCAGCCGGTCATGCAAAGTCTGCGAAAGTTCGGCGCGTTCCGTAAGGATCCTGTTCTCTGCCATCAATAATGTCTTCTTACGCTCTTCACGTACCGCCATTTCTTTTTTGATATATATTTCCACCATCTGTACCAGCAGGGTAAACAGAAAGATCGTTAAACCGATACGAAGGAAATTGCCGTTAACGCTGATTTCCTTCCCGATGAAGATATACCGGATCACATCGATCAGGCCTCCTCCCAAAAAGAATATCGCACCAAAATAGAAAAAATGCAGCCCTTCATCAATCCCGTTTTTCCGGCAATACCTTCGATTCTGTACCAGCATCCATCCGATCTGAAAGATAGAAAATGCATAGTACGGCATGATCAGCCCCATCATACTATGCATATCCAGCCCATAGACAAATCTTGCGATCAGAGCGATCGTCATGATCACAATCAGCAGTCCGAAAGAGATTTTCGGATGCAACGGATTACTCTTTTTTGTAATGGAATAAATGAAGCGCTCCACCGGATAGATCATAAAAAGCAGAAGGGTATAATCCAGAACACGCAGCGCATTGGTCATCCGTATCAGCAGCTGCGGTACATCGGTTTCGATCATCGTCCATAAACCGATCATGATCACACTGATCCCAAAGGAAAACAGATCATAACTTTCCGTATTCTTCCGCGCAATTGTAAAATGAAATACCAGAATGGACATTCCCAGAAAAATGATCAGTCCGGACAGCAGAAATGCAAAACCTCTCTCCCGAAAGATCAGATAATAAAAATCCTGCGTACTGCAGACGACCACATCCGAAAACCGCCCGCCATTCCTTCTGGCATGCTCCAGTTCCACATCCAGAACAACTTCCTTCCCAGCATCCTGCGATGTCACCGGTACCGTATGATATACATCCCCGGTACCGTAACCGGTGAGATTTTCCACCGGTTCATAGCGGTAAATACATGTTCCATCCACATATACATCAAAAAACAGATTATGACTGCTGATATTCAGCATCTCCCCCGGCAGGATCTCCTCCGGAAGCTTGCGATGAACCCGGATCTTCGGAACTTCTTTGATCTCGGTGGCAATCTTACGCATGTTCACCGGTTCATTTTTTTCACCGGACCATCCATCGATACACGGCTGATAATGCGTCCCGGGATAGTTCCGGATCCCATCCGAAAAATCCGTACATGTCACCAAAAACAACAAAAGCACCATGATCACGGTACCATACAGGATACCCGTGATCGTGATGCGTCTTTCTGTTCCTGCTTTTTCCTCAGTCATATCATCCATCCGCTGCAGAAAAGGAGATCAAATCACCCCGGTCAGCTTCAGCCAGAAGAATCCGCAAGCCAGCATCGCTGCAATGATCAGCACTCCGGTGATCCGAAGCTTTGCATCCGATGCATCGCTCCATGTCCCGTTCTTGTCCATCTCCGGATGATTCTGCAGATAGGTACGATATCCATCCGGATTGACGATGATCCAGCCTGCCCAGCCGATCACAAAAATCATTGCGATTATAAGAATTACCAGTTTCATTGTAAATCGTTTCTCCGATCTTTTATTCCTTAAAGATTATACGTCATCCGGCATCCGTTTACAATGGTTTCCGATATTTATTTTATATAGATCACCTTGGAATCTTCCAGATTCTGATAATGATCGTATCCGAACATAACACCATCCCTGTTTCCGGTACGATCGGAATAATCCAGAAGTACAGCAAACGCTGTGCCGGTATCATTCACAAGTGCATAGGGTTCCAAAACGTATCCGGACATTGGCGTCGACAGCAGTCCCAGCTCTTCCGGCGTGCAATCCCACGGATTAAATCCCATGATCTCCGCTACGGTTTCCGTAAACTTGCAATGTCTGTACTGAACCGGAAGCGGGCTGGTATCGATATCACACAAAGGCAGTGTATATCCCGGATAAGGTCTTGTAAGTTCATGGATCCAATGCGTACTGCCATCCGTTGCCGTCTGTACATCGTAGTCCATCAATGCATAAGTGATCGCGCTGTGCAGTGTATCGCAAAACTCGGTATCGGCAGATACTTTTCCTTTTTCAACATACCTTATCAGCTGCGGTGCCAGTACACCCACCAGTACCGCTATGATCGCAACCACAATGATCAGTTCAACCAATGAGAACCCTTTGTTGTTCCTGTATCTTTTCATTATCATTCCTCCGTTTGTGAAGCAGAATTTTCATTTCCGGCTGCCGCAGCCGTAAGAACTTTTGGTTCTGATCCGTTACAAGCGCATTATATACAAACGAAGAAATAGCTGGTAGTGAAAAAAGACATATTATCAATATGACTTTTGTCACATGAAGCCGTGTCTATTTTTCATCCAATTCGATCCAACACTCTCCGGCCGGAGAATAATGAATATCCACACGATCCGACAGTATCCACCGTCTGGGATCCCGCGCATAAAATTCGGAAACAACCTTTTTTTCACATCTGTTTTTTTCATCATAAAAGGATGCTACGACACGGTATACGTAACTGCGATAATGAAATTGATCGGAAGTGATCTCCTCACGGACTCCAAAATGAAAACGGTATTTTTTGATCTCTACGATCTTTCCTTTCACCGCGGGATACTCCAGCATCCGATGCATATACTCGATATTGTTCCGGTTCTTCAGATTATTTGTCAGATCCATCATAATAAACAGAAACGCCGGTAAAACAGCGCCGATCATGATATACCTTGCATCCGCCATGTCCGCACCGCTTTTCACCAGCGTTGTCGTAAGCCAGACTCCGCCCAGGATAATGAATACTCCAAAACAGGTTCCCAGCGAGCTTTTCCCGTATCCCATAGGTATCATCAAGCGTTATCCTCCCCGAATGCACTGATTTTTTGCCATAGTGGTCATTATAATCCATATGCATCCGCCGGTATAGTGACAAAAGACACATTATCCTTATGACCAAAGTCATATGATAATGTGTCTTTTCATTCCGTTATATCAGGTTGGCAAAAGTAAGTATACGTATTACAGACCGGAGCAGAGCAGATTTACCAGCAGGGCCGCCACCCACGCGATCCCGCACTGCCACAGCACCACACACATCGCCCACTTATTTCCCAGTTCCCGGCGGATGGATGCCACTGCAGCCACACAGGGAGTATAGAGCAGCGAAAAGACCAGCATTGCAGCCGCTGCCGCCGTCGGGATCACGCCTGCTACCCCCTCCGGTGCAAAGAGCACTTCCATAGTGGAGACCATACTTTCCTTCGCCATAAACCCGCTCACCAGTGCCGTGATGATACGCCAGTCTCCCATTCCGACCGGCTGCATCAAAGGAACGAACCATCCGGCGATCATTGCCAGGATGCTGCTGTGCGCATCCTCTACCAGTTCAAATCGCAGATCAAAGCTCTTTAAGAACCATACCACGATCGTCGCGATCAGGATCACGGAAAAGGCTCTCTGCAGAAAGTCCTTGGCTTTTTCCCACAAAAGCTGCAGCACATTCTTCGCCCCCGGCATACGGTAATTGGGCAGTTCCATCACAAACGGTACCGCCTCACCTTTGAACAGTGTCTTCTTAAACAATAAGGATACCAGGATCCCGGTAACGATCCCCAGCAGATACAGTCCCGTGATGATCTGCCAGCTGTACTCCGGAAAGAATGCACTCACAAAGAAACCATAGATGGGCAGCTTGGCCGTACAGGACATAAACGGCGTGAGCAGTATCGTCATCCTGCGGTCCCTTGCCGAGGGCAGGGTACGTGTGGACATGACCGCCGGCACCGTACAGCCAAACCCGATCAGCATCGGCACGATACTGCGCCCGGACAGGCCGATCTTTCGCAGCAGCTTGTCCATCACAAACGCTACACGCGCGATATACCCGCTGTCCTCCAGAAGAGAGAGAAAGAAAAACATGGTCACGATGATCGGCAGGAAACTGACCACGCTTCCCACACCTTCAAAGATCCCGTCCATCACCAGACTGCGCACGGCATAGTTCACCTGCCCTGCATCCATCATGCCATCCACAACACTTCCCAGTTTTTCAATCCCTGCCGCCAGCAGGTCCTGCAGAAACGGCCCGATCAAACCGAAGGTCAGGAAGAACACGGCTGCCATCACCAGTACAAACACCGGGATCGCGGTATATTTGCCGGTCAGCACACGATCCAGCTGCCGGCTGCGGATATGCTCCTTGCTCTCCGCCGGCTTTTCCACACAGCGGTCGCACACCTTATTGATGTAGGCGTAGCGCATTTCCGCCATCGCCGCACTGTGATCCATACCACGCTCTTTTTCCATCTGCAGCACGATATGCTCCAGCATCTCTTTTTCATTCTGCTCCAGCGCCAGCTGTTCCAGAAGCAGCTGATCTCCTTCGATCAGCTTGGCTGCCGCAAACCGTACGGGGATCCCCGCATTCACCGCGTGATCCTCAATCAGATGCATCACTGCATGAATACAGCGGTGTACGGCACCGCCATGATCCGTACTGTCGCAAAAATCCTGCACCGTCGGTGTTTCCTGATATTTCGCCACATGGATCGCATGATGCACCAGTTCATCCACACCCTCATTCTTTGCTGCCGAGATCGGCACAACCGGCACACCCAGCATCTCCTCCATCGCGTTGATGTCCACATAGCCGCCGTTGCCGATCATCTCATCCATCATATTGAGTGCTACCACCATCGGCAGTCCCATCTCGAGCAGCTGCATCGTCAAATACAGATTCCGCCCGATACTGGTCACATCCACGATATTTATGATCGCCTTGGGCTTTTCCTTCAGGACAAAATCCCTGGAAACGATCTCTTCACTGGTATACGGCGACATGGAATAGATGCCCGGCAGGTCCGTGATCAGCGTCCCCTTCTGTCCGCGGATCTCTCCATCCTTGCGATCGACCGTAACCCCCGGAAAGTTTCCGACATGCTGGTTCGATCCGGTCAGCTGGTTAAACAGCGTGGTCTTTCCGCTGTTCTGGTTGCCGACCAGTGCAAAGGTCAGCGGCGTTCCCTCCGGCAGGGGATTCTCCGTTTCTTTTTCATGATAG
Organism: Lachnospiraceae bacterium; assembly: GCA_017634975.1. Classification (GTDB taxonomy): domain Bacteria; phylum Bacillota; class Clostridia; order Lachnospirales; family Lachnospiraceae; genus NK4A136. The sequence goes on along the minus strand of JAGBMJ010000013.1, from coordinate 71,438 downwards.
CGTCCTTCTTCCCCCAGACCCGGATGCTCTGCTTCTGATCGTGATCTGTGATCACGGGAACCCGACGCGTCTTTGCGCGGCTTCAGAGTTTCTCCGTCAGGAGATGTTTCTTTTTTATGGGGAAGTTCTTCCACGGTGATCTGCTCTGCATCTGCCAGACGCAGGGTCAGTTCATAGCCGTATACACGATACTCCACCGGATCACCCATGGGGGCAAACTTCACCAGTTCCACATCCGCTCCCGGGATCAGTCCCATATCCAAAAAGTGCTGCCTGAGAGCTCCCTCTCCGCCAACATCTGTGATCCTTGCTTTTTCGCCCTGTTTTAAGTCGCTTAATTTCATACTGTTCAAAACTCCTCATCCGCCCCTCGGGCATCTTTCCCAAAGCGGGAAGGCTTATTTACGTTCTTTTCCGAAAGAATTTTCCGATCAGGGGCATCGCTTTTAATTCACTGAGCGTCACCGCCTTCAGTACCAGCAGCATACCGCCATAGACGGCCACGGCAGCACATATTGCCACGATCATGGCCACCAGCATACCGAGAGCATCCGCAATCGATGTATAGATGCCGAATGCCACGACGCCCATAACGATCGCAGCCGCTGCCGGTTTGATAAAGGTATTCTTCCATTGGAAACAGTACCCCACCCGTTTTGCCACGCTGCGGCAGTTGAGTGTACATACCAGCAACGGGAACGTGACATTACCGATGATCAGGCCATACACGCCCAGATCGGTAAACCATGCACAGACGGCCACAAGGATCACATGGATCGTAAGCGAGATGGCCGAATGGATCACCGGCAGACGCATACGGTCGCTTCCCTGCAGGATCGAAGTGGTCAGGGTAGATAATGCATAAAATACAACGGCCGACGAACCCGTCCGCAAAAGCATCACCGCCATTGGCATATAATCTCCCAGTCTCGGGAACAGAACCCCCATCACCGGCTCTGCCAATGCAGCCAACCCGGCGGCTGCCGGAATGGCGATCAGCATATTTACCTTCAGTACCGATGAGATCTTCTCCTTTACCCGTTCGGTTTCGCCCCTGGCAAAAGACGCTACAATGCTCGGCAATGCTGCAGATGCCATCGCCGTTGCGATCGCCACCGGCAGATTTACCATCTGATTGTACTGTGTGTTGAATACCCCCTGCATACTGGTGACCGTATTCTCGGCATACCCCTTCTTCACCATCAGGTTACCGAAAAGCAGATCATCCAGAGTATACCCGATCTGATAGATCGTCTGGCTCAGGATCACCGGAAGCATGGTAAGCAGGATCGCTCTGGCGATCAGCCCGTAATCCTCATCTGCCAGATCCTCCCCGGAAAGTTCGATCCGGCGTGCTTTCTGCCTTCCGAGAGAAATGAGAACAAAGATCAGAAGCGCCGTAAATGCACCGGCAAAGGTCCCCATGGTCCCGCCGGCTGCCGCTGCAGCCGAGACCACATTCGGTACGTCTCTGCCGGATGCCCCGACCCGTTCCGATGCGATCCGGACAAAAGCCGAAGCCGCCGCCACACTCACGATAGCATTAACGATCTGCTCGATCACCTGGGAGACCGCTGTCGGTACCATATTACGGTGTCCCTGAAAAAATCCGCGGCAGGTTCCCAATAAAGCAACGACAAATACCGTCGGTGCCAATACCCGCAGCGGGTATTCCAATCCTTCTTTATGATAGATCCCCGCAAAAGCTTCCGCTCCGAAAAAGAGTGCTGCACAGGCGATACTGCCGGTTACGATCGCAAAGGCCAGTGCACAGCGGAACAGACGATAGGCATTCTTATACTGTCCTTTGGCCAGCCGCGCACTCATCAGTTTCGAGACCGCCAGCGGCATGCTGTAGGAAGACAGGGTCAGAGCAATATTGTAGATACCGAAAGCCACCGAATACAGACCATTTCCGGTATTCCCCAGGATATTCGCCATCGGGATACGGTAAATAAAACCGATCACTTTTGTGATCAGTCCCGCGATCGCCAGTATGCTTCCCTGTACCACCAGGGACTTTTTCACCTGTGCCGACATGCTTCCTCCAAAAAACACAGGCATTTTCATGCCCTTTCTACACAAATAATAAGAGGGCAGGTTCTGTAACGCCCCGCCCTTCTCAGCAACACTCCCTTACAACACGCCAAAGGCTCTCCATCCAAAGATCAGCCAAGCGCCTTTGCTTTGTATGCACGACATTCCTCTGCCGTTCCGATCTCACGATATTCCTGTAATTCCTGCAGGATCGCTACCAGAAAATCAATATCCTTCTGCCGCATGGTTGTATTTGCTGTCTGTACCACGCCGGCGCCTTCATCCGCAAAGGATAACGAATGCATCAGGGTTTCCAGTTCCGTTGCCTGTCTGTCCAGTTCTGCCATAATTCTTCCTCCGACTTCACCCATTTTTCCTTAAATTCCGTACATATAGGCGAATTCTACCATACTCTGCATCATTTGTCTAGTTTCCCGGTCCATCCCGGTAGTCCATCAGCTTCAGTCTGGCCAGTTCCCGCTCCAGCTGGATCTCCGCAAGCCGGTATTCCTGATAGCTCTTCTTCTGCAGCATGGCTTCCCGGGCCTCTTCCTCCGCCGCCCGTGCACGTGCCTCATTGATCTCCTCGGGACGCTCCGCAGTTTCCACCAGCACCAGCACATCGTTCTTTTCCACACGGAGCATGCCGTTACCGACCGATGCATACTGCATCTCCCCACCCACGGGACGATAATGCATGATCCCCGGCATCACGGCTACCACGGCATTCTCATGCCCTGCCATCACACCGTATTCCCCGTCCTCCACGGGGATCACCGCGATCTCCGCTTCGCCTTCAAAAAAGGCGCTGTCTGACTCATAGATTTTCAGATGAAACGTATTCAATCCGTTTTATTTCTCCGTCTTTATAAGGTCTTTGCTTTGTTGATGGCATCATCGATCGTACCCACGTTATAGAATGCCGCTTCCGGCAGTGCATCGTGAATACCGGAGATGATCTCCTGAAAACCGCGTACCGTCTCTGCAACCGGTACATACACGCCCGGGGTTCCGGTAAATTTCTCTGCCACAAACATCGGCTGGGACAGGAAACGGATCATCTTTCTGGCGCGGGACACCACCAGCTTGTCCTCTTCAGAAAGCTCGTCCATACCCAGGATGGCTATGATATCCTGCAGATCGTTATACTTCTGCAGATACTCCTGTACCGTACGTGCCGTCTCATAATGCTCCTTCCCCACGATATCCGCTTCCAGGATACGGGATGTGGAGGCCAGCGGATCCACCGCCGGATAGATGCCCTGCTCGGCAATCTTTCTCGAAAGCACCGTTGTTGCGTCCAGATGGGTAAAGGTTGTTGCCGGTGCCGGATCTGTCAGGTCATCGGCCGGCACATAGACCGCCTGCACGGAAGTAACGGATCCGTCCTTTGTCGATGTGATACGTTCCTGCAGCTGTCCCATTTCCTGAGCCAGCGTCGGCTGGTAACCTACCGCGGAAGGCATACGCCCGAGCAGTGTGGATACTTCCGATCCCGCCTGCACAAAACGGAAGATATTATCGATAAACAAAAGCACATCCCTATGCTGTACATCACGGAAATACTCGGCCATAGTCAGACCGGTCAGCGCCACACGCATACGCACACCGGGCGATTCGTTCATCTGCCCGAATACCATCGCGGTCTTATCGATCGTACCGCTTTCCTTCATTTCATTCCACAGGTCGTTCCCCTCCCGGCTTCGCTCTCCTACGCCCGTAAAGATGGAATAACCGCCATGCTCCATTGCCACATTGTGGATCAGCTCCTGGATGAGCACGGTCTTGCCGACTCCCGCACCACCGAACAGGCCGATCTTACCGCCTCTTGCATACGGTTCCAGCAGATCGATGACTTTGATGCCGGTCTCCAGGATCTCTACGGATACACTCTGCTCTGCAAATGCCGGTGCCAGACGGTGGATGCCCCAGTGTTCCGCCTCCGCCGGGATCGCCTCCCCGCCGTCGATCGTTTCTCCGAGCACGTTGAACATCCTGCCGATCGTCGGATCACCGACCGGTACCTGAATGCAGTCTCCGGTCGCCGTGACCTCCATACCACGCCGCAGTCCCTCACTCTTCGACAACATGATACAGCGCACGATATTGTCTTCCATCAGCTGTGCGGCTTCCATCACACGCTGCCCGCCCGTCGTATCCACGGTCAGTGCTTCCCGCAGCTTCGGCATCTGTCCTCTTGCAAATTGTACATCCACCACAGGTCCCGAAACCTGTATGATCTTTCCTGTATACAACTCTTTTTCTCCTCTGCTTCTGACACTCTGCAAAAACATCTTATCCGTCAGCGTCTAAAATTTTTTCTTCTTTTTCTTTTGTGCCCGGGCTCCCGAAGCTACCTCGGTAATCTCCTGTGTGACGGCGGACTGCCGCACGCGGTTGTATTCGATCTGCAGATCTCCCATCAGCTCGTCCGCGTTCTCGGTAGCGGTATGCATCGCATTCATTCTTGCATTCTGTTCCGCCGAAAAACTGTCGACCATCGCGCCGTAGATGAAACCAGCCATATAAGACGGGATCATCTGATCCAGCACTTTGGAGGCAGACGGCTCAAACTTATACATCTGGTCGGAACTGTTCTCCGCCTCTTCCTCCGAAAGAAACATCTTACGTTCAAAGGGCAGTACACGCACGCACTTGACGGTACTGACCATATCATTTTCCATATCACTGTAGATGATACGGATCTCGTCCGCACGCCCCTCGGTATACTCCGTCAGCAATGTGTAACTGATCTCTCTGGCCCTGCGGAACGTGGGATCCTGTGCCGTATAAAAAAAGGTTTCCTCCACCGGTCCGTTATGATGCTTAAAATACCGGCGGCCGTAATCACCGATCACAAAGAGCCGCACCTTTTCCCGTTTGCGGATCTCCGCCTCTGCGCGCCGGATCACATTATAGTTGTATGCACCTGCCAGCCCGCGGTCTGAAGTGATCACCAGAAACGCTACGGTCTCTGCTTTGGTCGGTCCGGAGGACGGGTAGAAATACTGCGACTCCACTTCCGAAGTACTTTGGAAAATCCGCTTGATCTCATGCTCCGTTGCCCGGAAGAACGGTCTTGTTTTGGCTAGTTCTGCCCTGGCTTTACGCAGCTTGGAAGAAGAGATCAGATACATCGCATTCGTGATCTTTCTGGTATTTCGTACACTGCCGATACGGTTTTTTATTTCTCTGCCGTTTGCCACAGCTCAAGATACTCCTTTGCCGTCTCTATGATCTCTGCCTTCTGTTCGTCCGACATCGTGCCTTCGGTATCGATCTTCTGCATCAAGGTCCGTTTCTTCTGTTCAAAATACGCCAGCAGCGCTTTCCTGAATTCCGTGATCCTGAGCGGATCCACATCCTGCATTACATGCGCAGTCGCAGCCACCAGGATCACTACCTGCTCATGCAGGGAAAACGGGCTGCCCTGCGGCTGCCGCAGCAGCTGCATCAGCCCCTGTCCGTAGACCAGCTGTTTTCGGGTGGCTTCATCCAGATCACTGGAAAACTGGGTAAAGATCTCCATCTCGCGATACTGTGCCAGATCCAGACGGATCGAGCCGGCCGCCTTTTTCATTGCCTTAGTCTGTGCCGCGCCACCCACACGGGATACGGAAAGTCCGACATTTACGGCAGGCCGCTGTCCGGAAAAGAACAGGTCGCTCTCCAGAAAGATCTGGCCATCCGTGATGGAGATGATGTTCGTCGGAATATACGCCGATACATCGCCTCCCTGGGTCTCTACGATCGGCAGTGCCGTCATACTGCCGCCGCCCAGCGCATCCGATAAATGCGCGGAGCGTTCCAGCAGTCTGGAATGCAGATAAAAGACATCGCCCGGATACGCCTCACGTCCCGGGGAACGATCCAGCAGCAGGGATAAGGCGCGGTAAGCGATCGCGTGCTTTGAGAGATCATCGTAAACGATCAGCACATCCTTGCCCTGATACATAAAATACTCACCCAGCGAAGTTCCCGCATAAGGCGCGATATACTGAATGGGTGCCGGTTCACTGGCCGTTGCACTGACAACGACCGTATAATCCATAGCGCCCTTTTTCTTCAGATTTCCGACCAGCTGCGCGATGCTGCCGGCTTTCTGTCCGATCGCCACATAGATGCAGATCACGTCCTTCCCCTTCTGGTTCAGGATCGTATCCAGTGCGATCGTTGTCTTGCCGGTCTGCCGGTCGCCGATGATCAGCTCTCTCTGTCCGCGTCCGATCGGGAACATCGAGTCGATCGTAAGCAGTCCCGTGTACATCGGCGTGTCTACCGACTGACGGTCAATGATGCTTGCCGCCGGTGCTTCCACGATACGGTAATCCGAGGCCGCGATCGGCCCCATCCCATCGATCGGCTCACCCAGTGCATTGACCACACGTCCCAGGAACGCATCCCCTACCGGGATACCTGCCGTCTTTTTTGTGCGGCGCACACGGCTGCCCACACGCACTTCACTGTCGTCACCAAACAGGATCACGCCCATGGTATCCTGACGGATATCCTGGAACATTCCCTTCACGCCGGACTCAAATACCACGATCTCGCCATATTCCGCGCCGCCCAGTCCGTCAATAAATACGATACCGTCGCCGACCGAAAGCACCGTACCTTCTTCTTCCGCCACTGTCTCGGCATCCCAGCTGTCGATGGAGGAACGGTACAGTGAGATCACATCTTCCGCATCCTCCCGGAGCGCCAGCTCGCCCAGCAGTTCTTTCAACTGCAAAAAGCGGCCTTCCTTGGTGTTGTCGTACACTTCGTCGCCCACCACCAGTCGAAAGCCATTGCCGGTACTCACATCCTCATGCCAGTCCAGTTCATAAGCCCTGCCGTATTTTTCTTCCAAAAAATGCAAAAGCCTTTCCTGCTGCTGCGCAGTCGGCTCCTTCGCAGCATAGAGAACGGCTTTCTGTATCTTACTTGTGGCCATTTGCACGGCTCCTTTCCGCATTCCGGATAAAATCCTCGTAAGGATCTGCAGACGCTTCTCCCGCCATAACCTTGCGGGTTGCCTCTTCGATCATATGCGTGATATCCTCACGGGCACCGCTGATGATCATCAGCTTCTGCTTCTCACCGTTTTCTCTCGCACTCTCAAGGATCTTTCTGGCTTCCTCTTTGGCCGCCTCGCTCTGCTCCCGCTTCATGGCCGCGATCTCACTGTTGGCAGCCTTGCGCTGCTCCTCGATCTCCTGTTCCACGGCTGCCAGCTTTTCCTCATACTCTGCTTTTTTTGCATTTGCTTCTTCCAATGCGGCTTTGGTATCCTTCTCCAGATCCGCATAGTAGTCGCTGCGCTTCTGCATAAACGCCTTCACCGGCGCATACAGCAGGATGTAGAGACCTACAAACAGTATGATCACATTGAATAAATGCAGCAATATCTGTGTAAAGTCAATTCCCAACGGCATAACACAAAACCTCCGAATCGTTCAATAATAGACCTTTTTTTATAATACGAAGACGATCAGGATCGCTACGATCAATGCATAAATAACAACGGTCTCGATAAATACCAGGCCGAGCATCAGCTGCGTCTGGATCTTGCCGGCTGCTTCCGGCTGTCTTGCTACACCTTCGTTGGACTTTGCGATCGCCATACCCATGGCAATGGTACCGCCGATACCTGCCAGACCGATGGCGATGGAAGCTGCCAGTGCTTTCATGCCCGTGCTGCTGTCCGCGCCTGCCTGTGCCTCTGCTGCCACAGCTGTCTCTGCACTGTCCGCTGCATTCGCCTGCAAAGCGCTTACCGATGCCACCGCACCGATGAGCAGGATCACTGCTGCCAACATTACTGCCATCTTCTTTAACTGTTTCATTTTTTTATCCTCCGTTATCTGTTCTTTTATGCTTCTGCGATTTCCGCATCATTGTTCAGTTTGTTCGGTTTGTTCTTTTTCTTCTTTTTCGGTTTCTGTTCACTGACCTCTGTCACTTCACCGTAATATACACTGGTCAGCATTGTCAGGACATAGGCCTGGATCAATGCATGCAGCACCGTGAACAAAAGTCCTACGATCACCGGCAGGACAAAACTCAGATTGATGTAATAATACACGAGTTCCGTCGTCAGCATACCGGAAAGCAGGGCTCCGAACAATCGGAAGGTCATGGAAACCGGAAGGGAAAACTCTTTCAGTGTCTTCCCCACGCCCTTTACCTTATTCACCAAAATACCGCCGGATAAAATAAACAGATAGGACAGAAAGCCCATACAGATCGCACCGTTGATATTTGCCAGCGGTGCCGGCAGAGAAATACTGTGCCCTTCGGTGGTGATACCCTGAATACCGAAGAGTTCAAACATGGTACCGGCAAAGATATAGGTACCGGCACCGAAGATATAGGCGCCCAGCGCGCCGTTTTTATGCGGGGAGTTTGTCTTTGCCAGGCCGTCAAAGATACCTACCCACTGCTCGATCAGAAACTGGAATCTGCCCGGCACCATCTGAAACTTCGGGATGGCAAAAATCCGGATCAGCAGTGCGATGAACAAAAGCACCGCCGTAACAATGTAGCCGGATACCAGGGACGGATCCACGGCAAAACCAAAGAAAGCGATCTTATTCTCGTCGTGCAGAACAGCGTCACGCATGGCAGCCTTGATCGTCTCATGCTTTTCCGGCTGCGGCATCATTACAATCCCTGCAATGATCGCCGCCAGAAACAGAATCGATACGATGATGATATTTCTTCTCTGCTGTTTGCTCATCCCTTCTATGCCCCCAGGCTTTGCCTTTTTTTACTTTCCTTCGTTTCGCAGCATTTCCTGCGCCACTTCCAGCATCAGGCGCAGACGGTTCAGCTGGTTCACCTTACTTGCGGAAGGGTCGTAATCGATCGCTACGATATTGGCCTCAGGATATTTCTCCTTGACCTTTTTGGTAACGCCCTTACCCACGATGTGGTTCGGCAGACATCCGAACGGCTGCACACAGACGATATTGTTCACGCCCTGATGGATCAGCTCGATCATCTCGCCCGGCAGATACCAGCCTTCTCCGGTCTGGTTACCCTGCTGCAGGATCTCCATCGCAAAACTCTTGATCTGACTTAGCCGTCCCGCCGGGGTAAAGTGTTTGCTTTCCTCCAGCATCTTATCGGTCTTCTTCTTGATGCTGTCGACCAGTCCCAGACCAAAACGTGCCGCCATAGCCGCCTTCTTGCTCTTGCCCAGCTTCTTTCCTCGGTAGATCGCACCGGAGAAGCAGTATTCCAGGAAGGTAACCATTTCGGTCATTACCACTTCCGCGCCTTCTTTCTCCAGCTGATCCGCCAGATGCTCGTTTGCAAGCGGCATGTATTTTACAAGTACTTCGCCTACGATACCGACCTTCGGCTTCACGATATCCGTGCGCAGTTCGATCGAGTCAAAATCATTGACCATCTGACGGCAGAGTTTATAGAAAGTATGCATGCTGCTGTGTTGCCGGATCGACTCAATGCACTTCTTCTGCCATTTATCGTACATGGCTTCCGTAGCACCCTCTTCCACTTCATACGCCTTGGCATGATAGCGCATATTTGCCATCAGGTCACCGTACATAGCGGCCTGCATCACCTTATACAGCAGGGTCACGGACGGCGTGAAACCGGAGTTGGTCTCCATACCGTTTACATTCAGTGAGATCACGGGGATATGTCCGTAGCCGCCTTCCTTCAGCGCCTTGCGGATAAAGCCCACATAATTGGATGCACGACAGCCGCCGCCGGTCTGTACCATCATCACGGCCAGGCGCTTCGTATCATAATCCCCCGAAGATACCGCATCCATGATCTGACCGGTCACGATCATCGCCGGATAACATGCATCATGATTGACATAGCGCTGTCCCATATCGATGACATTGTGGTTTTCATTCTTCATCAATGCCAGACGATAACCGCAGGTTTCAAATGCCGCCTTGGCCAGTTCGAAATGGTGCGGGGACATTTCCGGACACAGGATCGTATATCCCGCGTCGTTCATCTCTTTCGTATATTCCACTCTCGGATATTCCACCGGAGTCACTTTTTTCTGCGGACCGCTGTCTCTGGAACGGATCGCTGCTGCCAGGGAACGCACACGGATACGTGCCGCACCCAGGTTGCTGATCTCATCGATCTTCAGTAATGCATACAGACGGTTTCTCTTTTCCAGCAGTTCACGTACCTGATCTGCCGTTACGGCATCCAGACCACAGCCGAAGGAGTTGAGCTGGATCAGATCCAGCACATCCTGTGTCGCCACATATTCCGCTGCGGCATACAGTCTTGCATGGTAGGTCCACTGATTCGTCACACGCAGACCGCTCTCTACCTCTGCAAGTGCAGCTACGCTGTCTTCCGTCAATACCGCAAAGCCGAGACTCTGGATCATCTCGGGAATACCATGGTTGATCTCCGGATCCAGATGATACGGACGTCCGGCCAGTACGATACCATGTGCTTTGTGTTCTTTCAGCCAGGCAACCGTCTTGCGGCCTTCCTCCGTGATATCGGCCTTGCACTTAAGTAGAGCTTCCCAGCCGATATGCACCGCTTCCCGAACCTCTTTTTTACTGATCTCAAAGTTTTCATGCATTACGCTTTCCAGGCACTTCGTCAGCACCTGCTCATCGGTAAATGCAATGAATGGCGAGATCAGATTGATGTTCTTCTCCGAAATGATCTGCATATTGTTGCGGACGTTTTCCGGATAGGAAATGACCATCGGACAGTTATAATGGTTCTGCGCATTCGCATTTTCTTTTCGCTCATAATAAACGCACGGATAGAAGATCCGGTCCACGCCCTGCTCCACAAGCCAGGTGATATGACCGTGTACCATCTTTGCCGGATAGCACTCGGATTCACTCGGGATCGAATCCATACCCAGACGATACAGATTCTGATCCGAGAACGGCGAGATCACCACACGGAATCCAAGATGTTTGAAGAACTCCGCCCAGAACGGATAATTCTCATACATATTCAGAACGCGCGGAATACCGATCACGCCTCTGGGTGCCTGGGTTGCCTCCAAAGGCTCATAGTCAAACATCCTCTTACGTTTGAATTCGAACAGGTTCGGCGCATCGTTCTTCTTTCCGCCGCCACCCACAACACGTTCACAGCGGTTACCGGTAATATATCTGTGACCGTTGGAGAACTGGCCGATCGTCAGGCGGCAACGGTTCTGGCAGCCCTTGCATCTGGACTGCGATGTGGTAAAGGTCAGATCCGCGATCTCTTCAAAGGAGAGCATGGAAGATACGCCACCGGTCCAGCGTTCTTTTGCGATCAGCGCCGCACCCATGGCCCCCATCAGACCTGCTTCTGCCGGCCGGATCACTTCGCGCCCGGATACCAGTTCAAAGCATCGCAATATCGCATCGCTTAAGAACGTACCGCCCTGTGCGATGATATGCTCGCCCAGCTGCGCCGGATCCGTCATACGGATCACCTTAAACAACGCATTTTTTACAACCGAATATGCCAGTCCGGCTGCAATATCCTCAACTGCCGCACCTTCCTTCTGTGCCTGCTTTACGTTGGAGTTCATAAAAATGGTACAACGGGTTCCCAGATCCAGCGGCATCTTGGACTTCAGCGCCAGTTCCGAGAAGCTCTTCGCCGTGTATCCCATGGAATCCGCAAAGTTTTCTATAAAAGAGCCGCATCCCGAAGAACACGCTTCGTTCAGCAGAATGGAATCCACACTGCCGTTCTTGATACGGATGCACTTCATATCCTGTCCGCCGATATCGATGATACAATCGGCTTCCGGATCCACAAAGCGCGCTGCATAGTAGTGCGCAATGGTCTCCACCTCGCCCTCATCCAGGCCGAATGCTTCTTTTAACAGTTTTTCACCGTATCCGGTAGAGCATGCATGTGCGATCTTTGCGTCTTTCGGCATCACCTCCGCCAGGCCGCGGATCGCTTCTTTCACGCAGCCGACCGGGTCACCTTTGTTATTTCCGTAATAGGAATACAGAAGCTTTCCGTCCTCGGACAGCAGTGCCATCTTGGTTGTTGTAGAACCGCCGTCTATGCCCAGAAAACAGTTGCCATGATACTCTTTGATATCTCCGGCCGGTGCCTTATTGCTCCGCTGTCTCTCACGGAATGCTTCCAGATCCGCTTCCGTTTCAAACAGACACTGCAGATGCTCCAGTTCCATGCCGGTACCGACATGTGCCAGGTTTTCCCTGATCTCTCCGAGCGATACCGCACCTCCGCGCTGGCCGTGGATCGCCGCACCATGTGCTGCAAACAGATGTCCGTTCTCCGGCACGATCTGCTCATCCGGTCCCAGATGCAGGGTATCCGCAAAACGTTCACGGAGTCTCGGCAGGAAATGCAGAGGTCCGCCCAGAAATGCCACTTTTCCCTTGATACGACGGCCGCATGCCAGACCGGAAATGGTCTGATCCACCACCGCCTGAAAGATACTGATCGCCAGATCCTCTCTTGCTACACCATCGTTAATGAGCGGCTGGATATCCGTCTTTGCAAACACGCCGCAGCGAGCCGCGATCGGATACTTTGCATGTGCATCCTTTGCCAGCAGATCCAGTCCGGCTGCATCCGTCTGGATCAGGGATGCCATCTGATCGATAAACGCACCGGTACCGCCGGCGCAGATGCCGTTCATACGCTGTTCCACACCGCCGGTCAGATACACCAGCTTTGCATCTTCTCCGCCCAGCTCAATGATCACATCCGTCTGCGGGTACAGCTGTCGTACCGCACCTACGACCGCTACGACCTCCTGCACAAACGGGATCTGCAGACGCTCTGCCAGCTGCAGGCCGCCGCTTCCGGTAATCTCTATGGTACACTGGGCATTTCCGATGGTATCCATCAATTCTCCCAGTAATTGTTCCAATACCTGACGTACCTCAGCATGATGTCTGCGGTACTCCGAATAGACCACTTTTCCTTCCGGATCAATAGCCACTACTTTTACGGTTGTTGAACCGATATCCAATCCCACATGATAAATCTTCTTATTCTCTTCCACTTCAAAACTCTCTCATCTGCTCAAATTCACGGTTACCAAAAAACACAATATTTATAACACAAAACATCCAAAATTTCAAGTACTTGGGATTCTCGCACATTCCGGTGTCTTCTGACAAAAAGGATCCGGAAGATATACCCCCGGATCCTTTCTACTTTTTTAACAAATACAGTTTTTACGCATTTGCATGCTTGTTCAGGTTATCCTGGATCAGCACATAGTCCACGATCGCCAATCCGAAGATCGCAAGCAGCAGGAACAGGATCCCGTTGTTGCCTTCCCCTCTGCCTTCCCGTACACTCATCTCATCGAAACGCTTGCCGGTATTGTACAGCCAGATGATCAGGTAGATCGAGCAGGTCACGATACTCAGCAGGATCACTACGATCGGTGGCTGCGGATTCGGATTCCCCGTCAGGTAATCTGCTTCCTCCACCATCTTATACAGCCAGTAAATACCGTAAATACCGCAGGTCACGATGGAAAGTACCACACATACTGCAATGTTACGTTCTTTGATCATCATAGTCGTATCCTTTCTTCAGACCTTACTGCGGCCCGATGTACTGAACATTATTGCTGAAGCCCAGGTACAGCCATGCAACGTTCGGAAGGAACAGCATCAGTACAAAGATACCAACTCCCTGGCCATAAGCCTTGCAGATTTTCCAATCCAGAATAAGACCAACTACAATGTTTACGCAGGGAATCAGCATTAACAGGAACAAAAGTCCATTGCCCCAGGCCAGTTGGAACAGGATGTACAGATTATAGAGCGGGATCAGACTCTTCCATCCTTCCACGCCTGCCTTCTCAAACATCTTCCAGTAAGCAATTACCATAAGCACAAGCACTACCAGACTGAACACCAGAGATGTGCCGGAAACCGCTCCGCCTATTGCCTCCGCCATTGCTTCATTATCCATTTTGTTACCCCTCCTTGATTTGTGATATTTTTGTGAACTTTCTTGTAACAAGCACATTATATATAATAAATACCTGTTTGGCAAGAAAGAATTGGTTGCAAAGCCGCAACTTATAGTTGCATCGTTACAACTCATCGGCCGGTGCGCAGCTCGTGGCCGGGTCGTACCGTCGTATCCTCATATTCCTGCCAGTTCCAGCACAAAGACCACCGTGCACGCACATACCGCCACGACCGGAAGACTCTTTTTCCGGTAGGCAAGCAAAAGTGCCGTAAAAAAGCCTGCAGCTCCCGAATAAATGCTCTGTGTCGCATGCAGGATCGCCGGAAAAGTCATTACGGACAACGTCACATACGGCACATAGTACAGAAACGATTTCAGTGTCCGGTTTTGGATCTCCTTACGCAGCAGCGTCAGGGGCAGCATACGGATCAGGTAAGTCACCACCGCCATGATCGCTATATAGATCCATACATTATGCCACAGATCATTCATGTTCTCCTGCCTCCTGTTCATCTTTTACCGGAAATACCAAGGCTGCGATCAGCGAGATGATCACGGTCAGCAAAATGATGCGCGTTCCCGCCGAAATCTCCCGGACCACCGGCAGCTTTGTACACAGCCAGCTGGCCGCCATCGCTACGATCACCGCCGCCAGTACATGCTTGTCCTCTCTCGCTTTCGGGATGATGATCGCAAGGAACATCCCGTATAGGGCCAGACTGAGTGCGCTCACCACGCTATCCGGCAGGACATTCCCCATCACTACCCCCAGTGCCGTTCCGACCGTCCACCCGGGAAGTGCAATACTCATAGCACCATAGTTATAAAACGGGCTAAGTGCCCCGTCGCGGCCGACGGATATGCCGAAGATCTCATCCGTCACGCCAAACGCCATGCCCATACGGTGCGGAACGCTCAATTCCGGCGACACTTTTTGGGACAGTGCAAAACTCATCAGCATATAGCGCAGATTGATGATCAATTGGGAGATCGCCATCTCCAGATATGACGATGCCGAGCTGATGATCGTCAAAGCCGCAAATTCTCCGGCCGAAGTCACATTTACCAGTGACATCACCGTCGCCTCCCAGACACTCATCCCGGCTTCCTTTGCCTGTATCCCTAATGTAAATGCTACCGCAAGATATCCCAACGCTATGGGAACTCCATCGCGAAAACCTTCTCTGAACTGTTGTCCCCGGTCATTCGACCGTTTTTCTTCTGTATTCACATTTAAGCCTCTTTACACATCGTCTCAAAATTTCAGGGCATAAAAATACCCCTGCACACAGGCATTTTGCCTTTCCCGACTGCAAGGGTATTTGATCCTATGTTTCCCTTAGAACAGATTCTTTGTCAAACGTGTGGTAGTCGTAGTCCAACGATCATTGATAAATATAACATCCATTTCTACCTTGCTCAGATGCGTCACACGGATTCGGAGCGTTTTCTCGTCCGCTTTTCTGACATGGGATGTGGTCAGCACCATTTCTGCCTGTGTCTTATCGGAATCCAGCGTGGAATACTTTACGCCGTTGCTGTCCTCATAGCCGCCGGATGCCGCTTTCTTCAGGATACCCTGATCAATGTACTGCTGATAGGTTTCCTGTGCAATACATATATAATAGTCATAGGTGACCTCATCTTCCATCATCTTGGTTTCATTGTTCATGGTATAGCTCATCGCGGTTCCGTCATTGTTAAACACCCAATGCTCGGTTCTCTTCTCATTCATCTCCGCCGTATGATGCCAGTCACCGGCTGTTGTATCCGAATCAATCGAAAGAGGCCGGAACATGTCGTACATATAATAACCAACTGCGATCAGCAATGTCAGAAAGATGAGACCGACTATGCGCCCCGCAATATCCTTCTTTTCCTCATTCTTTTTCTGCTTTACCTTTACTGTCTTCATCTTTGTTCATTCCTCCTAAAATTGTATGATATAAAGAAGTGACATATCTTACAAATACCTATTCCCCGATCTCTTCCAGACGCTGTCTTGCTTTATCTGCCTGAGCGCTTTCCGGAAAACGTGCCAGCAGCTGATTAAACTTCTCCGATGCTGTGCTCACATTACCGCTATCATAATAGCATACACCCAGATAATACAATGCATCATCATTCCCCGGGTCATATGTACATGCTTTTTCCAGGCTGCTGATCGCTACCGTATAGTCCTGCTGCCGGTAGGCTTCCAGACCGGCATCGTAGTAGCTTTCCGCCACAGAATCTCCGATCTCCGCCTTCAGCTGCGTATACAGCTCCCGGAATTCCGGCGATGCTGTTTCCAGATACGATTCCGGTATCATCCCCAGATACTGCTCCACCGTCAGTGCACTTTCCGAACTGTCCAGATAGGCACTGGCTGCCGCCTGCAGATGATCATATACAGAAAGAATACCATTGCTTCCCGTATAGCCGTCCAATTCCATACGCTGATCCGTGATCGTCTGTTCCAGTTCACGGATACGTGCATTCATATCAGCGATCTCGGCATTCTTGGCATCCATCTGTTCGCCCAAAAGTGCCTGCTGTTCGTTACTCTGCGTACGAACCGCCGCTTCACGCCCCGGCACGATCAGAAAATACGTGACCAATACACCGACCAGAATGCCCAGTGCGATCTCCAGCAATGCCGTCAGTCCCATAGACTCTTTGTGCCTTACCGGCTGAATGACCGTATCATTACCGCTGCTGAAGCTGACTGCCGCAACCGGTTCCTTCTTCTCTCTACGCTTTTTTCCGCCGGCGGGATCCCCGCCATACATTCCTAATTCCGCTTCCTGCAGATAGCGGAGCGTATCCACGTCACCGCAATCGATATCCCGACAGGCTTCTAACCCTTTCAGCGCTTTGTCATAATCCCCTTTATTCAGATACAACAACGCCAGCAGTTTACGTGCTTTTACATATTTCGGATTGAGACTCAATACTTTTTTCAGCTGGATCACAGCCAGATCGTAGCTGCGCTCCCCCTGATTGCAAAGATCCAATGCAACATTATACTTCTTTAATGTGGCTCCGATGGTATCCAGCCGGCCTTTATCCGACTGTACCATATTGATATATTCATCTGCAAGGTTCTTTTCCGGGCGAATGTTCTTGCTGATCACCCACTCTACAAAAGCTGCGACCGCCTCACCCATTTCATAATAGACCAGTCCCAAAAGATTTCTTGCATCGATATGATTTTTGTTACAACGCAATGCTCCCCGCAGGGATCTGATCGCTCCGGACAGATCCCGCACACTTGCGCGATCCAAACCGTCATTGTATAAACGGTTTGCCGTAAACATGATCTTTTTATATTTACGCACGTCCGCTCCGCAGCTGGTGCAATAGCCCAACTCCGATAAGGGGAAACCACAATTGTAACACTCCATCCCCTTATCTCCTATTCGTCTTCTACATCCACATCCACGGGCGTCTCGTCATAATCATTTGCGAGATTGATAAAGATGCTCATCATATCCGTCAGATCTTCGCTGTATACCGCATCTTCCGTATCCGCTATCTCCAGACTCCTGCTGAATTTTTTTAATTCTTCTTCAAATATGATCAACTTCGACTGCTCCGTTCACAAATCCACTTTCACACATACAAAATTACTATACAGAAATCAACGGGAAAAATCAATGCCCCCGCATCAATTTTTCCCGTTTTTTTGTGTTTTTTGTGTATTTTTACTTTTTTATTTTTCCAGGTTCGCGATCTGTGCCTTCACCTGCTCCATCATCTTCGTGTACTTTTCCAGTTTTGCCTTCTCTTCGGCAATCTTGGCTTCCGGCGCCTTGGAAACAAACTTCTCATTGGAAAGCATACCGTTGACACGTTTCAATTCGCCCTCCAGACGCTGTTCCTCTTTCTTCAGGCGCTCCAGTTCTTTCTCCAGATCCACCAGATCTCCCAGCGGCATATAGATATTGACATGTGCGATCACTACGGATACCGCATCGTCAGCAATGCCGGTCTTATCCGCCTGTACGATCACTTCGGATGCATACGCCAGGGTCTTAAAGAAGTCATTGTTGCCGGTAAATACCGCACGCTTCTCTTCCGAATCGGAAACCACAAATACCTGTGCTTTCTTTGAAGGCGGCACATTCATCTCCGTACGTACGTTACGGATACCGCGGATGGCTTCTTTGATGGTCTCGATCTCCGCTTCTTCCTTTGCAAAATTTCTCGCCTCGTCATAGACCGGCCAATCGGAAACCATAATGGATTCTTCTTCCTCCTGCAGCGTGCAGAAGATCTCCTCCGTTACGAACGGCATATACGGATGCAGCAGTTTCAGCGCATCAATGAGCACAGTCTTTAAGGTATACAGCGCAGCATTTCGGGACGTTGCATCATCCTTTGCATACAGACGCGGCTTCACCATCTCAATGTACCAGTCGCAGAATTCATCCCAGATAAAGTCGTAGATCTTCTGTACTGCCACACCCAGCTCGTACTTCTCCATATTCTCCGTCACATCTTTGATCAGACGGTTCACACGGGAAGTGATCCAGCGGTCTGCCGGCTTCAGATCTGCCACTTCCGGCTTCGTCGGCTGTGTATCTTCCATATTCATCATAATGAATCGGGAAGCATTCCAGATCTTGTTTGCAAAATTACGGTTTGCCTCTACTTTTTCATAGTAGAAACGCATATCGTTACCCGGTGCATTACCGGTCACCAGCGTCAGACGCAGCGCATCTGCACCATACTGCCTGATGATCTCCAGCGGATCGATACCATTGCCCAGAGATTTGCTCATCTTGCGGCCCTTGTCATCTCTTACCAGCCCGTGGAACAGCACCGTCTTAAACGGCTTCTCGCCCATCTGCTCGTAGCCCGAGAAGATCATACGGATGACCCAGAAGAAGATGATATCATAGCCCGTTACCAGCACATCCGTCGGATAGAAGTACTTCAGTTCCTTCGTCTGCTCCGGCCAGCCCAGGGTTGAAAACGGCCACAGCGCTGAAGAAAACCAGGTATCCAGTGTATCCGGATCCTGCGTAAAATGTGTCTCCCCGCACTTTGGACACTTCTCCGGAGCCGTCTTTGCCACAACCGTCTCGCCGCACTTATCACAATAGTACGCCGGGATCCGGTGGCCCCACCACAGCTGTCTGGAAATACACCAGTCACGGATATTGTCGGTCCAGTTGAAATAGGTTTTCTGCATGCTCTCCGGTACCAGACGGATCTCGCCTTCTCTTACCGCCTTCTGCGCCGGCTTGATCAGTTCGTCCATCTTTACAAACCACTGCGCTTTTACCAGCGGCTCTACCGTCGTCTTGCAGCGGTCATGGGTACCTACGTTATGTACATGGTCCTCGATCTTTACCAGCAGTCCCATGGCATCCAGTTCTTTCACGATGGCTTCTCTGGCTTCGTAACGGTCCATGCCCTCGTACTTTCCGCCGTTCGCATTGATCGTTGCATTATCGTTCATGATATTGATGATCGGCAGATTGTGACGCTTGCCCACCTCAAAGTCGTTCGGGTCATGTCCCGGGGTGATCTTTACGACACCGGTACCGAATTCACGGTCTACATATTCATCTGCCACTACCGGGATCTTGCGGTTCATCAGCGGCAGCATCAGATTCTTACCGATCAGATGCTTGTAGCGCTCATCTTCCGGATGTACCGCCACAGCGGTATCGCCCAGCATCGTCTCCGGACGTGTGGTAGCAAAGATCAGATATTCCCCACTCTCGGTATCATCATCGTTTAAGATCGGATACTTGATATGCCAGAAATGCCCTGCCTGCTCCTGGTACTCTACTTCCGCATCCGAGATCGAAGTGTTGCATACCGGACACCAGTTGATGATACGGGAGCCTTTGTAGATGTAGCCTTTCTCGTACATCTTAACAAATACTTCGTTGACCGCCTTGTTGCAGCCTTCATCCATAGTGAAACGTTCACGGTCCCAGTCACAGGAAGATCCCATCTTCTTTAACTGGGATACGATACGTCCGCCGTACTCTTTTCTCCAGGCCCAGGCACGTTCCAGAAAACCCTCACGTCCCAGATCTTCCTTCCGGATACCTTCCTCTTTCAGCTTCTCAATGATCTTCACTTCCGTCGCGATGGAAGCATGGTCCGTACCCGGCTGCCACAGCGCATTATAGCCCTGCATACGTTTGAAGCGGATCAGGATATCCTGCAGGGTATTGTCCAGTGCGTGCCCCATATGCAGCTGTCCCGTGATATTTGGGGGCGGGATCACGATCGTGAACGGTTTCTTACTCTCATCCACTTCCGCATGGAAGTACTTCTTATCCAGCCATTTCTGATACAGCCGGTCTTCGATCCCACTGGGATCATAGGTTTTTGCCAGTTCTTTTGCCATTTTGTGTTTCCTCTTTCTTCTATATAATATTTATCAATGATTATCTCTCCATCAGCCAGAACGCCGCGCTGTACGGCGGAAGCTCACTGCCGCCTCCGAAATCGTGCAGCTGTCCCGTGATCAGATCCGTGGCCTGTCCGCAGCCCGCATCAAAGTGCGCCCAGTACGGATTGCTGTCCATGTTGATTGCAACCATCACGCGCTCGCCATCCGTTTTTCTCTCAAAGATACATTGTTTATTCTGCAGCAGGACATTGCGCATACCGCCGTAATTGAGCGCCTTGCTGTTTTTCTTTGCTGCGGCCAGCTTTGCGATATAGTCCGTAAGCGCATTCCACTCCGGCGCATCAAAGGAAGGCCGCAGTGCCGGATCCCCCTGGGATTTGTCCGCCTTCGTCCCCCATTCACTGCCGTAGTAGACACAGGGGATGCCCGGCATACCGAATACCATCGCATAGACCAGTGGCAGACAGTTCGGATCCTGGATCAGCGATGCGATACGGGACACATCATGATTATCCGCAAAGGATAACAGATGCGCACCGCGGCAGACGGTCCAGTCTTCCGGTCCGAACAGCCGCATCAGGCTGTGAACGATCTCAAACATATTGCAGGAATTAAATCCGGAATGGATCCCCTTATAGCACTGGTAATTGGTCAGCGAATGCAGGTGCATCTCATTCAGCATCCGGCCGTACTCTCCGTGCAATACCTCTCCTAATAAGTAGAAATCCTCTTTTTTGCTGTCCGTAAACTCCCGCAGTCTGCGCAGGAACTCGTGATCCAGACAATATGCCACATCCAGCCGGATCCCGTCGATGTCAAACTCTTTGATCCAGCCCTCGACCGCATGGAAGATGTGCTGTATCACATCTTCATTATGCAGGTTCAGCTTGACCAGATCATAATTGCCTTCCCAGCCCTCATACCACAGGCCGTCGTTGTAATTGGAGTTGCCGCCAAAATCAATACGGTTGAACCAGCTTACATACGGAGAAGATTCACGGTTGTGAAGCACATCCTGAAATGCCCAGAATCCACGCCCCACATGATTGAACACACCGTCCAGGACAACTTTGATCCCTTCCTTATGCAATTCACTGCAGACTCGCGCAAAATCCTCGTTCGTACCGAGTCTGGTATCCAGCTTTGTGTAATCCCGCGTATTGTACCCGTGCGTATCCGATTCAAAGACCGGCGAAAAGTAGATCGCATTACAGCCCAGCTTCCTGATGTGCGGAATCCAATCCAGCACTTTCAGGATCCTCGACTGTGCTACCCCATCGTTTTCATACGGTGCCCCGCAGAATCCCAGCGGATAGATCTGATAGAATACACTCTCGTAAGCCCACATGGCAAGTCTCCTCCCGTTTTATTCTGTCAAATAGCAAATGCCCTGTTACGGCAAATACATAATTGATTATTTTATCACAGAATGCTGCACTCTGCACGCTTTTTTTGCTTTATAAACTGTTTCACTGTTCTTCGCCAAGCTGCATCTCCCAAAAGGCACTTACTGCATTTCCGATCCCGTTCACGTTCGTTACCGAAAACCCCTGCCATTCTCTCGGAAACATCCTCTGGTAGGAATACTCCAGAAAACGTTCGTCCAGAAGTGCCACGATCCCCTGATCCTTTTCCGTTCGGATCACACGGCCGGCCGCCTGCAATACCTTGTTCATTCCCGGATAGCGGTAGGCATAATCAAATCCTTTTTCGTCAAAGAATTCTTTTATGATCTCCCGTTCACTGCAGATCTGCGGAAAACCGACACCTATGATGATACTTCCGATCAGGGCATCCTCCTTCAGATCGATCCCCTCGGAAAAGATCCCTCCCAATACGCAGAATCCCAGAAGGGTGTCCGGCACCCTTGTCTTCCCCGCTGCTTCCGGCAGAACCAGGCCTGTTTTAACAAATCTCGAAAGGAACTCTTCCCGTTCGCTTTCGTTCATCCTCTCCTTCTGTGAGATACATTCCGTCACACCTTCTTCAAGGAAGTACTGTTCATAGCATTGCTGCACTTCCTTCATAAAGGCAAACGACGGGAAAAAGATCATGTAATTGCCCTCTTTGACCGATACGATCTCGGAAATATGTCTGGCGATGTTGAAATAGGTCTTTTCGTTTCTTCTGGAATATTTGCTCGTCACATCCCTTCCGATAAAAACCCCCAGTTTATCCCGGTTAAAAGAGGATTTTGCATACACTTCATAATCCGTATTTTCACCGCCCAAAAGCTTTTTATAGTATTGGATCGGCAGCAGGGTTGCCGAAAACAGGATACTGCTGCGTCCCTTTGCCATACATTCTGCCAGATTCTTCCCCGGGTCGACGCATAAGAGTTTCAGCATAAACTTCCCGTCTTCCATAAGCTCCGTATAGATGCGATAGTTCTCATCCAGCTTCTCATAGATGGTCAGAAAATGTCCGATCAGAAAATAGAATTCCAGCACTTCATCCTTTACGCCGGTATTCTCTTCCTCTTCCAGAAATTCCGTCAACGAAGTGTTCAGTCCCTGTACCAGCCCGGCAAAAGCATCGATCTCCCCCAAAACATTCACTTTCTCACAGTCCCGTTTCAGACGCAGCATCTCCCGGTTGCACTTATCCAGTCCGCGGATCACCTTGAACAGAAGCGGGATCCCTTTTGTTTTCTTTTTGCTTTTCAGTTCCCCGTTTGCCGCCTTTTCCGTCACCTCATTCAGCACCCGCTTCAGTGAAAGAAAATCTTCTTTAAATAATGCCGCGCTATACATATCCCTCCCGCGATCGACCAGGTTGTGTGCCTCGTCTACCAGGAAGGTATATTCTCCGCTGTTTCCGTCCGCAAAGTACCTCTTCAGAGCCACATGCGGATCAAATGCATAATTATAATCACAGATGATGGTATCGCAGAACAGACTCAGATCCAGACTCAGTTCGAACGGGCATACCTGATACTTTTCCGAGATCTCGCTTACCGTATCCCGGTCCATCCCGTCATAATTCATGACAGCATCGTAGATCGCATCATTGATACGGTCAAAATGCCCTTTTGCATACGGACATGCTTCCGGATTGCACTCCGTCTTTTCCAAAGGACAGATCTTTTCCTTTGCCGTGATCTCAATACTTTTCAGCCGCAGCCCCTGCTTACGCATGATCTGCAGTGTATCACATGCCACTGTTCTGGTGATCGTTTTGGCAGTTAAGTAAAAGATCCGGTCCGTCAGATTCTCCCCCATTGCCTTGATGGCCGGAAACAGGGTGGTTACGGTCTTGCCGACTCCCGTGGGTGCTTCCAGAAAAAGTTTCTTCCGCTCCCTTATCGTCTGATACACATATACCGCCAGCTGCCGCTGTCCTTCCCGGTACGAAAAAGGAAACTCCAGTCCTCCGATCGATATCTGCCTGGTCTCTCTCCACGCAAAGGCAAAGTCCGCCCACTTGCGATACCCCTGCATCAGATCCTCAAACCAGTCCCGGATCTCATTCCAGGCGTACTCCTCAAAGAAGTACTTCAGTTCCTCCGTCTCCGCATTGCAATAGGTCATCCGCACCCGGATCAGAGGCAGCCTGTTCTGCAATGCATAAATATATGCGTACACCTTCGCCTGCGCCAGATGCACCGGTTCCGGCGCCGTCATCCGGTCCAGTTTCCTGTGTACGCACTTGATCTCATCGATCGTGATCTGATCAAATTCCTCGTTTATTAAATATTGATTTAACGAAATTTGATTTGCCTGTATATCCGGTTCCTGTGGTCTGGCAAGGCTCTCGTTTATGATGCCGTCTGCCCGCCCCTCGATGCGCACCACATAGTTTTCCGTCACATACTCATACCGCAGCATCACCTCGGCACTGTACTCCGGCCCCTGACTCCGCTGCAGTTTGCGATGCAGACGGCTCCCCTCCTGCATCGCTTTTTCCGGTGACATTGTCCTCCGGTTATCGATATCCCCCGACCGGAGCATAAACTCCACCAGCTGCCGGACCGAGATCGGAATAACAAACGAAGGCTTCACTACTGTTTCGTTAAGTTCTTTAATTGTCACCTGCTCATTGTCTGCACCCATGCTCTCAATACTAGCATAACAGAACGTACGTTTCAAGACATAATCCCTTTCTGTCAACCCTTTATGTCTATATCTTACGTCAACTGATCTTCCCTGCTCCCTCCAAATATTATGTTTACTTCTGTATTTATGTTACCCGGCATTCTCTTCTCTTTGATTTTATTATCGTTAACTATTGTTTATAAAATTATTATCACTTTCCCTGTCAGACCATTTTGGTCAATTTTCGGATTTTCTTTTGTCTTTATTCCTCCCTCATCTTTATATTTATTCCTGATTTAATTTCTACTTCTTCTCCGATTTATGTTGACTGCAGACAACTTCTCTCACGTATTTACTTATTCCACTTATGTATACCATTCTTCCATTCTTTCTCTTTTTCTCCTGAATTAACGTAATAATTTTATGTTCCCTCAAATCATGTTTGAGGACGCGGGGACGGTCCTTTTGTCCTCATGATTCAGAGAACGCGGGGACGGGTAGCTCGGCAAACATTGAATTTATCAAAAAACAGGCACCCGATGGGCGCCTGCCTGTATATAAGATCTGTTCCGATTATTCGTCTTCGCTCTCGCTAATCACAGAAGCCCTTTTCCGGATGGCCCCCCTGGCGATCACTTCTTTCAGATGTGCCGCTTCCGCCAAAAGCTTACGACCTGCCCAGGCAAAATACAGAATAAACGGAAGCTGCGTGATGAGCATGATCGCATACTGAACCGTATGTGCCGAGATTCCCTGCAGGCGTTCTTCACGCATAAAATATACAATGGCAACCGCCAGAGCAAGACACACCAAAGCCATTGCCGCCATCACCAGCCCCTGCCGCAGACAATGCTTCTGTACGCCCTCCTGATCTGTAAACGCCGGCGGACGGTTGCTGTCTTCGTAGTTCTTACGCCAGATTTCACAGTTAAAGCTTTTTCCCATATAATCCCAGCCACTATCTACAGCCGTTTGCATATACGCTACCTTGGACATTCCGCTGTGATCCACGATGAACCTGGTTTTCTGCGGCTTTTCCTCAATAAACTCAAAATAAAACAAACCGCTCTCCCCTACCGGTCTGAGGATCTGTCCGTTTGCACTCATTTCTTCCAGATACGTTTCCATTTCGGAAGGAACGATATACCTCAGTGCCGCAAAAAACTTTTTCTGAATTCCCATGTTCTTTCCCCTTTCAGAACATTCTTCCGAATATCGGGCCGAAAAAATCTCCCGTTTTCTTCTGCCCATACCGTTTTATTATATCCGATTTATCCCTCTGATACAAGACACAAAAAGCTCACAAATCCCCCTGCTGACAAATAAGATCAAATACTTTATAATATTTTATAACTCTTTGGGCATATACCCCATTTACGGTTAGCGGTCTTTCAGGACTGTGATAGTAACATTCATTTTCTACTATTCAGAAAGGATCTGTGATGGAGAACACTTCAATTCAGGATACGATCTTAATTCAGGCAGAAAATCTCAGCATGATCTACGGGAGTGACCATAAAGCCGTGGATGATATGAGTTTTTCCATCAAAGCAGGGGAAATCGTCGGTTTTGCCGGTCCAAACGGCGCCGGCAAAACCACCGTGATCAAGATGCTGACCGGGATACTGCGACCGGTAACCGGACGCGCCCTGATCGCAGGCCACGATATCGTAAAGGAACCTCTTGCAGCAAAACAGTCTTTCGCTTACGTTGCCGACAATCCCGATGTTTTGCTGCAGCTCACCGGACTGGAATATATCAACTTTGTGGCTGATATCTATAAGATCCCGGAAGAAGAGCGGGCTCCCCGTGTAAAGGATCTTGCTGCCCGCTTCGGTATATTCGACGCCCTGGAGACCCCTATGCGGGAATACTCCCACGGAATGCGGCAGAAACTGATGGTCATCGCGGCGCTGACGCACAATCCGCCTGCGTGGATTTTGGACGAACCGATGACCGGTCTGGATCCGTCTGCTGCTTATGAGCTCAAACAGATGATGCGGGAACACGCCGCAAAAGGTAATTGTGTACTGTTTTCGACCCATGTACTGGAGGTTGCCGAAAAACTATGCGACCACATCATCATCATGAACTATGGCCAATCCCTCTATCAGGGTACCGTAGAGGATCTCTCCGCTGCACATCCCGGTCAGGACCTGGAAGAGATCTTCCTGGAGATGATCCGTTACAAAAAATAAGCTTTCTGCTCTTGGAAGCCTTGAACCGACCGAAGCAGTGATAAAGGAGTTCTTATGAATAATGTCCGCACTCTTTTCAACGTCTATCGAGCCAATTTTGAAATGCCCACACCGAAAAAAGGATTAAAAGGAAGTCTTTATCTCGCTTTCGGTCTCATAGCGTTCAGCTGCATCATGCTTCCCTGCTGTCTGATCGTCGGATATATCACCTATATCATGTCTCTTGCGCTGATGGTGGAAAATAATACGATGAACGCTCTGCTTTCGGAGGTCCACATCATTTCCGCCTTCTCCATGATCTTCAGTATGCTGGTGGTATTCAATGTCCTGTTCTTTTCGTCCGACCGTGAGCATATGGTCACGCTTCCGCTTTCCCACTGGCAGCTTTTGTCCGCCAAATTCTGGCACACCTATATGGCAGAAAGTATCATGGAATTTATGGTACTCTTTTCCATGTTCATCGGCCATTTTGCTGCTGCTGTGCAGAGCTTTGGCATCCGGGGCGTTCTCGGTCCCGTACAGATCGCTGCAGCACTTATAGGCACTCTCGTAACTCCTCTGTTGCCGCTTGCTTACTGCACGATATTAAGTCTTGTTTTAATGTCTGTCTTGAAGAAGGTACGCAACATTAAAGTCTTTTATCATTTATCTACGGTTTTGCTGCTGGTTTTTGTTGCAATTTTCCTGCTTTCCTTCCGTGGGATGGGAGGCGTTAATGTGAATAACTACATGGATTCCCTTGCCGGCGGTTCCAATCTGTTTTTACAGATCTGCAATATTTTATTCTTTACGGTTCCGCTGCTCGGAAACGCCATCGGCTCCGGCAGCCTTCTCTCCCTGATCCTGTATCTGCTGGGCAATGCCGTTGTCGTAGGCATTATGCTCTTCCTCGGCTACCTTCTGTATCAGGAAGGATTGTATACGGCCGGAGCTCTCGGAAGTCAGAAAAAGAAGGCAGATACAGATAAATTAAATTTAAAATCAACTTCCGTTTTAAGGGCGTATATAAAAAAGGAAATAAAGGTGCTCCTGCGCACACGTGCCTATGCCTCCAACTGTTTTTACATCAATCTGCTTTGGCCGATCGGGATCGTGATCCTCTTTTCGCTGTCAAAAAACAATGAGAACATTCAGCATTTCCTGAATCTGTATCGCGAAGGTTACTCCAGGGCTGCACTCATTTTGCTTCTGGTCGTCATCTTTACCGCCTTTGTTGCTTCCGCGCTCAACAGCCTGTCTTCCACCGCTTTCACCAGAGAAGGCGCTCATGTGGATATCATCAAGTACATTCCGGTTCCCTACGAGACCCAGATGTATGCCAAGGCTGCCGTCGCTCTCCTCGTCACCTATCCGGCTCTGGTCCTGACTGTGATCATAGCTTCCTTTTATGTCGGCTGGTCCGTTCCGTGGAGTCTCTATTATTGCCTGCTGGCATTGAGCGCTTTGATCCTTTCCATCGTCATCGGGCTGTCTATGGACTCTGCCGCACCGTTCACCCTCTGGGATGACGAATACAGTGCCCTGCGCGGCAATCTGAACAGCTTCTTCAATATGGCAGTGATCATGGTGCTTGCGATCTTTGTCTGCGGTATTGCTTTTCTGGCATTTGAACTAACGCCGTTAGGGATCCTGCCGGTGCATCTGCTGATCCTGATTCTGTTGGTCATCCTGGATTTCATCGCCGTGATCTTCGGCAAAAAGATCATCCTGAAAAATATGGAAGAATTGTACTGAAAACCAGGGGAAAACCAGGGGGACGGACCTAGTGGTACTGAAGTACCACTAGGTCCGTCCCCCTGGTTTTCCCCTGGTTTTCCCCTGGTTCCCCCGTTTTTTTCGTCTTAGTGATGGAACAGACGGATACCGGTGAATGCCATTACGATACCAAGCTTGTTGCAGGCCTCGATCACCAGATCATCACGCTTGGAACCACCCGGCTGTGCGATATACTTCACGCCGGAACGGCTTGCACGCTCTACGTTATCGGAAAACGGGAAAAATGCATCCGAGCCAAGTGCCACATCGGTCATCTGTGCCAGCCATGCCTTTTTCTCTTCCTTCGTAAACACTTCCGGTTTTACCTTGAAGATATTCTGCCAAGCGCCTTCTGCCAGCACATCCATATAGTCCTCACCGATATAGAGGTCAATGGAGTTGTCACGGTCTGCCCGGCTGATGCCGTCTACAAACTGCAGGTCCAGTACCTTCGGGCACTGACGCAGCAGCCAGTTGTCAGCCTTGCTGCCTGCCAGACGGGTGCAGTGGATACGGGACTGCTGTCCTGCACCGATACCGATAGCCTGTCCGCCCTTGGTATAGCATACGGAATTGGACTGCGTATATTTCAATGTGATCAGGGCGATCACCAGATCGATCTTGGCCTGCTCAGACAGTTCCTTCTTTTCGGTCACGATATCCTTAAGCATATCCTTGTCGATCTTCAGCTCGTTTCTGCCCTGCTCAAAGGTGATGCCGAACACATCCTTATGCTCTACCGGCTGCGGTGTATAGGACGGATCGATCTGAATCACATTGTAGGTGCCGCGCTTCTTGCCTTTTAAGATTTCCAATGCTTCCGGCTCATATCCCGGAGCAATGATACCATCGGATACTTCCGGCTTGATCAGTTTTGCGGTAGCCACATCACATACATCGGACAGAGCAATAAAATCACCAAAAGAAGACATACGGTCTGCGCCACGTGCTCTTGCATATGCACAGGCCAGCGGGGACAGTTCAATGGTCTCATCTACAAAATAGATCTTCTTCAGCACATCATCCAGCGGGATACCTACGGCAGCGCCTGCCGGAGATACGTGCTTAAAGGAGGTTGCTGCCGGCAGATCGGTTGCTGCCTTGAGCTCCTTCACCAGCTGCCAGCCGTTAAACGCATCCATAAAGTTGATGTAGCCCGGCTTGCCGTTCAGCACTTCGATGGGCAGCTCGCGTCCGTCATTCACAAAGATCTTGGACGGTTTCTGGTTCGGGTTACAGCCATATTTCAATTCTAATTCTTTCATTGCAATAAAACCTCCTATATATTATCTGCTTATTCCCTTCATCCGTCAGCTTCCCCCATGGGGAAACCAGGGAAAAATTTATCATTCTTGCTTAGGAGCTGTTCATAAATAAATTTACAAATTTGCCGAAGGATTTCTGTTCAGCTGCTAAGAGAAAAATCGCAGGCGTAGCGGGCTACGTCAAGATTTTTCGATGACGCAGATGGGCAGAAAGACAGGGCAAATTGTAAAGTTATTTTGTAACAGTTCCTTAGTTGATCACTTATTCTTGTTAACGATTCTCGTCTCGTACTTGCCGCTTGCGATATCGATGTAGCGAACAAACAGAGATACCTTGTTCTCTTCATTCAGCGCATCCCACAGGATCCCGGTCAGCTCATCGATATCCTCGGTCGGGATGCCGATCCATTCCGGTTCCCCTTCGAAGGAAGGCAGCGGATTGCCGTCGTTCATATAAGTATGGATAAATCTGCCCTCACCCTTGATCGGATTCTCATAAGCAAAGGTAAAGCGGTTGCATGCAGAAGCATCACCCTGATTGCTCTTTAAGATGGACATTGCATAGCTGTACTTGCCTGCCTCAATGTGCATCACACCGGAAATACGCGGTGTGTAGTTCGGGCCGTCCGGCTCAAACTCGCGGCTGCGCAGGGACTGTTCAAAGGTCAGCTGTTTGTCCATTCCGTCATAGATCGTATCGGTCTGGTCGCCGTTTGTCACGATAGTCTTATTGCCCAGTACACGTACCGGTGCATAGATGATCAGGCTGGGATCGGACAGCTTCGCCGGATCAAACGCCTGGGTACGGATGCCTTCACCGTCCTCAACAAACACACGGTTACGGCTGTTCTCGCTGCGTCCCATGATGAAATATGCCGTTACTGCATACTTTCCACTCGGGGACTCGCCCAGAATGATCCCGCGTCCGGGATACGCGTTGTTCTTCAACAGTTCCACAATGTCATTTTTCTTCATGCTCTTTTCTCCTTTTCTTAAAAAGCATTGGCGGCATCACACCGCAGTTAAAGGTTACATTGTCGGTTCCCCATAAAATTATTATGTCTCTGTGAATACAAAAACCGTCCGGGAACCACATGGTACCCAGACGGTCGGTTTCTTACTTCCAAGATATGCTCCATGTGGTGAACTCCACTATCCCGTATACCGGGCTTTCCGTCAGTCACATATCTCTGCCCCCGCACTTCGTGCGGGGGAGCCCGCGCCTTTTATCGGGATTTCTTCGAAATCCAATCGGGATTTCTTCGAAATCCTTGTCGCGCTCCTGGCGGAGCTTGGAACTTTGAGGCGCTTCTGTGATTTGCCGTATGGCAAATCTTCCTTTCTCAGCCCCGGCACGTAGTGCCGGAACCATTGTCATTTTACTGTATGTCCCGGAAAAATGCAAGAGAAAAACACCAGTGTCACCTGATGCTTTCGTTGTCATTAATGCTGAAAATGCACTGATCTCCTTCGACCTTAGCAAAAAACATACCATTGTCCTTATAAAAATACGCACTTATAATAAAGTCTTCCATATCCTTCTTTACACCGGGATCATTACGATCTCCACAGACACTCGTCTGATCCTCTACGACTTCTTTTCCGTCCTCATCAAAACGGATCAACTTATACTCGTAATTTATTATGCCATCCTTCTCCGTAGTATTGTATATGAATAATTTATATTTATGTACATCTCTGTGTGTTTCAAAAAGAAAAATCTCAAAAACATCCCCTTCCGAATATTCAATATCTTTTTTCAACAAACAATTGGAATCATCATCCAGATATACCAAAAAAACAGCACGGTCTGACTCTTCCGCCAGTTTTATATGACATTTTGCATCCGGATCTCCACCCAATTTATATACCATATCTTTACTACCGGGTACGATAATAGCACTACCTGTATCATAACGACCATCCCGGCATACGGATACATATTCTATTTCCGGCCATACGCTTCTCCAGTTTATGCCTTTAAATATAGCATTATCTCTAAGATTGCGTTCATTGATCACTAATCTCCTTATCCCTTTCATCCCCATATATGTTTCCGGAGAATACCATATACTATCCACCGCCTCGGAATATACAGTCACAGAATACAGCCCCTGATAATCTGCTTCAGGTAACGCTTCATCTGAGTAGTTGCTTAAACTCACCTCTGGAAGCACGTAGCGTCCCGGATTGCTATAGCATAAACGTATACATACCTTTTCCTTCGATCCTGATATGAAATCATTAATACTGCCTATAAAAGCATACAATTCTTCGGTGCTAAAAAATCCATGCTCTATAAACGAATATACTTTCCCTCCATCGGGACTAGTATAGGAACCATTATAATAAAACTTGTCTCCATGCTGATCGGACAATAATGATGACAGCTCATCATCCGGCTTTTTGGGATGATCCCGAAAACGCCAGTCATACAGAAATGATAGAATATGTAAACAAGCAAATGCAAAAAGAACTGATAAAGCTACTAATAAAACTGTTGATATGCCTGTCTTTTTTCCGCTATTCATTGCTTCTCCTTCTTCTATAGCAGCGGCAATACGATCTCCATCTCAACCAGATAGATCTCTCCTTCCCTGCTGCAATTGATATTATACTCACCGCCGTATTTCTTTACAGCCCTTTTGATATTGCTGATTCCGAAACCGTGATCCGGTGAATTTTTGGAGGATACGATCTTTCCGGGTACCAGTTTTGTCATGCTCTTATTCTTTTGCACGATCATAAGAAAATTCGCGCTCTTTTTAAACTCCAGATGGATTTTTTTATCCTCTGCCGGAAGATCTTTTCCATACAGCCGGCTTACGGCTTCGATCGCATTATCCAGCAGATTGGAAAGGATCGTGACCAGATCCGCGGTCTCGATATCCAGGCCTGCAAGGTTGCCGGAAATGCACAGCTCCAATCCACGTTTTTGCGCCTTTGCATGTTTATCTGCGATAATAACATCCGCAATGTCATTTCCGCTGCGATAAGGCGGTGCTGCGGCTTCGATCTGCTCCGCGATATTATCAATATAGGCGATCAGTTCTTCTTTGCGTTCCTGCATCGCCAGTTCTTTCATTGCGATCAGATGATTCTTCATATCATGGCGGCTGCGTCTGGTTTCCATACTGCTTTTTTTGATCGCTTCATAATGTGCATTCCGCGCATCCGCAAGCATCCTGTCGATCTTTTTCAGTTCTGCCTGATAGCGGTCATTCGATAATCGCGGCGTATAATAAACTGCCATACACGAAAGCAGCGCCGATACCAGATAGCAAAGCGGCGCAGAGATCGTATCATGTTCACGGATCACACAGTAGCACAGCAGATCCAAAAGCAGAACTACCAGGAAAGATAAAAATATCGCAGAGATCCCCGGAATCACCGGTTCTCTTTTCGCGCAGGCCACTGCAAACGGGATCATCAGAAAAACAACTGCCAGTGCGCTGACCGGATAAAACAAAGCATGCAGCAATTCCGCATTGCCGAAAATTTCCAAAAACGTAAATGCCTTATGGATTTCGTAACCGATGAGTACACTTAACAGGACACAAAAAACAGCCGAAAGAATATGCATGCTTTTTTGTATCAAAGAAGCAAGCTCCTCTTTTTGTACCGCTTTTCTTCCAAAGATAAAAAACCACATTAAAAATGCGGCAACAAATAAAAGTATTATAGTGGGTAAAGCGTAATATATCATTTATCTTACAGTTTTCTTCACATACTCGTAAAGTGCGTTTTTAAATTCCGCAAAACAGGAACGGCTGACAGCGATCACACTGCCGTCATCGAGAACTGCTTCCCGGTCTCGGAGGCGCGCCACATGATCCAGATTAACCGCACTGCAGCGATGCACTTTCCGTATCGTATCATTGATGCGGTTAAAGATTTCAATTGCTTCACTGAGCTTTAACCGTGTCGTTATGGAACCGGAGGAGGTAATGATACGCACATTATTATTGTCCGATTCCAGGAACAAAACTTCCGATGGGATCACCACGATCTCTTCTCCTCCGGCCTTGATCAGGACACCTTTATGA
The DNA here is from genome assembly GCA_017634975.1 of Lachnospiraceae bacterium. Lineage (GTDB taxonomy): Bacteria > Bacillota > Clostridia > Lachnospirales > Lachnospiraceae > NK4A136. Next base: position 37,814 of record JAGBMJ010000013.1, on the reverse strand, counting down.
CTAGCTTTCATCAACTGAATGTCCTGCAATGTCTGCCTTAGCTTTTCTTCCTCTACCGGTTTCTTCAAAAAACGGAAAGCATTTACTTCATATCCTTCAAGTGCCATCTCTATATGACTGGTCAGGAATACGATGGGCGTTTCAAAATCCGTTTCCCGGATCTTTTTTGCCGCGCCCATTCCGTCCAGTTCTCCCATCTCTATGTCCAGAAAGATGAGATCGTAATCCATCGAAGAAGACAGCAGCGCTTCCGCACTGCCAAACGCGATCACTTCACAATCCAGTTTGGAAAGGATCCCGTAGATCTTCTCCTCAAGACTATCTAAAAATATTTTTTCATCATCACATATTGCGATTTTCATATAACGGCTCCGATAATTCCCCCCTCATCAGTCAGCTTCGCTGACAGCTTCCCCCCAAGGGGTGAAGCCAAGAGTGTGTCTTTATCATATCAGATAAGCTTGCCGTTGTCGAGATTTACCAGCCGGCTGCCGTATCGGCTGTTCTTTTCGGAATGTGTCACCTGCATGATCGTCATTCCCTTTTCCTCGTTGATCTTTTTGAACAGTTCCATGATGGTCTCGCCGGATTCCTTATCCAGATTTCCGGTCGGCTCATCCGCCAGGATGATCTCCGGCTCTCCCATCAGTGCACGCGCGATAGCCACACGCTGCTGCTGTCCGCCGGAAAGCTTCGCCGGCATGACCTTGCGCTTATCCGCGATCCCGGTGATATCCAGGATCTCCGTCAAACGCTTTTCCGCAGCGCTGTCATAACGCTTTGCCACTTTCAGCGGCAGCGTGATATTATCTTCCACCGACAGATTCTGCACCAGATTGTAGAACTGGAAGATAAAACCGATCTTGCTAAGACGCAGCGCGGAAAGTTTTTTCTCTTTCAGTTTTCCGATGTTTTCTCCGCATACAACAATATCTCCCGTAAAATTCCGGTCCAGACCGCCGATCAGATATAACAGTGTTGACTTTCCGGAACCGGACGGCCCCATCAGGGAAACAAACTCCCCTCTCTGCACCGTCAGATCTGCCCCCTGCAATACCTTTACTTCCAGATCATCCTTCCCGAATGATTTATATACATTATCAACCGTAATTATTGTATCCATGACTTTTCTCCTTATCAGCCGGTATTTATTCGTATTTCAGTTCTTCTGCAATATTCATCTTCCGCAGGTATTTAAACGGGATCAGTGTCGTCAGCAGATAGATCACCAATATGATCCCCAGGTACGCCAGGCTGTCTGTGGTCGCCGTCATACCTTTTTCCAGAATATTGATCTCACCGTCTCCGATCACATCCATCAGATGTCCCAACACGCCGTAGAGAAACGGTGCCGTGATCGCTGCAACGGCCGCTGAGATCCCCATAGAAAATACGCTTTCCAGGAATAACATTTTCTTAAGTCCGCCTCTGGGCAGTGCCACCGAGTACAGAAGCGCATTTTCACGCTTTCTGGTCAGAAATCCGAGAGACTGGTTGCCGGCGATACCGATCAGTGTCAGTCCTGCGCTTCCCGCAACGATCAGTCGTATCACCATCAGCAATCCGCTGTTGGATGACTTGTCCTCTTCGATCATCTCTTCCATCGTACTGGCTCTGAGCGAACCGGATTCACTGCATTTTTCAATCCTTTCTTTTACCGCATCCGGATCTGCGCATCTTACCAGTACCATACTGAGGATCTTTTCGCCGAAGATATGCTCGTACACATCCGGATTTATGATCACCGTCCAGATCCCGAAGCTCTCCATCTTTTCCATATGCAGCGTATCCTTCACGATCATCTTTTTTTCGATCGGAAAATCCGTATCCGCATCCAGCGTGATCATGATCTCGTCTCCGATCGTGATCCCCAGCCGCTGTGCTGCCGCTGTGGAAATAATGATCTCATTTTCCTTCAGGGCAAAGCCCTCCGCCGGAAGGTCTGTAAGCATCGTATGCGGTGTATCGGCAACCGCGGAAAAGACTCTTTGTTTATCCTCTCCCAATTTCAGGTTTGCCGGAGTACGATAGATATAATCCGCTTCCTCCACCCCCTCAACCGCACCGATATAGCGATAATTGTGATACTCATCGTTCACACTGATATCGACCATCACATCACAATCATAATCCGTTTTTTCGAGATCCCCGGTAAGCGCTTCTCCCATACTTCCGATCAAAAGGGAAAGGGTCAGTGATGTCACACAAAGCACCGCAGTCCCCATTATGATACGGTTTCTGGAAATGTTCTCCGCCGCCAGCTGTGCCACCGGAAATGCAGACTTCCTGCAGATCGCTGCGATCCCTTTGGACAGAATCCGGATCAGGAAGGGGATCAGTACTGCCAGTGCGATGATCCCGCAGACCAGAGATATCGCCAGTGTCACAAAGTTTTTCACCAGCAGGCCGGTAACGATCGCCGCTGCTCCCAGCACGATCCCGGTATACAGTCTGCTCCAGCGATACTGAAATGCCGTATCTTTGTTGTCAAAAATAATATCGCGGATCGGAGTCTTTACCGCTCTGGTGAGCTCATATAACGGATAAGCACATTCCACGAGGATCGCCCCTGCCAGAACAAGCAGATACACCCATACCGGAGTCGCACCGATATACTGTTTCGGATCTACCCCCTCTTCGCTGAGATTGATCATGGCCCCCAGCATAACCGGTTTTACCTTTACATACAGCAGGATTCCAATCCCTGTTCCGATCACGGCATATAAGATGTTTTCGATCAGCAGGAAACAGGTCGTCAATCCCGGCGTCACTCCGAGACTGCGGAGCGTACCGATCACCGACATCCGTTCATTAACGATCTTTTCTGCAAGAGATACCGTCACAAAGATCACCAGCAAAAACGAGATCAGAAACAGCAGGTAAAACAGGTTATATATCTGCTCAATATCCGGATCATCCATCAACTCGTTTACTACTTCCAGCTCTGCGGACGGATCTGCTTTCCGCAAAGCATCCGCCACATCGGACACCTTTGTATCATCTTCCACATCGATCAGCCAGGCATCATAATCCGCATCTCTCGTACAGGCGATCCGCTGCACGATCGTATCGGTTACGAACACCGCTTCTCCTCTGACAATTACATTTTGCAGCTCCACGATATCCTGCACTTTCAGTTCGATATCTTCTTCATCTCTGGTCTGCAGCCGGATCGTATCGCCGATCGCTGTTCCGAAGGTATCCGCATATTCCCGGGTGATCACAGCCGACTGCTCGTCCAGGTCTACCGGTATCGGAAAAAACGACATCTCATACGCTGTACTGTAATCCGAAAACGCCATCACTTCGATCCTTGTTTCATACGAATACTCGTAACCGGAAGGATCGTTCTCGTATTCAAACTGAAGCGCCGAAGCAACACCGACTTTTTTTAATGCTGCGATCTCATCCAGTCCCTCCATCGTTTCCGCAGAAGAGTTATACGCAAGGATATCCATCTGGCCGATCATATCCATCATATACCCCTTCATCAAAGACGTGATATTGTTCCGCATATCGACCGCCAGCAGTGCCGTAAAGGATGCAAATGTAATGCAGATTACCAGCAGCAGCAGCCGGAACGGTTTCGCAAAAATATTTTTCAAAGAATGTTTGATCATTAAACCCATGTTAATCCTCCATAGTATCGGCAGGACGCCTTCTTCGTCCTACCACCTTGTTACCCTTTCTTCCGGAGCCACATACATTGCATCCCCTTCTTTTACATCATAGATCTCATAGAAGGGATCAAAAAGTGCCACCACTGCATTCACGCGTGTGATCGCGGGACTGTGAACATCCGAATACAGCTGTGCAAGCGCGCCGTCCTTCTGGGAAACACACGCCCATACTCTTGCGTAGTTCTCCAGCAGCTCCTTTCGTTCTTCGTTTGTCTTTGCCAGCCGCAGGATACAGTCCACCCCGCTGATATCCGCCAGATTTTCTCCCAGCGTCAGTTCCCCGTCTACCGGATGGATCCCCATGATCATCTGTCGTGAATAGTATTCCTCGATCTGTGCCGCCATAGCGTCAAACGCATCCCTGTCTTCCTGCGGCATCCAGTCGGGCTCATAATTTCCGTTACTGTCAAACAGCATCCCATGATTATCAAATGCGTGGGAGATCTCGTGTCCCACCACTGCACCGATCCCGCCGAGATTTTCCGCATCTGTCTGCTCCGGGCTGTAAAAAGGCGGATTCATGATCGCCGGTGTGATATTGATCGCATTCATATCCGGGGAATAACAGGCATTTACTGACATCGGTGCCATGTTTTGAAAACCGTTCCGTTCCACACCGTTCTGCAGCACATCCATCCGTTCTTCATAATCCCTGCTGTTGAACCTCCGCTGTGTGTCATAGACCGAATGTCCAATCAGTGCTGCATCCTTCGGATCCACCGTATGCGGCTCATCCGCACCGATAAAATACATCATATGATCCAGTTTGCCCCGGATTGCGCTTTTCCCTTCTGCACTGAGCCAGTCGCATTCATCGATCATCACTTTGTACTCTTCCGTGATCTGTTTCGTGATCTCACATACCGCTTCGACTGTCTGCTCATCATAATACCGTTCCGTATATTCCTCTCCGAGTTCTTTTCCCAGGATAAATTTCACTCCGTCCAATGCATATTTGTTATTGAAATACAGAACCGGATGGCCGCCGTAATCTTCGGTAAGCAGATCGCCTATACTGCTCCGATAAGCCATCAGCGCAATATCCTGCCACTCCTTCAGATGCTCTTCCGTAAGCAGCGAATCGATCTTTGCAAGCTGTCCCGCATCCCAGAGATATACACCGTCCGCTGCATCCGCCGGAAGTCCCATCGTCTTAAGCAATCCCGCCATCCCGACGTTCGGACAGATCGCATCCACCTCCGCAGCGGTTTTGTACTGTGCCGTCTGCATTGCAACGCTCCAGTCTTTTTCCATACGGTCGATCAGATCCAGATCCGTTGCCTGCGCAATGTCGATGATCATCCGGGCGGTTGCCACGCTTCGTTCTTTTGCCTCATCGGCATTCATTCCGCTGTCGCTCAGTGCGATGCGATAATACATCGCTACCGTCTGTCCCATCCGGCCGCCGACACAGATCTGTTTCAGTTTCTGTCCGCCCGGATCCGAAAACGGCTCCAGCCAGATACTTCCCGCCGAAGAATTGTGCATATCCGAATCTACGGAGAGACCGAAGATCGGATTCGCATTCCACGTTTTATATAGTTCCCCGCTCAGTTCCAGAAACGCTTCGATCGTCTGCGTATTTTGAATCCTCTCGATCGTTGCCTGCATATCGGAAACATCTTCTTCGTTCATAAATTCTCCGCCGCAGGACGCCTCCAGTAGCTGATAGTATGCATCGTAGATCAGCTGCTCATTGCTCCCCGACGCATACGAAGCACGGTCACCGTTTACGATCTCTTCGATGATCCCTTCGAGCTGTTCATCCACCATATCCTGCACTGCTTCAAACGATCCATAACTTCCGCTATGCTCATCAAGATCCACACTCATCAGATACTCCGCATTGACATAACCGTTGAAGTCATCCTGCGGACGAATGGATGCCGGATCCAAAATGACTTCTTCGTCCGTTTCCTGCTCCTCCTCCATAAAAAACTCCGGATCTGCGCTCCCGCAGCCCGACAGCAGTACGGATGTCATCAGCAGCATTGCCGCCACTCTCTTTTTCATAATTTCTTCCCTTCTGTTTCTTTTTTACAGCACTGTTGAACATTGTCCATTATATATACGGATCCCGATAAAAATCGAAAATGTGGTGAAATGCACTTTTTCGGTGGTGAACGGAAAAAAATAAGCCTTCCTCTTAAGAAGAAGGCCGGCGACGGATGCGGTATTCCTGATCTGCTTTGGGAGGGATGATGTATCCTCCCTTCAGCTTAATATTGTTCTGACCGCCTCCAGAAATTCTCTGTATTCCTGCACAAAGGTGGCGTGATGCGTTTTGATAAATGCCGTATCCCCTTCTTTGGAAGCATCCTCCAGCTGCTTTGCTTTTTCGGAGATCTTCACAGCACCGATGGTCTTTAAGGAGCTCTTCATCGAATGAACCGTGATCCTGTATTTTTTATAGTCCTCCTCCGAAAAGGCCTGCTGAAGTACCACAGATTTCTCTTCCTCCGCAAATACGCGCAGCGTTTCGTAGAAAAACTCTTTGGATTCCATACAATATGTCATCGCTGTTTCGAGATCGATCTGCGGACACACCGCAAGCAAATGCTCTCGTTCCGCTTCCGAAAAAACATCTTCCTCCGATGACGATGCCTCTTCCGTATCGATCCGGACCGTTCCCTGACCGGGTGCTTCCTTTTTTTCCTCCGGCAGATGCTTTTCGAGGATCCGGCACAGCTCCCGGCTTTCAATGGGCTTCGAAAGATAATCATCAAACCCTTTGGACAGATACATATCCCGGACGCCCGCTATGGCATTGGCCGTAAGGGCAACCACCGTCGTAGTATCCGGGATCAGATGCTGCTCATGGATCGCATCCAGGGTTTCAAACCCGTTCATTTCCGGCATCATATGATCTAAAAAGATGATATCGTATTTCTGCTGCCTCAGTCTTTCCAGACACTCCCTGCCGGAAGAGCAAAGATCCGCATGGATTCCGAAGATTCCCAGCAGCTTGTCCGCCACCTTCAGATTCATCCCGTTATCATCCACTACAAGAACATCTGCATCAGGTGCGTGGAGAGCCTCCTCTGCATTCACCAGGACCGGCTGCACGGCTTTATTGTAATCTCCCATCGGCTGCGGATCAACGATCTCCTGTCGGAGTGCAAAGGAAAACGAAGATCCCTGACCATATACACTCTGCACCTCCAGATGACTCTGCATTTTATCCAGGAGTCCGGTCACGATCGACATACCCAGGCCGGTGCCTTCGATCGAACGGTTATGCGCAAGATCCAGACGCTTAAAGGATTCAAACAGCGCATTAAGATCTTCTTCTTTGATCCCGATGCCGGTATCGGTCACTTCCACATACAACAGGATCGCGTTATTCTCGATTTTCTGCTTGCGGATAATGAGCGTGACCGAACCTTTTTCCGTATACTTGACGGCATTGGTCAGCAGGTTGGAGATCACCTGACGTATACGCACATCATCTCCTTTCATCTTTGCCGGCAGTTCCCGGTCGATCTTCAGGATCAGATCCAGATTTTTTTCTTTTGCTCTTTCCGCCACCGAATTCTGCAGGTCATTGACCAGAACAGCTGTATCGTATTCCACCGGAACGATCTCCATTTTTCCGTCTTCGATCTTGGAAAAATCCAGGATCGTATTGATAATCGACAACAGCGTCCTTCCGGAGCTCTGTATATTGGCGGCATACTCCAGAATTTCCGGCTGATCGCTTTCACGCAGCACCATTTCGTTCATTCCCAGAATGGCATTGATCGGGGTGCGGATCTCGTGCGACATCTGCGCGAGAAAAGAGCTTTTTGCCTCATTGGCGGCCTCCGCTGAGGATTTTTCCAGCCGCAGGATCTCTGCCTCCATTTCCTGTTGACGTTCTTTCAGCTTCATTGCCTCCAGCCGTCTCGTTTCCAGTGTATTGTCTTCCGTTCGTAACTGATATCCCCTGATCTTTTTTCCGGTATACAGATAATCCGCCGTGACCTTGTATCCGATATCGTTCTGTGTCACGTAAAAAAATGCTTCGCTCCGTTTCTCATCCAGATTCCGGATACAGTTCAGAATATCCGCAAATACCGGATTTTCTCCCGTCAGCGTCTGATCCACATAGAGTGTATCCAGCTCCGGAAGACATTCCAGAGCCGGATCCGTACACCCGAGATAACGGAGTTTCAGATCAAACGAAGCAAAACCGATGCTTCCGTTTTCTGTAAGATTGGAAATGGAAGAACCGGAAACATCATAGAGCGTGATCTTGCTCATGATGATCAGGAACATGATCTGCGAAAAAACGTAAGACGCCGGAAGCAGTTCAAAGGCCGGATGAAAGATCTTGCCTCCCAGAAAGGAAAAAATGATCACAAGATAAACGACCAGCAAAAGAACGGAATTGGTCTTGGATATATTTTTTCTGGTAAGGCTGTACAGGATGACCGATAGGTTGGCTACGAGATAAAAAGCAATCATAAAATAATAAAAGCTGTGTACCGGCCCGTATTCCTTGACCAGATAGGATACCCCGTCCAGTGTCTTAAGCTCCGCACTTTTATAAAGCAGCCCCGTCTCACCGGTATTGAGAGAAAAGAATAAAATGAGCGAACCGATCGTAAGAAGGATCGCCGTACAGATCCTTGGCATCTTCAATTTACAAAAGTTCATGACATATAAAAAAAAGAAAAGCTCCAAAAAGCATCCGTCAAAATACTCAATGCTGTTTGCAAGCAATGCTTCCGATACACTCTGCGCCGTTGCCACCTTGAGATATCCGAGATTGATGACCGGTATGAACAGAAAGATCATGGCAAAATGTACGGAAATCCCCCTTTGCCATCGAAGAACGAATATGGAAGACAGGACGACGGACAAAACCACGATTCCATGAAAATAGTAGATCATTATAAGCTTCCCTTTCAATAGTAGTTCATATAAGCCGGTATCATTCGGAAGGAATGATCTCTTCCTTCCATTTCCGGATCTCGGACAATGCCAGCGGTACGGTAACAAACAGTGCCAGCACATCTGCCACCGTCTGGGAGATCTCCACGCCGGTCAGTCCGAACAGTTTCGGCAGGAGCAGGATCATCGGGATGAAGCAGAGTCCGTTTCTCGCCGACGCGGTAATAGTCGCTTTTACGCCTTTCCCGATGGACTGCAGCATCATATTGCTCATCACGATGAATGCGGACAACGGCAGCACACAGGCCTGACAGCGCAGGGCTACCGTCCCGACCGCAATTGCTTCCGGGTTCTTATTCTTCAGAAATAAAGCGATCACCTGCGGAGCAAAGATAAAACATATCGTCGCGATACAGGTCAGGAATACCGTTCCCCACTTCACGCAGAACCAGTAGCCCTCCTTCACGCGCCCGCGCAGACCTGCTCCATAGTTGAAGGAACACACGGGCTGATAGCCCTGTCCGAAACCGATCAGCGCACAGCTCATCAGCATAAACACTCTCGTCGTGATCGTCATTCCGGTAATCGCTGCATCTCCTCCCCACGTACCGGCTGCCCGGTTTAAAAGCGTGGTAGAGACCGCAGCCAGTCCCTGCCGGAACAGACTGGGCAGACCGCCGTTGGTGATCTGCAGGATATAGTATCCGTTGATATGCACGTTTTTGCGGTGCAGACGCAGATTCTCTCCACGTCTTGAACCGATCAGCAGGATCAGAAAGCTTGTCGCCTGACCGCAAACCGTCGCGATCGCAGCGCCGCGTACTCCCATGCCCAGTACCAGGATGAGCAGCGGATCCAGCCCCATATTGATGATTGCACCGGACAGCAGACCTACCATGGCATACATCGCGCTGCCCTGAAACCGGAGCTGGTTGTTGATCACAAACTGCGCCATCATAAACGGCGCGCCGATCAAAATGATACGACCGTATTCTTCCGTCATCGCAAAGGTGATCGCCGAAACGTCACCGGATGCCAGCATCCACACGATCTGTCCGATCCACAGGTTTCCGAGCAGCGCCACAACGATACCGGTCCCCACCGCCATCGCAAAGCCTGTAGCCGCCATCTCGGATGCCTTTTCCTTTTCGCCGGCCCCCAGCATACGTGACAAAAAATTGCCGGAACCGTGTCCGAAGAAAAAACCGATCGCCTGTATGATCGCCATCATCGGAAAAACCAGCCCGACTGCCGCCACGGCCTGAGTATCATTCTCCGGGATCTGTCCGACAAAATAGGTATCCACCGTGTTATAGATCCCTGTCACCAGCATACTGATGATCGTCGGTACCGCAAGCTGCGTGATCAGCTTCGGTACCGGCGTCGTTGTCATTTTTTGAAATCGATCTTCTTTTGTATTCATAGGGGGTATTTTATCACGAAGATCAAGACTTATGCAATCTCTTTTCCATCTCTTCGATCACGATCTTCAGCGCTTTGATCCTTGCATAATGCTTGTCATTGGATTCCAGGATGTGCCAGGGCGCAAATTCCGTGCTGGTCTTCTGGATCATCTCATCGATCGCCACTTCGTACTGATCCCATTTTTCGCGATTGCGCCAGTCCTCCTCCGTGATCTTCCACTGCTTCTCCGGCGTGTTCTGGCGGTCCGTAAAGCGTGCCAGCTGCGTCTCCTTGTCGATCTGCACCCAGAACTTTACGATCACCGCGCCCCAGTCGTACAGCTCCTTTTCAAACTCATTGATCTCGTTATACGCTCTCTGCCAGTCATTTTCGGTGCAGAAGCCTTCCAGCCGTTCTACCATCACACGGCCGTACCAGGTACGATCAAAGATCGCGATATGCCCGTCCTTCGGCAGCCGGTTCCAGAAGCGCCACAGATAATGCCGGTTCTTCTCACGCGGCTCGGGCGATGCGATCGGATGCACCTCAAAACCGCGCGGATCCAATGCCGCCGTCAGCCGCTTGATATTACCGCCTTTACCAGCCGCATCCCAGCCCTCATAGGCTATGATCACAGGCACCTTCTTCTGGTAGATCCGGTTGTGGAGATCTGCCAGCTTATCCTGCAGTTCTTCCAGCTCCTCCTCGTACTCATCGTCTGGGATGGTCTTATCCAGATCATACTCCGACAGCTTCGGCATCTGCTTCAGAGGGAAGATATTCTGCAGTACCGTTGCCGCCCTTCCCGTATTCTGCAGGGCGATATCAATATTTTTCACCAGCAGCTCCGTGACCTGCAGTTCCGCCCACTTACGACTCTTGGAATCGATGAAATACCACGGTGCGATGAACTGGTTCGTCGCCTCCAGATACGCATCGTACACATCCATGCACTTATCGTAATGCTTATTCTGCCAGCGGTCCCACTTCTCTACACGCCAGGAAGTGCTCTTATCCTCCCCCAGTTCTTCTAACCGTTTCTTCTGCTCCTTCTCGGAAATATGGAAGAAAAACTTCATCACCAGATAGCCGTTATCGGACAGCGTCCGTTCAAAACGCTTGATGCTGGTCAGCTGTCTGCGGTAATCCTCCGCACCGGTCATTTCCAGCAGCCGGTTCTTCGTCACTTCATCCATCCAGCTCCCGTCAAAGAAGGAAAACTTTCCCGCTTCGGGGATGCGCACAAAATAGCGGTACAAAAACGGCCGACGCAGCTCATCTTCCGACGGCTTGGATAATGTCTCCGTCTTATAAAACCTCGGATCCAGATTCTTGATCACCTTGCCGAGTACACTGCCTTTTCCGGCACCGCCCCAGCCGTCAAAAATGACCAGCACCGGCAGTTTCTTATCCTTGATGGCCATCTGCCGCCCGGCCAGCTCCAGCCTTGCCTTCTTGAGCCGTTCCGTGATCTCCTCGTCACCTGGTCTCTCGCCTTTCACCCAGTCCTTCAGCATAGCAATACCTCCTTTGTATTATTTTTCTGATTCCCCCAATACACTAACGCCCCCGGGAACCGTCTGTTCCTGAGGGCGTTATTTCCGATCGTTTTCTTAATCTTCCCGTGGTGCGAACAGATCCCGGAACCACCTGAGTGATTCCACATAGGCTTCGTACACCGGATCGATATCGATATCGCCGACCACCATCAGCCGCGATACCTCCTGCCAGGAGGCCGTCTCATAATGCAGCATAAAGTCATAAAGCCCCGCAAACGGGCCGTTGCGTTCCAGCAGGGCCGAACGGATCTCCTTGGAAACACGCACCATATCGAGTGCTACCATCATCGGCTTTTCGATGATCACATCCAGTACGGAGAACAATCCCATCAGGAACAGCTCCGAAGACTGGCTTGCCATATGGAAGACCGGTGCCAGGTTTTCCGCAAAACGCGCACGGATCATTGCCATACGCATGATCTCGCTCGGACGGTCCACGCACAATTCCTTGGTCGCTGCCATATTGACCCAGCGCTTCAGTTCCTTCTGCCCCAGCATTGCTGCAGCATGCTTTACATCCTTGATGCCGGCATTTACGGTCATACGGTTTACCATCTCCAGCATCGAGAGCACCAGTGCCGGGTCACGTTCAATGACCTCTGCCGCATCGGTCAGATCAAAGTCGATATCGTTGACCACGCGCAGAAGTTCCAGATAGTTGACTTTCAAAGGTGCGATATCCTCCGTGCCCTTCTTAACCGGCATACGGAAAAATTCACCTTCATACAGATCATACCCGCCGCCCTCTTTCAGACGGTCATATTCATCCTGGGAGTCCACATTGACCGCTACCAGTTTGATCTGCGGATATACCTTGGAAAAATATACCTTTGCCTTGCCGATATCGATACGCTTATGGTTCAGCATGATAAAATCCATCAGCTTAAGCATTTCGCGATACTCTTCAAAACGGTTCACCGGAAGCTTGCGGATTGCAAATTTGTACCCCTGCTCCTTCAACTCCTTCACACGGTCCACGTAGCGGTCTTCCGACGGGATCTCACGATCCAGGACAAGCACCACACGGTCATGCGGCGCATCACACTGTTCTGCGATCTCCGCAAAGAAAGAGATGTTATTGAGTTCTACGAAGACCAGCTTATCTCCCGCTACGGTCTCGAGTCCCATATTTTCGATCAGTTCAAAACCGACCACATTGGAAGCCCCGTCAAAACGGCCCATTCCGAGCATCCGGGGATTTAACAGATAATTTTCTTTCTGCGCAAAAACGGAATAGGCGCATACACTCATCGTATGATCAAACAACGGGATCAGTGTCGCAAGCATGGGCAACCCTCCTCATTATCAAGTCATTTTAAATGCCTGTTTAGCACGCAAAGCATTATTATTTATAATAACACAAAAAAAACCGTTTGACGACATCTATTTTGTTAGATTTGTTGAACTCTATTTCCAATACGGCCCGTATTCCACGTTATCCGCCTGTTTGGGCCGCTCCTCAACAGGATAGGTCCAGGCATCACTGTAGTAGGGTTTCAGCTTTTCCGGCATATGCTCGATGCCGCCGAAACGGGAACCGTCCCAGCGTCTGCCCAGGATACCGAAGAGGATCTGCAGTACGCCCCCGACATAGATGGCCTGCCGCCCGGCCTTTTTGATCTCAGATGCCAGCGGAAAACCGTAGGCGCCGCAGCTTAAAAGCGCGATATCAAAATCCAGCTCCAGGATCTCTTTTTTCATAAAGTCCAGTGCTTCAAACCATGTCCCGAAACGCTCGTCCTTCAGGTCGCCGATCGTCAGCACCGAACGGTAAACCTGCAGATCAAACTCCGGCAGGATGTCCGTTCCCGGATAGATCTGCTCCCGCTTCGCATACTGCTGCCGCACCGAATCCGGAAACGACGTGACCACCAGCACTTTTTTACCGGCCAGCGCCTTCGTCCAATGGTTCTCCAGCGCAAACACATCATACACCCCCAGGTTTTTCACACACACACTTTCCTTCGGCACATAACGGTTCACAAAATACGGCTCCAGAAACTGCCTGCAGCAGGCAAAGATATCCGTATTACGATAGGCATCCAGCATCACTTCCGTAAAAGGCTCCACATACGTTGTATCATCCGGAAAAAAACCGGCGCACATATATGCATTATGTACGGTCAGCGCATATTTTTTCTTTATGCCGAACTCGCACATACGCATCACCGCCAGCTCGAAACCGCCCAGACGCCCTGCCATAAACGGCTTTCCGGACCGGATCGCGTCTTCGATCGCATGACTGCCCTCTTCCAGATCCAGCATACGGCGTTTGCAGTAATTGCCGTCCGTGTCCAGAAACGGGAACTTTCTGCGCAGCGTATATCTTACCGCGTGGTAAAACCATACCGGTTTGCTTCCATCTCTGTATGACATCTTTAAACCTTTAACTTTCTTTCCTTCATGATACTCATATAGGCCGGACGGATGATCTTGCTGTTGCCCACCAGTTCCTCGATCCGGTGCGCACTCCAGCCGGCGATACGCGCGATCGCAAAGAGCGGGGTATACAGTTCCACGGGGATTCCCAGCATGTTATACACAAAACCGCTGTAAAAATCCACGTTAGGACTTACCCCTTTATAGATATGACGTTTCTCCGCGATCACTTCCGGCGCGATCTTTTCGATATTGTTATACAGCTGCAGTTCATCACAGCGCCCTTTCTCCTGTGCCAGCTTTTCTACAAATGCCTTAAAGATCTGCTCTCTCGGATCGGAGATGGAGTACACCGCATGTCCCATACCATAGATCAGTCCCTTGCCGTCAAAGGCATCTCCGTTGATCATTTTGGTCAGATATTTGCGAATCTCGTCTTCATCCTCATAGTCCCGGATATGTCCCCGCACATCTTCCATCATCTCCATTACCTTGATGTTGGCACCGCCGTGTCTGGGGCCTTTCAGGGAAGACATTGCCGCCGCCATGGTCGCATAGGTATCCGAACCGGAAGAAGTGACCACGCGCGTCGTAAACGACGAGTTGTTACCGCCGCCATGCTCCATATGCAGCATCAGTGCCACATCCAGTACGTCCGCCTCCGTCTCGGTATATTTCCCGTCCGGCCGCAGCAGCCGCAGAATATTCTCCGCCGTGGATTTGCGCGGCATCGGCTGATGAATGTACATACTTGCATTATTCTCATAGTGGTTATATGCATGGTAACCGTATACCGCCAGCATCGGGAAGGTAGCGATCAGCATGATACACTGGCGCAGATTATCCGTCAGTTCACTGCTCAGCGCGTTCGGGTCATAGCTGGCCAGCGTCAGGATACTTCTGGTCATACTGTTCATAATATCCTTGCCCGGCGCTTTCATAATGACATCACGGGTGAAGTTGGTTGGCAGAGACCGGCTCTTTGCCAGATGCCTGATAAAATCCGCTGCCTCTTCTTCATCCGGCAGTTCACCGAACAGCAACAGATAGGCGGTCTTTTCAAAACCGAATCGTTTTCCGGAAGTCCATTTCACCAGGTCACGCACATTATAACCGCGATACCACAGTTCACCGTCACACGGGATCCGCTTGTCTCCCTCTTCCTTCATAGACACGATCTTGGAAATATTGGTCAGACCGGTCAGAACTCCTTTTCCGTTGATGTCACGCAATCCGCGTTTTACATCGTACTTGGCAAACAGCTTATCCGAGATCGTATCGTGATCGATACAGGTCTGTACCTTTTTCTCCGCATATTCCTGAATTGTTTTGTGATAAGACATTCCTTCTCCTCCTCGCATAATATGTCATCTCAGTCCGTATATTCCATAACACTTTTCATGCAATAACCCCGTTTTTTGCGCAGACTTAACGTCTCGATTATACTATAATCTCAAGGTTCTTGCAAATCTACCTCAGATCCACGGCACTCTCTACGCCGAGATACCCGGGGCCGAACATATCGATCAGCAGGTCCGGCTCTATCCCGCGGATCCACTCTCTGGCGGAAGCTTCAGCAGACAGGTAGCGCAGGTCGATCAGGTCGATACTGCTGCACTGACTCGCGAGAAATACCGATACCGGTACGGCCACGGAATCACGGATGATCACCAGCTTCGGTCCGTCCGGATTCTTACGGTTCGTTATACGGATGTGGTCATAGTCCCGATCCAGATAGGTATAATATGCGTAATAGTCAAAACTGTAATGCGCTACATTCTGATAGTTTACGAAACAGTCTTCGAACGTCCCTTCTTTATGGATCCCTTCCGAGGGTACGTCCAGCGTATAATCCGTATCATACTTCGGCAGCCACAGATCGTAGTCATCCAGTCCGGTATAGTACCGGCCCGCCATACGTCCGTGGGTGCCCAGGAATACCTGCTCGTAGATCCTCTTCTCGTAGTTTTCTTCCGACAGGGCTTCTTCCCGCCTGCCGCCGTCCAGCCCCATCGAAAACATATAATCCGAAATGGTCTGATACGCCAGGAAAGCCGCATTGTTCTTCCAGTGATGATCGCTGCGGTAATAATAGGAATACCACTCACCGCCGTCCGCTTCCAGCACATCCCGCATTGCGATGTGCGGAATACTGCGTTCCTCCAGGGCAGCCACCATATTATAATACTTTTGATTGGCATAGCTGATCACGCCCTCCGGCAGGTCTTCTTCACTGTGCTCCTTGCTCGGTACCGCCACGAACAGATACTCAGCCCCGATCTCCTGTGCAAACGCATAAGCTTCCTCCGCACCGGCGATTCCCGCTGTGATATCGCCGAACTGGTCTGCCATCGTCGCCACACCGTTATCCAGCAGTGTCACATCTTCGTAGACCGTACTGCCAAAGGCCAGGCGCTTGCCCATCGCTGCCTGCAATGCTCCCCAGGCATTGATCGCATGATCCTGCACCAGTTCCAGCTTCTCCAGACCTTTGCGCCTTCCGTCCGGTTCCAGACTGCGCACCATTTCCCACAGATTGACTGCGGTGAAGAAAAAGATCACCGCCAGGAAAAATACTACTATAAACTTGTCTTCGCTTTTTGTTTTTTTCATACTCAAAAGTTGAAATAGATGAACGGACTGTAATTACCCTTGATGATATAAATGATACATACCGCAAATACTGCACACAGCAGTATCTCGTATACCCACGTTTTCTTCTCCAGCCACTTGCCGGCCGGCATTGCAAAGGTGACGGCCCCTGCAAAGAACAGCCAGTTATCCTTCAGGTAGAACAGTGTCGTGGCATCGCTCAGCCCGGCTGCCCCGATCCCGAACATCATGCCCAGATATCTTCCCATCGTTGCCAGCGTCGGGGAGGCAAAGATCGTCATACCGATCAGGGTCAGAAAGATCGTGACGATATGCGCCGGCACATCCGGCAGCTGCCATTTCTTTCCGTACCCGCTGGCCCGCTCAAACATAAGCAATATCGCATAGTAAAGTCCCCACAGCACATAATTCCAGGCAGCACCATGCCACAGACCGGTCAGTGCCCACACGATCAGTATGTTACGGTACTGTTTCCACAGGCTCACACGGCTGCCCCCCAGCGGGATATACACATAATCCCGGAACCAGCTGGCCAGCGAGATATGCCACCGGCGCCAGAAGTCACCGATGTTCTTCGCGATGTACGGATAGTTGAAATTCTCTTCAAAGGTAAAGCCGAACATCCGTCCCAGACCGATCGCCATATCGGAATACCCGGCAAAATCATAATAGATACGCAGTGTATAGCACAGGGCTCCAAGCCATGCGAATGATACCGTGATGCTCTCTCCGCCGACTACCTTTGCCAAGATGCGATCTGCAAATAAACTCATGATATCCGCCAGCAGGATCTTCTTTCCCATACCGCAGATAAACCGCTTCACGCCTGCTGCAAAATCGCTTAATGTTTCCTTCCGGTCATAGATCTGCTCCATGATCGTCTCGTATCGGACGATCGGACCGGCCACCAGCTGCGGAAACAATGAGATATAAAGCCCGGTATACAGCGGATTTTTCTGCGGCGGTACCTTGCCGCGGTATACGTCGATGATGTAGGACAATGCCTGAAAGGTAAAGAACGAAATACCGATGGGCAGCGCGATCCCCGTCATCGGGATCTCCAGGCGAAACAGACGGTTCACATTGGTAATGAAAAAATCCAGATATTTATAGACAAACAACAATCCCAGATCGATCGCTACCGCCAGAGTCAGCAGCAGCTTCCGGTGTTTTGCCCCATCCGCCGGTGCCAGAAAACGTCCGAAGCCGTAATTGACAACGATCGAGAACAGCAAAAGCAGTATGTTCAGCCCTTCGCCAAAGGCATAAAAAACCAGACTGGCCAGCAGCAGACAGATATTCTTTGCCGTGATGTTTTTCCGGCATGGTCCGAAATAAAAAAACAGAACCACGGAAAAGAAGCAGAACAAAAAGATGATACTCGAAAAAACCATCTTATTTCTCCCTCCGCTCTTCCGTCTTCAGACGCTTCCTCAGCCCGGTGAAAAAATCCTTCAGCATCCGGCTGCATTCCTCTTCGCAGACACCGCGTGTTACATCCACCTGATGATTAAACTCCTTCATCTCCAGAATATTCAAAACAGAGCCGGCACATCCTGCTTTCGGGTTCATGCAGCCCATCACCACACGCGGGATCCGCGCCTGCACGATAGCTCCGGCACACATCTGGCAGGGTTCCAGGGTCACATAGAGTGTGCAATCCTCCAGCCGCCAGTCTCCGATCACCTTACTCGCCTTACGGATCGCCGTGATCTCGGCATGCGACAAGGTACTCTTATCCGTGTTGCGACGGTTATAGCCGCGGCCGATGATCTTTTCCGCATGCACGATCACGCAGCCGATAGGCACTTCCCCCAGTTCCGCCGCCTTCTGCGCCTGCTTCATCGCCGCCTTCATATATTTTTCATCCAAAGCCTCCTGACGTTTGGCTTCCGCCTCCGCCGCGATCGCTTTTTCCGCACGCCTTCTCGCCCGGCGCTCCCGCATTCCTGCCATATCATCTCCCAAACCACGGGGACGGTCCTCATGGTTTTTCTGCTGTCAAAAACCATGGGGACGGACCTCACGGTTTTTCTGCTGTCAATGCCACCATTATATATGCTGTGTTTCGATGTGTCAAAACTGTGAATCGCAACCAAAAACCATCAGGTCCGTCCCCATGGTTTCGGTGGTTTGCATACACGGACGTCTGTGTTATAATATTGCCGATGAAAAAAGCAGCCACGGGGACGGTTCTTGTGGCTAAAGATCTTCGATCTTGTTGCCATAAGAACCGTCCCCATGGCTGATAAGGAGCAAAGCATGAACATCGGCGGATTCTTACCAACTACATTACTGGACTATCCCGGCAAACTGGCCTGCACGGTTTTTACACAGGGCTGTAACATGCGCTGCCCGTTCTGTCAGAACGGCGGTCTGGTACTGCCGGAACATTTTGAGGAGCCGCTTCCGCCGGAAAGCATACTGGCAAAGATCCGAAAACGCGCCCATGTCCTGGAAGGGGTATGCATCAGCGGAGGAGAACCGACATTGCAGCCCGATCTGCCGGAGTTTCTGCAGCAGATCAAAGCGCTGGGACTTTTGGTCAAGCTGGATTCCAACGGTTTCCGCCCGGATCTGTTAAAACAGTTCTATAAGGACGGCCTGATCGATAAAGTTGCGATGGATATCAAGTCCTCACGGGCGGATTATGCAAAAACCGCAGGCTTAACACCCACGGCGGATCTGCTGCTCCCTTATGAAGAAAGTGTGGATTTTCTGATGCACAGCGGCATCGACTATGAGTTCCGCACCACGCTGGTCAAAGGTCTGCATACACCTGAAGATATGCGTGATATCGCAGCATGGATCGCCGGCGCCAAAGCCTACTATCTTCAATCCTACGAACCGAGTGACAACGTGATCTGTCTGCTGACACACACCGATACGGATTTCGATGCTTTCTCCGCAGAGGAACTCGAAACCTTCCTGCAGATCGCACGGGAAACAATCCCGAATGCCGAACTGCGCGGCGTTTCTCTCTGACCCCGGTCAGCTGTTTATGATCAGCCCGTTGTGTCTTACTTTGACTGCCAGCTCCAGCCGGCTTTTGTAACCGGTCTTTTGCAGCATATTGGAGATATGCATCTTGACCGTCGAAGCCTCCAGGCACATCTTATCCGCGATCTCCTTATTGGAGGCTCCGGCTACCAGTTCCCGTAAGATCTCGATCTCCCGCTCGGTAAACTCCGTACTGATCGCATCCCCGATCGGAACCGCCACCGGACTCTCAGGATATACCGTCTCTCCGGCCATCACACGATCCATGATCTGCGTGATGGTGATCTCCTGCACTTCCTTCTGCCAGAATCCCTCTACGCCGATCTCTCTGGCTCTCCGCTCATAAGACAGCTCCGGCATGGAAGTGACAATGATGATCCGGATCTCCGGCTTCATACGCTTGATCATTCCCGCCGCTTCGATCCCGTCCATACTCCCCGGGATCAGCACATCCATCAGCACAAGTTCCGCTGCGTGTGACTCCAGATACTTTACGGCATCCTTTGCCGTCGGAAAGGATGCCTCCAGCGTATATTCTTCGCTCTGCCTTACCGCACTTTCAAACACTTCCCGGATGATACGAAAATCTTCCGCTATGACCACTCTGTATGGTTTTCCCATTTTCTTACTCGCCTTTCTTATACAGAGCACACTCGCCGCTCTGTTTTCAATCACTACGATTGTTACGATTTACAGCCACAATGTCTGCAAACCGCTGCACTTACTCTTCCTCTCCCTTCGGAAGCGTCAATTCGATTGCAAATACCGGTTCCGTCTTGATCTCCATACTTCCGCCCACGGATTCCACTTCGCTGCGCATGCTTCCGAGACCGCCGCCTTCTACGATTGGTTCCACCCGGCTCACCTGCCCGTTCGTGAGACATATCCGGTAGGTATCTTCCGTTTCACTCACACGGATCATCAGTGTCGTATCATTCGTATGCTTCAATGTATTGCCGATCTGCACAGAGATCGCCGTGTCTACCACCGGAATCAGCCTCCGCTCGTCCGGCAGCTTTCCCGTGATATCGATGTGTATGCCGAGACTGTCTGCCTCCTTCGATATGGCGTAGTATGGCAGCTCCCATTTTTCATGCTCATCGCTTACAAGATACCGGATATTGTCCTGCCAGAACTGCAGCATCCGCTCCCGGTCCACACTGTCCGGTGAATAGAGATACCGTCTTGCGATCAGTATGCTCTGTCCGATATTATCATGGAGTGCACTCTTTAACCCCAGCAGTTCCCGGTTCATACTCAAATGATCGATCGATTCCATCAAAGCTTTCAAACGCTTGTTGATCAGCTCTGCCCGTTTACGTGCCTCCTCCAGTTCCCTTCCGAGTTCGTATTCTGCGGTAACATCCTCCGCAGACAGTTCGTACACATCCAGGCCGTTGACCTGCACGGTACTTCTTTGGAAGCTGTAGGCTTTCTCCCCATCATTGATGATGAGTGGGTCATGTTCGGATATGCTTTCCTTTCCGGAGCGTTTCACCAGCTCTTCCCACAACACCTCCACATCTGTCAGCGATCTGCCGGTCAGTCTGCGGCTGATCACATCCATGCTTTCATTTACGATAACGGGAATCTTGTCCCCGGTATAACACAGGACCCCTGCCGGCAGCCGGTCTACCGCCTCTTTTACAGACATTGCAGAGATGTTCCCGCTACGCCATCGCCGGATTCCCGCATGTGCCAAAAGCGCAGCCGCAAAGAGTCCCAAAAGCAGCGGGATCAGGATAGCAAGCGAAACGTCAAACGATCCGATATCCCCTTCCTGATACATGATCATTCCCTGATAAAGCACAAAGGTCAGCAGAAACATCGCCACCATAGAGAGGAGATAATGTTTTCTGCCTGCAAGTCCTACGATCTGTACGATCGCATAGATCAATACAATGAGTATGACCGTTGCAAAAATCAGCAGAACGGTTCGGTAGATTTCCGGAAGCGATGAATAAGTCATAGTACCACCTCCTTCTTATCCCGAAGCGCGGCTGCCGAAACCTTCAGACTGATATAATAGGTTTCATCTTCATACCGCACCGTAAGCTTCGCTCCGGCCGAACGCAGCTCTTTGTCTTTCCATGTGGACGAGATTGCCTCTGCCGGCGCATCGAGTGCGATCCGGAATTCAAAGTCATCACTGCAGATAAGAGAAACCATGACCGTATTGATCCGAAGCCATATATCTTCGATCGTCTCTTCAAACAACTCGTAGGCCAGCAATACAAATCTCGGCGGAAGTTCCATGTTCCCTTCCCGACAGATCTGTACCATGCTTCCTTTCAGTTTCAGATACTCCAGTGACTCACTTACGGCGAGCGCCAGTTCTTCAGAGGAAACAAGCGATCCGGTATCGGTAAGCAGGATCAGGTTTCCCATCCTTTTGATGTACGCACTCATGATCATTGCGTATACGATCCTGTCCCTGGTGTCTTCCGCCTCCTTTTTTGTTCCCTGACCTTGTCCGGCTGTAAAAAATTTCTCCGTTTCTTCGGAAGGCCATGCTGCACTTCTGCAGATTCCCGCAAGCAGTTCATCCACACGGATCGCGCGGGTCCGGACTGCCTCGGCGATCCGGTTATACAGCCGGTTTCTGGTTTCCACACGGATACGCTCCGAGCGTATCTCATTTTCCTGACGTATCAGTTCATTTTCATCTTCCAGACTTTCCTTTACCGTCTCGATGGAACGATTGATCTCATTTACCGCCGAAAGATCCTGCAGCCATCGGACACAGCCTCCCTGTATGGGTTCCCTGCATACACGGTGGTCTTCATCTTCTCCGTCTTCTCTCCATTTACGGGATGCCATGACCTGCCGGTCCTCACTGTCATAAACCGCAGCTCCTATGCTTAAATGGTCAAACAGGATCCGGTATCCGGAATTGGCCGGTATCATACCGATCAGGATCATGCTTTCAAACGCCATCATATACGGAATGCACAAAGCCTCATGGAACTGAAACAGCTTGTGTGTACCGATCTTCGGTGCCCCGCCGTTAATGAGATACCATATGAGCAGCACCGAACTCAATGCAATAAAAACCGCGGGAATGTACCACTTCCTTCTGGCTGCAGTAATAGAACATTTCCGAAACAGGATAACGATCGTCGCCATCGCCAGGGCGATCCTCCAAAACAGCAGCATATAATAAAACCATTCGTGGGTGTATTCCTTGTCCGGATATACGGTGATCTTATAAACAAACGAATGCAGCTCATTCGTCATGATCACAACGGCGAATGCCGCATTGGTCAATAGCAATACGTTCTCGATCTTCCGAACCCTTTCCCGATTTTCGACCGGTTCCACGTAAAGCGCCGCAAGGAAGAAAAAAAGAGGTATAAACGTCAGCGGGATCGAATACGCATACCATATATAAAGCCGGGCCATGGTCACATTCGGAAAGTAGGAAAACTTGCACATCCTGAGAACAAACAGCAATACCATAAAAAAGCAGGCGATCAGGATGCGCCGGCCGATCTGTCGGTCTGTTACCCTTGTCTGTATGGTAACCGACCACATCATGATCATGACAAGATAGGCAAAAGTCGCTATGTGATGCGGTCGCAGACCATGCACAGGGATCATCGTGAATACGATCCCCATGAGAAACAGCAGGGCAAACAGGAATGCGATCTTTTTATTTACATAGTTTAATCGGTTCATAATATAAAAAATCTCCGGATTCTTTGATATAGTATCATAGAATCCGGAGATGCGATACCGCCAAAAGTAGGTATTTTACTGAACCGCACCTTTTACCACATTGCGTGTGATCTCGCCGCCTTCGATGCTCTGATCCGTGATCTCACCTTCGCCCCATACCTGACCGGCGGTGATATGATACCACTTGCTCGTGTTCTGCGGATCGTAGGTGAAGCCGGTATAATCCGTACGCAGTCTGCCGCCGTGTACCAGGAAGTCTGCTCCGTTCCACTTCACGATTGCTGCATAGGTATCATCACACTTGCCGTCATTGTCGATCCAGAACCACTCGTTTGCATACATTACCAGACCTTCGTGATCTGTAACTACGTGGCCTGCAGCCAGGAATCTCCAGCCGTCCGCGCCGGTATAGATCAGACCGTTTGCATTCTGGTTTACCACACCTCCGGCTACAAAATACTCTACGCCCTTATACTCATACGCGCCCTTTGTAGCAGAATCGTATTTGGTATCCCACCTGCCGTCCGTAAATACCAGTGAATAGAAGGTCTTCGGTGTCTTTCCGTCCGCAGCATACTCGGTAACGATATTTACGATATAGGAATCGATCTCCGTTGCCACCTTGCCATCCGGGCCATAGATCGTTGCAGACTTGATCGCACCATTCTCAGGATCGATCACCACGATCAGGGTATAATCGCTGTTGTTGATCACAGGCACACCTTCTGCCGCCTCTTTCAGAGAGAAGGTATTTGCGCTGATCTCCGTCTTTTTCACTACATTGACAGTACAGCTTGCCTTCTGTTCCCCTTCCACTGTGGTCACGGTGATGGTAGCCTCACCAGCTGCGACTGCCGTTACCTTACCGTTTTCATCTACGGTTGCCACTGCAGGCTTGTCGCTGCTCCAGGTCACATCCTTGTTCGGCGCATCTTCCGGTGCTACGGTTGCCACCAGTTCTGCCGTCTTACCGGCTGCCAGTTCCAGGGCAACTTTGTTCAGGCTAACACCCGTTACTGTTACGGTCGTCTTGGCTTCTACCGTCACTTCACAGGAAACAGAAAATGCTTCGTCCTCCGTCTTTACGGTGATCGTTGCCGTACCTGCTCCCGCTGCTGTCACCTTTCCGCCTGCATCTACCGTTGCGACTGCTTCGTCACTGCTGCTGAATACCACCTTCTGCTCGGTAGCATCCTCCGGTACCATGCCTACGATCAGGGTCGCTGTCTCGCCCTCCTCCAGTTTCAGTTCCGTAGGATCGATACTAATGCCGGTCAGTTTCACTTCTTCCTTTGTAACATTCACTTCACAGGATGCCGTGAAGCCACCGTCCACAGTCTTTACTGTGATGCTAGTCGTTCCTTCGGAAACAGCCATTACTTTTCCGTTTTCATCTACCGTTGCTACTGATTCATCCGTGCTGCTCCAGCTGACTCTCGGATCTGCTGCATCCACCGGCTTTACATATGCTGTAAGCGTAGATGTTGCACCAACCGTCAGGTTCAGCTTCGCCTTGTTCAGGATCACACCGGTTACATCTACTGTGGGTACTTCTTCTTTTGTTACAGTTACCTTACAGGTTGCAGTCTTGTCATCTGCAGTATCGTCCGTTCCGTTCGTTGCCGTTACTGTGATCGTTGCTGTTCCGGCCTTCATTGCTGCGACCACACCGTCTGCATCGACGATCGCTACGGTCTTATCGCCGGATGACCAGATCACATCTTTGCAGGCAGCGTCCTCCGGTGCTACCGTTGCGATCAGTGTTCCTGTTTTTCCCTCCTGCAGTGTTAATTCTGTCTTGTTCAGTGTAACACCACTCACATCTACCTTCGGGATTTCTTTCTCTGTTACCGTTACTGTACAGGTTGCTGTCTTGTCATCTGCAGTATCGTCCGTTCCGTTCGTTGCCGTTACTGTGATCGTTGCTGTTCCGGCCTTTACTGCCGTTACCACACCGGATTCATCTACGGTTGCTACACTTTCCTTATCCGAAGAGCAGGTTACTGTCTTGTCTGTTGCATCGTCCGGTGCTACTGTTGCCTCCAGCGTTACCTTCTCTCCTTCTGTAAGAGATACGGTATCCTGATCCAACGTCACTTTAGAGACATCTACCTTCGGGGCCTCCGCTTCTGTTACCGTTACTGTACAAGTTGCTGTCTGATCATCTTTGGTATCATCGGTTCCGTTCGTTGCCGTTACCGTGATGGTTGCGGTTCCGGCTTTTACTGCCGTTACTTTGCCACTGTTATTCACGGTTGCCACACCCGTATCATCCGACTTCCAGGTCACGGTCGCATCCGTCGCATCCTCCGGTGCTACCGTTGCCGTCAACGTTCCGGTCTTGCCTTCCTGTAGTTCCAATGTAGTCTTGTTCAGGCTGACACCCGATACATCTACCTTCGGTACTTCTGCTTCCTTTACCGTTACCTTGCAGGTCGCCGTCTTGTCATCCGTTGTATCATCGGTTCCGTTGGTTGCCGTTACCGTGATCGTAGCCGTTCCGGCCTTTATTGCCGTTACCTTACCGCTATTATCCACGGTTGCCACACCCGTATCATCCGACTTCCAGGTCACAGTCGCATCCGTCGCATCCTCCGGGGCTACCGTTGCCATCAGGGTTCCGCTCGTTCCTTCCGTCAGTTCCAATGCGGTCTTGTTCAGGGTGACACCCGTCACATCTACCTTCGGTATTTCTTCTTCCGTTACGGTCACAGTGCAGGTCGCGGTCTTGTCGTCATCAGTATCCTCGGTTCCGTTCGTTGCCGTTGCCGTGATCTTTGCGCTTCCGGCTGCGACTGCCGTTACCTTACCACTGTTATCTACCGTTGCTACCGCCTCATCGCTTGACTTCCATGTCACCGTCGTATCCGTCGCATCCTCCGGTGCTACCGTTGCCGTCAGGGTCCCGCTCGTTCCTTCCGTCAGTTCCAATGCGGTCTTGTTCAGGGTGACACCCGTCACATCTACCTTCGGTTCCTCCGCAGCTGTTACCGTCACAGTGCAGGTCGCAGTCTTGTCGTCTGCCTCATCATCCGTTCCGTTCGTTGCCGTTACCGTAATGATCGCCGTTCCGGCTTTTACTGCCGTTACCATACCGTCCGTATTTACGGTTGCTACGCTTGTCTTGTCAGAAGACCAGATCACGGTCTTATCACTTGCATCCTCCGGTGCTACCGTTGCCGTCAAGGTTCCTGTCGTTCCTTCCGTCAATTCCATGGTGGTCTTGTTCAGGCTGACACCCGTCACATCTACCTTCGGTTCCTCCGCTGCCGTTACCGTCACAGTGCAGGTCGCAGTCTTGTCGTCTGCCTCATCATCCGTTCCGTTCGTTGCCATTACGGTAATGATCGCCGTTCCGGCTTTTACTGCCGTCACCTTACCGTTCGTATCTACGGTTGCTACGCTTGTCTTGTCAGAAGACCAGATCACGGTCTTATCACTTGCATCCGTCGGTACCACGGTTGCCGTTAAGGTTCCGGTCGTTCCTTCCGTCAATTCCATGGTGATCTTGTTCAGGGTGACACCCGTCACATCTACCTTCGGTTCCTCCGCAGCTGTTACCGTCACAGTGCAGGTCGCGGTCTGGTCATCCGTTACAGCATCCGTTCCGTTCGTTGCTGTCGCCGTGATCGTTGCCGTTCCGGCCTTTACGGCTGTTACCTTACCGTCCGCATCTACGGTTGCTACGCCTGTCTTGTTCGAAGACCAGGTCACTGTCTTGTCTGTTGCATCGTCCGGCGCTACCGTTGCCTCCAGCGTTACCGTTTCTTCTTCCACCAGCGATACTGCTGTCTTATCCAGCGTTACGCCGGAGACATCGATTTTCTCTTTGGTCCATTTTGCGTAGAGTTCCAGATCACCTGTTACCGCCTTGGTAAAGTCATACTCCGTAGTACAATCTGCATCCGTGTACCATCCACCGAATACCCATCCGGCTGCTGTCGGAGCTTCAGGCTTCGATACATTTTCTCCTTCCTTAACCGTAGCCGCAGCAATATCATCACCATGACCATTCTTATTAAAGGTTACGGTATAAGATTCTTTTGTGGTTCCGATCGTCGCCTTTGCAATTCTTGTTCCCGACGCAGAATCAACCAGGAAGTAATACCCATCCAGAACCTTAAATTCTGTTCCGGCAGGAGAGAGCACTTCCACATCCTCTCCCAAAGTGATCCCAACATTGCTCTGATAAGCACACTTCTTTGAATCTATATCCACCTTTCCGTCAGCAATAACGATTTCCGCATTTTCCCCGAGTACACCATTATTATACCCACTTATCGTTACATCACCGTCAAAAGTCAGTTTCTGCGTTCCGGTTCCTTTAAGGTATACGCCAAAGAAAGTACTATCAATGCCTTCCGGAACAATGCTTACTTTTCCGTCAATGGTGAGTGACATTTTTTCAGCATAGATTCCGGCTTTTCTGCCATCTTTATAATCGTAGGCAGTTGCAATTGTTGCATTATCAAAACTCAGCGTTTGTGTTGTCGGATCAAAACTGGCCTTACCATCCCCGAGGATATCGTCCTTGTTTTCATATGTAACCCGCTTATCACCTACCCAGAGATTATAATCCTTGCTCCCCTTAAGAATGACATCTGACGTATTATTGCCCTCACTATCAGCAATCCAATAACAGGGATCCCCTTTTATGATCTGTCCGCCTACAGGCGTTTCGACAGTGATCAAATCTGCCGAAGTAATTTCACCTATTATTATAGGCGGATTACCCTCACAATCATCATTGCCTGCATACAACGAACCACCTGTCATCGTCAGTTTTCCCACATAAACTGCAGTATCGTAGTATGCAGTATTTCCCATGACACTTCCATCTTCTATTTTTAAGTTTTTTACGGAAATTGCCCCGCCCGGATAAGGATTACCTTTTCCTGCTGCAACCTTTCCTGATTTGACCCATAGATTTGAGCAATTTAATGCAGCACCACTATCATTGTTAGACGCAGAAAGACTTCCACCCTCTATAATAAGATCTTCCACTCTAATATCAGTTTCGTCAAAGTCGACATCTCCTTTTATTGTCACGCTTTTTTCTGCCAGGATGCCATAATTATAATCGCAGTCGGCTGAAACATTTCCTTCGATTGTCAGGTCATCCTTTGTGTATATATATGCATCACTGGAAGTACCGGCAAAACCCGTAACATTCTCAAACGTTAAAGTCTGGGTATCCGGGTCATAACTTGCCTTTGCTCCTTCTCCGGTAACGCCGGGGATATCGTCTTTGTTCGTACTGGTAACGGGTATACCCCCGACCCAAAGTCCAAGAAATTCACCGTATATAAGAATAACATCGTGGGCAGTATTACCCTCGCTATCAGCAATCCAATATCCGGAAGAACCTTTTACTACTTTTCCTCCTACCGGCTTTTGAACTACAATCGATTCTTCCGAAGTAATCTCCCCTATTATTATAGACGGATTACCATCACAATCATCATTGCCTGCATACAACAAACCACCTGTCATCGTCAGTTTTCCCACATAAACTGCAGTATCGTAGTATACAGTATTTCCTATGACACTTCCATCTTCTATTTTTAAGTTTTTTACGGAAATTGCCCCGCCCGGATAAGGATTACCTTTTCCTGCTGCAACCTTTCCTGATTTGACCCATAGATTTGAGCAATTTAATGCAGCACCAATATCATTGTTAGACGCCGAAAGACTACCACCATCTATAATAAGATCTTCCACTCTAATATCAGTTTCGTCAAAGTCGACATCCCCTTTTATTGTCACGCTTTTTTCTGTCAGGATGCCATAATTATAATCGCAGTCGGCTGAAACATTTCCTTCGATCGTAAGGTCATCTTTTGTGTATATATATGCATCATTTTGAGTGCCGGCAAACCCCGTAACATTCTTAAAAGACAAAGTCTTGGTATCCGGATCATAGCTTGCCTTTGCACCATCTCCGGTAACGCCGCCGATATCATCTTTGTTATCATCGGTAACACGTACACCGCCGACCCATAGGTCATACTCATTTGCTGCATGCACCGTAAGCCCCATGGCTGCAAACTCACCCACACACAGGAGCAACGTCAACAGCATTGCCAAAAATCGTCTCAGTTTCTTCATTCTCTTCCCTCCGTTTAGAATTTTATTCTCATCACGTGCCAACCATGATGATCAATCTGCGTGATTTTATCACAGAAAAAATATTTCCACTACCGCCAAAAGTATGTATTTTCCCATTTATTTTTGCAAAAATTTTACTTAAAAAACGCTCTCCATTTTCATGGAAAGCGCTACAGATCAATGATATATTGCCACAGCCGGGCCGGAAAAGGACGAGCCACGGTGACAGTTCACCTATAACTTACTTTTCTACAAGGAATGCCTTTTTTGTGCAAGAACTGCTTCAAAAACCTTATCAATATCATAATCGGGAGCAAAATCTGCCGCCACATCGCACAGCACCTGAATACGCACCTCATCCTCATCCAGATCTTCCGCGATCTGCTCCACAGACTTTCCCTTCTGCAATTTACGACAGATCTGCTTGATGAGCTGCCGCTCCTCACCTTCTTCTCTGCCTTCCTCCTTAAAATATGCCATCGTTTGTGCTTCATCATATTCTGTCAAGACACTCATACGCACCTCCTCACGATTCGTCACCAGAAAGGTTTTGATTCCAAAGCTATCCGGCATTTCTTTCAGCACCCGGTCTACAGCATTTTCCACTTCCATTTGAGCACTATACTCGCGGATCTTTGCTACCAGCCAGGAGTATTCATAAAGCGGTCTGCATTTCTCCAGAAGCTCTTTCCGCTTGCAGAACGCTCGCGCCGGTGCATACCGCCCGGGGGCCGGTCACTACTTTTCGATAAACCGCTCTACCATCAGGGCGATCTTGAGCGTCATGGCGTCGTCGAAGCGGCGAATGTCCAGGCCGGTCTTTTTCTGGAGTTTTTCCAGATGGTAGACCAGAGTGTTACGGTGCATAAAGAGATCCCGAGCAGTCTCGGAAATATTTAAGTTCTTCTCAAAGAATTTGTTCACCGTCTGCAGCTCTTCCTCGGAAAGCTCCAGTTCGTGTTTTTCACCAAAATACTCTTCCAGAAATGCTTCGCAGTCTTCCTTCTGTATGCTGTAGATCAATCGTCCGATGCCAAGGGATCCGTACCCGGCTTCCAAACGTTCCTCATAGAAGGTCCGCAGGATCTCCAGCGCCATGCCCGCCTTGGCATCCGCATCCTGCAGGGTGATTGTCTCACAGACATCGCTGTATCCGACATAGACCTTTTCCATCAGCTCGGTATTGATCATACTCACGATCTGCTCTGCCGTCTCTTTTGCCTGCTGCTCCACATCTTTCTCTGCAGCCATCAGGAGCAGGCGCAGCATCTCCGGGCTTCCGTCCAGAAAAACCGCTTCCTGCGGATCGGAATACATCTGTCCCAAAAGCTCGCGGGCTTCCGCCGGATAGGCCGTCTGAATATGGTAGACGATCCACTTCGCTTCCAAATCCAGATTCAGTTTCTTCGCCCTCCGGATCAGATCATTCTCGTTTACGGAAATCCGTCCGTGCAGCAGTTCCTCAAAAAACTGCTCTATGCTGTCTTCCTGCTGCATCGCCTCCAGGAGATACTCCACCTCCGCAGAGCCGATGCGTCCTGCTTCCTCCAGATCCCTTAATGCTGTTTCCAATCGTTTTGTTCTGTCCATGTATTATATACCTTTTTATATCTGCAGATTCCCTTCATCCGGCGTTTCGCTCTACCGGCACACTGCACCCTCCATGGGAAGCCGGGGTGAATCATCAACATAACTCATTTTACGCCATCCCCATAAGTGTGTCAAATATGCAGGGAGCTGTCCTTTTCAAAGCGTTCCGCCAGCAGAGCTGTTTCCTATATGACAAAAACCGCCGGGCATCTCTGCCCGGCGGCTCAAAAGTCTCTCTTTTAAGATTAGTTGGTGATGATCTGAGAGGTTTCCTTGTCGAATACGTGAATCTTGTCGGTATCGAAAGCGAAACGTACTACATCGCCCGGTCTTGCGGTTGTTCTCGGATCCACACGTGCGGTCATCGGGAACTCATCCAGATCGAAGTACAGGAATACTTCAGCACCCAGAAGCTCGTATACACGGATGGTAGCTTCGAATACGCTCAGCGGATTAGCTTCTACCATCATCTCGCTGTCATATACGTCCTCCGGACGGATACCGAAGGTAACGGTCTTGCCGTCATAACCACCATCGATGATCTTCTTGGACTTCTCTGCATTCAGAGGGATGGACTTGTCAGCGATCTTCAGGTATGCGGTCTCGCCCTGAACTTCTACTACAGCATCCAGGAAGTTCATCTGCGGAGATCCCATGAAACCTGCAACGAACAGGTTCACCGGCTTGTCATACAGGTTCTGCGGGGTATCTACCTGCTGAACCACACCGTCACGCATAACAACGATACGGGTACCAAGTGTCATAGCCTCGGTCTGGTCATGTGTTACGTAGATGATGGTGGTGCCCAGTCTCTGGTGCAGCTTAGCGATCTCAATTCTCATCTGTACACGAAGTTTTGCATCCAGGTTGGACAGAGGCTCGTCCATCAGGAATACCTTCGGGTTACGAACGATTGCACGGCCCATAGCAACACGCTGTCTCTGACCACCGGACAAAGCCTTCGGCTTACGCTCCAACAACGGAACCAGATCCAGGATCTTAGCTGCTTCTTTAACCATCTTATCGATTTCATCGGTAGGAACCTTACGAAGCTTCAGACCGAATGCCATGTTATCGTACACGGTCATATGCGGATACAGAGCGTAGTTCTGGAATACCATCGCGATATCACGATCCTTCGGCTCTACGTCGTTTACCAGACGGTCACCGATGCGCAGCTCACCGGAGCTGATGTCTTCCAGACCTGCGATCATACGCAGTGTGGTGGACTTACCACATCCGGAAGGACCTACGAAGATGATGAATTCCTGGTCTGCGATCTCCAGGTTGAAATCCTTAACAGCTTCGAAACCGTTCGGATAAACCTTGCAGACATTCTTCAAAGAAAGACTTGCCATTTTGATATTACCTCCTAGGTATTTTTGATCGCCGTTAGCACGGCATTAATGCACTTGTTTCACTATTTGGGATTATAACGGATTACATAAGAGAATTCCATTGACCGAGCGCCGAAATCCTGCGTACGCGTTTCGTCATATTGACGAAAACACTATTTTTGGAGTTTCATCGGAACTGAAATGATCCCCTCCCGCTCGAAAGCATCGGCGAAACGCTCAAAACCAAGTTTCTTATAGAATTCCCATGCATACGGTGCCGCATTGACCGTGCAGAAATCCCCCGGATCCTTTTCGTACAGTATATCCGGTATCTTCTCGTCTTCATTGTCCAGCGGCAGTACTTTTCGGTCACAAAGGTAATCCATCACACAGCCGATCAGCGCCCGGCCGATACCGCTGTGCTCATACCTCTCATCCACAAACAGAAGCGAGATATGATTATGCTCGCGGATGGAGATCACTCCCACGATCCGGCCGGCGTCCTTTGCCACATACATACGATACCGCCCCAGCAGAAACATCCGCTTGAGCATATTGTCAGAAATAAAACGCAGAAAACTCTCGCAGCCTTCCACGGAATAATCTTTGGCATCCGTCTTCCGGAAAACACGCCAGCACAATGCCATCGCATCTTCCCAGTCCTGTTCCGTAGCATGCAGGATCGTGATATTCCGCCGCTGCTTCAGGGCTTTTACATATACACTAAAATACATGGTTTATTCATCGGCGATCTGCTTATCCAGGTTATCGTAGCCGTCTTCGATCTGGGTCTTGATCCCCTGCATCGCCTCGCCCATCTCTTCAACTTCTTCCTGATTGGTACTGATCTGATCCTGCGTCTGCGTCAGCTCGTTCAGCTCCTTCGATGCCGAAGTCAGCGCAAAATAAATCAGCAAAAGCACCGAGATCAGTAATACGACCAGTCCGACGCCGTTTCCATCTCTTTTCATACTCTTATTTCCCTGAATCAACCGATCTCGGAGCCGGACGGTACGTCCTTCTCCGGAGTCATCAGGACCACGTTGCCTTCCGCATCCTCGGCACACAGCAGCATGCCCTCGCTGAGTACGCCCGCCAGCTTGGCCGGCTTCAGGTTCAGCAGTACCATGACCTTCTTGCCCACCATTTCCTCTGCTTTGTACCAGGCCTTGATGCCGGATACGATCTGCACCGTACGGTCACCGATCTTCACCTGGGAGCACAGCAGCTTCTTGGACTTGGGCACTTCCTCGCACTTCACGATCTCGCCCACCACAAACTGCAGCTTTCCAAAGTCATCAAAGGTGATCTCTTCCTTTGTCTCCACGTGCACGGCCTTCTCTTCCGCTCCGCCCAGTGCCTTCAGCTTCGCATCCGCCTCTTCCTGCGAGATCTTGCCGGCTGCCAGCAGATTTGCGGTCGCCTTCTTCTGGTGTGCCACATATTCCTCACGCTGACGTGCCTGTACCTCTTCCGCCTTCTTTGCGATCTCTTCCTTATCCAGTCTTGCAAACAGGATCTCCGGAGCATCGGTCACGTGAAAGCTCTTGTTCTCCTGCAGCCCGAAAGTGCCCAGCTGATCAAACGCACGCAGCTTTGCTCCCAGCTGTGCCGCGATCTTGTCCGCCGTCGTCGGCAAAAACGGTGCCAGCAGGGATGCACCGGTCATAATACCTTCGCACAGATTATAGAGTACGGTAGACAGGCGGTCGCTTGCAGCCTCATCCTTTGCCAGTTTCCACGGCTCCGTCTCGTCGATATACTTGTTCAGACGCTTAAATACATTGAATATCTCCGTCAGGGCATCTGCCACATGCAGCGTATCCATCAGCTTCTCTACCTTATCATAGGCACCGGTCACAACTGCTTTCAGATCGTCATCGATGGCCGCATCTGCCACACCCTTATCTGCTGCCGTGCAGCCGAAATACTTGTTAGTCATCGCCACGGTTCGGTTCACCAGGTTGCCCAGGGTATTTGCCAGATCCGAATTTACACGCTCCGTCATCAGCTCCCACGTGATGGTACCGTCGTTTTCATACGGCATCTCGTGCAGTACGAAGTAACGCACCGCATCAAGACCGAAGATGTTGATCAGATCGTCCACATAGATCACGTTGCCCTTGGATTTACTCATCTTCTCCCCGCCCTGCAGCAGCCACGGATGCCCGAAGATCTGCTTCGGCAGCGGCTCATCCAGAGACATCAGGAAGATCGGCCAGTAAATGGTATGGAAACGGATGATATCCTTACCGATCAGATGCAGATCTGCCGGCCAGTTTTTCTTATAAAGATCACTGCTGTTGCCGTCTGCATCATAACCGATACCGGTGATGTAGTTGCTCAGTGCATCCAGCCATACATATACGACATGCTTCTCATCAAAATCCACCGGGATGCCCCATTTAAAGGAGGTACGGGATACGCACAGATCCTGCAGGCCCGGCAGAAGGAAGTTGTTCATCATCTCATTCTTTCTCGATACCGGCTGGATAAACTCCGGATGAGTATTGATATGCTCGATCAGGCGATCCGCATATTTGCTCATCTTGAAGAAATAAGCCTCTTCCTTTTCGTCATGCACGTTGCCGCCGCAGACCGGGCATTTGCCGTCGACCAGCTGCGTCTCGGTGTAGAATGCCTCACACTCGGTGCAATACTTGCCTTCATAAGCACCCTTGTAAATATCGCCCTTGTCATACATTTTCTTGAAAATCTTCTGGATCTGCCGCTCATGATCCGGATCCGTCGTACGGATGAAGCGGTCATAGGACGTTCCCATCATATCCCACAGATGCTTGATCGTCCCTGCGGTCATATCCACAAACTCTCTCGGCGTCATGCCCTCTTCGATGGCACGGGTCTCGATCTTCTGTCCATGTTCGTCGCTTCCGGTCTGGAAATGCACATCATATCCGTCCGCTCTCTTGTAACGCACGATGCTGTCCGCCAGGACGATCTCGTAGCAGTTGCCGATGTGCGGCTTACCGGATGTGTATGCGATCGCCGTTGTTAAATAATATTTCCCTTTGTTTGTCATGTTGCTTTCACCTATCCTCTGTTATTATTCCTTAATTCCTGTGTCGCCACGGGCGACGGATGCGGTGTGATCAGTCCTTCTGATCATCCTCTTCTTCCGGATCCAGGATCACGATCTCCACGTCATCCGTATCCTTTTTTCCATGTTTTTCCCTGATGTCATCTACAATATACTTCGTGATCACCGCCGAAACCAGAGCCAGCCCGATCATCGGACTTGCTGCGATGACTCTCTTCAATCCCTGTTTCACGACTTTTCCTGAGATCATAGACACACCTCCGAACTATTTCTCTTTTAATTCCAGTTCCACCGGGCAGTGGTCCGAGCCCAGCACTTCCGTGTGGATCTTCGCATCCGCCAGCCGGTCCTTCAGGCGCTCCGATACCACAAAGTAATCGATGCGCCAGCCCGCGTTCCTGCTCCGCGCCTGCATTCGATAGGACCACCACGAATAGATATCCGCCTGCTCCGGATAGAAGTAGCGGAAGGTATCGATAAAGCCGGCATTCAGCACCGCGCCGAACTTAGCCCTTTCTTCATCCGTAAAGCCCGCATTCATATGATTAGTCTTCGGATTCTTCAGGTCGATCTCCTCGTGGGCCACGTTCAGGTCGCCGCAGTAGATCACCGGTTTCTTCCTATCCAGTTTCTTAATATATGCCAGGAAATCATCTTCCCACCGCATACGGTAGTCCAGACGCTTCAGACCGTCCTGGGAATTGGGCACATACACGGTGATAAAGTAAAAGTCCCCAAATTCCAGTGTGATCACGCGCCCTTCGTGATCGTGTTCCTCCACACCGATGCCGTAGGATACCGACAGCGGTTCCATCTTCGTAAAGATTGCCGTTCCGGAATAGCCCTTCTTCTCCGCATAGTTCCAATACTGGTGATAGCCCGGCGTATCCAGCGCCAGCTGCCCCTCCTGCATCTTGGTCTCCTGCAGGCAGAAGATATCCGCATCCGCTTCCGTAAAATACTCTGTGAAGTTTTTCCCGACACAGGCCCGCAGCCCGTTGACGTTCCAGGAAATAAATCTCATAAATACCTCACCATCAATAAATACTATGAATGTCTAGTTTACCACAGTCCGGTGTATTTTGCAAATAACAACCTGCGGAACGAAAGTTTCTGAAGGACATTTTCTGCTTTTTCTCTTTCGTTTCGTATCTTATCAAAGGAGGAGAAATGAGCAAAACAAACCAGAACCCAAAAAACACTTACAGAAATGCCACCGGCACAATATCTGTAACCCTGCGCAATGACATGATGCTGCACTATACGATGCAAAAATCCGAGTTCAACGATGCCAGATCGGATTTGGAGAAACTTCGTCAGTTATGTCTGGCCAATGGAATTGATCCGAATGTTATGTAACACCTGTAATTCTTAAAAAGGATCCGGTAATACCGGATCCTTTTCACATCATTCCTGCAAACAGCGGCGGCTTGTATAAGCCGCCGCTCATAAGTGTAAATGCTACAATTAGCAATCGACTACCACACCGCTGACTACTTTGCGTGTGATCTCTCCGCCTTCGATGCTCTGATTGGTGATCTCACCGTTGCCCCATACCTGACTATTGGTGATATGATACCATCTGTCTTTGTTCTTCGGATCATAGGTGAAACCGGTGTAATCCGTACGCAGATGCCCTCCGGACGAGCCAACCAGACAGAGCTTCATTTTATACCAGTCGGATCTGTTTCAGATCCGGCTCCTGCGCAAACGCATACAGGCAGATCATGGCCGCAGCAGCACCGGTACCTTTGTATCCTGTGCCGATCATCGAGAAACGTACCGCAAACTGCTCATTGACACGGATCGAAGGAATATCGCCACCGTTATCAAGCTGCAAGGAACGAATGTCCTTGTGCAGTTCAAACATGACTTTTTTCGTATCGTAAGTGATCGTCCTGCGGTCCGTGATCACGCTGCCCTCTTTTCCTTTTGAGAACAGACCGGAGTTCTGGTATACCAGAGGCTTCTCCCCCGGTTCCAGCACCGATGCCACTCTCTGTACTGCAGTCCTGAACAGCTCCGGATGGATCGATTCCGTTGCCATATCACTGTTATCGCTCTTGGACAGGATCTTAAACAGGTTCTCCTGTTCCTTTTCCGCCGAACCCACTTCATTCACGCCCGTCAGGAATTCCGTGATAAAATCCTTGCCGTTACTCTTTTCACGCAGTTTACTGATATCCCACTCGGAACGGAACAGCAGCGGATCGATCACATTCGCCTTATCAAAAGCATCCGTCTCCCTCTCTTCGATCAGAAATTCCGACATACAAAAAGGACAGCGCATCTTCCGGCGATCCCCTGTCCATTCCATCAATCCCCCGCAATTCTGACAGATATTGCTTACCATAACCCCTGCCTCCTCTCAAATTTTCTGTTTTTTGCAGATAGTTATAGTAAACGACATTAATATTTTTACTTAAAACTGCATAAAGTGCGAAGCTGCTCATTGGGCTTACTCCATTCGTCAAATGCGCTGTCTACGGTAGTAGCGAGTTCCAGCTTACTACTAAAGAATACATTGTGAGTG
>JAGBMJ010000023.1 GCA_017634975.1 Lachnospiraceae bacterium | reverse complement strand
TCTTTTTTACCTTATAGGAAATTGCTCCGCAATTCCCTATGGTAAAAAGCCCTCCGGGGGATGCGCACTCGCGCGTAAGGAAGATGTTGCTATCGCAACCGCGCTCGGCGCGAGCGTTCTGCAAGCAGAACGCTTTTTTATGATACCGGTTGAGAAAAAGCCTAAAATACGCTACAATTAAGACTTGAAAGAAAGGATCGGATAAGCAGAATGCTGGATTGGCGCACACCCCAGACAGAGGATATGCAGATCATACGCGAATATATGCATAAGGCAGGCATGCGATCAAGTGATGCGGCTGCCGCTAATGTGTTTTTGCTGCGGGAAAAATATAATACCAAGATCGCATTGCAGGATGGTTTCCTGTTCCGCAAGTACAGCGGGAAAGGAATGGCCGGAAGAGACGGGCTGGCGTTTCCGCTGGGGGACGGTGATATCGCGCAGGCCATCCGGCTGGCCGCGGAAGACCGGAGAGAAAAAAATAAGGAACTGCAGTTTATCTATCTGACAGAGGAACAGGCCGGGCTTCTTAGGAAACTCGGAGCGGATGCGCCGCAGACCGATCCCGGGAATTCGGATTATCTGTATACGGCGGAACACCTGGCGGAACTGTCCGGGCGGGAGAATCAGAAAAAGAGAAACCGTGCTAATAAGTTTGAGCGGGTTTTTCCAGATTGCCGGCTGGAGGTGCGGACCGGGTTTGACGAGGATTTTTGTAAAGATCTTGTCGAAGTGGAAGAAAGCTGGTTTGATGGTCAGGAAGAACGGGTGGATTCGGCTTTTGTAGAACGGGAAGAAATCTATGAAGCCTGTAACCACTGGGATGCGCTTGGAATCGTCGGCGTCGTGGTCTATACAAAGGAAGGCATACCGGCGGCTATGTCCATTGCTTCGGAAATTTCGCAGGGAGTTTACGATATTCATTTTGAAAAGAGTTACGGGGAATATGCGCAGGATGGAGGCTTTGCCTTCGTAAACCGTGCCTTTGCAAAATATCTGAGGGACCGGCTTGGCGCAGGATGGATCAACCGGGAAGAGGATATCGGGCTGGAAGGATTGCGGCGGGCCAAGATGGCTTACAACCCGGATCTGCTGCTGAATAAATATCACTGCACCTTTCCGACGGATCTGTGAGTGATCTGTTAACGGAAGGAAAAGGACGGAACCATGTTACGGGAAGTATTGAAGAAAGAAGAATGTGCGGCCTGCCGTTTCTGCTGTGTCTTTCGCAGACAGAGTCTGTGGGAGGTGCCGAAACTGCCGGCTTATTTCGTTGAAAAATACAAAACGGATCCCCAAGGGCGGGAAATACGATATCTCCGTCTTGCGGATGGGATACTTCCGCAGGCAGACGGAGCGTTTGCACCGGATGGGGTGATCACGGATCTGCGGGATCTGTATCAAACGGACGATCCGGAGGAAGAAGCGCCGTGTCCTTTTTTGAATCCGAAAAGCGGCTGCGTCCTTCCTGCCGAGGATAAGCCGTTTGAGTGCAGCGCGTGGCCGCTGCGCTATATGCGTATGAAGGACGGAAGTCTCAAGGTGTGTCTGACACCGACATGTCCTACTGTGAATAAAGCAGATCTGGAACTGCTGAAACAAAAGACCAGAGAGTCGTGGCATGCACAGATGGCTGCCTATGCCGAAACTCATCCCTATATCATTATGGAATACAAAGAAGATTTTATTGTGCTGGAATAATGCAGTTCATGCCGGTAGGAGGCCGGCATGAATTTTTTATAAAAAAACATAATAAACCTATTGACATAGTAGGCGAATAGTGTTATAGTTGCACCATCGAACAAAGAAAGGAGAGTCAGGCGATGACAAACAGTAACAGAATATGGCAATCGAATATGACCATGTGTTGTCGAATGCTTACCTCCCGGGCAGGAAATGTGGCTGGTGTGCGTGACGGTCTGTGCGCACGAATGTGTATGAAGTGACGGATGATCACATAAACAGGTACCTGCCAATTGCCCGGGAGCTATAAATAGCCCCGTTTTTTTATGGGCAAACGGATCCGGATAATATGATGAAAACAAAAAAAGAGTATGTAAAGAAAAAGGAGAAAAAATTATGAAAAAGAACGTTATCAACAAGATCATTACAGCAGCAACCGTATTTACCGCTACCTTTTCCCTGGCAGCCTGCGGACAGGATACCGCACCGGCCACGGTAGCGAATGCACAGGTCGATGAGGGAACACCGGCAGTAGCAGCAACGACCACGATCAAGGTCGGCGCAAACATCACACCGCACGCCGAGATCCTTGAAGAGGCAAAGCCGTTGCTGGCAGAAAAAGGAATCAACCTGGAGATCGTACAGCTGGAGGATTCCATCACACCGAACACCGGCGTGATCGAGGGCAGCCTGGATGCAAACTATTTCCAGCATGTTCCGTATCTGGAGCAGTTCAATGCAGAGAACGGATCGGATCTGGTTTCCATCGGTGCGATCCATTATGAGCCGTTCGGGATCTATGCCGGCAGGGTAAGTGATCTGGCAGAACTGCCGGACGGAGCACTGGTAGCAGTACCCAACAACGTGACCAACGAGGCAAGAGCGTTGCTTCTGCTGGCGCAGGAAGGACTGCTGACACTGAAGGATGATGCAGGCATTACCGCAACGGTAGAGGACATTGTAGAGAATCCGAAGAACATCCAGTTCAAGGAGCTGGCACCGGAACAGCTGGTAGCAGC
This sequence comes from Lachnospiraceae bacterium, assembly GCA_017634975.1. Lineage (GTDB taxonomy): Bacteria > Bacillota > Clostridia > Lachnospirales > Lachnospiraceae > NK4A136. The sequence goes on along the minus strand of JAGBMJ010000023.1, from coordinate 17,022 downwards.
ACTTCCGGATGTGGATGTGGCAGTCATCAACGGTAACTACGCGATTGAAGGCGGGCTGCACGTAAGTGGTGCACTGGCAGTAGAGGCAAATGACGGTCTGGCAGCAACAACCTACGGCAACATCATCGCAACATCTCCGGCGAAGGCAGAAGATCCGGCACTGAAGACTCTGGTAGAAGTACTGCAGGGCGCAGAGATCAAGGCGTTCATCGAAGGCAAGTATGACGGTGCGGTAGTACCTCTGAACTAAGGATAAGGGCAGCGTGGCCGGAGGGTGATAAGAGCTTCCGGCCGCATAGAAGAAAAGGAGAACAGGAAGTATGATCGGATTTGAGTATTACAACCCCGCCAAGATCGTCTTCGGCGAGGAAAGTGAGAAGAGCCTGACAAAGCTGCTGGCACAAAACAAAGTAAAAAGTCTGCTTCTGGTATACAGCGGTGACTTTATCCGTACACTTGGTATTTATGACGAGATCGAAAAAGCGGTGAAGGAACTGGGCATCGCATTCAGCGAAAGCGGTGAAGTAGTACCCAATCCGAGCATCGATCTGGTACGCAAGCTGGTGGCACAGGGCAAGAAGGATCAGGTGGATTTTGTACTGGCGGTTGGCGGAGGCAGTTCTATCGATACCGCAAAGGCAATTGCCATCGGTATTCCGTATGACGGAGATGTCTGGGACTTCTTTGAAAAAGGTGTATCTCCGGAAAGCGTACTTGGCGTAGGCGTGATCGCAACGACAGCATCCAGCGGTTCGGAGACTTCCAACTGTGCAATCCTCTCCAGCGGAGAGTGGAAGCTCGGTTTTGAAGATGACCGCATTATTCCGAAGTTTGCGATTATGAATCCGCGATACACGATCAACCTGCCGCGGTATCAGACGATGGTAGGCATCGCGGATGTATACTCCCATCTGCTGGAACGGTATTTCTCTGATGAGAAGTATTCCGATACCACGGATTATCTGATCGAAGGCGCGATCCGTGCACTGCTGGTTAATGGCGAGCGGCTGATCAAGGATCCGCAGGATGTCAATGCGAGAGCAGAGATCCAGTGGCTGGCCAGTGTGGCACACAACAACTTCCTGGATGCCGGCAGACGGGCAGACTGGGGATCCCACCGGATCGAGCATGAACTGTCCGCACAGTACAATATCACCCACGGTGAAGGTATGGCAGTGGTACTGGTAGCGTGGACCAGGTATATGGCGGAAAAGAAACCCTGGAGACTGGCACTGCTTGCAAACCGGGTATATGGCGTAGATGCCTATGACCATACGGAAACTGAGAGAGCCTACAAGCTGTCGGAGGAACTGGAACGGTTCTTTAAGAAACTGGGACTCAAGACCACATTGACCGAACTCGGTATCGATGATAAGGATTTCGAAGTGATGGCAAAGCGTGCGACAAGAAACGGCACCGTAGGTCATTACGAACCGTTGGATGCAAAAGCTTTCGTGGAAATCCTGAAACTGGCATTGTAAAAAACAATTTCACACGGTAATCATTTTATCATCCGAAAAAGCGTGATCCCAAGGAGAAACGCCGGATGATCACAACAATAAAAGAAAAGGAGAATAAAACAATGGCAAGAATCAAACTTTTGGAGCAGAATGAAGTAAGCGGTGCAGAGAAAGAGCGCTATGACGAACTGGCAGGCAGAAATGCCGTGACCAATATGAAAAAAGGTCTTCTGAATGATGCGGCAACCTACGATGCATATATGGCTTGGTACACCTCATGGAAGCGTCTGGTAGAGGTGATCGGCGAGAAGGATGCGATCCTTTATGCACACGCAATCTCTACCACCAACTCCTGCCAGCTGTGCTCCCTGTTCTTCATCTCTGATGTGAAGGGGCTTGGTCTGGATCCGCACAATCTGGTATACGATGAGAAGGAGCAGGTACTGGTAGATCTGGCTCAGTCCATCGTAAAGAATCCGACCGCAGTATCCGATGAGATCTTTGATCGTCTGCGCAAGTTCTTCAACGATGCAGAGTTGGTGGTTATCGTAGGTTTTGCAGGTCAGATGATCGCAACCAACAACTTCAACTCGGTATTTAAGATCGATGTGGATCAGAGACTGCTTCCGCTGCTGGGCGATTTCAAGCCGGCTACATGGAGAGAGAACATCAAATAATTGGCCATGTGGCTTGTTTCTACACTTGGTGCCAACAGGTTGAACCTGTTGGCACCTTTTCATTTATGAGGACAGGGGGAGGACAGGGGGACGGTCCTGTTGTCCTCAAAATTGAGGACACGAGGACGGCCTGTGCCACTGTCCGGCGTTTACGGAAGGGATCGAATGTGATAGAATAAAAAATATTTTGAGCAAATAGTTTTTATAAAGGTTGTTTTATGAGTGAATTAAGAGAAATCCGTATTGAAGAATTGCAGGAATTGCCGGAGCGGGAGTATGTCCTGATTGATGTCCGTGATGAAGGACTGCGGGAGTATGGAATGCTTCCGGGAGCGAGATACGCGGATGCAGAAGCGCTGAAGCGGGGCGATGCGTCGCAGATCGAGGATATCCCGAAAGATAAGAAACTGATCTTTTACTGCCAGATCGGCAGAAAATCCCGGGAACTGGGAGAACTGCCGGTCTTTTCCGGGTGGGACTGCTACAGCCTGGCGGAAGGCTATATGGGCTATATCCGTGCGGATCTGGCCGGGGAAGAGGCGCAGAAAGAGCGGCAGGAGCGGGCAGAACTGAGTATCCGCAAGAAATTCCACAAGCAATTGTTCACGCCGTTTGCCAAGGCGTGCAAAAAATATGAACTGATCAAAGAAGGTGACCGTATCGCGGTATGCATTTCCGGCGGCAAGGATTCCATGCTGATGGCAAAGCTCTTTCAGGAGATCAAGACGCACCGGCAGGTGGAATTTGATCTGACCTTTCTGGTGATGGATCCGGGGTATAACAAAGAGAACCGTGCGCTGATCGAGAGCAATGCCAAGGCGCTCGGCATTCCCATACAGATTTTTGAAAGTGATATCTTTGATGCAGTGGATACCATCGAGAAGAATCCCTGCTATCTGTGCGCGCGGATGCGCAGAGGTTATCTATACAGTCATGCCAAAGCGCTGGGCTGCAACAAGATCGCATTGGGACATCACTATGATGACGTGATCGAGACTATCCTGATGGGGATGCTCTACGGCGGACAGGTGCAGACTATGATGCCCAAACTGCACAGTACGAACTTTGAAGGGATGGAGCTGATCCGCCCGCTGTATCTGGTGCGGGAAAGCGACATCTGTGCATGGCGTGATTACAATCACCTGCATTTTCTGCAGTGCGCATGCCACTTTACGGAGACATGCTCCACATGCCACGAAGATGGGACGACATCTTCAAAGCGGCTGGAAACCAAGAAACTGATCGCGCGTCTGAAGGAGGAGAATCCGTTTGTGGAGGCGAATATCTTCGGCAGCATGGAAAATGTGAATCTGGATACCGTGGTGGCCTACAAGAAAAATGGGGTACGCCACCATTTCCTGGAAGAATACTAAGAGAAAATGAGGACAGGAGGACCGTCCCCGTGTCCTCGCCATGTCTTTTTTATTGAGAGAGCAGAGCTATGGTTTTGAATATTCAGGTAAAACAGATGGGCAAGAAAGGGCGGCACATAAAGCCGCTGGCGCTGGAATATGCGACGTGCCCGGAGACGGCGCAGCAGCTCATCGAAGAAACGGTGCGCCTGATGGTGGCGGATTTTATTCGTCGTCAGCAGGAAGCGAAAGAAGGGCGTATTCCCGAGGCACTGTCGGAAGAAAACCTGCAGAATATGGCCGAGGTTGGAAAGATCGCCTTTGGTGAGATCTATAACGATAAGGAGCCGGATGCGGAGAAAGCGGTACAGACCGCGTGGCAGGCCTATGCGGACGGAATCGTCCGTGTGTTTATTGGCGGAGAAGAAGCGGAGTATAACGAAAACGGTACGCCGCTCACATTAAAAGACGGGGATGAGGTCACATTTGTCCGTCTTGCAATGCTTGCCGGAAGGATGTTCTGAAGGATAGGAACGTGCCAAAGAGAAATGAAACTGTCGGGAAAAGCAGGAGAACAACCATCGTATAAGGGGGTAAGGTATGGACGAACAGGAACGCAGCAGGATCTCAGGCGAGGTTTACAGACAACTGCAGGAGGCAGACGAAAAATGCATCATGTCACTGGATGGCGAGATCCGGGATTATTTAATCGCAGCGGAGGATGCTACCCGTTATACGCCGAAGTATCCGGATCTGGATCTGAGCACGAATGCATTCTGCAACGGACTGATCAGCCATTTACAGGACAATAAACAACCGTCTTTGTATTTCAAAGAGCACATCAAAAGGTTCAAGGATTATATTTCAAAAGAACTGATCCCATATTTTTACAAAAGTATCGACAGCATCTGTGAATGGCAGTCGGATTATAACACTTATGCCCGCCGCTCTTACCGCAGCAGGAGTAATCTTATGCGCGGGTTTAGCCGCATCGGAGAGGTCTTGCTGCAGTACCGCAAACTGACGGATTACGGCTGCAATCTCTGCACGCTGATCACATTTGACGGGATGGACGAGCGGCTGCAGGCCTATCTGGGAAGACAGTATGCGAAATTTGAAGGGGAATACTATCTGGCAGCGAAGTTGGACGAAGGTGATACGAAAGTAGAAGAGGTATTGGAGGGCATCTTTTATCGTGATGAGGGCACGATGAAGACAGAGTATATCCGTGCCATCATGATGAGCCATAACGAAAAGATGTTTGAGATGGTCGGGAAGACACTGGTTGCAGCCAGACTCTCCGAAGGCTTGCGGCAGTCCATCTGTGAAAACATGGATTACGGAACGGAAGAAGCGTTCCGTTATATGTTAAATGTGGTCGTGGAGAACGATCTGATCCGATTCTCCTCCGTGAAGCGGGCATTCTATGTGTTCACCGGCCTGGGCTATGCGGAAGAAAAAGATACCGAGCGGATCAGCGGAAAGCATCTGGAACTGATCCGGCAGGCTCTTGCGGAGGAAAAGAAGATCGAGGAGATGCTTGCCGCCGAAGACAGTCTGCAGATCTATCTGGGACTGTGGGCCATAGGGCTTCACGATATCGATCCGGCGCTGGACCGTGCAGAAAAACTCTGTCTGGAAGGCAGTCATCATCAGCGGCTGACGGCGTGTTATTTCCTGGCATATACCAATGTACCCTATGAGAATAAAAACGTTCTGGTCAACCGCATGTTTAAGGAATATAAGGATGACAAAGAGATACTTGCACTGCTCATGCATATCTTTATGCGCGGCTTTGCGGAGAAAGAGCGGACCGCGATCTATCCGGGCAGGAGCAGCCGTTACAACAGTAAGGATCAGTACCGTAAGAAAGGCTATGTGGAATGGAAAGATTTCTTTACAAGCGCAGAGGAATGCAGGGAGTATCATGATCTGCTGAAAGAAATTCTGGAAGAGGTACCGAAGAAGGGATGTGAGTATAGTCCCTGCGTCTTCCCATGGAATACAGAGACGCTGACCCGTTCGGATATCGTCTGCCGTATCGTTTACTGTGCCAGTGCATTAAGAGATACCACACTGATGGCAGAAGCGGCAGGTATGCTCAAAGAGATTTCCGTAGCCGGATATAACAATTATCGTGTGAATTCCATGGAACTGCTCCTTCGTGAGCCGGATACGCCGGAACTTTTGGATGCGCTTACGGACGAGATCGCGGATGCCGAAACGATCACCAGAGAGGAAGCGTATGGATTGCTGAAGCAGGAACTGGAGGCGGACAGGCGTGATCTGCCGGCAGAGATCGCGTCCCCCGCGGGACATCTTCCGGAGCGCTGTTATATCCGGCTGGAAGATATGCTGCGTCTTAAGAAAGAAGATCTTCGCAATAATGTGATCGGCTTTTTGAAGACCAGAGAAGTGGATAAAAAGCAGGAAATGTTAAAGAGACTATTATCTGACAGCAAAGAGGAAAAGGTAACTGCAGCGCTGGATATCATTTTGCAGATGAGGGAAGAAAAGGATGCGCAGTTTGAGCAGGCAAAGGAACTGGTGAGCCTGGTGAAGGATCCGACTTCCAAGGAAGCGATACTGATCCATGAGATAAGCGGTACCGCTGCGGAGGCAAAGACGGAAGCAAAAGACTTTTATGATGACAGTGCAGAGTATACGCCGGTGTTCGATGAAGATTATCTGCGTGAATGTGTCGAAGCCTATTTGCAGATTTTCCCGGAGGCGAAAGTAACGGATGTTCTGCCGGGCGCAAAGAAAGGACTTAAAGCGCTTGCCGAAGGAGTAAAGAAAGCGATCGCAGGCGGAGCTGCGGAAAAATCAGACGTGGAAGTGATCAAAAAACTGGATGATCTGATCGAGGCAAATAAGGACAGGGAATATCAGAATTATAACGGACCGGTACTTCTTAAAAACGGACTGGGCAGTGAGTGGAAAGACGGAAAAGTTGGAGATCTGGCCTGCAGTGATCTGTGGGACGATTTCTATGAGAAAAATATGTCTCCGGAGCAGGCGATACGCATTGATCTGATGTATACGTCTTATTACGCATACAGACCTACGGTGACGGGGCTGGCAGAGCATTTTCAGCCGCTGATGTCTAAAGTACTTGGGGGAGCGGATCCTAAATATCGCGGACTGAAACTTAAATACCCCGATCATATACGAAAGATACTGTCACATCTTTGCGGTAATGCAAGAAAAGCAGGAGCCGGGACAAGAGCGAAAACCGCTGCATTTTTTGCTTATTATATCTGCAACTGTAAGGACAGTCTGGTTTATGAATATACGGCCGATAAAGAGACGCAGGAGTGGACCAGAAGAAATATGGATAAGGATAAGACCTACTGCATTCCTTTTACGGATCTGCCTTTTGTCAGCAATCTTCTGACGGGTCTGTCTTCCGATGTCAGAAACTTTCCGGTCATGTATGAATTCAGCGAGAAGATATACAAAAAAATGCTCGATCTTCAGACTATGCAGGCTGCATACTATATAAGGAATAAGAGGCTTTACTATACGCCGCTGCTCGGAGATTATATCAGTGCGGTGATCGAAGAATATATCTCCAAAGATTTCATGTACAAAAAGATCCTGGATGCAGATCTTCTGGAAGATACACTGGAAAGGATATCTTCACTCATCTGCTGTGTGCGGGAAGCAGACCGGAGTATATCTACCAGAGGAAGGGCGGGCAATACGGTATACAAACAGCGGGCGGCTCTGGAGAATCTGTTTAAGAGAAAATACGACGAGATCGATCTGAACAATCTTTCGGAAACAGACAGTAAAAAGCTGGAACTTGCCGGTGAATGCTATGACAATATCGCGCCACTGGTACTGGACCGTGAACTGGTGCGCGGGGATACGGAAACGGAATACTCCAAAGCATTGCTTTCTATGAAACGGATCTATGGGCTGAAATATTTTGTACGGATCCTGCTCGCACTGGGAAACGATGCATTGGATCGTTCCATCTATTATTATTACGGATACGGAAACCGTACAATCTCCAAAAAAGAAAGCCTGTCCCACCTGCTGTGTATATGTATCCCGGATCCGAAAGACGGAGATGCGAAAGAACAGGCAAAGGAACTGACGAAGCTGGTCAAAGGAACGGATATCAAAGAATCGCGCCTGATCGAAGCGGGCCTGTATTCGCCGGAGTGGCTGCCGGTGATCAATGAATACCTGGGATGGGATGGTTTTACCTCCGGATGCTATTATTTCATGGCACACATGAATGAAAAGTTTGACGACAAGAAAGCGGCGATGATTGCAAAGTATACGCCGCTGACGGAAGAGGAACTCAATATCGGTGCCTTTGATATCGACTGGTTTAAGGAAGTATACGAACAGCTTGGGGAGAAACGCTTCAACGAGATCTATAAGGCTGCTAAATATATTTCAGATGGTGCAAAGCATACCAGAGCCAGAAAATATTCCGATGCGGCTGTCGGTAAGATGGATGCAAAAGAAACCGAGAAGGTCATTGAGGATAAGCGTAATAAAGATCTGGTCATGGCCTATGCACTGATCCCGGCTGGGAGCAAAGAGATCAAAAACCGCTATGCGTTCATACAGAAATTCTTAAAAGGCTCAAAACAGTTCGGCGCACAGAGAAGAGCGAGTGAAAAAGCAGCGTCTGAAATGGCTGTCAAGAATCTGGCCAAAGCATCGGGTTACGACGATGATACGAGATTTATCCTCAAAATGGAGAGAGAGATCGCTTCAGAGCTGCTGGGTTTCTTTACGCCGCACGAAGTGGGCGAATACACGCTGTATCTGGAAGCGGACGAAGAAGGCAAGGTGAGCGTGGCTGCAGAGAAAGCAGGCAAGAAGCTGAAATCCATGCCGGCTGCGATCAAGAAGGACGAATATGTACTGGATATCCAGGAGGCTAAGAAGACCTTCACCGAGCAGTATCGCAGAACCAAAAAGATGCTGGAAGAGGCGATGGAGAATGAGACGCAGTATCTGGCAGAGGAAATTCTGGATCTGAGCACGGATCCGGTATCCGGCGCTATTGTTAACCGGCTGCTCTACAAGAGCGCGGACAGCGATTTCTTCGGCTTTGCTGCGGATATCAAAGAGGCGGGACTGAAGGCGCAGGAAAGACTTCTGGTGGCACACCCGTATCATCTGTGGAAGGCCGGAAGATGGCATGAATTCCAGAAGATCTGCTTTGAGAAACAGATCCGTCAGCCGTTTAAGCAGATTTTCCGTGAGCTGTATATCAAGACGGAGGATGAGATGCAGCAGGTAAGGAGCGAACGCTATGCGGGTAACCAGATCAATCCGAAGATCACCGCAGGAACGCTTCGTAGCCGCAGATGGGTGGCCGATGCAGAGGAAGGATTGCAGAAGGTATATTATAAAGAAAATCTGATCGCGACGATCTATGCACTTGCGGACTGGTTTTCACCAAGCGATATCGAAGCGCCGACCCTGGAGTGGGTGGCGTTCTATGACCGCAAGACCTTTAAGGAAAAGCCGATCAGCGAGATACCGGATATCATCTTTTCGGAAGTGATGCGGGATGTGGATCTGGCAGTGAGTGTGGCGCATGCCGGCGAGATCGATCCGGAGATGTCGCATTCGACGATCGAGATGCGCAGGGCGATCGCGGAATTTGTGATCCCGATGTTTAAGCTTAAGAATGTGACATTTACGGATTCCCATGCGTTGATCAGGGGAGAGCGTGCAAACTACAGCGTTCATCTGGGCAGCGGCGTGATCCATCAGGAGGGCGGCCCGATGCTCAACGTGCTTCCGGTACATTCGCAGCAGCGCGGACGGATCTTCCTGCCATTTGTGGATGACGATCCCAAGACTGCAGAAGTCCTCTCCAAGATCATCTTCTTTGCGGAGGATCAGAAGATCAAGGATCCGTACATCTTAGAGCAGCTGGTATAGACCGAGGCTTCATCCGAGGCTTCACAACCGAGGCTTCATTGGAAGCGGGTTCTTGAAAAATACAGATGGATATGATAAAATAATGCCGCTTTCACGTGGATATATTTTTATGAAGACAGTGGAAAAGGAGATCAGGCGAATGGAACAGTATAAGCAGGAATTTATCGATTTTATGTTGGAGAGTAAGGTACTGAAGTTTGGCGATTTTACCTTAAAGAGCGGACGCAAGTCTCCTTTCTTTATGAATGCCGGTGCGTATGTGACCGGAACACAGCTGCGCAAGCTGGGCAGATACTACGCGCAGGCGATCCATGACAATTTCAGTCTGGACTTTGATGTGCTTTTCGGGCCGGCCTACAAGGGGATCCCTCTGAGTGTGGCAACGGCGATGGCCATCAGCGAGCTGTACGGTGTGGATGTCAGGTATGCATCTAACCGTAAGGAAGTAAAGGATCACGGCGATGTGGGCATTATGCTGGGCTCGAACTTAAAGGACGGGGATCGCGTGATGATGATCGAAGACGTGACCACATCCGGCAAGTCCATCGAAGAGACCTATCCGATCCTTACCTCGCAGGCCAAGGTGGAGATCAAAGGTCTGATCGTTTCTTTAAACCGTATGGAAAAAGGCAAGAGTGAAAAGAGTGCATTGTCCGAGGTCAGCGAGTTGTACGGTTTCCCGACGGCTGCGATCGTAACGATGGCGGATGTGACAGAGTATCTGTACGGCAGGGAGAACAGCGTGATCACAGAGGACATCAAGGCGGCGATCGATGCTTATTATAAAGAATACGGAGCAAAAGCCTGATCGTAAAAGGCAGGAAAGGAGTACCGGTATGGAAGAAAAAGTATACAAACTGATGGGCGGCGCGGGTGCGTGGAACATCGCACTGGGGATCACGACACTGGTCGTCGGTCTTACCTGCGGGATCCTGATGATCGTTGCGGGGGTAAAGCTGCAGAACGGAAAGTCCAAGCTGATGTTTTGAGACGATTCTGAACTATCGATCATGGGTTTACTGGAAAAATATAAGTTTACAAACAAGCGGCACTCGCTCAAGGCGATCATGGCGGTAAATCTGGCGTTGATCGGGATCGTGACGATGGTGGCTTCCGTATGGCTCGGCTATAAAAATAATGGAGTCGTTGCGCTACAGCATGGAAGGGCCGTGTTTCTTGCGGTGCTGATGGCGGTCGTGGGGCTTGGTCTGTCGATCGCTGCGAGAATGCAGCCGGACCGTTACCGACTGTTCCCAAATCTGGGAATCGCGCTGAATCTGCTGGTTTTGCTGGGCGGCGTGTTGTTTCTCGGCTTTGGGGCGATCTGAATGCGGCTTGCAGGCAGAATATTTCGAGGATAATGAAAATGGAAGAAAGACTGGAGCTTGCGGAAGCAAGACTTCGTGAATTGATCGGCGAGCTGACCGGTCAAAAAGAGGATGCGAATACTGAAAAAACCTTGCCGGGTGACTGGCGGGATTTTTTTGTGGTACAGATCCGGCTGCTGTTGAAACTGTGCGAGGTCACGGAAACCATTGCTGCCGGTACGGCAACGGATGTACAGTACCAAAGCTGGAATGCGGAGCTATATAAGGATATCCTCCCGGCGCAGTACGGGAACAGCTATTGTGATCCGGTAAAGGCGGTTGCTGTTTTTGGTGAAGAGACCGGACGCCTGTTATCTGCTGTGGCTGCTGAAATGCGCAGTGCCATTCCCTATGCATTTGAGTGTGATACCGAACCGGTACTCATCCGTATGGAGTTTTTGCTGGAGCTTTATACGATCGCACAGACCGCATTTGCGGAAGATGGGATGGAGCCGGAATATGCACAGCTGAAGGATGCACTGTATTATTTTGTCAGTGATTATTACGAGACGGAGTGCGAGCGTCGTGTGGCGCAGATCGTGGATCCGGAACGCAGGTTTGCGCAGGATCTGATCACCGGGGCGGATCTGTCGGACCCCTCTTACCTGTATCGCTTCGGGGAATACGTTACGGAAAACGAGATCCGGCTTTCCTCTTATCTGGCGAAGCTGCCGCAGGAGCGGATCGATCTGATGGCGGATACCTATACAGAAGGCTACCGTATCGGATTTGTGAATACCGGTAAGGATCTGTCTAAGAAGAAAACCGCCAATATCCGATATCCGCTCGGTTTTGAACGTGTGGTTAAAAAGGCGATCGAAAACTTTGCGCAGATGGGACTGCAATGTACGATCTATCGCGCAGGCGACAGCCTGTTTGTCGGCAGGGGCGTGCAGAAAAACGGCTTTTTCGGAGCCAATCCGAACAAGCAGTATGATTATGATCATAAGGAAGACCTGGCGCTGATCCTGGATGGTCATCTTGTGAACCGGCGACTGGAATGCCTGGAACAGGGCTTTATCACGTGCAAGGAAAAGGCGGCGGGGCACGCCGGACCGGCAGTGATCGACATCTTCGGTGATGTACCCTTTACACCGCAGAACAAAAAAGAAGCATGTCATTTTGATAAGGAGCAGCAGGGGCTGGTAGCGCGTTTCCGTATGGAAAATACACGGATCACCAATACCTATATTCCCGGGGAGGAACGCAGCTTTACGATCATTGCATTTCCGGTACCGGATATCGGCGAGCAGTTTGAAGAGATCTTTGATGCGACGATAGCGATCAATACACTGGATTATCAGAAATACCAGAAGATCCAGGCAGTGCTGATCGATACCCTGAGCGGCGCTGCTTATATGCATGTCAGGGGCAGCGGGGAAAACCGCACGGATCTGACGGTGGCCTTGCAGATCCCGGCGGATCCGGCTACGCAGACCTCTTTTGAAAACTGCGTTGCGGATGTCAACATTCCGGTGGGTGAGGTATTTACCTCGCCGGTACTGAAAGGGACCAACGGCGTACTGCATGTCAGCCGCGTGTTTTTGGATGAGCTGGAGTACAGGGATCTGTCCCTGACCTTTACCGACGGTATGGTGAGTGATTATCATTGTGCAAACTTTGACGATGAGGAAGAAAACCGCAGATACATCGAGGAAAATGTGCTGTATCATCACCCGAGCCTGCCGATGGGAGAGGCGGCGATCGGAACCAACACGACCGCTTTTGTGATGGCAAGAAAGTACGGCATCGAAAGCCGGCTGCCGATCCTGATCGCGGAAAAGACAGGACCGCATTTCGCGGTGGGAGATACCTGCTATTCCCACGAGGAAGACAACAAATCCTATAATCCGGATGGCAAGGAGATCATCGCCAGAGATAACGAAGTGTCTATCCTGCGTAAGACGGAGCCGAAGAAAGCATATTTCGGCTGCCACACGGATGTGACGATCCCCTACGATGAACTGGGGCTGCTGGAAGCCGTCTATACGGACGGACGCAAGGTGGCGATCATCGAAAACGGGCGCTTTGTACTGCCGGGAACAGAAGAATTGAATCAGGCATTTGAAGCTGTTTAAAAAGGATTACCCCTTGCGGACGCTGTGTGCCCGGTGGGGGCGTTGAAAAAGAGTAAATTGCAAATATAACGAAGAGGTAAAGGAGAACAAACATGGCACAGGTAGGAATTGTGATGGGCAGTGATTCGGATATGCCCGTAATGAAAAAAGCAGCAGAGGTACTGGAGCAGCTGGGGATCAGCTTTGACATGCGTATTATTTCCGCACATCGTGAACCGGATGTCTTCTATGAATATGCCAAGACCGCTGAGGATGCCGGTATCAAGGTGATCATCGCAGGTGCCGGCATGGCAGCACATCTGCCGGGCATGTGCGCAGCAATTTTTCCGATGCCGGTGATCGGTATCCCGATGCACACCACATCTCTGGGCGGACGTGATTCCCTGTATTCCATCGTACAGATGCCGTCCGGTATCCCGGTAGCGACGGTTGCGATCAATGGCGGTACCAATGCGGGACTGCTGGCTGCCAAGATCCTGGCGACTTCGGATGCAGCATTGCTGGATAAGCTCAAAGCATACACGCGGGATCTGAAGGAGCAGGTAGAGAAGAAGGATGCCCGCCTGCAGGAAGTGGGATACAAGGAGTATTGATCCTATCTGTATGAGGCCGGATACACCACCTCATCAGTCGGTTTCCCCCCAAGAGGAAGCCGGGATATATCTTTCAATATAAATATTCATGGTTGCCATAATTCAAAAAGTTGGGTACAATGTAGGCTTGTGGAAAGTTTCCACAGACCTGTGGCGGGCAAAGGGACTGCTTTTTGAGCAGACAATGCGCCTATAACGAAACGGAGGAGAAAAATGGATTACAAGAAAGCCGGTGTAGACATTGAGGCAGGGTATCAGTCGGTCGAACTGATGAAGCAGTATGTGGCAAAGACGATGCGCCCCGAGGTACTTGGCGGGATCGGCGGTTTTTCCGGAGCTTTTTCTATGGAAAAGATCAAGACGATGGAAAAGCCGGTGCTGGTTTCCGGAACGGATGGCGTAGGTACCAAGATCAAACTGGCATTTTTGCTGGATAAGCACGATACCGTGGGAATTGACTGTGTGGCAATGTGTGTGAACGATATTGCATGCGCAGGTGCGGAACCGCTGTTTTTCCTGGATTATATTGCTTGCGGAAAGAACTATCCGGAAAAGATCGCATCGATCGTAAAGGGGGTAGCGGAAGGCTGCACACAGGCCGGATGCGCTCTGGTCGGCGGCGAGACGGCAGAACATCCGGGACTGATGCCGGAAGACGAATACGATCTGGCAGGGTTTGCGGTAGGTGCCGTAGATGAGAAAAATCTGATCACCGGTAAAGATATCAAGCCGGGAGATGTATTGGTCGGCATTGCTTCGAGCGGTGTGCATTCCAACGGTTTTTCTCTGGTGCGGAAGGTATTTCAGATGACAACGGACAATCTGATCCGTTACAATAACGAACTGGGTATGTCTCTGGGAGATGCACTGCTGACCCCGACACGCATCTACGTGAAGGCTCTCAAGGCAGTACAGGATGCAGGTGTTACGATCAAAGGTTGCAGTCATATCACCGGAGGCGGATTCTACGAGAATATTCCGAGAATGTTCCCGGAAGGCATTGGGGCAAAGGTGCAGAAGAACAGCTACGAGGTGCCGACGATTTTCAAACTCCTGCAGAGTGCAGGTGAGATCGAGGAGCAGATGATGTATAACACCTATAACATGGGTGTCGGTATGATGCTGGCGGTAGATCCGACACAGGCCGATGCGGCAGTGAAAGCATTGAATGCTGCCGGTGAGAAGGCATTTATCGTAGGTGAGACCGTAAGCGGCGAAAAGAGTGTGACCATATGCTGAGGGTAGCAGTCTGTGTCTCCGGCGGAGGCACCAATCTGCAGGCGATCATCGATGCGGTTGCAAATGGAACGATCCGTAATACGCAGCTGGTACGGGTGATCTCCAATAAGCCCGGGGCTTATGCGTTGGAACGCGCTGCCAAAGCCGGCATCGAAGGCGTGACTGTGGCAAGAAAGGACTTTGCGGATAAGGAGAGCTTTCACAAAGGACTGATCGCTGCAATCGATGCGGCAGAACCGGACCTGATCGTACTGGCCGGTTTCCTTGTGGTATTGCCGCAGGAACTGGTAAAGAAATACAGCGGTAAGATCATCAATATCCATCCGTCGCTGATCCCTTCGTTTTGCGGGGATGGTTTTTACGGTTTAAAAGTACACGAAGCGGCACTGGCACGCGGCGTCAAAGTGACCGGTGCCACAGTGCATTTTGTGGATGAAGGTACGGATACGGGGCCGATCATCGCACAGAAGGCAGTGTATGTACAGGAGGGAGATACGCCGGAAACATTGCAGCGGCGTGTTATGGAGGAAGCAGAGTGGATCCTGCTTCCGCAGGTGATCGATCAGATCGCCAACGGACAACTTTAAGTGTTTGAAAAGACAGGAGGCTGACTATGAACGTATTGCTTGTAGGTGGCGGCGGGAGAGAACACGCTATTGCTATGGGGATCGCTAAGAGCCCGAAAGTAACGAAATTATACTGCGCACCGGGAAATGCAGGGATTGCCGCACTGGCAGAGTGTGTAAACATCGGTGTGATGGAATTTGATAAACTGCTGGCATTTGCTAAAGAAAAAGCGATTGATTTTGTGATCGTGGCGCCGGATGATCCTCTGGCAGCCGGACTGGTGGATGTGTTTGAAGAAGCCGGTATCCGGACTTTCGGACCGCGTAAGAATGCAGCGATCCTGGAAGGCAGCAAAGCGTTTTCCAAGGATCTGATGAAGAAGTACAATATTCCGACCGCAGCGTATGAGAACTTTGATGATGCACAGGCGGCACTGGATTATCTGGAGACCGCACAGTTCCCAATCGTGCTCAAGGCAGACGGTCTGGCACTGGGCAAGGGTGTGCTGATCTGTATGAATAAAGATGAAGCGATCGCCGGCGTAAAGGAGATCATGCAGGATAAGAAATTCGGTACGGCAGGCAACCGTATGGTGGTGGAGCAGTTTATGACCGGACGCGAGGTGTCCGTTCTGACCTTTACTGACGGTAAGACCATCCGTGTGATGACCAGTGCACAGGATCATAAGCGGGCGAAAGACAATGATGAGGGATTGAATACCGGCGGTATGGGAACCTTTTCTCCGAGCCCGTTCTATACACCGGAGATCCATGACTATTGCGTTAAGAATATCTATCAGCCGACGGTGGATGCAATGGCAAAGGAAGGCAGAACCTTCCAGGGTGTCATTTTCTTCGGATTGATGCTGACGGCAGACGGCCCGAAAGTGCTGGAGTACAATGCGCGTTTCGGCGATCCGGAGACCCAGGTGGTACTGCCACGTATGAAGAATGATCTGCTGGAAGTGATGGAAGCGTGCGTTGACGGTACTCTGGATACGATCGATCTGCAGTTTGAAGACAATGCTGCGGTATGTGTCGTATTGGCTTCCGACGGCTATCCGGTATCTTACGAAAAAGGCTTTGAGATCACCGGATTGGAAAATTTTGACGGAAAAGACGATTATTTCTGCTTCCATGCAGGAACAAAATTTGCGGATGAGAGCAAGTCGAAGATCCTGACCAACGGCGGCAGAGTGCTGGGTGTGACGGCTACGGGAGCAAACCTGAAAGAGGCACGTAAGAAAGCATACGAAGCAACCGAATGGGTGAACTTTGCAAACAAATATATGCGTCACGATATCGGAAAAGCGATTGACGAGGCATAATTTTCAAGTTATAATGGTTGACAGAATGCGAAAAATGTAAACCAATTGATTTGCTGATCGTAATCGCAGAAGGAAGGGAGAAGAGGTTTTTAAGATGGAAGCGCAATTGACGAAGAAGAATGCAAGATTGGGAATACGATGCAGCCTTGCATTGATGATGGCTGTGGTATTGTTTATCTCGATGCAGCTGTTTGCACATGCAACGGCAGAAGGCGGTACAGCTACCGTAAAGGCCGGCAAGACCGATGTAAAAGTACGCGCCAGTGCCGTAAACGGCAGCGAAGTGGCGAAGGTAAACGGTGGAGATACTTTTACGATCGTCAGCAGTACCGAGGGAAGTGATGGTTATACCTGGTATGAGATAACCGGTGAAGTAAACGGAAGCAGCATTAACGGATATATCCGCAGTGATTTTGTAGATGTTACCGAAGCAGCGCCGG
>JAGBMJ010000012.1 GCA_017634975.1 Lachnospiraceae bacterium | reverse complement strand
ATCATCGGCATCCTTGTGTTCATAGTAGAAATCCAGCACCCACGCATCGTCCTGTACCTTATATTCATTGCCTCTCGGGCGTACGCAGACCAGACCGTCGGCAGTTCTTTTCTTGATGTCGGTAGAATAAAATGCGATATATGCGGCAAGACTCATCGTCAAAGCTGCCGGCAGCTTGCCGAATTTCTCAATGTACTCCAGGAAGGACGGCATATTACGCGCTTTCCATTTGGAAGTGGAATTCAGGGATATACTCATCAGCTCGTGATTTACAAACGGATTGTTGAAACGATCCGTCACGGCTGCTGCAAACTCATCACAGTCTTTCTTATCCAGCGGCAGTACCGGAATGACTTCCTCAAAAAGCATCTTGTTCATGAATCCTTTGATCGTCTCGTTATGCATGCAGTCGCGTACGATGTCCTGACCGGACAGGTATGCTCCCAGCACAAAACCGGTGTGCGCACCGTTTAAGATACGTACTTTACGCTTTTTGTACGGCGTAACATCCGGAACCACGTGAACATTCACGCCCGCCTTCTTGAACGGCAGTTTTTCCTCCAGCCACTGCGGACCTTCGATGTACCATACACCGAATACCTCGCCGACATCCAGCAGGGGATCTTCATAACCGTTGATCTTTTCCAGCATTGCCACTTCCTGTGCATCACGGATGCGGCCCGGAACGATACGGTCTACCAGCGTGGAGCAGAACAGGCAGTCTTCATTGATCCACTTCTTGAAATCTTCGCCCCAGCCCCAGTCATCGATATGCTTCACGATGATCTTCTGCAGTTCCTTACCGTTGTTATCGATCAGCTCGCAGGAGAGGATCACCAGCCCCTTCTTGCCTGCCAGGAAACGCTCATGCAAAAGTACTGCCAGCTTGGCCGGGAAGGAAGTGGGCGGTACCTGATCCGGCTTGGAATCCGGGTCGTAAACGATACCGGCTTCGGTCGTGTTGCTGGAAACATATTCCAGATCATCGCTCTTGATCAGTTCCTTTACGGCATCCCAGTCTTTTGCCGGGCTGTAGCAGCGGTCAACTACGGAGATCACACGCTTGCGGTCAACCTTTTCGCCCTTCTCGGATCCGCGCAGATACAGGGTGTACAGACCTTCCTGCTCGTTGATCATATCGGATAAGCCCTGATCGATCGGCTGTAATAATGCCACCTTGCCGTTCCAGCCGGCTTTCTCATTGGACATATCAAACCAGTAATCTACAAAGGCACGAAGAAAATTCCCCTCACCGAACTGCAGCATCTTTACCGGTGCTTCCTTAAGAATATACCCGTCATATCCTGATTTTTCCAACACTTCATAGTTTAACTTTGCCATATCGTTTCTCCTTATATGATAACCCTCATCCTCCCGCCATCCCCTCACAGGGGGAGGCTTTGGATGCTACTCTGTTCCTTTAAATCCCAAAATATCTCTTTGCGTTGTTGTAGGAAATACCTTCTACGATCTTCTTTAAGCTCTTCTCATTGTTCGGGTACTCACCATCCTCGACCCACTTGCCGATCAGGTTGCAGGCGATACGACGGAAATAGTCATGTCTGGTATAGGACAGGAAGGAACGGGAGTCCGTCAGCATCCCGACAAAGTTACCCAGAAGCCCCAGATTTCCGAGAGATCTCATCTGCTCTTCCATACCGTCACGGCTGTCAAGGAACCACCATGCCGCACCCAGCTGCATCTTGCCCGGCACCTCATCGCTCTGGAAGGTTCCGAGGCATGTTGTGATCTGGTTGAAATCGTTGTGATCCAGGGAGAATACGATCGTCTTCGGCAGCTCATCCGTCTTGTTCAGCTCGGAGAACAGCTCTGCCAGCTGGTCATAGCAGTTGCTCTTTGCGATCATATCGTAACCGGTATCCGGTCCCTGCAGCCGGAACATCTTCTCGTTC
Organism: Lachnospiraceae bacterium; assembly: GCA_017634975.1. Classification (GTDB taxonomy): domain Bacteria; phylum Bacillota; class Clostridia; order Lachnospirales; family Lachnospiraceae; genus NK4A136. The sequence goes on along the minus strand of JAGBMJ010000012.1, from coordinate 33,399 downwards.
ACGTTACGGGTGCAGGAATAATGGATCTCCATCACCACATTTTCCTTGTGGTACTTTCTTGCCAGACTCGTAAGCACCTTGGTCTGATAGATCTCTGCTTCTTCGGTGGTGATGCTCTCACCGTTCATCACTTTCTTAAATGCCGCATCGGCTTCCGCATCGCTACCCTTGCGGAACATCACGTAATCGATACCGTGATCGGATGCCTTGCAGCCGTGTGCCTTAAAGAAATCCAGACGCTCGTTCAGCGCATCGCATACCTCCTGTGCGCTGTTCAGGGATTCTTTACCGACGCTCTTAGCCAGCTTTTTGATATAATCCGCAAAACCATCCTTAGTAATGTTGATCGCCTTGTCCGGACGGTAAGACGGGCATACCTGAAAACCAAGGTCTTCCTTCGCCAGTTTCTCATGCCACTCCAGCGTATCGATCGGATCGTCCGTCGTTCCGATAAATGCCACGTTGGATTTGCGGATGATACCGCGTACGCTCAGATCGGGGTCTTTCTTAAGCATCTCGGAAGTTTTGTCCCAGATCTCCTTCGCATTCTCTTCGGTCAGCGGCTCGTTGATGCCGAAGTACTTCTTCAGTTCCATATTGGACCAGTGATACATCGGATTGCCGATCGCCATTTCCAGTGCTTTTGCAAATTCCAGAAACTTCTCGAACGGTTCCGCATCGCCGGTCACCTTATCTTCGGATACACCATTGGAACGCATCACACGCCATTTGTAATGGTCGCCGAAATAGCCACCGTTCGGCTGCTTGCCTCCCAGCCAGATTTCCGCGATATTGTTGTATCTGCGGTCCTCATAGATCTCCTGCGGGGAAATGTGGCAATGATAGTCAATGATCGGCAAAGACTCTGCGTAATCGTGAAACAAGTGCTTTGCTGTCTCGTTGTACAGCATAAAATCGGCGTCCATGAATGCTTTCATATGCATCCCTCCCTAAATATAAATATTTTAAGATTTACAGAAACTTTTTTTATTATCGAGATCGCAACAACATTGATTTTCACAGTGTTGTAAGCGCTTACATAACAGTTATATGCCTTTTTCAAATTTCTGTCAATACCTATTTTTCTGTACCTGAGATTCTTTGGGACGTTTTTTGAAAACCAATCCCCTTTAAAACTCCGTCGTCCCCCGGGAGATCAGATCACAGGCGATCACAACCTTATGCTCAAGATCAGTTTCTTTGTTCTCGATCACGGAGATCAGACGTTCTACCGTACGGTAACACATATCTACAACATGATTGTCGATACTGGTCAGCTCCGGTTCACAGGCGATCGCCACGCTGCTGTTGTTATATCCTACGATCGAAAGCTGCTCCGGTACCAACAGTTCTTTTTTAAATGCATATTTCAGCGCACCTACCGCAATCTCATCATTGCTGGCAACCACGGCATCAAAAGCAACCTTGCATTCCAGCAGCTGATCCCGTACCGCATGCATATGATTGACCACATGCATCTCCAGTTCCGGGCGTACGGGAATATCACGATCTTCCAGTGCCTGTTCATATCCCTTGCGTTTCTTGATCGCACTGTAGGACTGGGAATCCGTCAGATACAGGATACGTTCATGCCCATACTCGATCAGTTTCGAAGTCGCATCGTAAACTGCCTTCACATCATCGTTCACCGTACAATATATATTCTCGCCCAGCACATTACCGTTGACCACACAGACCGGTACGTTCTGCGCAGCTTCCCGGATATAATCGGTGTCCTGCACATGCTCGCCGTTACCCGCATAGGTGGATCCTACCAGGATCAGCGCGTCCACATGTTTGGACAGCAGCATGTTCACGTGGCGCTGTTTTCCTTCCAGTTCAAAACCGCTGCAGCCCAGGATGCAGTCATAACCATATGTCCGCAGTTTTTCCTGCAGATAGTAGACCGCATTCGACATATAGATATCCGAGATCGTAGGTACCAGAATCCCTACCGTATGCATCGTATTGAGACCAAGCCCCTGAGCAAATACATTGGGAGTGTAACCGACTTCTTCGATCACCGCCATAACTTTTTTGCGGGTTTTCTCACTCACCTTGTCCGAACCGTTCACCACTCGTGAAACTGTTGCTATGGAAACCTTCGCCATTTCTGCGATGTCATAAATATTGATCACATCTTTTTTCATATCCGATGATACACTCCTCACTTGAAAGCGCTTACAGTTTATATTTTAGCTGTTTTGATGTACAAAAAACAGTAGGCAATTTTAACAAAAATATACCGATATTATAAAGATATTGCATAATTGCTTTTTCATACCCTATCAGTATAGCAAAAGCGGCAGCTTTTGCAAGCTGCCGCATCCTCTCTTCCGGTTGCCGGTCCGATAGGATTCCCCGGGATCGTTTAGGGTTTCGACGGTACCATAGCCTTGTTGTTACTCATCACATCATTTACACCATGTTCTGTTTTACCCTTATCTTTTACATTCTCACCTTCTGCTTTGGACCGGGTCAGATTTCTTCTGCTTTCTTTCCGGTCACCTTCCAGGAAATTCTTCAGATCATCCCCTTCCAGCTTTTTCCGCTGTCTGTTTTCGCCCGTCTCATTTTCCGCTCTGTTTTCTTTCACTTCGGGCTTTCCCTGCGGTTCCGGAGAGCGGGACTCTTTCTGCCCATGCTGCACCGCTAATTCTTCCACTTTGCAGAAACGGCGTTCACTCAGGATCTCCTTATTTGACCGTATATCCTTTGTCATATCCGGCAGACCGATAAAGCTGCCTACAACCTTCTGCTGATCTGCTGCCTCCTGCGCCAGATTATCCATTTTCAGCCTTACAGCGGTCACATTGATCTTCATAAGATCCTCCGCGGTCCTCATTGGCACAAATCCCGCATCCAGTTCCGAAAGCCGCTTAAGAGCTGCTTTCATATCGGTCGCTTCCGGAGAGGCCTTCAACTTTCGGATTTCTTTACTCGACAGCTTCTCCTTCGCCCAGCTTCGGATATCCTCATAACTGTTTTCAACTTTTTCGACCACATCCTCTTCGTACTGGCGCCCCGCAAGCATCATATTAACCGCCTTGGTATCCCGTACCTGTTCTGCCAGAGGCTGATCCGGTTTCAGATTCAGTTTGTAGATCCCGGTAATCTTCTGATCCAGCAGATTTGTTTTCAGCCGGGTCGCATCTCCCTCCGCAAAACGATCCACCGAACTGACCAGGCGGGTATACTTTCCGTTCCTTACGGCTTCCTTTGTACATTGTTGCAGCTTTCCGATCGCCGCTGTGATCTCACCCGGGGTTTTCGTGGCATCCAGTTCCGCAACTGTCATAAGAGCATCATCCAGTTCCTTCCAGCAGCCCGTTCGTTTCTTCTCCGGGATTTCCGCCCGCAGGCGATAATGCAGATAGTCTGCATTCGACCTCATTTCAAACAGCGGAGCCACACAACTGTTTATGATACCGTTTTCTTTCTCTACAAATACCGAAGCATCCTCTTTACCTGCATTCATTGCTTTCTGACGGTACGCACGGAATGTAGCCTCCTGCTCCCGGGTCGTTCTGCCTTCCCCGGCAGCCAGTTTCAGATCCGCAACAGCTTTTCCGATATTTCTCATATCGATTTCACTTACACTGTATCCATTCAGATTTTTTGCCGTCTTCTTCAGCTCAGAGACTGCTTCCTGTAGAGGGTCTTTTCCGGATGCCTGCTGTTTCGGCAGCTCCTGCTTCTTCTCTTCCTCCTTCGGAGCATCTGGCACCGGTTCCGCCTTTGCCTCGGCGATCGCTGCAGACATACCTTTTTCCACGATCTTTTTGACCGAAAGCCCCTGCAGCTGTGACTGCGGAGCATAATAGAGCTGTGCCTCCGTCTTCAGCTTTTGTTCTTCTTCAGCGCTGCGCAGCTTTGCTTCGTTCGTAAGTGCCGCCATATTCAGCTTTTTCGGCAAATATACCTGCTCGGTCAGTACCAGTCCTTCTGCCGTGATCGGTGACACATCCTTCTGGTCTGCCATAGCCGGTCTGCCGCCGTAACGGGAGATCATACAGGCATTCTGCATGGTCTCTATCATGTTTTTATTGTCTTTTTGATGCCCTGCACTCAGAACCACACTGCCATCCTGCGCCACGGTTACCGTATCGTCCGGATTGCCGATGAGCTTTCCGTCCTTATCCAGGCGGAGGTCGGAACCCCAGATGATCTGCAGCGGTTCATGCGTTCCGGTCCTGGTAATGCGGGATACAAAATCATCGATCGGGATCTCACGCATACGATCCTGTGTCATCATACCTTTGACATACAGGGGATCCTGGATCAGCAGCATATCACCCTTGATCCCGACGATCTCCAGATAATGCGCACGCCCTTCCTCCTTGATCACCAGAGGCGAATGATCGATATAAATGGCCTTCTCCACCGTCTGGCGTACCATCTCTTTGGCACTCGCAGCATACTGCGCTTCTGTAATATTGGCTGCTTTGGTTTCCGGATTGTCAAAGTGTGCGATGTCCAATACGCGCACCATGGTATTGGGTGCAAAATGGAATACCGGATCCAGTGTTTCCGTAATGATCGCACCGCTGTCGGTATTCAGGATCTCATCCGCATATTTATAATCACCTTTCTGCAGTCCGGCTTCGATCGCCGCACCCTTGTAGTTTTCCGGACGGAACGCACGGATGTCTTCCTGTACCACACCTTCGATGCCGCGGCTCTGTATGATCTGCTGCAGACCTACCGACCAGCAGCCGTTATAGCTGCTCTGCGCTGCCGGCTGCTCGATACGCAGTCTCTCGTATCCTTTTTCATCGGTATAGATCTCCGGCTTATTTCCCCTTGTTCCGCTTGTCCGCAGTTTTTCATCCTGCTCTTTTTGGATCTTTGCTGCCTTATCGATGGTCTCGATATGCTTGAGCACAAATGCCTTATCTGCAGAATTCAGTTCTGCCTGATGCGCATCCAGATAGGCATGCAGTTCATTTGCATCTCCGGAAAGCGTCACCGCGGTCGGCAATATGCTCGGATATCTTCCGGCTGAACGCGAATGCGGAGCATCCCACTCCTGGAACGGATTGTAATATGTGTTGCCGGTCGAAGCATAAGTCTGCGCCTGCTCTGCCTCTTTGTCCGTCATACCCATATAGATCCTGTGCATGGCATCCTCAGACAGATTCATCTTCCCATAGACTGCCTTGAACTGATCAAATGTAAAATTTCCGCCAAAGCCGGATTCCGCGTTTGGATTGATCGCCCATCCGCTCTGTGATCCCTGCACCGCCTGCGTTTCCGGCTGCCGTGTCTCTTCCGCAGGCTGCGTCTGCTGTACCGGTGCTCTCCAGTCAAATTCGTTGCTGCGCGTATGCAGCTGTCCTTCCGGCTGCGTTGCTTTTTCCTGTGCGGAACTTCCGATAAAACTGATCGAATCGGTATGGGTTACCGCAAACTGTGTGTGCGCAGCGGTATTTGTTACCGTTTCCTTCTGTGGCGCTTCTTCTTTCTGCTTTTCGGCGGCTTCCAGTTTCTTACGGTACTCATCACGGATCTGCATCGTACGGAACACCTGATCATCCAGATTCTCATTTCCATCCAGACGTCCGTGCGAGATCGCTTGCATGGTATTGTTCCATTCCCCGGCCATTTCCGCCAGATCCAATGCAGTATTGTAACGGCTTACGCCTTTGCTCAGGATTCCGGCAAAACGCTGGTGATCGATCTTTTCCTGATAATTCTGTGCAGCATACCTTACATTGGCGATGGCATTTTCCACTTCAAACGGCGTATTCTTATTTCCGAGTGTCGCGATCGACTCCAGAGCCGTATAGATTGCCCGGTACTCATCCGATCCGCTTCTGCCCCCCAGTTTTTTATCCGCATCCATTTCTTTAAGTTTTCTGGCCGCTGCAGATTTGATCTCCTGCAGACTCTGAATGTAGTTTTCCGCGCTGTCCACGCTCTCCTGCAGATTCTTTGCAACTGCCGACGGCCGGATATCATATCCCGGATCACTTTCGCTCTTTCCGTTTCCAAACTCGATCGCCAGGGTATTGGTGAATCCGGAGATCCCGTCCATCAGATACCGTCTGCGTTCTGCGGGAGTGTTTCCAAAACCTCCTTTGCGAATATACTCTTCATGGAATACCCGTGTATCATGAGCAAACACCTCTTCACCATTGGAGTATTTAATGCTGCTATTCCCGATACCCGTCAGAAGCATCCTCTCCGCACTCAGCTGATCCTCTACCGCAGACCCCTTCAGCATCCTGTTTGCAAGGATCCTGCTGGCATGATAATCCTTAGCCATATCCTGATAGACCGGTTCCACCTGCACTTCACCCTTGCGGATCCTTGCAGCCAGCTCCTCCGACTGCTGTGAAAAATGAATGTTATCTTCTACATTGCGCCGGTTGAGCTCCCGGGCGACTGCATCATAGGTTTCCTGCCCGTGAATATAGACTCCGTTATCCTGCCGGGCAAAAAGATCCGTCGTAAATTGATCATACGCCTCTTTAAACGCTTCTTCTTCCTCGGTCAGGCCTTCCTCCATCGCTTTATTCTGCAGCATATAATCTGCTTTTCCGGCCTCGAGCAGGGCATCCGTAAACTCTCTGTAGTTATTTGTCCGCTTTGCCTCTTCGAGCATTTCTGACAGACATGCCGTCACATCATAACGGATACGATAATCCCTCTGGCTCTGCCGGATCCGTTCCTCCGCCATTTGCCGTGATGCTTCTGTCTGCTCACGCTGCTCTTCACTGCCGATCTCACGAAGCTTATCATAGCCCTCGTTCATGGCCTTCTGCATCTGCTGATACTCCGGCTTATTCCGGTCCTCCGGATGCGCCTCCAATACATTCCTATACAGCTGTGTTCTGGCCTGCAAAACATCCGCCGTATCAATGGCAAGCACATTCGCCGGATCCTTCTTCATCGCATCGATCTTTTGGTAGATCCGCCCGGAACGATCCATGATACCTGCATAATCCACCGGCGTCTTCTGCAGATATGCCTCTGCATCAAAGCCCGGTCCGGTAATCCTGCCATATTTATCCGTCTGCGGAATGCCGCTTAACATACCGGACAGCTTTCGGTCCTCGTCCGATGCCAGCATCAGATTCTGCAGGGTCTGCTGTCTGGCGGCACGCTCCGCCGTCTTCATCTCACCATTTCCGCGGGCAAAATAGGAAAACTTATTCTCCCATGATTTGGAGATCACATCAGACAGATGTTCATACAGCGTGATCCCGGTAAAAAGTCTGTTCTGTTCCTTCTTTTCCGGATCCCCTTCCAGCAGATAGGGCAGCTGCAGAAGTCTTCTTCCCTCTGCTTCCTCCACACTGCCCACAAATTCTTCTCTGGCAGTCTCGGATCTTCCGCTTCCGGAAAGCAGCTCCAGTGTATCCTCCAGACTCAGGCTTTCCGCCTTCTTTTCCACGCTGTTCTTTTCATAACGGTCAACAAATGCGTCTTCCAATGTCTTCACAGGATTTGCCAGAAATTCCTCCAGATCCAGTCCCTGTGTCTTCCACTGCATGTACGCAAGAAAAACGCCGTTGACCTGTGCCGTACTTACGATATCACCGGTAAATTCATACGGCTTATCCACATCTCTCCAGCTGTCCATATTCCCCGGCATCTGCGTCATTTCCTGATCAAACGACTCCTTCGCGATCCGGTAAAGTTCCTGCATATCTTCGACGGTCTTCGCATACTGTTTCTGCTCTGCAATGATGTCTTCCGGTACCGGCGGCTCCTTCTTCAGGGCATCCCGCAGTTTTTTCTGCTGAGCCATCAGCTTGTTCAGACCATAAACCTTGTCTCCATCCTCATACCGGAGGTCAAATCCATACTCCTCCAGATGCATCTCTTCCATTTTCCGAAACATCTTCCGCAGACCGTCTCTGGTCTTATCGGAGATCAAAACGCCGTTTCTTGCAGTATCAAACGCTTCCGTCTTATCCTCTGCGATCGTAAGGATCCCGGGAACTGCATCATCCTCTACCGTCAGTTTGTCATATTTTCCGTTCTCATATTGCGGACGTAATACCTGCATTGTATTCTTATCTTTTCTTACCTGTACGGTCGATGCATGGTTATCCAGATTTTCAAGTTCGTCTCTTACGGAAGGTTTTGTTTCTGTGATATGTTTTGCCGCATACTCCAACGCATCCTCATATTCTTTTTTCTTCTCCGGGTCGTTTTTGATCTTCTCCGGCATCTGCTCTTTCAGCTCATCGCAATACTCTTTCATCGGATAGGTAACCGGATCCTTTATATCCCTCTCATATGGATCCTGATATTCTTCGATCTCTTTCAGGATACTCTGTTTTTCCTGCGGATCCAGAGACTGCTCCAGGGAATCCAAAAATGCACCCGCATCACTTTCCTCGGACAGATTATCAAAACTGAAAAAAAGTTTTTTTGCCAGCAGATCATCCAATTCCTCCTGACGGATCTTTTCGTTCCGGATCCACCCATCCAGTAATGTCTTCCGCTTTTCATGATCTCCCAGAAAATTCCTTCGCGTCATGTAATCCAGACCCTGCCACAGATCAGGGTGCTTATGAGTTAGCAGTTCCTGAATATCATAAGCTAAACCAAGGCCCTCGGAATACTTCCGGATACTCTCCTCTGCTTTCTCCTCACCCACCGAATGACCATACGCACGAAAGATCTCCTCATTGGTATATTTGTGACTCAGGATCCGGGAACGGATCTCATTGTGCTTTGCGTTTGCTTTTCGTTTGTTTCTTTCAAATTCCAGAAACTCCTGCGTCTGCGTTGCCGGATCCGGTGTCGTTGCATTTTGATACTTTTGGTATTCCTCCAGGATCTGCTTATATTTATTCGCGATATCTCCCATGAACCTTCTTCCTTTCTGAAATGATAATTTGTGGTATACCCGCCATCCACATGTACGTTACTGCTTATCATATCACTCCAAGTGCAAGCAAAGTGCAAGTTTGAAGAAGAATTTTTTCTTTGCGAAGCAATTTTCTAAAAAAAAGGAAGAGACCCGCTGTTCACCGGATGTGACAGCGGGCCTCTATGGGGGAAGTTGCATTAACAACGAAAACGGCTGATTAATTTATTTGCGGTTTGCCTTTACGATCGCAGCTGCTTCCGCAACCTTCTTCTCGATCTCATCGAACTGGCCGGCTTTGATCATATCGCCCTTGACCATCCATGAGCCTCCGCAGCAGAAGATCTTGTCATTTTTCAGATATTCTACCACGTTTGTCGCATTGATACCGCCGGTCGGCATAAAGCGCAGAGCGGTCAGTGCTGCACCGATAGCCTTGATCATTGCCAGACCACCTGCATTCTCTGCCGGGAAAAACTTCACATGCGTCAGACCCAGACGGATGGCTTTCATCATCTCACTAGCGGTCTGGGTACCCGGACATACCGGAATATCCTTCTCCAGACAGTATTTTACGATCTCTTCATCCAGACCGGGTGCCACGATAAACTTTGCACCGGCTGCTACAGCACGGTCTACCTGATCGATCGTCAGAACAGTACCTGCGCCTACCAGCATGTCCGGAAATTTTTCTGCCATAATACGGATGGATTCCTCTGCTGCTGCCGTGCGGAAAGTAACTTCTGCTGCCGGCAGTCCTCCCTGCATCAGGGCTTTACCCAAAGGTTCCGCATCCTTTGCATCATTCAAAACCACAACGGGAATGATCCCGACTTCCTCAAATTTCTGAAATACTGCATCTGCTTTTGCACTCATATTTTTTCTCCTGTGTACTCTGTCGCTTCCTATAACATGTATATCCCCGCAACCAAATCCGGGCTTCGCCCGTATTCGTTAACGCTTTACTCTTGCGCCTGCACCGCCCATGATAGCTTCCACTTCTTCTTTGCTCGCCATGGAAGTGTCTCCCGGAGTGGTCATTGCCAGTGCGCCGTGCGCCGCACCGTAATTCACAGCCTTCTCCGCATCACCGGTAGTCATCAGACCGTATACCAGACCGGATGCAAAGGAATCGCCACCGCCCACACGATCCATGATCTCCAGACCGTTGTACTCCTTGCTCACATAAATCTCGCCGTCTGCCCAGCAGATTGCCTTCCAGTCATTCACGGTAGCCGTGCGAACGGTACGAAGGGTCGTTGCCACAGCCTTGAAGTTCGGGTATGCCTTGGCAGCTTCCCCGATCATCTTCTTGTAACCGTCCAGATTCAGTTCTTTCAGATTTGCATCGTTGCCTTCGATCTGGAAACCAAGGCAGGCCGTGAAGTCTTCCTCATTCCCGATCATTACGTCCACATACTTTGCTACTTCTTTATTTACTTCCTGCGCCTTCGCCTGACCGCCGATCGCACTCCACATGGAAGGACGATAGTTCAGATCGTAGCTGATCACAGTACCGTATTTCTTCGCCGTCTTGCAGGCTTCGATCACGGTCTCACATGCCTGCTCGGAAAGCGCTGCATAGATACCGCCGGTGTGCAGCCAGCGCACGCCCAATTCGCCAAAGATATAATCAAAATCAAAATCCTTCGGGGTTGCCTGACTGATCGCGGTATTTGCACGATCGGAGCATCCTACTGCACCACGGATACCGAAACCTCTCTCGGTGAAGTTCAGACCGTTACGACAGATACGTCCGATACCATCGGTCTTTTTCCAATAGATCAGGGATGTATCCACACCACCCTGTTCGATCAGATCTTTCATCAGTTTACCCACTTCATTATCAGCAAATGCGGTGATCACTGCCGTATTGAGGCCAAAGCATTTGTGCAGACCGCGTACTACATTGTACTCGCCGCCGCCTTCCCATGCAGTGAAATGACGTGCGGTACGGATACGGCCCTCGCCCGGATCCAGACGGAGCATGATCTCGCCCAGTGATACAGCATCAAATTTGCAGTCTTCTTTTTTTCGTAAATTCAAATCCATTCTTTGGTATCCCCTTTCGTATTGAAAACACCTTCCTGAACGCTTTTTGTTGTAAGCGCTTACATATCTATCTTGTATTATAGACCACTTTTAAACTTTGTCAAGCATAAAAATATATCTGAAATCTAAAGTAGTTGACAAAACACTTTTTCTGTAGATATAATGATTATGATAATATGAGGTGCTTCCATCTGGTGTAAAAGGAGGAACAAACTATGGACGGGTACAATTTCAATGCAGAAGCAGTAAGGGACCGGCTGATCACAATGATCAAAGAACATGCGCAGCAATATGGCTTTGACAAAGTGGTGCTGGGCATCTCCGGCGGAAAGGACTCCACCGTGGCTGCGGCACTGTGTGCCAGGGCTCTGGGAAAAGAAAATGTCATCGGTGTGATGCTGCCGGACAAACAACAGGCGGATATCGCAGATTCCGTTAAGGTATGCGAGAGCGTGGGCATAAAGAATTACACGATCAATATCGGAGAGATCCATACGGCACTGCTTTCGGCAGTGGATGCCATCCCGTTTTCGGAGGAGAGCAATACCAATGTGGCACCGCGTCTGCGTATGACCACCCTCCGTTATGTAGCACAGGCCCTGGGCGCCAGACTGTGCGGTACCGGCAATCTGTCGGAAGCCACCGTAGGCTACTGCACCAAGGACGGAGACACCAGCTGCGATTTCAACCCGCTGGGAGCACTCACCAGCATGGAAGTCGTGGAAGTGGGCAAAACCCTGCCGGAACTGCCGCGGGAACTGGTGGAAAAGACACCCAATGACGGTCTGTCCGGTAAGAGTGACGAGGAAAAACTCGGACTGAAATATGCCGATATCCACAAGTATATCCGTTTCGGAAGCTGTGGGAATGCCGAGGTCGACGAAAAGATCCGCAGAAAAGAAGCCGCGAATATGCATAAGCGTATGCGTCCGCCCATCCTTGACCCGCTGGCATGATCGTCATCAAACGTGATCCCGCCTCCCTTTTGAGGGGAAGCTGACGGATGAGGTGTTACATAAATGATCTGTAAATCCAGGAAAAATACTACATTAAAATTCGCCCTGTCTCTCGCGACCATGCTAACCGCAGGTCTGACGATAGCAGATCCCGCCTACGCTGCCGATCCTCCGGAACTTCCTCCGACCATCGGTGATACCGGTGTCTCGGTACAGAAGGTTACCATCTCGGCAGTAGGTGACTGCACCCTGGGCAATGATCCCTCACAGGAGAGCCGGGCAAATGCCTTTCACAGGATCTACAATGCCAACGGACCGGATTATTTTCTGCAGTACTGCCGCCCGGTATTTCAGACCGACGACCTGACCATCGCCAATCTGGAAGGCACACTTACCACGCAGGGATCGCCGGCACAGAAGACCTGGCGTTTCCGTTCCGACCCTTCTTATATTGAGATCCTGACACATTCCTCCGTGGATGTGGTGGGCTTTGCCAACAACCACTGCCGGGATTACGGAGAGGTCAGCTATTGGGACACCATGGCCAACCTGGATGCCTATGGCCTGCCATATTCCTCCAAAGATAATGTGTGTGTGCTGGAACGAAACGGCATCCGCATCGGCATTGCGTCCCTGAAACTGCTTGGCGGCAGCACCGCTTCCAACAAACAGCGGATCCGTACCAAAGTAGACGAGCTTAAGGCGCAAAATGTCCAGCTGATCCTGATGAACTGCCACTGGGGCATCGAGATGGACCGTATCCCAAACAGCATGCAGAAGGAACTGGGGCACTATGCCATCGATGCAGGTGTGGATCTGGTGATCGGACACCATCCGCACGTACTGCAATCCGCGGAATACTATAATGGAAGATACATCATCTACAGTCTGGGCAATTTCTGCTTCGGCGGCAATACCAACCCGGGCAATAAAGATACGATGATCTGGAAGCAGGAGTTTGTGTTCCAGGACGGACAATTGCTCATGCAAGAGGCGCGCATCCTGCCCTACAGCATCTCTACGCGAAAGGATCTGAATGACTATTGTCCGATCCCCTTAAGCGGTACGGACAGCGACCGCGTGATCAGCAAGATGAACGAGCTCAGTGCCGGATTCCATGTGCAGTTTGCCCCGGACGGCACCGTGATCGCGCAATAATTGACTCGGCCATCCATACCGTATATAATATCCACTATGAAAGCTTTAGAAAAACTGGATGATGTCAAAAAAACGGCCTCTGAAAAAAACGAGCCCGAAAAGAAATCTATGCCGGTGCCGTTGTTTTTACTGCTCTGTCACGCTGCCTGCCTTGGGCTGTTCGTTCTGGCGATGCTGGCGGATTGGGCTTTGGGTGATGTGCAGGCACAAAACATTACCGGCGCCGCCGCTTTTATCCTTCCGATCGCACTGGCCGCGGCCGTGATCACTCGGTCCGCAAAGATCCCGCCCAATACCAGGCTCAGCAGTCCGCCATTCATCATATGCTGTTTTCTGGCCATTGCCCTTGTCTGGATCGTTGTCTATTCACAGTTTTCCGGAATGCGCCAGCCGGCAGCCATAGCACCGGATGCGCAGGCAGACATCCTTTGGAAAGAATACATAAACGATATCCGTCTGAGCGTTTTCTTTTTCGGATTGTTCTATACCGTCGTTGACAGCGTGATCCTGTTCTTCTATTTTGTGATCCGTTGGATCATAAAGCGGATCCGGGAATCGAAAAGACCTGTAAAAACAAAAAATAAAAAATGAGGCGCAAACCTCATTTTTTTTATTTATACTGTTTATTTTTGAGCCGTTGTTCAAAATCCTCCCGTGGCATCGGCTTGTCGTAATAGTAGCCCTGGATCACGTAGCAGCCCACGCTGTTGACGAAGAAGAGCTGATCATCCCTCTCCACGCCTTCCGTCAGGGTTTCAATCCCCAGCTCCTGCGCCATATGGATGATATCCCGCAGGATGATCTCGTCCTTCCACGAAAAGTCATTGTTATTCACAAAGGAACGGTCGATCTTTAAAGTGTGCACACGATATTCCCGCAGTGTAGACAGTGAGGAATAGCCGGATCCGAAATCGTCAATGGCTGTCATAATACCGTACCGGTACAGCTTGTCGATAAAAGTCGCCAGTTCCCCGTGCTCTTCCAGATCCACGGTCTCCGTTACTTCCACCTCGATCAGTTTCTTATCCACACCGGACTTCTCTATGATCTCGTTGATGTTTTCCGCCAGATGCTTATCCTGCAGATCCTTTCTCGAGAAGTTGACCGATACCGGTACCGGTTCATATCCCGCATCGATCCAGCGTTTCAGATCCTCACAGGTATGCCGCAGTACATAATAATCCAAAAGCACCATCAGTCCGTTCTCTTCCAGCGGCGGAATGAACACACCGGGCGAAACCAGCTTGCCGTTCCTCTTCCAGCGCACCAGACTCTCGGCTCCCACCAGCCGCTTGTCTCTGGAATCCACCTTCGGCTGGTAATAAACCTGAAACTCCTCTTTATCCAGTGCCTGCTGATAGTTCACCAGAATACCCTTACGCTGCGAAACCATATCCAGCATATGTTCCGTTGCGTAGGCAATGGGCTGATGCAGCACATTTTTGGCCTGATTGAGCGCCACCACCGGACGGTTGATCACATCCGCCGGATCGATCTTATCTTCCACGATCTCCCAGATCCCCGCCCGGCTGGACAGATGCACTTCCTCGTCCAGCCCCGGCAGGGCCACCGGCACATCCGCCAGATAGTAGATAAATTCATCCCTGCGGCTCTTGCGCAGCAGCACGGCAAAGTTGTCTCCGCCCATATGCGCTGCGATCTCGTCTTCCTTCAAAAACGATTTGATGATCTCGGCAAACCGGCGGATCAGCTCATCCCCGGCCTGAAATCCCAGACGTTTATTGATACTGCCGAACCCTTCGATATTGATATAAAAGGCATCATAGAAAGAAAGCGGTACGCTCTCGTCCATCAGCCAGATGATCTTGCGGATATAACCACTGTAATTGAACAGCCCTGTCAGATGATGCGTAGTACTGCTCTCCTTAAAGGCCCTGACCGCCTGCAGACTCAGCAGATAATAATAGATATCCATTGCATAAAGCTCCAGGATCTCTCTTTCATCTTCACTGAAGGACATTCCGGCAGGCACGAAGTGAAGTTTCAGTTCATACGTATCACTGTACTTATACTCCAGTATAAAAGATTCCGTCCGTCCCTGCTTCACCCTGCGGTCTTCAAACAGTGGAAAGAATTTCCGGTTTTTGATGACCGCCGCATTTCCCTGCTGCTCTGCATCCAGCTTATAAACATGATAACGAGGCCCTACTTTCAGCAGAGCCTCGCGTAATGTTTCCAGATTTGGCGGAAGCTGCGTCAGACTTTGTAAAAAGCGGTAATGCAGCTGACGATCGGTTTCTTTCATGGTTACATCCTTATGTCAAAGCAAGTGTTATATATGATCTATTCTAACAAATATACCGGTGTAATAAAAGTGCTTTCCGAAAAATATTTCCTTTTTCCCGGGAACCGGGCCGGAAACACTTACAGCGCTTTTCTTCCCGGATTTTCCACAAACGGTCCCGGCACGGCGCAGATCCCTCTGTGATTGCCGAAATAGTCCACATCAAACGTGATCGGACTGCCGTCCGGGCTTTCAAAACGCTGCTCCGGCTCAAAGGCACATCCCAGGATATCGCTGGTCATGATGCCGTTGGTGAAATCCTTCAGGTATTTATATACATCTGTCTTTAAGGTATACCTGCCGTTCTTTTCCACCAGTTCCACGCTGACCGTATCCTTCTTGTTGACCAGCTTCTTTTTCTCATGTCTGCACACATTCGCCCCATTGAAGTAGGCATTTCCCTCTACCCACACCGGCAGATGTCCGAAGTGTGCTTCCGCGAGCTTGCCCATATCCGCCAGTTCGCCTTCGTCAAACGGCTTTCTCCATTCTTCATAAGTCGGGAAGATGTCAAATGCCGCCGTCCCTGCCTGCTGGTAGTCTGCATCCTGCGGTGTTTTCTTTTTGTCTTCTATTTTATACTTCTGAATGAAGATATTGTTGTAGATCCGGTCATCCCCGTGCAGGATGGTCATAAAACCGGCCACCTCGGTACGGTGACGGATGTGATACGGTGTGTAGCGCGGCTCACGCTGTCCGTTCACGATACTGTCCACACCGGAATTGATCAGGGAGAAACCGCCCAGGATCAGGTTGTTCACCACAGCCACGCCCTCGCTCGGGATCGTAACGGATACCTTGGAGAGCAGCAGATTGTTGTCGATCAGCGTCGGACCATGCCCCACTTCGATAAACACATCCGTATTGAACATAATGCCGTTGCGGCCTTTCACACCGTTGGGGCGCTGGTTGTCATGCATCAGGTTCTGCGATACTCTCGCCCCCTGTGCCTCCCAGTCCAGCCACACGCCCTGGATGCAGTTGTGGATATGATTGCGGCGGATCGTCACATCAATGGCTGCGTGCAGCTTGATCCCCGCCGTCTCTGCACCGCCCAGCTGGGAAGAATTGCAGATGTGATGGATATGGCAGTCCTCGATCGTCGAGAACACACCACCCATACGTCCCACGATACCGGTCTGCTCGCAGTGATGCACGTGGCAGCGGCGGATGATGTGGCTTCCCACCCGTTCCTTCGTCCAGCCATGGTACTGTCCGCGGCATACCGCGTCACGCTCCATCTGCGTCGGACTCTTCACACGTTTCTCCGTGAAATACATATCGTTCTCGGGATCTTTGTATTTACCCAGGGAAATACCGCAGCAGCGGCTGCCGTATACCTCGCAGTCTTCGATGATCCAGCCCTTTGCCCAGTGCGGTCCGATCATACCGTCCTGGTATGCTGCCGGCGGAGCCCAGGTGGTTGCCGCCTTGCAGATGGTAAAACCGCTCACCGTGATATAGTCCACATAGTTCTTCTCCGGCATAAAGCAGTTGCGGCGTACACTGATCTCCACGTTTTCCTTATTCGGATCCTTCCCGCGGAAATTGGCATACAGCACGGTCTCGTTGGTTTCCTTATCCTGCTCCGTGTACCATTTGTACTTCGACGCATCGGCATCCCATGCATATTCATCCGCCGGCGCCTTGCAGCACTCCTCTAAGGAAGCCGCTTCGTACATCGCATTATCGTTCAGAAAAACGCAGCCGGTATGACGGATCTTCGGCGAGAAATACCAGTCACCGTATACATACGTCGTATACGGATGATACGAACCGAAGATGGTGTTGTCCACGCGTACGGTCCATACACTGCCCTTATATTTCTTCCAGCCCTTCACCTCCTCGGCACCGGTGATCACTGCCCCCAGAGGCACTTCGGAGCGATAGCGGATCGGCGCCTCTTTCGTCCCGGCATTCTTCGGGCACACATATTCACGGTAGATGCCCGGTGCTACCAGGATCTCGTCACCGGCAGCGGCGATCTTTGCCGCCTCATTGATCCGCTTGAACGGGCTCTCTTTCGAACCGCTGCCGTCGTGGTCTGCATTTGCGTTAACATAGTAGATCTTAGACATTGAATTGAACTACCCCCTTTACAGAAAGAATACACTTTTAACCTCGGCTTCCCCCTATGAGGGAAGGCAAGGTTAACCTTTTTCACTTACGATCATCAATATAACATGACCGGATCACCCCAAACCATTTATCTGCCGCTATCCTGAGTTATCAGATTTTGTCCTGCTGCTATTCAGCGGCCGGTCGGTAACTATGTCCTGTCCTCATCCGATATAATCTACCAACAGTTTCAATACTTCCCCGTTATTCCCCGGCAGTTCCTTATATTTCCCGCTCTGTGCCAGTTCATTATAGAAGGCATCATCCTCTGCAGAAAGCTTATCGGACTGCCGCAGCTTCTCTCCGATGCAATACAGAAAACGCGCCAGTTTTGCATTTTCCCCGCCGTTGCATTCCTGACCGACTGCTTTGGAGATCTCGATGCTCTCCTCGCCCAGAGGCTCTTTGTAGCGCACCTTCACGGTACACAGTTCCTCCGATCCGCTCAGCTGCGGTTTCTGGTATTTCAGCTCTTCCACTTCGGCAGCATTGCCTCTTACGATCTCATAAAGCGCCACCCCCTGCCCGCCGCTGCCGTATGGCTCGGAGATCACCTTATCGTTCTTAAAATCTTCATGTGACAGTGCGCGGTTCTCATACCCCAGCAGACGGTAGCTTTTTACGTGCGCCGGATTAAATTCCACCTGTGCCTTCACATCTTTGGCGATGATATTTGTCAGGCTGATATAGCAGCGGTTCACGGATTCTTCCACATCCGATAAGCGGTTCACCACGCAGTAGGTACCGTTTCCATGCTTGGAGAGCACCTCGAGTTTATCATCTTTATAGTTGTACAATCCGGTGCCGATGACCGAGAGGAACAGATTGCTCTTTTTCTTTTCTTCGATCAGTTTCTCCAGACCGTCCTTTTTGGTCACGCCGAAGTTCAGATCACCGTCCGTGATCAGGATCACCTGGTTGTTACCGCCTTCCTTATAATTCTCCGCCCCGATCTTATAAGCCGTCTCGATGCCGGCAGAACCGTAAGTGCAACCGGTGATCACGATCGCAAGAATGCGTCCCATCAGGTCTTCCTTGTCACCTTCGCCTTTGATCTCAAAACCGGAATAGACCGTCTCATCCCGGTCACTGTATGTGACCAGACTGAAGGTATCGCCCTTCTTCAGTTTGCTCACCACCGTCGCGATGGTCTCCTGTGTCACCACGTTCTGCGAACCCATCGAACCGGACACATCCAGAAGCAGGATGATGTTCTGCTTCTCCTTCTGCTCTTCCTTCGCGCCTACGTGAATGTAGAGCAGCCCCTTATCCTCCGAAGATTTTACCAGCTCGGTATCAATGCGGAATACCGCATCCTTCGGTGCCTCATAGTCATAGGTAAAGTAGTTCAGCAATTCCTCGATGCGCACCTGGGAGATATCCACATGTCTTCCTTCGCGGATCTGGTTTAAGACCACGCCCATGGATGCTGTATTCGTTGTCATACGGAAGGTGGACGTCGGTGCCGTGAGCGGGCTCTTCGCATCCTTCTCCTCAATCTTCTCATAGCTGTCCGTCGCTGTTTCTTCCGAAAGCCCCAGTGCAGGCATCCCCGGCGCCATCATCGGCTCAGCCATCTTCATCGCCATCCCGCCTGCGGAAGCAGCCATCACAGCCTCCGGCGCAGCACCGAAGAGATTCTCCATGTCTTCCTCGCATATCGCACCGCCTTCCTCGACATCCGCATCTTCACACAGAACTGCACCTCTCACTTCATCCGTTACCGAAAGCGAACGACGGCGGCTCATTCTCCCGGGGCTTCCGGCATTTTTTGATGCAAAAACGCCGCCGATCGCAGAAGCGATCGCCTCTCCGATCCCCGGCTTTGGCTGGTTCTTCTTCTGTTCCTCCCACTCCTGCCTGCGTTTCTCCTGCATATAACTGCGGACAACCACTTCGGGATTCTCTCCGGTCTGTTCCGTCAGCCAGCCGTACAATCGCTCGATGATGCGATCCTCCCCCAGATCTTTGATCAAATCCTGCAGCTCGCGGTTGCCATAGGTCAGGACAGACAGGATCTCTGCCGCTTTTTCGCTATAGCCCAGGCTATGATAATATTCATATCTTTGGGAATATTCCGAACTGTTTTTGACGATTTCAGAAATGTTCATGTGTAACCCTCCTTCTCAACATTCCATATGTCCCCCAAAACCCTACCCTATAATTTTACTAAATCTGTTCACCTATGGCAAATAGAAAAAGCAGGAGTTTCTCCTGCTTTCCTGTTTTACAGGATCTCGTGCACACCGGCCAGATACTCCGCAATGCTGCCGGATTTCCGGATCTTCTTCAATGCTTTTTCCTGATCCGGAAAAAGACCTCCCATGGATGCCCACAGTTCTTTCATATGAAACAGCAGCGGCATCTCACCGTCAAAAAGAGCCTTATAGGAAGTAAAGATACTGTCATGGTATGCCCGCAGTTCCTCCTTCGTCGCTGCACCGTCCTCCCCGCCCTGATCGGAACGATACAGTTCTCTTGCCAGTGCCGGATCACGCAGCATCCCGCGCCCCAGCATCACGGCACAGACGGATCGTCTGCAATGCTCTTTGATATACTGCATTTTCTCCCGGTAATCCTGCAGGGTGAAGATATCCCCGTTATAGACTACCGGCATTTTGCATTGGTCCAGTGCCTTACAAAAATCATCCATCCGTACGGAACCTTTATACTGGTCCGCCTGCAGACGGGGATGGATCGTCAGCTCCTCGATCGGATACCGGTTATAGATTTCCAGCAGCCGCACAAACTCTTCCGGATCTTCCATACCGAGTCTCGTCTTTACAGAGATCCTGCACTTTGCTTTTGCAAAGACCGTCTCCAGAAAGCGGTCGAGCGCTTCCGTGTCTTTCAGGATCCCGGAGCCTTTCCCGTGACCGACCACCGTCCTGGACGGACAGCCGGCATTCAGATTGATCTCCTCATAGCCGTAGGTATCACAGATCTCTTCGGATAAGCTCAGAAAATCCTCCGCTTTGTTGGTCAGTATCTGCGGTACCAGAGGTATGCCCCGGTTATTTTCCGGCAACAGTCCCCGACGTTCTTTGCCCGCCATCCCTTTTTTCGGACGCGGCGCGATGAACGGTGTATAGTACTTTACGATCCCGTCTCCGAAAAAATCATGCACCGCATTCCGGTAAATGTATCCGCTGATTCCCTCCATCGGGGCCAAATAAAATCGCATCCAGTTTCTCCCCCGGTCCTCACACTTTCGTGGTCCACTTGGTGCAGTCCCAGACCTGGGTAGCCAGGCTCTGGTAAAACTCCGGTTCATGGCAGACCATCAGGATACTGCCTTTGTATTCTTTCAGGGCACGCAGCAGTTCGTCCTTGGCATCTACATCCAGATGGTTCGTCGGCTCGTCCAGCACCAGCAGATTGGATTCCTTGTTGATCAGCTTGCACAGACGCACCTTCGCCTGCTCGCCACCGGAAAGCACCTTGCATTTGCTCTCAATATGCTTGGTAGTCAGACCGCATTTCGCCAGAGCAGAACGCACCTCATACTGCGTAAATCCGGGAAACTCGTTCCAGATCTCCTGCATACAGGTCGTATCGATATTCGGTGACATCTCCTGTTCAAAATAACCGATCTCCAGATTTTCGCCAAGCTCCACCCTGCCCTTCAGCGCCGGGATGATCCCCAGGATGCTTTTTAAGAGTGTGGATTTTCCGATGCCGTTTGCGCCGGTGAGCACGATGCAGGAACCGCGCTCCATTGTCACATTTAACGGCGAGGATAACGGCTCATCATAGCCGATCACCAGATCCTTTGTTTCAAACAGGATCTTACTCGGCGTCTTCGCTGTCTTGAAATGAAACTCCGGCTTGGGCTTTTCCTGCACTTTCTCAATGATGTCCATATTGTCAAGTTTCTTCTGGCGGGACATCGCCATATTTCGGGTAGCCACCCGGGCTTTGTTTCTCGCCACAAAGTCCTTGAGTTCCGCGATCTCCTGCTGCTGTTTGTTGTACGCCGCTTCCCGCTGCGCTTTCTTTACCTCGTAGACTTCCTGGAACTTATCGTAGTCACCCACATAGCGGTCCAGGCTGTGATAGTTGCCGTCCATATGATAGACGATGTTGATCACGCTGTTCAAAAACGGGATATCATGCGAGATCAGGATAAAGGCGTTCTCATAATCCTGCAGATATTTTTTCAGCCACTCGATATGCTCCGCATCCAGATAGTTGGTCGGCTCGTCGAGCAGCAGGATGTCCGGTTTTTCCAAAAGCAGTTTGCCTAACAGAATCTTGGTACGCTGCCCGCCGGAAAGCTCCGTCACATCCCGGTCCAGTCCCAGATCCAAAAGCCCCAGAGCACGCGCCACTTCCTCCACCTTGGCATCGATCATATAGAAATCATGATTCGTCAGAAGATCCTGGATCGTACCGGTCTCTTCCATATACGCATTCATTTCCTCTTCCGTGCAGTCCGCCATTTTTTCATACAGTTCATTCATCCTGGTTTCCATCGCATACAGCGGCTCAAATGCGCTTGCCAGCACATCCCGGATCGTCATCCCCTGCTGCAGTACCGCATGCTGGTCCAGATAGCCGGCCTTTACATTCTTCGCCCACTCAATGGTTCCTTCATCCGGCATCAGCTTGCCTGTGATGATATTCATAAAGGTGGACTTGCCTTCCCCATTGGCCCCCACCAGACCGATGTGTTCTCCCGCCAGCAGACGGAATGACACATCATCAAAGATCGCCCGGTCTCCGAAGCCGTGCGTTAAATGTTCGACGTTTAAAATACTCATTCTGTTTCCTTCCTGTATTATGATTCACTATTTCGCATTTATACCATACAACCATAATAAAATCAACAAATTTGACTTCTCATCCGGACGCAAAAGGTATAAAATATAGGAAACAAACAGAATATTGGGGGTATGGTCTTATGTTCAAAAAAATGAGTATCCGCACCAAACTTATGCTCGATCTGTTACCTCTTGCCGCAGTGATCCTTGCGCTGCTTGCCTTGCTGTGGGCCGGCGAGATCTATGTCTTCAAAGAATCCCGTGCCGTATATTATGAAAAGATCAAGACCCTTTCCGACCTGCTGATCACCGCCGACCGGGATTTTTATCAGGCGATGCTGGCGGAGGAAGAAATGATCGCGGCCAATAAACATGGGGATTCCCTGACAGCCAATCAAAAAATCGAAGAATATGAAGAAAACGCTGCGCAGGTTCTGGACGGTCTCGGTCAGATCCGGGCGATCATGGAACAGGATCCTTATCTTTTTACCGATTACCGGATCGACGGTATAGAGTTCAGCTGTCAGGAACTTTTGGATCAGACACACAGCGGATATGATGTATGGAAAGAAACCTGTGATGCGAAAAATACCGATATGATGGAAACTTATTTTCATCAGGCCAGGGAACCGTTAAATCTGCTGCAGGATATCGTCGCGCAGTACGCACTCTATCAGGATCGGGCCATTGAAAACCGGATACATTTGATGGCAGGCATTACCATCGCTGTGGTGCTGGCGGTATTGGTGATCCTTACGGTGCTCTCGGTAAAGATCATCCGCTACATCCGGATCAATATGATCAAAGTTTCCGACAGTATCGTAGAACTTGCTTCCGGCAGCTTTGTCCCGATCCGCTCCGGCGAGCTTCATGACGATGAACTGGGACACGCCATCGAAAGTACCAATTCCCTGATCGACCGTCTGGGATCGATCATCGGCAGCATCAAGGATGCTTCCGGAACGATCAACCACTCTTCCGGTGAGCTGGCGGAAGCTGCAGACCGGATCTCTACTACCACCGACGGCATCAGCCTTGCGGTAAACGAGATCGCACAGGGTGCCGCACAGCAGGCCGACGAGATCCAGAATGCGATCGAAAATGTTTCGAACATTTCGGATGCCGTAGCTTCGGTGATCGCCGATACCCGGTCACTGGAAGAGACCGCCGGCCGGATGAACGAAGAAAGCAAACAGGCTTCTGCCGAACTGGACCGCCTGAAAGAAAGTTCCGAAGAAATGAGCCGCAGCATCACGGATATCACCGACCGGATCAACGAGACCGGCAATGCGGTCTCCGGTATCAATGACAAGATCGCGGCCATCAGTTCCATTGCTGCCCAGACCAATCTGCTGGCACTCAACGCATCGATCGAAGCAGCGCGCGCAGGAGAGGCCGGACGCGGATTTTCCGTAGTTGCGGAAGAGATCGGCAAGCTGGCTGCTGATTCCGCCAGAAGTGCCGATGAGATCCGCAAGCTGATGGAACAGCTGCTCACCCAGTCACAGTCCGCCGTAAAGACGGCCAATGAGGTACAGGCGGCCAACACCAACCAGCAGGAAGTGATCCGCAGCACAGTGGATCGTATTTCCTCGATGATCGATGCTATCGCCACCACGGTAGAGGGTATCCGCCGCATCCACTTAAGCGCGGGCCAAAGCGAAAAAGCCGGGACGGTCGTAGCGGATGCGATGAATTCCCTTTCGGCGATCTCCGAGGAAAACGCTGCTTCCACCCAGGAAACCAGTGCTTCCATGCAGGAGCTTTCCACCACGGTAGCGGTACTTGCAAGATCCGCTGAAGAGCTTCGCAGCATAGCCGAAAAGTTAACGGAAGACATCTCCTTCTTCCAAGGATAAGCGATATCCTAAAATAACCGGGGCCGGATCCCTTTACTCAGGATCCGGCCCCGGTTTGCTGTTCAGATATGATCGGTGATCTTTGTGGCTATGCCGAAGTCCAATGCTTCCTGCGCGGTCAGGAAAGTGTCTTTCCTTTGGCTTTCACCTTCAGACTTTTCAGATATTCCTTCTGCTCAGGCGTAATACGGTAACTCTCAACGGATTTTTGGATTGCTTTATTGTGCGTCCATGTATCCAGTTTCTGTTCTTCCAGATAAGGAAGGATGGCATTGTACTGCTTCGCCAGCGCCGTTGCAAAATACCATGCGATCATCATATTCACATAGTACTCTTCGGAACGGACCGCGGCCACCATCTCCGGATAGACCGGATCAAAATCCGCATCCAGAAAATGTTCCATCAGCATCCCGATCGCAAACCGCACGGTATAGGTCTCGTCGCTTTTGATCCATTCTTTGATCTGCTTCAGCAGCTCCGGCTTATGCTTCTTAAATACCTTCGGTGACATCTGGTCACAGGTCGCCCAGTTGTCCACATAGGGAAGGAAACGACACAACTCTTCCATACAGACTGTATAATCTTTCATCCCGGAAAGCACAAAGGCGTGCAGCTGGTTTTCATCGAAATACTGATGCGGCAGGTCGTTCAGAAAAGCCTCGCAGCCGCCCTGCTTAAGCAGCTCCGCTGCATACTTACGCAGCGCCGGCGTACGCACGCCGATCACGGAGGCTGCCTCTGCCGTCGGGATCAGCTTTGCCTGAAAGTCCCGGTACTTCGTATCCTGCATCGAAAACAAATGCTCACGGATTTCATTTATTTTTTGCTTCTCCTGTTTTTTCACCCCTGTTTCTCCTTCCGCATCGTATATTGCCATCTTGCCACCGCGGTACCGATAATGATCACGTATCCCACGATACTTAAGCTGTGCGGTATTTCTCCCAGAAAGAGCATCCCCAGGATCGCCGCAAAGATGACCTGCGTATAATCAAATACCGAGATCTCTTTGGCCGGTGCAAACTTATACGCCGTGGTGATACCGAACTGTCCCAATGTAGCGCTCACGCCGGCCAGGATCAGGCACAGCCACTGTTTCGCGCTCATCGGGTGAAAATCCATGATCAGAAACGGCGCCGTTACGAGGCAGGAAAATATGGAAAAGCACATCACGATCACCGGTGTACGCTCACCCTTACTGCCCAGCCTGCGCACAAATACATACGCCGTTCCCGCACCGAAACCGCCGTACAGACCGACCAGCGCCGGCACCACAGACAGATCCCCACCCGGACGGATGATGAACAGCGCACCGGTAAATGCCAGAACCGTCGCCAGAATATCCACCAGATTCGGCACTTCCTTCAGGATCACAATGGACAGCAGGATCGCAAAGAACGGTGAGAGCTTGTTCAGCATATTGGCGTCCGCGATGCCCAGCCGGTCGATGGCATAGAAATTACAGATCAGTCCGCTGGTTCCGAAAATACAGCGGCATGCGATATCGCCGAAGCACCCTTTTTTGATATGAAACTTTTCCTTGCTCTTCATCAGCGGGATCACCGTCACGACCGCTGCGATGGCATTCCGGAAAAACGCCTTCTGCATGGTGGGCAGATCCCCGGAGAGCCTGACAAAAAAAGTCATCAGCGAAAAACCGAAGGCTGCAGCCAGGATGCACAGGATTGCTTTTATCTTTGCACTTTTCATCTTCGACATAAACTCCTAAAAACCGGCTGTAGAAAAGGGCACGCCACATAGAATCGTTCCCGTGATCATGCCCTTTGTACCAAATCCGAATCGTATCTTCTTCCGGACCTTTATGATTTGCTCTCCGTCTGTTCTTACAGCATACGGATGCCTTTTTCCTTACAAGCCTGAAGCATATCTTCCGGCCATACGGATACCTGTA
This sequence comes from Lachnospiraceae bacterium, assembly GCA_017634975.1. Classification (GTDB taxonomy): domain Bacteria; phylum Bacillota; class Clostridia; order Lachnospirales; family Lachnospiraceae; genus NK4A136. The sequence goes on along the minus strand of JAGBMJ010000012.1, from coordinate 7,452 downwards.
CCTCACCGATGTGTGCCTTCTCCAGCAGCAGCATGCACAGACGGGACTGGCCGATACCGCCACCGATGGTGAGCGGCAGTGTCTCTTCGTTGATCATCTTATGATAATCATACTGCATACGCTCTTCTGCACCGGCTTCCTTCAGCTGGGATGCTAAAGATGTCTTGTCCACGCGGATACCCATGGAAGAGATCTCCAGAGAATCCTGCAGCACTTCATCCCACACCAGGATATCGCCGTTCAGCTCCCAGTCATCGTAGTCCGGTGCACGGCCATCGTGACGCTCACCGTTCTTAAGCATCTTACCGATCTGCATCAAAAATACGGTCTTCTTCTCCTGTGTGATCAGGCGCTCACGTTCCTTTGCCGTCTTGTCCGGATACTTATCCAGCAGCTCCTGCGCCGTGATGAAATACGGCTCCTCGCAGATTTTGGCATCCAGCATCGGGTAACGAAGTGTCACCTGACGCTTGGTGTATACAACTGCCTTTACGATGGCGCGTACGGTATCTTTTAAGAATTCCACATTTCTCTGCTCGCGGGAGATCACTTTTTCCCAGTCCCACTGATCCACATAGATGGAATGTACATTGTCCATACTGTCATCGCGGCGGATCGCATTCATATCGGTAAAGATCCCTTCACCTGCATTGTAACCATAACGATACAGCGCCATACGCTTCCACTTCGCCAGGGACTGTACTACTTCCACATTTGCCGTGTCTTCCAGCAGATCGAAGCCAACCTTACGCTCCACGCCGTTTAAGTCATCGTTGATACCGCTGCCGGAACGCACGATCAGCGGTGCCGTCACACGATCCAGGGTCAGCGCAAAGCTCAGTGCCTGCTGGAATGTATCTTTGATAAATTTGATCGCGTGCTGCGTCTCACGCAGAGACAATGCGCTTTTGTACCCTTCCGGAATATAGAGTTGTCTGCTCATAATCATTTCCCCCTATTTATTTTTTTGCCTTACCGAATGCTTCCCACCGTTCTCGGGAACAGGATGACATCGCGGATGTTCTGCACGCCGGTCACATACATGATCAGACGTTCAAAGCCCAGACCAAAGCCACCGTGCGGTACGGAACCGAACTTGCGCAGATCCAGATAATCGCTGTAAGCATCCATATCCATACCACGCTCTTTCATTGCTGCCACCAGCTTGTCGTAATCCGCTTCTCTTTCGGAACCGCCGATGATCTCACCGACACCCGGTACCAGCAGGTCAACCGCTGCCACAGTCTTGCCGTCCGGATTCTGCTTCATATAGAAGCTCTTGATCTCCTTCGGATAGTCGGTTACGAATACAGCCTTCTTAAATACTTTTTCGGAGATGTAACGCTCATGCTCGGTCTGCAGGTCCACGCCCCACTTCACCGGATAAACAAACTCTTCCCCGGATTCCTCCAGCAGCTTGATCGCCTCGGTATAGGTCACGGTTGCAAAATCGTGAGAGATCAGCTCTTTCAGACGATCGATCAGACCTTTCTCAAAATGCTGGTCGAAGAATTCCATCTCCTTCGGGCATTTCTCCAGAACCGTTCCGATCACGTGCTTGAGCAGATCTTCGGCTACTTCGATGACATCCGGAAGCTCTGCAAATGCGATCTCCGGCTCCATATGCCAGAACTCTGCCAGGTGCTTGGGTGTATTGGAATTCTCCGCACGGAAGCTCGGGCCGAAGGTATAGATCTTACCCATTGCCATCGCTGCCATCTCGCCTTCCAGCTGACCGGATACAGACAGACCTGCTTTCTTTCCGAAGAAATCATTCGCGTAGTATTCCTCGGCACTCTTGTACTGATCAGAATAGCCGATGGTCGTCACCTGGAACATCTCGCCGGCACCTTCGCAGTCGCTGCCGGTGATCAGCGGTGTATTTACATAGACATAGTTACGGGACTGGAAGTACTCGTGGATCGCTGCTGCCAGTACGGAACGCACACGCAGTACCGCGTTGAATGTGTTCGTACGTCCGCGCAGGTGCGGCATGGTACGCAGGAACTCCAGCGTGTGGCGCTTCTTCTGCAGCGGATACTCTGCCGGGCAGGTTCCCAGCACTACGATCTCGCCTGCATTGATCTCCGGTACACTCTCGCGGCCTTCTACTACTTTACCGGTTACCTTCAGGGAAGTACCCAGCTTCAGCGCATCTGCCGGAAACTCTTTTCCCTCTGCCTTATCCAATACGATCTGCAGGTGCTTTAAGCTCGTTCCGTCATTCAGCTCCAGGAATGCCACATTCTTGGAATCTCTGGATGTGCGGACCCAGCCGCACACCGTCACGTCCTGCCCAAAGGCGGGATTTGCAAATACTTCTTTGATATCCGTATGTTTCATTATCATGTCCTCCTGTTGTTTTTGTTGATTCCGGTTTTTACTTAATGAAAAAAATTTATTCTGTAAAACAAAAGCCCCGGAATATACGCATCATGTATATTCCGGGACGAATTTATCGATTCTGATCCGATCTCAAATCCGCGGTACCACCCGCATTAAACCACATAGAAAACACTATATGATCTCTCTCTAACCGCATAACGGGCGGGATCCGTACAACCCTAACAGGCAGTATGCCTCTCGAATCATCTGCTCCGGAGCGTTCCCTTCATCACTTCCTGCCAATCGCGCTTTCAGTCGGTGACGCGATCTCTCTGTTGCCTCCCATGATGAGAGTCTCCTTCATTGCATTTTGAAAATATAAAATTATGAAATGTATTTTACTACTGCCTTTTTTATTTTGCAAGAGGAAATTTCATCCTTTGCTCAAACTCTGCTACACTATCTGCTTTCGCAGCCATTTTAAGGAGTCTTTTCAACTGTTCCGAATCTGTCACCGATGATAACTCACCCTTCAAAGCATCCGAAATTTCCCCATCTGCATCTTCCAGAAGTTCTAAAATATCATTAACTTTGGTGGATTGTGTTACCTTTTCTACCGCTTCTTCTACTTCCCTGTCTATGATATCGCCGATCGTCATATACGCCTCCTCCGCTTTCGGATTAGTCCTTATTCCCCGAACATAGCCGTCTATCTCTCTCGTCGCTTCATCTACCACTGATACTTCATCGCTCTTTTGAAGATAGTTTAGCATATTTTGAATGGATTGGCTACCGCCTTTCGTGCCCCTTGTATTGAAATAGATGATCCGCAATCCGTCCTCATAGGGAATCTCCGGAATTTCCTGACACTGATGCCGAAAGGTATACAATCGCTGATTATCTCCAAACAGATCAAAATCTGTGATCAGGATCATGTACAGATCCGGAAGATTTTTAAACTTCTTATCGCCCTTCTGCATTCCCCTGCCATCAATCTTTGCCTGACGAAACCGCATCATCCTTGGGTAATCATCCGTCCTGTCCGCACGATGGGGTTCCAGATCATACACTTCTGTCACCTTTGTGTCTTCGCCCAAAAGTTCTTCTTGCTCTACCTCCACATCCAGGCATACACCTCTTTTCTCTGAATTGATTCCGGGAATAAACCTTTGTACATTTACACGGATATTTCCGATCTCCTTTTCCAGCAGAACACTTAGCACCCGTTTACAAAAAGGTACTCCTACATTCGGATCCGAAGCAACAATGTTCATCAACTCATTGTCCATCAAATCCAGTTCATCCCATCTTTTTCTTGCCATAATACATCTCCTTTCGGTTTTACCGACAGTAAAAGATGTCACCGCAGGATGAACATATGCAACCTTCTTCTAACTATCGGCTTACTCTGTTCTTTGTGAATATTTGGCAGAATCGCCTCTGAAATATTGATATTCAGAATTCACATTTCTTGTCACAGCCGTATTATATGCACAGATGCCCTGCCTGTCAATATGCTTTTTAAAAAACGAAATAGCCGGAGCTTTATTGTCTCCGGCTGTTTCATTTATCAATCTATAATAGATTGTTTTACAAAATCTAATTGATTCGGATGTTCAAATGATCCTCATAACTGCGCAATGTACATGATCAGCACACCGACGATTACTCCGGCCAGAAATCTCAGGTAGTTCCGAAAACGGACCCATCGCACAAGTGAATCATAGAAAACAGGTGACCGCATACCTTTACGAAGTTGTTAAGAAAATTAACAACTCTGTAAAGGTACACGGTTCACGCTTCAAAACGCTCGCTTCGCTCGGTTTTGAAAACTAATACTCGCAGTGTGTACACTTCTTCGACTTGCTTGCAAGTGCTCAGAAGTGTACAGGATTTTATTTGGTTTATGATAGTTTGCGATAATGTTGTGAAATTAATACAATTCCACGAATGTAATTCTGAACAATATTTTCATAATGCACAAAATGTGTTAAGATTTATACAGAGATAATAGTTGTAATTAGGGAACCATTAGTGAAGTTGGAAAGCTGTGTTTTAGAAATTATAAATGATATTTTTTTGGATGGGAGGAAAAAGGTATGCCATCACTTATACGCGGGAAAAATGATATTTATACTGTAAATAAAGAGTTGGCATCAGAATGGAATTATAAAAGAAATGGTAAGATTATGCCTTCTGACATCGCAATTGGTTCTCATAGTAAAGTTTGGTGGAAATGTATAAATAATCATGAATGGCAAGCAACTCCTCATAATAGAAATAATGGAACAGGATGCCCATATTGTTCAGGGCGATTGCCTATAAAAGGTGAAACTGATTTAGCGACATTGTTTCCCAATATAGCACAAGAATGGAATTATAAAAAGAATATAGGATTAAATCCTGAAGATATATCATATGGAAGTAGTAAAAAAGTTTGGTGGAAGTGCAAAAAAGGACATGAATGGCAATCTTCTTTAGCGCATAGAGTTGGGGGTAGAGGTTGTCCGATATGCAAAGGGGAACGTTCTACTTCATTCCCTGAACAAGCACTCTTTTTTTACTTGCGGAAAATGTTTCCGGATGCAATTAATCGATATAAGCCATCTTGGCTAAGGAAGAAAAGCTCTTCATTAGAAATAGATATATATATACCTAGTATAAGTGCAGGGGTAGAATATGATGGCCAAGCATTTCATAATAAAGAAAGAGATGAAAAGAAAGATAGACTTGTTTCTGAGCATGGAATTACTCTATACAGAATCCGAGAACCTCTATTACCAAGTTTAGAAACTCAGAGCGTTTGTATACCTATACTAGAAGTAAGAGGTAGATTTTACTATCAAGATGCAATAGAGCAGCTAATTAAAATATTGTCTAAGGAATACGATGTTCAGCAAAACTTTGAGATTGATATCAATAAAGATTATTCATCAATCCTGGAATTATACAAAAATGAGGAAAAAGAAAAATCAATAGCAATTAAGTATCCAAATCTAATGGAAGAATGGAATTATGAGAGAAATGGTGAGGTCGATCCATTAACGATTTCGTACGGATCAAAGCATCTTATATGGTGGAGATGTAACATTTGCCATAATGAATGGCAAGATTCGCCTAAACATAGAAGTCGTGGAAGAGGTTGTCCTTTGTGTGGAAGGAAAAACGGAGCAAATAAACGGACAAGTAATAGAATAAGTAATGGAATTTCTATAACATTTGAACAATGGTGTAAACAAAATGGAGATGAAGGACAACGAATATTAAGTGAGTGGGCCCAAGAAAATATAAAAAAACCGACAGACTATACGTATTCAAGCAGTAATAAAGTTTTATGGAAGTGCTCGAAGGGACATCTATTTTCAGCAGCAATAGGAAATAGAGTTAATAATAGGACTACGTGTCCTTATTGTGCAAGTAAAGCGACCTTACAAGGATACAATGATCTATCAACAACAAATCCTGAAATATTAAAGGAATGGGATTATGAGAAAAATACGATACTTCCTACAACTGTAAGAGCAGGAAGCAATAAAAAGGTATGGTGAAGATGTGAAAAAGGGCACTCATATCAAGCAGTAATATATAACAAGACTGCTAATAATACAAGATGCCCTTATTGTTCAAACACAAAGGTATTAAAAGGATATAATGATCTTGCTTCTCGATATCCTGAATTACTGGATGAGTGGGATTATTGCAAAAATCAATTTCAGCCAAGCGCGGTTTTATACGGAACTGAGAAAAAGGCTTATTGGAAGTGTAAAAAATGTGGTTTTGAATGGTATACTGTTATAGCTTATCGAACAAACGGTTCTGGATGTCCTAGATGTGCGAAGAGTAAGGCAGGTAAAATAGCCAGAGCAAAAAACAAATTATGATGTAGTGTTTTGACGATAAATATCTGCTGTAATTATATATCATGTTACTATAAATATTTCATTTGAGGGGAAGACCAAAATAGTACCAGTTTAGAACTCTTCGCGAAACGCAACTTTGATTTAGGTGACCGTATACCAATGTGGTCAAACCAGCGTCAACCTAAATAATTACTTTCGTAGCACTTTTGAATAAGTTGTTATTCAATGTAGAGAGAAAGTTTTTTTGGCCGTACTTAACAAAGCTCTATTGAAGAGCTCATTTTTCAAGAGTACTTACGAATGTCAAAGTACGGTTAAGATCAGATCACGCGCTTTCGATTATTGAAATGTTTTCGTTCCTGATCGCCTTTCCGTTTATTTCGTTTGTTTTTCCGCCCCGGTTGTATTTGCGATAATCTTACACAGGCATCATCGTAAATATCTATAAGCGTTTCAATGGTTTGATTACCAAAGAAGAACTGCGGAATAAACCATTTCAAACGAGAAATTATAAATGACCGGTTCGCTTGATAACGGTATTTATTTGATTTTTTTGCTCCTTTTCGAATCTCTTCATCTGCAGAGCTTTTAAGAAGAGCGGTAATATTTGAAAGAAGCAGATTTATGAAGAATTCCTGCTCGACAGAAGTACTGGTTGCGCCGGAAAATTCTTCTAACAAAAATTGATTTTTTAATTCGCCATATTTTTTCTCCAGTCCCCATCGGAGAAAATACAGTTCCTTGAAATCCTTCCTGTTTAAGGACTTATTATATATCGATGTTGCGAGGTATTCTGTTTCGCCACCGTCCAAAGGAATTGCGATTACTCGTACAGATACATCCTCTGTTCCTTCCTTTGGATTGCCCGGTAAAATCTGGATGCAATCGCCAGTGCAGCTTTTCGCCATTTTGTATCCTTCGCGAATTCGCATTACGCATAGATAGCCTTTGTCTGCAAAGTAACGAAACATTTTTTCGGAATAATACCCGCGATCGAATACAATTATGCTGTTATGAAACAAGCCGAGTCTTTCGAGATCTTCGCAGTGCTGAAGCGCCAGTTCTCGTTCTCCGGATAAATAGCGTGTCAGAATTCCGTGAGATATGAAATCATTGCAGACATCATATATCGTAGAACACAAAGCCATAGTCCATCGGCGTTTGGGATTATAAAGCGAAAACATTTCGCCGTATTTTTCAAAATTGCTTTTTGAATTGGGCAATGTAATACGAGAGCCATCGATAGCAAAAACATTGTATTTATCTT
>JAGBMJ010000011.1 GCA_017634975.1 Lachnospiraceae bacterium | reverse complement strand
TTACCATGGATTCCGAAGGATTGTCGCCGCCAAGAGACTCCCTTCGGAATCTTCCTTTCTACAGACTGATTGACAGTATATCAATCATTCCAGCGACAATCAAACAGAATAAAAAAGTGTCATGCTATGAGGGTGCTAACAGCATTGCAATGAACAGACCGTGATCGCCTTCGATTACCTTGATGTCATGAATCACAAAGCAGTCTTCAATCGTGACGGAAACAACAGCCTTCAGCTTGCCTTCTTTGTCCACTTTACGGACCCGAACGTCTGTGATGGTCATGCTGTAAACTCCTTTCCTCATTGAATACAACTGCTACCGTACCGCCCGGTTGTCAATTCGTCAAAGAGTCTTAGATACAATGTATTCAGTTGCTTTTGGGTTACCTTCTCTGTAACACGATTTAAGCAACTTCGTACTTAGCACGTGCCACGACACATTATATCACATAACGCTCGTTTTTCTCAACAACTATTTTTATGCCATCCTCGCCCTTGTGCGATGAATTTGCACGTATCGTACCCCTTGCCTCCACGATACAGTTTTCGATGTAAGTGTTATCCCCGATATACACATCATTCAATATGATGGAGTTCTTTATAGTACAGTTGTTCCCCACAAATACCTTCTTGAAAATGACCGAGTTCTCAACGGTTCCGTTAATGATGCTTCCGCTGGCTATCAGGCTGTTCTTCACGCTAACCCCCACGTTATACTTGGCAGGCGGCAGATCATCTACTTTGGAGTAAATATCCGGATAGGTCTTGAAGAAGAAGTTCCGGATCGCCGGATTCAGGAAGTCCATATTCGTTGCATAGTAATCTTCGATCGTCGATATATTCTTCCAGTAGTCCGTCATCTTATACGCATAGATCCGTTTGATATCCTTGTAGCGGATCAGGATATCGTTTACGAAATCATAACGGTTCTCCTGCGCCGCTTTTTCGATCATCTCTACCAGCTGGCGTCTGCGAATGATGTAGATACCGCAGGAGATCGTATTGGAAGTAGCCTTCACCGGCTTTTCCTCAAACTCGGTAATACGCCCGTCCATATCCGTCTTCACGCAGCCGAAGCGCTCTACGTTCACATTGGCGCCCATCTCCTTGCACACTACGGTGATATCCGCTTTCTTCTCGATATGGTACTCCAGCACCTTGTTGTAATCCATCTTGTATACGCAGTCACCGGATGCGATCACCACATACGGTTCGTGGCTGTCCTTGATGAATTCCAGATTCTGCGCGATGGAATCCGCCGTACCGCGGTACCAGTCGGAATTGTCCAGCGTACGGGTCGGTGTGAAGACATACATACCACCCTGTTTACGTCCGAAGTCCCACCATTTGGAAGAACTCAGGTGTTCATTTAAGCTTCTGGCATTGTCCTGTGTCAGAACCGCCACTTTCTGAATATGGGAGTTCGACATATTGCTCAGGGCAAAGTCGATGCTCCGGTAACTGCCTGCCACGGGCATGGCTGCTACAGCACGCCGGGAAGCAAGCTCCCCCATTCTGCTGTTTTTCATGCCGCCTCCGGCTAATATGATCCCCATTGCTCTCATGCTTTATCCCCCTCCTTGATCAGAGATTTTCCGCTCGCCAGAGTCTTGTTCGGATAATCTTCTGTCTCCGTCTTACCAAAGATCACGACGTTCTTTCCGATCGTCACATCGGCCGGGACTACGGTATGCTCTCCGATGCATACAAGACCATGGTTATAGATATGCGGATCCGTTTCATTATCCACTTCATCTCCGACACCGGTCTTTACATTATTTTTGATCACGGTATTCTCTGCGATGATCGTCTTGTTGATCTCGCAGTTCTCACCGATCACCGTGTCATTCATAATGATGGAATCCCGGATCACACTGCCCTTGCCGATCTCGACATTGCAGCCGATGATGGAGGAATAGATCTCGCCGTAAACGGAAGCACCTTCACCGATCAGACTGCGTTCCACCTTGCTGTCCGCAGAGATATACTGCGGGGTGAGCGTATCCGACTTGGTGTAGATCTTCCAGTATTCTTCATAGAGATTGAACTCCGGAACGATGTCGATCAGCTCCATATTGGCTTCCCAATAAGAATGCAGGGTTCCTACATCCTTCCAGTACCCGTTATATTCATATGCATAGATCGGTGACTGGTTCTGGTGGCAGTACGGGATGACATGCTTACCGAAATCCAGTGCCGGCTGATCTGCCTTTGCGATCAGTGCCTCCTTCAGTGTCTTCCAGTTAAAAATATAAATACCCATGGAAGCAAGATTGGAACGCGGATGCTCCGGTTTTTCCTCAAAATCCACGATCCGGCGGTTTTCATCTGTGATCACGATGCCAAAGCGCTTTGCCTCTTCCAGGGGAACCGGCATAACGGCCAGCGTCACCTCAGCCCCGTTCGCTTTGTGGAAATCCAGCATTACCTCATAATCCATCTTATAAATGTGATCGCCCGAAAGGATGAGCACATAATCCGGATTGAAACTCTCCATATAATCCAGATTCTGATAGATCGCATTCGCTGTGCCGGTATACCATTCCGTATTGGATGTCTTCTCATACGGCGGCAACACGGTCACACCACCGACATTACGGTCCAGATCCCAGGGAATACCGATGCCGATGTGTGTGTTCAGGCGAAGCGGCTGATACTGTGTCAATACACCGACCGTATCCACGCCGGAATCAATGCAGTTACTGAGCGGAAAATCGATGATACGATATTTGCCGCCGAAAGAAACTGCCGGTTTCGCAACCTTGCGGGTCAGAACACCAAGCCTGCTTCCCTGACCCCCAGCCAGAAGCATGGCTATCATTTCTTTCTTTACCATGAAATCACCTCTATGCTCGTATTATTTGTATCCCCCAGCCATTTACAGCTGTTTTTCTGCTCCGGGCTCCGCCCGGAAAACCCCCGCACCCCAAACTTCTCTGAAAATACTCATTCAGCACGCGTTTTGTATATTATAGCACATTTCTGACAGATTCGTGAATGTTTTTTTGGAAATAATTGCACAAATTCCCTTCCGTGTCGTTGTATTTTTTACCAAATACGCAAGTTGTCAAGTAGTAATTTTTGTGTAATTCCTTACCTTATAAGCATTTTTATAATCCAAAACCGAAAGAAAAGATTGTATTTTTCCTTTTGTAAAGTATAATATTAGTAGTTTTCGTTTACATAACATTTATGTAAATTTTTACAGCAAAAAGGAGAGTCATCCGTTATGTATCAGATTGATTTTCAGAAACCTATCCATGTACACTTTATCGGCATTGGCGGGATCAGCATGAGCGGTCTGGCCGAGCTGCTGCTTTCGAAACACTTTACGGTATCCGGGTCCGATTCCAAAGCCGGAGAGCTGACGAAGCATCTGAGCGCTCTTGGCGCAACCGTATACATCGGCCAGAGCGCCGGCAACTTAAGCGACGACATCGATCTGGTGGTCTACACTGCAGCGATCTCCAGGGACAACCCGGAGTGGAACGCCGCCCTGGAGCGCGGTATCCCGATGCTCACCAGAGCCCAGCTGCTCGGTCAGCTGATGAAGAACTACACGATCCCCATCAACATCGCCGGTACCCACGGAAAGACGACCACCACCTCTATGGTCTCCGAGATCCTGATCCATGCCGGCTGTGATCCCACCCTGTCTCTGGGCGGTATCTTAAAGAGTGTCGGCGGTAATATGCGCATCGGCCATTCGGAGTACTTTGTCGCAGAAGCCTGCGAATATACCAACAGCTACCATTCCTTCTTCCCGCGGATCAGTCTGATCCTAAATATAGAAGAAGATCATCTGGACTTTTTCCGGGATATCAACGAGATCCGCGCTTCCTTCCGTACCTTTATGGAACTGCTGCCGGCAGACGGTGCACTCATCATCAACGGCATGATCGACAATGTGAGCGAACTGACTGCGGACCTGCCATGCCCGGTGATCACCTACGGGGACGCACCTGTTTACACCTACTATCCCACCGACATCCGTTTCGATGCGATGGGCCGCGGCTGCTATACGCTGCACCACGGAGAGGATTCCTATGAAGTAAAACTCGGCGTGGTCGGGATCCACAACGTATATAACTCTCTCGCAGCCATCGCCCTGGCGGAATACCTCGGGATCGGTCGCGAGCACATTCTGGCAGCGCTGGAGGCTTTCACCGGCACCGACCGCCGTTTCGAAAAGAAAGGTGAGATCGGCGGGGTCACCATCCTGGATGACTATGCACATCACCCTACGGAGATCCGTGCCACTCTGACGGCCGCCAGGAACTATCCGCACAAAAAACTCTGGTGCGTATTCCAGCCCCATACCTATACCCGGACCAAGGCTTTTCTGGAGGACTTTGCCGATGCCCTCTCTCTGGCCGATGCCGTGATCCTTACGGATATCTATGCCGCCAGGGAACAGAATACCGTAGGCGTTACTTCCCGCGATCTGCTCGCCCGACTGGAGGCCAAAGGCGGAGAAACCCATTACTTCTCCTATTTTGATGACATCGAAAACTTCCTGCTGCTGAATGCACAGCCCGGTGATGTGGTATTGACCATGGGCGCCGGCGATGTGGTTCAGATTGGTGAACACCTGCTCGGCAAATAAACTGTTTGCAGTAAACAGCCGGATAAACCCTCTGTTATTTACCGGATTTATTAAAATGCCCAAAGATGTCGTACAGATCTTTGGGCATTTTCCATGAAAATAAAAACTTTTCAACAAATATTGTTGATTATTTTTTGTTGAATATCCGCGGTTTTTCCTCCCCCGGATCCACTTATCCACACCATCCACATGCCCGCAAATGCCCATTGTATATGGGCTTGTGGATACGGATGTATTGATTTTCACTCTCTACGTGCTATACTTTTCTATGCGAATCCCAAAAAGAAAAAAAAGAAAAAATCAACCGGAAGTATAAACTATGTTGCCTATTGACTTAACACTGGACGGAAGTGCCGGAGTAACACTGCTGTCCAACATTTTTATCGACCATTATATGAAGGATGCCAATGATGTGCAGATCAAAGTATACCTGTACCTGTTACGGACTGTTTCGTCCGGACGTGCAGCCGATCTGAACACTCTGGCAGATTTTCTGAACTGCCCGGAACGCGACATTATCCGCGCTCTCCGCTATTGGGCAAACAAGGGCGTATTGTCCTTAAGCTATGACCGCGCTCGCATGGTGAGCGGAACGGATTTTTACGAAGGTCATCTGTCCGGCATCTGCCTGCAGAACCTGCAGCAGCCTATGTCTGCCGCATCCATGATCTCCGTCTCTGCGCCGGCGGTTAACGCTGCTTTCGCTGGAAACAGCACTGTTCCTGCAACGTCGGTCTACCCGGCCGTTCCGCAGGATACTTCTATGCCGATGTCGGTATCCGTATCCGAGGCACATCCTTCCGCTCCGGCGGCCGGTGTCGTATCCCTTCCGGATCCGAATACCTGCAAAGCGTCTTATTCCCTGGATGATCTGAAGCGTTTCAAATCATCTCCGGATCATATGTTTCTGCTGACTGCTGCCCAGCAATATCTGGGCGCACCGCTGAGCGAACCGCAGTTCCGTTCGCTCCTCTTTATCACAGAGGAGCTCGGTTTTTCCGCAGAACTGACAGATTATCTGTTACAGTACTGCGTCGGCAACCGGCAGAAGAGTTTTCATTATATCGAAGCAACCGCTCTGGCCTGGGCAGAACAGGGCATCTCCACCGTCGAAGAAGCCAAGGCAAAACTGCATCCGAAGGAAGACCGCGAAAGCACCGCCATTATGAACTGGCTCGGACGCACCGGTACTCCGGCGCCGGAAGAAGCACGGCTGATCCACCGGTGGCTGCGGATCTACGGCTTTTCAACGAAACTGATCGAGGAAGCCTGCAAACGCACCGTGCTCGCGGTATCGACCAACCGCTTCCCCTATGCCGAATCGATCTTAAAGAGCTGGCATGAAAAAGGGATCCGTACCACGGACGATGTTGCCGCCGCTGACGAAGCCTACCAGGCCTCCCGCAGTTCTGCCGCTCCCCGTTCGTCCGCTCCCGGAGCAGGACGCACAAATCCTGCCGGCCAGAAACGCAGTTCCTATACAGATATCGATCAGCGCGACTATGATTTTGCCGAACTCGAAAAAAAACTGATCAACAATTAATCGTATTTTAATAAGAAAAAAGGAAAGACCATGGCACTCCCTAACGAACAGTTTCAAAAGATCCGCCGTATCTATGAGGAACGGCGGCTGAATAATGATTACCGACTGATGCAGCGTAAGGAAGAGATCTATCAGAAGATCCCTTCCTATCGTGCTTTGGATATGCAGATCGCAGACCTGTCCATGGCCTGCAGCCGCGCGCTGATCGAAGGCCGTGACGACATCACTCCTGCCGAGCGTCTGGCCTCCCTGCGTTCCCGTATTCTGGATCTTCGTCTGGAAAAGAAAAAACTGTTAGAGGAAAACGGCTATCCGAGAGATTATCTCGAGCCGATCTTTGTATGCAGCAAGTGCCGGGATACCGGGTTTATCGAAGGTGAAAAGTGCAGCTGTTTCAAACAGTATGAAATCTCCTATCTCTATGATGTCTCTAACCTGCATCAGATCCTCGAGCACAACAATTTTGCACTTCTCTCCACCCATTACTACACTACGGAAGAATCCCTGAGTCAGTTTAACAATGCAGTCGACAACTGCAAAAAATTTATCGAAGAATTCGGCAGGGAATTCCATAATATCATCTTTTACGGCAATGTCGGCACCGGCAAATCCTTTTTGAGCGGATGCATCGCCAAAGAGCTTCTGGACCGCGGCACCTCGATCCTCTATTTCAGCGCAGTGCAGCTCTTCCAGACCCTGCTGAACATTTCCTATAATACGGACAAGACGGAACTGAACCATCTTTACGATACGCTCTTCTCCTGCGATCTGCTGATCATCGACGATCTGGCATCGGAACACATCACGGACTACACACGTTCCCAGCTGTTTCAGATCCTGAACGAACGGGCCCTGCGTCAGAGGCCCTTCGTGCTCTCGACCAATTATGATCTGCAGCAGCTGCGGGAAAACTATTCCGAGCGCATCTTCTCCCGTCTGATCGATAACAGTTATATCTGCCATCTGACCGGTCCGGATATCCGAATGAAAAAAAAGATTGAAAATGATCATAAATAGTTATATAGTATAAAGGCTTGTGATTTGTTTTATTAAACTAACCATACAGGCAACCATAAACTCTGTACAGTTCTTTATGAGAAAGTGAGGTATTACACATGGCAACGCAAACCGATGACATCCGAAACCTGGACACGATCCCTGTCGGCTCCCTGGGCATCATCCCTCTGGAGAGCTGCAAAGAGCTCGGTGAAAAGGTCGACCACTATCTGGTCAACTGGCGTACGGTCCGGGAGAACGAGCATGCCGATAACCCGGCGTTCCTGGGCTACAAAAGAGATTCCTATCTGCTGAATGCAAAGGTTCCCCGTTTCGGCTCCGGCGAAGCAAAAGGTATCATCTTAAACTCCGTACGTGGCCATGACCTGTATATTATGGTAGATGTCTGCAATTACAGTCTGACCTATTCCCATTTCGGACAGATCGGACATATGTCTCCGGACGATCATTATCAGGATCTGAAGCGTGTGATCGCTGCTGTCGGAGGCAAGGCACGCCGCATCACCGTGATCATGCCGTTCTTATATGAAAGCCGTCAGCACAAGCGCAGCGCAAGAGAGTCCCTGGATTGTGCTCTGGCTCTGCAGGAACTGGTAAATATGGGCGTAGACAACATCATCACCTTTGATGCACACGATCCGCGTGTACAGAATGCGATCCCTCTGAACGGTTTCGAGACTGTACAGCCGGCTTACCAGTTCATCAAGGCTCTGTGCAAGAATGTAAAAGATCTGAAGATCGATGCAAAACATATGACCGTGATCAGCCCGGATGAAGGCGGTATGGGCCGTGCGATCTATATGGCAAACGTGCTCGGTCTGGATGTGGGTATGTTCTACAAACGCCGTGATTACTCCCGCATCGTGGACGGCCGCAACCCGATCGTAGCACACGAATATTTAGGTTCCTCCGTAGAGGGACAGGATATGATCATCGTCGATGATATGATCGCATCCGGCGAGAGTATGATCGAAGTCGCTACCGAGCTGAAGAAGCGCAAAGCCAACCGTATCTTCTGCTTCTCCACCTTCGGTCTCTTCTCCAGCGGTCTGGAGAAATTTGATAAGGCCTGCGAAGAAGGCATCATCACTAAGGTGATCACCACCAACCTGATCTATCAGACACCGGAGCTTCTGAAGCGTGACTGGTACATCAGCAGCGACCTGAGCAAGTACATCGCATACATCATCGATACACTGAACCACGATACTTCCATCAGTGATCTTTTGGATCCCAGTGAGCGTATCCAGAAACTGCTCGCAAAATACAAGAAGGAGCAGGAAGAAAACGCATAAGAGTATCCAAAAAGCGGACGGGTTCGCCGTCCGCTTTTTCTTTTGTTTTTTTATTCGGAGCTTCAATCCCAGAGTTTCTCGGGATATACACCCTGATCTTTCAGTTTCTGAATGGACTCCATTACAAAAGGCTTATCTTCTTTGTAGGTAACGCCAAACCACTTGTCCTGAGAAGACAGCACCTTAACGGAAGCCTTGTCTTCCTTTACCATACGGCCCACTTCGATCGGGATAAAGCACTCACCCTTTAACGGATTCTTTGCCAGCTCCTCATCAAAGAAACGCTGGACGCTCTTCTCCAGTTCTGCAAAGATCTCCGGCTGGAAGCCCCACATATTCATAGAAACCAGAGAATCTACCGGAATATCCTGCCAGCTGGCGCCGTCATCCTGTGTGTATCTCGCACCGTCCGCCGTCTTTTCGATCTTGGTCAGTTCCTCGATCTCGGTCAAATACCCCGCATCGTTCATACGGCAGCATCCGCGTGCCACGCTTCCGTTCTCGGTCAATGTATTCTTCAGCTGATAGCCTACCATACAGAACGGCATCTGTCCTTCCTTCTGTGCCTGCGGCGCAGCCAGAAAATCCACCAGCGTCTTATAGGCGCTCACACCGTAATAATCATCTGCATTGATCACGGCAAACGGCTCCTTCACCACATCCTTGCAGCACAGGATCGCATGCGCGGTTCCCCACGGTTTAACACGGTCTGCCGGAATGGTCACACCAGCCGGGATCTTCGTCATCTCCTGGAATACATATTCCACTTCCGTCTTCCTGCTTACCGCATCTCCGATCACACTGCGGAAATCCGCTTCATGCTCTTTCTTGATGATAAAAACCACTTTTCCGAAGCCCGCACGTAACGCATCGTAGATGGAAAAATCAATGATCTTGTGTCCTGCCGCATCGATCGGGTCGATCTGCTTCAAACCACCATAACGGCTTCCCATTCCCGCTGCCAGGATCACCAGTGTCGGTTTTGTGCTCATATTGTCCTTCCCCTCGCTCTCTTATTAGTATGGCGATCGGAGCGCCGCTCCGATCCTGTATAGTATTATTGTATTGTAGCAAAGACCGCCGTGATTTGCAACACTGTTACTGCTGTGCCACATTCACCAGGCGAAGCTCTGCCTCACTCTCTGCAAAAGCCTCTTTCCAGTCGGCTTCCGGCCCTTTTGCATATACCATTTCAAAGATGTATTTATCCGTAATGAAGATATGCTCGGTCACTTCCATTTTGCCATGTTCATTTAAATAGGTAAAAAGCACCTTTACATGCATATGTCCGTCCCCGGGGGTCTTCTCCACGCTCTGGATCACTGTATTGACTGACAGCGCCTTGTCCAGAGAAGCTTTATAATCCGCATCCGACAGATTTGCATAGTCGGTTGCACCGTTGTTTTCCTGTCGCATATACGCAATGTACGAATAGTCATTGGGCGTATCGCTGGCATAGATATCCAGTATATCCGTACTTTCCGGTGTACGTGAAAAGCCCTCCGGGATCTTATAATCCAGCGCATAATATTCCAGTGCCTCTGCCGGAATCACATTTGTGGACACGCCGTTCGCGATCTCCTCTGCGACGCTGATCGTATCGGCACTGACCACTGGAGTCTCCGCTTCTTTTTCACATCCGCAGAGCAGTATGACAAACACTGCCGCTCCACAAGCCATCGTCTTATATTCCCGTCTCATTCCATCTGCTCTCCTTCCCCGGTTTCCTTTTCACTCACCGCCACATTCCCGGTCAGTGCCGCATCCCCGTCACCTTCCGTCAGCTCCGGTACCGCCACGGCATGCGTCAGATAAAAAGCATGCCACAGATCATAATGATTCGCTTTCAGATGCACATCATCTGCCGTAAACGACGCCGGAAGATTTCCGTCTTCGTCATCATAGACCTCATTTACATCCAGATATACCGCCCGCATCTCTTCCGCGAGCGCAGCCAGTGCTTCATTCCGCCGGTTGATCGTTTCATTATTAAATACGCCGCCTTTCCGGTCCAGTCGTCCGCTCACGTGCATGATCCCCTGAATATAGATCAGGGCATCCGGCTGCAGAATCCGGATCTCCTGTACGACCTCCCGGTATGCATTGATGAAATAATCAGTATTTCCCACACCGATCTCATTTAAGCCGACCATCAGATAGATCTTGCGAAAATGATTTGTTTGCAGTCCCTCGCGTACCGTACGCACATCCTTCGTCGTCTCCACGCGGCTGTCCATCATCTTATAGATCGTCATTGATGTCTTGGCATAAAACGTTGCATTCCGTATCCCGGCATATTCACATACCCCCACGATACGGGAGTCCCCGATAAACAGTGCATCCGAAAAATAATCATCTTCCACGTTCTGAAATACCGGCCAGGGTTCCTCGGGCACTATGACAGTTTCCGGCGTCTGTATCGCTTCTTCCGCCCGGATCTCCGGTTCCGACGCCGATACCTCCGGGATCTGCGCATCGGTCTGCAGTTCCGGCTGCTCTTCCGGCGGTACTTCCGTCTGTATTTCCTCCGTTTCGGACTGCGCCTTTGTCGGCTCTGCGCCGGGTACTTCCACGGTTTCCGGCACCGGCAGTGCTTCCGGTTCCGCAGCCTGCACCGGCAGGATCTCCGGCGCAGACTCCGCCATCAGCATGATCTCATTTTCCGTTTCCATATTCCACGGGAAGATCCCCTCCCGCAGGGACAGCGCCGCAAGGGCGATCCTTCCTCCGAAGCCCTCCTGCGGCACCGCGTACCCGTGCTGCATCAGTACCATACCGTACCCTTCCAGCAACAGGCAGCTGAGTACCACGCTCAACAGGCATATATTGTTTTTCAAAAATTTCTTCATATATAAATATCTCTATTCTCAAAATCTGTAATACAGGAACGGATTATCCAGCCCCTGTGCCAAAAAGTATAAACTGAGCAGAAACAGCCCTGTACACATAACCGTCCCCACCGGTTTCCGCAGGATCCGCCGGAACAGCTTCTTCACCGCCGGGATGCAGAAGAGAATTGCTACCGCAAAGCTCAGAGCATAGATCTGTCCGTATCTTATGAAATCCCCGGAATTGACGTTCGACTCATACTCTGCCGGCACGAACGGAAACAGTCTGGTAAAATACACTCCCAGCTTCTGCAGATCACTGATCGCAAAGATCACCCACGAAACCGGGATCACCAGCAGCATATACGGTACGGATAAGACCGGCACTTTTTCCAGTACACTTCCCAAAAAAGACCGTTCCAGCAGTAACAGTCCGAAGAACAGCATTCCCCACAGGATAAAATTCCAATCCGCGCCATGCCACATCCCCGTAAAGAGCCACACCAAAAAGATATTTCGTATCGTTTTAAACGTCCCTTCCCGACTGCCGCCCAGTGGGATATACAGATAGGTCCGGAACCATCGTCCGAGGGTGATATGCCACCTGCGCCAGAAATCCGTCGCGCTGCGCGCCAGGTACGGATCCCTGAAATTCTCCGGCAGGCCGAAGCCCAGCATGCGTCCCAGCCCGATGGCCATCAGGGAATAACCGTAGAAGTCAAAATAAATCTGAAAGGAATAGGCAAAGGCTCCCATCCAGGCCAGCGGTGTCGAAATGCTCTCATAGCCGATACGCTCGATATCCGTCCACAGGATCCCGATCCGGTTGGCGATCAGCACCTTGGCCGCCAATCCCAGGATAAAAGTCTTCCACCCCAGATCAAACCCTTTTGCCGAGATATGCCTGCCGTGCAGTCTCCGATGCACTTCCGGATACGTTACAATCGGTCCGGCGATCAGCTGCGGGAACATGGAAATGTAGGTTCCCAGCGTTAATATGCTCCGCTCCGGAGCATATCGCCGGTAATAAACATCGATCACGTACGACAGGATCTGAAATGTATAAAAGCTGATCCCGATCGGATTCTTCAATTCCAATTCCGGAAGATACGGAAACGATACCCCGGTCTGTGTAGTCAGCATAAACAAACCACGGTTAATGCTGTGCGACAGAAAAAAAGAATACTTAAAAAAGAACAGCATGCCGGTATTGAACAGAAGCGCAAATGCAAAGTATGCTTTCCTGCGCCGTTTACCCGCAAGACTAAAGTTGCGCTCTCCGGCGATCTGAAGGGTCAGCAGATAATTGACCACTATACTGGCCATCATCAAAAAGACATACCGCGGCTCACCGTAGGCATAGAACAGAAGACTCCCCAAAAAAAGCCATGCATTCCGTGCATTTGTACCATACTGCCATTTTTCAGGGATCAGATAATATATCAAAAAAAACAACGGCATAAAGCCGATGATAAACACCAGACTCGAAAAAACCATCTTATTTCCTTAAGCAAAACATCTATATAAAAATGCGTGCCGGTATATTTCCGGCGCACATGGAATCGTAATTCTTACATTTAATAACTATACCGAAAAACAAAAATATAAACAAGCCATTTCACATACTTTTCTCTTTTTATTTTTGAGCAAAAAAGTGCACCGCTCTGCTTGACATAGTATTCAATACTATGTTATATTGTCCTTGTAAATAATTCATGTGCATATATATGTTTTATTCAATGCAGGAGACAAAACCATGGAAAAGAACAACAAGTGTGATTACGAGATCATAACGGATTTTGCAAAAGATCTGACCACCGATCTGCAAAATGCATATCATGTCCGTGTCGCCGGCTTTGACGAGGCAGCGGAAGAAGCCCGCCGGAACCATCGGGATATCCTCTTCATCGGTTCCGCCGACGGTACGGTTCCCGAAAATACAAACGGCAATCGTATCCTGTGCGTTGATGCCCGCGCCGAGACCCCGGGACTGGATGTTCTGGTCCTGAAGCTTTCCCGTCTGCGCGCTGCCGGAGCCACACTGGAGGAAGCTGCTGCATATTTTGAGCATCATCTGGCAGATGCTGCCGCTTTGGCTTCCCGCCTTGTATGCCCGATCTGGAGCCCGGAACCCGCCTGCGTCTGAAAACCTTTATTCCAAAATCCGGATAATGAAAAACCCCGCTTCTGCGGGGATTTTTATTATCCTTATCAATACTTTTCTGTTTTACTCTTCGATGGATTCCTTCGCCCGTACCGAGGAATGACTGACTGCCTTAGCAATCTGCCGCAATGTCTCGCGGATCATCTGCTCACGCTTCGGAATGGATCTGCAGGTCATAACTGCTTCACTCAGTCCGTCCGGCACATCATACAGTTCCAAAAAGTCTCTCAGCTCCGTACGATCCGGATCCCCCTGCTGCATCTCATAGAATTCAGCGATCTCCAACGCTTCCTTATTAGAGAAACCTTCCTCCAATAACAGCTCGTAGATATCTTCGATCACCATTACCGGATAGCGGCGGAACCAGCGCTCCTTATACACCCGGCCTCTTGTCTCATATTTAGCATTGAGCACGGTAAACGCATCACACATCTGCCAGAAATTCTTCGGACGGAGCTCTTCCAGAACACTCTTTGCCCGTTCCGAATTCTGTACAGCATACAGATCTTCCCATGTCAATTTGCGAAACTCTCTCGGATCTACACCGGCTTCATATAACAACTGGTTGATCCATGTAGCATTGATACACAATGCACAATACCCCTGTTGAAATCCCAAATCCCGAAGGATAAATCGATAACCGCGGTTTCTCACAGATTCTCTCCCACTCATTGACGCATCAAACAATATCTTGTGCCATCCCTCAAAAGAACACCACCTGTTTCATTATACACAATTTTTCGGAAAATGGTAGTCTTTTTTCATATATTTTGTATTTTTATTTTTTTCTTCTACATTCTCTTGTCGGCCCCGGAGCAGAAAAGAACCGGCAGCCCGAAAGTCTGCCGGTTTCTCCATTTTACAATATATTGTATCGACAATCTCTCAATCTTCGAAGCCGTTCGGGTTGTTCTTCTGCCATCTCCAGCTGTCTTCGCACATCTCGCGAATGCCCTTTTCGGCCTTCCAGCCCATCTCCCGCTCAGCCTTGGAAGCATCGGCATAGTTTTCCGCGATGTCGCCCGGACGCCGTGCCTGGATCTCATACGGGATCTTCACACCACTTGCCTCTTCGAAGTTCTTTACGATCTCGAGCACGCTGTATCCCTTGCCCGTACCGAGGTTGTAGATTGCCAGACCGCAGTTTGCTTTGAGGCGATCCAGAGCCTTCACGTGGCCTTTGGCCAGATCCACCACATGAATGTAGTCACGCACGCCGGTACCATCCACGGTCGGATAATCATTTCCGAACACCCCCAGGAACGGGCGCTTGCCCACAGCCACCTGGGTAATGTACGGCATCAGGTTGTTAGGGATGCCATTCGGGTTTTCTCCGATCTTTCCTGACGGATGTGCGCCGATCGGGTTGAAGTAACGCAGCAGCACGATGTTCCATTCCTTATCCGCATTGTAGATATCGGCAAAGATCGTCTCCTGCATCGACTTGGTAGAACCGTACGGATTGGTGCATTTCTTCACCGGACTCTCTTCTGTTACCGGCACGCTGTCCGGATCCCCGTATACCGTTGAGGAAGAGGAAAAGATGATGTTCTTCACGCCGTGCTTCTTCATCACATCCAAAAGCACCAGAGTGCCACCGATATTATTCTCATAATACTCCCAGGGCTTGGCTACGGATTCCCCGACGGCTTTCAACCCCGCAAAGTGGATGCAGCTGTCGATATTCTCTGCCGCAAATACCTTTTCCAGCCCTTCCCGGTCACGGATGTCCACCTTGTAAAACTTCACCGGTTTGCCGGTGATCTCCTGCACGCGCTGCAGGGACTTGTCCGTCGAATTGCTCAGGTTATCGATCACTACCACGTCATATCCTGCTTCCTGCAATTCCACTACTGTGTGGCTGCCGATGAAGCCGGCACCGCCTGTTACCAATACTGCCATTCTCTTTTACCACCTTTCATGATTTATTCTTTCAAAATCCGGTGCGCTCTTCCGCCCCTTCCTTTTTTCACCTTAGAGCATTCCCTTAGGGCAGAGTCAACACCTTTTTTTCATTCGTTCACCTTCATTGTCAGCGAGATCCGTTTCTTCTTCAGATCCACTTCCAGTACTTTCACGTCCACGATATCGCCTACCTTCACCACTTCCAGCGGGTGCTTGATAAACTTGTCCGAGATCCTGGAAATGTGTACCAGGCCGTCCTGGTGTACACCGATATCCACAAATACACCAAAGTCAACTGCATTACGTACCGTACCCTTCAGAACCATTCCGGGTTTTAAGTCTTCCATCTCCAGCACGTCTTCCTTCAGGATCGGTGCCGGCATATCCTCTCTGGGATCGCGTCCCGGTTTTTCCAGTTCCTTCAGAATATCATTCAGCGTGATCTCGCCAATCCCCAGTTCCGCTGCCATTGCTTTTTTATCCTTCACTTTGGCCGCTACCTGTACCGGCTGTGCATTCTTCCAGCCTGCACGGATCTCTTCCACATCCAGCTGCAGCTTCTTCAGCAGTTCTTCCGTCGCCGTATAGGTCTCCGGATGTACGCCTGTTGCATCCAGCGGCTGCTTGCCGTCACGGATGCGCAGGAAACCGGCGCACTGTTCAAATGCCTTGGGCCCGAGTTTCGGCACCTTCAGCAATTCCTTACGGTTCTTAAAACTGCCGTTGGCTTCGCGGTATTCCACTATATTCTTTGCCAGCGTCTTGGTGATACCGGAGATATAGGAAAGAAGCGATGCGGATGCTGTATTCAGATCCACGCCCACGCGGTTTACGCTGCTCTCTACCACACCGGTCAGTGCCGCATCCAGTTTCTTCTGGTTCATATCGTGCTGGTACTGCCCCACGCCGATCGACTTGGGATCGATCTTGACCAGCTCTGCCAGTGGATCCTGCAGACGGCGTGCGATCGATGCCGCACTGCGCTGTCCCACATCAAACTGCGGGAATTCTTCCGTAGCCAGCTTGCTCGCCGAATATACGCTCGCTCCCGCCTCGTTTACGATCACATAGGAAACCGGCCGCTTCAGCTCCTTGATGAGTCCCACGATCACCTGCTCCGATTCGCGCGATGCCGTGCCATTCCCCAGCGAGATCAGATCCACGTTGTATTTTTCGATCAGTTTCTTCAGTTCTGCCTTGGCTTCCGCCACCTTATTCTGCGGAGCCGTCGGATAGATCACCTTGGTATCGAGCACCTTACCGGTCGGATCCACAACTGCCAGCTTGCAGCCGGTACGAAATGCCGGATCCCAGCCAAGTACCACTTTGCCAGCGATAGGCTGCTGCATCAGCAGCTGCTCCAGGTTGCGTCCGAATACGGAAATGGCACCGTCTTCTGCTGTCTCCGTCAGTTCCGAGCGTATCTCACGTTCCACGGAAGGCTCGATCAGACGCTCGTAAGCATCTTCATACGCTCGCTTCAGATGCGGTGTGGTGTACGGATTGTCCCGCACAATCACCTGCTTTTCCAGATAATGCATGATCTGCTCTTCGGGAGCCACGATCTTTACCTGCAGGATCTTCTCCGCTTCCCCGCGGTTCAGTGCCAGCACGCGGTGTCCTACCAGCTTCTTCACAGGCTCAGAGAAATCATAATACATCTCATAGACACTCTCTGCTTCGGCATCCTTTGCCGTACTTTTCACCGTGCCTTCCTCCCAGGTCAGTTTACGGATCTTTGCACGGTAATCGGCATTATCCGAGATCATCTCGGCAATGATATCTTCAGCCCCCTGCAGCGCTGCCGCCACATCGGGCACTTCGTTTTCTTCCGATACATAGCGCTGTGCTTCTTTCTCCAGCGGCTCCTTTGCCATCTGCAAAAGGATCGTGGTCGCCAGCCCTTCCAGCCCGCGTTTCTTCGCGATCTGTGCTCTGGTCACACGCTTGGGCTTGTATGGTCGATACAGATCCTCCAGCACTACCATGGTCTGTGCCGCTTCGATCTTCGCTTTCAGTTCGTCATCCAGCTTGCCCTGCTCTTCAATACTGGCCAGCACCGTTGCCTTGCGCTCCTCCAGTCCTCTCAAATAGATCAGGCGCTCCGACAGATTACGCAGCACCTCATCATTTAAGGAGCCGGTCATTTCCTTTCGATACCGCGCGATAAACGGGATCGTATTTCCTTCATCGATCAGTTTTACCGTAGCCTCCACCTGCGATAATTTGATCTTCAGCTCATCCGCTATGATCTGTTCAATGTTCATGTTACTTCCTTACATCCTCCAATCGTTTTGCATCTTCATTCAAAGAGTATACCAGACCGGAGACCTTCTGTACAATATCTGCATTTTGCCCGCTGACATCCAGTGTTTCACTTGCGTGGGCGGACACTTCCTCAGAGATAGCCGATACCGTCTCAATACTCTCTACGATAGAAGCATTCGCCTGTGCCAGTCGATCCACGGTCTGTTCCAATGCTCCGGTCTGCGCATTCGCTTCTTCCGTGCTCTTTGTGATATGTACAAAGTTGTCTGCCGCCTGTCCGGCACAACTGCTCTGTTCCTCATTGCTTTCCATCAATACCCCGATGGAATCCATCACTTCTTTGAGTTTCGTACTTAAATTGTCGATCAGGCTGGTGATATCGTCGGTCGCCTGGGTCGTCTGCTCCGCCAGCTTGGAGATCTCACTTGCAACTACTGCGAATCCCCGCCCGCTGTCTCCGGCTCTTGCCGCCTCAATGGAAGCATTCAATGCCAAAAGTGTCGTCTGGCTGGCCACTTCATTGATCAGATCCGTGATGTCATGCATCTTTGCCGTATGCCGGTTCAGCTCCGTCAGTTCATCGACTACCTGTTTTCCCGCCCGGCCGGAGGTTTCCACATATTTCACCAGCTGTGCCATGCTCTCACGCCCGTTCCGGATCTCCTGCATCGCCGTGCTCATGCTTTCCGTGATCACATCGGAAACATGACGTACCTCATCGATCCGGCTTTGAATTTCCTGCGTCATCTCCATCTGGTTCTGTACGGCATTCGCAGTCTCTGTCGTTCCGCCTGCCACTTCTTTCATTGCTTCGATCGTTTCCGCAGAAGATTCGGAAAGACTGTCCATCGCCCGGTTCATCTCTCCGATGGAACTGTTCATATGATCGACGGTTTCCACGATTGCCTCAACCATCTTTTCTTCTTCTTCCTGCCTGTTCTCGATCTCGTTTAGTTTCTCCTCGCTGTTCTTCGCCG
This sequence comes from Lachnospiraceae bacterium, assembly GCA_017634975.1. Classification (GTDB taxonomy): domain Bacteria; phylum Bacillota; class Clostridia; order Lachnospirales; family Lachnospiraceae; genus NK4A136. The sequence continues at coordinate 61,763 of JAGBMJ010000011.1, read as the reverse complement.
CATTCTTATTGACCGCATAAGAAAAGATCGTATACAGAAGAAGCAAAAGGATCTGGATCTCCGCCTCTTCCATCGCCTGGCCCTGCACACCCTGAGTTGCGAATTTTACCACCACGGAGATCACATTCAGCATCAGTACGATACTGCCGCACAAAACCGTAAACTTTGCATCATCAAAGACCGGCACCAGTGCCATCACCAGCAGCGCATAGGTAAAGATCAGCGGATTAGCCGCCGTAAACAATACATAGGCATACATCAGCGAAAAACCGACCAGACCTACCATACGCAGTTTACCGCTTGCCGGGCTTCCCCTGTAGATCAGGATCTCTGCCACCATCGTTGCTACGAGGATCAATGCCAGCGGTGCCAGATACCCCCACGTTCTGGCGCCCTTGATCGACTCCAGCAGATAGGCCAGCAGGATCACCCCCTGGTACACCAGATGCAATCTGAGAAATACCGTATTGTCCCTGATCCGTTCCGATTCCTTTTTTCCCATATCTCTTCTCCTTTGCTTTTATTATTTGCCCCTTGCCGCCCCCTCCGGCAAGCGCCTGTCATTCTTTACAGTCCGTGCTCCTTTTCTTTCACTACAAACTGATCTCTTTCGCCTCGGGCATCTGCTTTTTGGTATACAGCAGCAGCACATCTCCTGCCTGCAATCGCAATTCGCCATCCGGCACGATCGACTTGTTCTTCCTGCGGACACTCACGATGTAGGTACGCCGGCTGATGTCCAGATCCTTGATCTTCTGACCGTTCCATTCATGCTGTTCCTTCAGCTCGATCTCTTTCAGTTTCAGGTTTATTCCGTCCCGCCTGCCTTCCACGCCCAGCACGATACCGTCACCGGCTTTCAATTCCAGATCACCATTCGGAAGCAGCACTTCCTGCCCCCGCTGTACCGCCGCCACGATGATCTGCTTCGGAAGCTGCATATCCCGGATCTTCTGATTCACCCACTCATCTTTTTCCAGCAGCGGCACACGGATAAAATGTACATCCGACTCCATTGCCATCTCACTCTGCTTCTTGAAAACCTCGTACTGCTCCACAAAGCCTGCCGAAATGATACCGGTAGGGATGGCCACCAGACCTACGCCTAATGTAGTAATGAGGATCCCCATCATCTTACCCGCTGCCGTGATCGGATAGATATCACCGTAACCTACAGTAAACATCGTAGCTGCCGCCCACCACAGACCGGACAGTGCATTGTCAAAAGCCTCCGGCTGCACGGAATGTTCCAGACTGTACATGCACAGACTGCCCGCGAGCATCAGCATCAGGATGATAAATACGGAAGACAGCAAAAGCCTTGCCTTGCTCTTGATGACCGCTCCGATGACATTCAGCGAGTCAAAATAGGCATTCAGCCGGAAGATACGAAAGATCCGCATCACGCGGAAGATACGGAATGCCGCCATACCGCTCGGGAAGAAAAACGGGAGATAATACGGCAGACAGGATAGGATATCTACCAGACCGTTAAATGAAAAAACATACCGCAGCAGCGCAAGCGGTGTACTAAGATTCGGATACAGGCACTTCGATGTCCACATGCGCAGGAGCAGATCTACCGCAAAAAAACCGACCGTCACCGCTTCCAGACTCAACAGCAGATTTCCGTACTTTGCCGTCACATTATCATAGGTAAGCATTACACTTACCACCAGATTCAGTACGATAAAACCAAGATTCATCACATCGTAGGCACGTCCGATAAAATCTTCAACATACCCCACCTCAATGATATCAAAGACGCGGTTTCTCAATCTCTGGTATTTCGATAGCTGTTGTACCGGCTTTTTTCTGGCCTGCCCCATGTTTTTCGCCTTTCCATAAACAATATGTATGATTTTACCATAAATCCGCCCTTTTTTCCATAAAAATAACAGCATTACGCTGTTATTTCGAATCATCCATTGTATATAAGACCGTCCTCTCCCAGTTTCTCTAACAAAGCGGTGCAGCCCTCCACCACATCCCGGTAGGTCTCGTCAAAACGGCCCGTATACCAGGGATCTGCAATGCTCCTGCCCGGCCGGTCCGTATAATCCAAAAGCAAACGGATCTTGCCCTCCGTATCCGCTCCGGTAATACGCGTTGTATTCCGGATATTCGCCACATCCGCACACAGGAGCAGATCATAATGGGCATAGTCCTGCCTAGTCACCTGGCGCGCCCTCTTACTGCTGAAATCCGTATAAGCGGTCTTCCCGATCCCGTGTTCCCGCAACACCTTCTGCGCCGGCGGGTACACCGGGTTGCCCACGCCGGCCCAGATTTCCTCCGTGCTGGTCGCCGCAGACGCGATCTCAAACTGATCCTTTATTCCTCTTTTTTCCACCATATCCTTTAATACAAACTCCGAGATCGGAGAGCGACAAATATTGCCGTGGCAGACAAATAACACTTTTATCATCAATTTTCGCTCCTAATTTATCTCGGTTTTTCCTTGATTTATCTCGGTTTTCGGCTTGTTTACAGGCTTTCTGGATTCTCGGCGTTTTTTCCGTTTCTCGGCTTATTTCGGCTTATCTCGGTCTGTTTCTTCCTTCAAATGGTCTAAAATCTGGTCTAAAACGGTCTCAGATTTTCAATTTAGACCAATGCGGTTTTTACTGATATCTGCCGATCACCTATGGCTAAGTTTTTTATTATACCGCCAGATGTGATTGATTCGAAACCGTCCTTCTTTAGACCACAACCTCTTTCAAAGCCTTGTTCCTGCTGCGTTTCATCGGGCACGATGATTTAGACCATTTAGACCGTTCAGGCCATTTTTATCACTTTTCTGTCTTCTTCCTTCATACCCAACTGCCGAAACTCACTTTCCGCCTCTGCTGCCTTAAGCGCCAGCTTCTCCATCTCTTCCTTCGCATCATCCAGTTTCAGATGCGTATAGGTATTGAGGGTAACGCTGATATCCGAATGTCCCATCAGGTACTGAAGCACCTTCGGATTCATGCCGGACTTCGCCATATTGGAGCAGTAAGTGTGACGGCACACATGAGGCGTGATCTTCGGAAGCTGCACACGATAGATGCTGTTATACTTCTCCACCGCATGCTGGAAGTACTTCTCCCAGTGCATCGCCACCATCGGCTTTCCATCCTTATCGAAGCAAAGGAAACCGGAATACCCATCGATCATGGGTTCCACCTTCATCTTCGGTCTTCTGGCAAGAATACGCTCGAATGCTTCATACACATCATCCTGCATCGGGATCACCCTGGTACCGGCATAGGTCTTTGTTGTGTCAATGTAAACCAATGTCCCGGTCTTCTGCAGCTGATGGTCAATGTTAATGGTTCTGTTCTCCATATCCAGATCATGAACCGTCAGCCCTGTGAACTCCGATATACGCATCCCTGTCTTAAACAGGATGTACATTCCGTCATAATAGCGGCAGTAGTGCGAATCGTTTTTGATAAAATCAAGGAACGTTCTTTCCTGTTTTCTTGTAATGGCTTCACGAGTAGCGGTATCATTAATAAGAACGGACACCATCTGAAACTCAAACGGGTTCTTCCTTAAAAGATCATCATCTACGGCCATCTGAAAAGCCGGTCTCACCACACCTCTGATGGTATGGATCGTCGAAAAACTCTTCTTATCTTCCTGCTGCAATCTGATCAGCCATTCCTTGGCATCCGAAAGTCTTACTTTGTCGATCCTCTTGGCTCCGAATGGATCTCTTTCCAGCAGTCTGATCACTGTACCGTAACCTGCTCTTGTCGTATGCTTCACACCTGTCTTTGTTGCTATATATTTCTTTGTCAGCTGAAGCACCGTCATTCCGCCGCCATCAGGGATAATGTCATCATCGATATCTCGGTTGATGGCCTTCTCCTGATCTCGTAAAGGCGCATTGTCTCTTTTTCCGGCTGGTATGCTATCCGTTGCCACCAATCTCCAACTATACACTGTTTTGCGTTTTCCGTTGGCGTCGATGTATCTGAACTTATAGCGACCATCCGCTTCCTGGCTCTCTCCTGTGCGAAGAATGCGATTTTTACTATCGCGTCTCTTTTCGCTCATTAAACATCGTCTCCTTTCTGTTCGGAGAGCCATGTTCTGGATACTATTTTTTCGTAGACTACATAGTATGTATCCGACTATGTATCAATAGTCTATCACAGACACGGCTCTTTTACCACCCTTATTTGAAAAAATTTCTCCGGTCATATCACATTCATCTGGCTGTCCATGTATTTCTCGAACTGTTCACGCTTGATCAGGGCTCTGTTGCCATTCCAGAGAACAAAATCCTCATCAGAGTGTTCCTGGGCAAAGAGCTTCAGCTTCTTATAACCAATACCAAAATACTCCGAAGCCTCATTTAATGTGAGTGTGTACTTCTGCCACCAAGGCAGTTCTTTCTTCAAATCTGTGCTCATCCAAGGCACCTCCCTTCTATCTTCCTAAGCGCCTTTGGACGAGATAATTCCGGTAAAAACCGAAAAAAGACAAAAAAATAACGGCCAGCAGAGAAATCTCCACTGACCGTAATCAATTCAATAATTCTATGCACTATTTCTTCTTTTTCTTATCCGGCAGTTCTTCCCACATACTCTCAACCAGCTTACACAGAAACTCCCGATTATCCACGTCATCAACCAGGAGCATCTCTTTCGCCCCTTCATACGGCAGTTCCATCTCCGCATCCGGCATAAGTTTCATTGCAGCCAGAACAGGCTTCACCAAAAGCCTGTCATCGTATATTCCACCAAACACTCTTCCTCGATAATAAAGGATATATTCTCCCATCATTGCCCGGCTGCTGATTTCATCCAGCCCTGATAATTGTTCCAGAACAAAGTCCAGATACTCTTTTGTTGATGCCATACGCTCACCTACACTTTCTTTATCGGATGCCTGACCACAGTTTTCAGTTTCTCCGGTGCAACCTTCCTTGCATCGCTCAGATAAATCTCGTGGTGCATTCTCTGATTGGTGATATCAAGAACATATCCCTGTCCTTCCATAAACCTGTGCATTGCTTCTACAGTGGCAGGCTCATCATCATACGATCCAATATGCATGCACTGCACACACAAACCTTCATCATAGGTAAATAATTCTACCTTTGAAAAATCCTGTTTTTTCTTAACCGTTGCTTCTCTGACAGCCCAGTCGAAATCTTCTTTCGTTACAAAATCAGGCAGACGGATGACGGATATCCACTGAAAGGAACCCTTATTCGCATAATCTACGCCTACCACGCCGTCCTGCCACCAGAATCCTTCCAACGGCGGCACCACATAGTCGAAGTATCCGTCAATCTGATGATCACCTTTTTTACTCATCTTGATCGTAAACGCGATCCCATACAGAAGACCAATAGCCTGCTTATACTCACCGTCTTCATCATTTGGATTTCCGCTGCCCCTGACCGCGATATAATTCATCTTCGGAACAGTAACGATAGACGGCGTACCCTTCGGCATATAGAATTCTTTGTATTCCTTCTTGTAATCAAACGCCATACCCTTTTATCCCTCCGTCAGATTTTTCTCTTCATAAGGCCTATTCCATGAACCAATCTCGATCAGATTGCCTTCCGGATCAGCGATATAGCAGGTTCTCTGTCCCCAAGGTTCAAGCTCTGGTTCCAGCACGGATGTCGCACCATTTTCCACGGCCTTCTTATATGCTCCATCCACTTCTTCAAATGTGTCAACATACAGCGCTATTTCAAAATGACCGTTCAAACCCTTAATGTATTCATATCGCCGGCTAGTCATCTTCTCAAAATCCTTCCTGCCATATAGAAGAAAGAGTGTTTCGTCCTTTACAAGGTAAACATTAGACGTATTCTCATCTTCTTTAATTTCAAATCCGAGTACATCCCTGTAAAACCGGATCATCTTTCCCATATCATCAACAAGTAAACCAAATCCATCTAATCTCATTATGCTAATCCTCCATAGATTTTTAGTGTATCTTCCGCATTTCTGCGTATAATGTCCCGCGCCTCAGAAGGTTCCAGCACCTCTGCTTTTGCCCCAAATGTCATAAGCCAGGTCACAAGGTTTTCCATATCCGTATAATCCGCCGAAAAGAGCAGCCTTCCATCATCAGCTTCTGTAAAGCAATGCGGTCCGAATTCTTCAACCAATCGCCACTTCATATCCGGTGTAAAAAGAGCCTTCACCTTAATTCCACCCGGAAATATCTTCTCATTCGACAAATCCGGCATAGGTGCATTCCGGCAGACAAATTCCTTATTCGTTTCTGCAACGCGATCCATACGGTTCAGCTTGAACAGCCTGTAATCTTTGCGGTCTAAGCACCATCCCCATACATACCAGCTCGACCATTGGAAAACCAGATAATACGGCTCTATCCTTCTGTTGCTCTCTCCGGACGGTGCATAATACTTAAACTCTATAAGGTGCCTGTTTTCTATTGAACTCTGGATCACCTCAATCTTCGGTGCAAGAGAACCCTTATACCATGAGGAAAGGTCTATCAGCATGGAGTCCCTGCCACTGATGAACTCAGATGATCCGGTCTGAATCTTTTCCATCAACTGACCGTAGTACTGGCTTCCGCTCACACTATCAAGGCTCCTGAGTCCCGCAAGGATCATCTGCATATCTTTTGAAGTCAGAATCGTCCTATCCATACGATATCCATCCATAATGCTGATACCGCCTCCGGTACCCTGAGCAGTCCTTATAGGAATTCCCGCTTTGCAAAGGTCTTCAATATCACGGTTTATTGTCCTGCGTGATACTTCAAACCTTTCAGCCAGTTCAGGAGCCGTTGTCTTTTCTTCCTGCAGTAAGATCGACAATATCCCGATAAGTCTGTCTATCTTCATAATCTCTCACACTCCGTACAAATCATAGCAAACTCAACATGACAACTGTATGTCATGTTTATTATACCCGTTAAACTTTTTTCTGTAAATGAAAGAAGCCTGCGAAACATCAGGATTTCTCCCAATGCCCGCAGGCTCAATAACGATTCGTTATTCAGTTATAGTTTCTGGCAGAAGTCCAAACTCAGCCATCCTATCCCGCTCTTCAGCCTTCCCCATCCAGCCTTAGAGCCTTGTCCGGCTTTCACCTCCATAATCGTATACACGCCTGGCGGGCAAAACTGAACTCTGGTGAAATTAGTCCCAGCTCCGCTTCTGATATTCAGATCTGAGATACTGACCTTCACTAAAAACGGCACCTTCACCGCAGGCTCCGCCGTCTTAGGCTCATACACCACCTTGCCATCCGCATCGAACACCTTATATCCCGGATTCTGATCCGCACACTTCTTCGCATTATCCAGAATCTTATAGGCTCCCTTCTGCGTCTTGGAATCCGCCCAGGACTTCCTGACACGGTACCACCGGATCACTTCTCCGCCGGAATCCTTTGCGTCATAATCCGCCAGCTTCCACTTCTCAATGATGGAACAAAGCTTCTCCACATAGGTCAGGCTTGTAGCGTACCCGCCATCCTTGATGATCTGTACAGCCTTCTTATAATCCGTGCATCCCTTCAGCCCGTCATATCTCAGCTTCTTTCCGTTCATCGCCCCAATCAGATAAGCGGAGTGGTCGGCAATGGAATCCTCAATGCAAGAATACTTCCTGAAATCTGCCGTGATAGTCTCATAGCTGCCGTCCGCATTCTGTTCCTGCGTCTTCTTCGTGTACCTGCTCTTTCCATCCCATGAAGAACCGCTCCATGTATTCCCGGACAGGCTGCACTTCATCCCGAAGATATTGTTGGCATTCTGAGCCAGCTCACTCTTCCCATATCCGGATTCCAGAATGAACTGAGCCAGCGATACCGATGCCAGGATGCCGCTCTTTTTCTGATCAGCCGTGAAAAGCGCACCGACCTTCTTGACCGCATCCGCCTCGGACAGATCCTTTAGGACAGATGCCTGCGTACCCTTAGAGGCAGAACCACCACCGGAACCCTGCAAAGCCTTCGTCACCTTCTCCGCCAGATCTCCCATTCTCGCATACATCCAGTTGCCCGGACAGCTTTTATTCGCGAACCACCTGTGAACCGTCAGGATCATCTCCCCGCTCTTCGGGGAATAATTCAGCGTCTTATCCTTATCCCCGAACCAGATCAACTTATTCTTGCCATTCCTCTTGCAGATATCAATGCAGAGCTCGATCAGCCTCTTATAAACCACATCCCGGAAAGCATACGGCTCCGTGGTATCGGAAGCGCACTCGATCGTGATCGCCCTCTGGTCATTGGCATTGCTGGAAGAGCACCATGAGCGGTTTTTCTCTTCCACATACATTCCGACACGCCCATCCTTATCAATCCCGTAATTGCTGGATGCCTGTGTGCTGCTCTTATAAAACCAATCTCCCAGACCTTCCGCCGTGCACTGACCCACCACACAGTGCGGCGTGATGCGGTCAATCGCCATCGTCCTCTGCCCGGAATGATTCGGGGAAAGCTTCGTGTAAACCACCATAGAACTATTCGTGTACCCCATTACTTCTCACCGTCCTTCTTATCATCTTCCTTCTCAGCCCTGTCATGGAGCTGTTCCAATACCTTGTGCAGCTTCGTTGGGATAGGAAGCCCCAGATACGCCGCGTTTTCCACCAGCGACAACCCTTCATTGGAGATATAGAAGAAAATGATTGCTGTCCTTAAAACGCTCCCGCTCCCGATCACCTGCGTATCAAGCAGATGCCCGATACCTACCAGTGCAAAGATCAGAACCTTTCTGCAGATTCCCTTAAATCCCACAGCACTCGACAGCTTCTTGTCCGCCACTGCACACATAATCCCTGTGATGTAATCCAGCACCACAAAAGCCAGAAGCGCATAAAGCAGGCCGTCACATCCTCCAAGGAAATACCCAAGCCATCCGCCCACAGCCGCAAATATCGCCTGTATCACATTCCAAAATTCCTTCATCGCAAATCCCTCCATTTCATTGCAAAATAATAGGGACAGCCGAAGCCATCCCTTGTGAACAGTTATTCAGTTGCCTGGAGATTTACACCGTATTCTCCGTCAAAGTATACGTTATCTTCATCGTCTTACTTGCATCCTTGACCACCGCCTGGCTTAAGTTGCTTATCGTCGCCAGATACGGCGTAAGCAGGAAAGTATATCTGTACTGGTTCAGATACGCCCCGCCCCACGCAAAGACATATTCCTTATACCGGAAAAACGGCGTGGAAATATTCCCGCAATGCTCCCCGGCATAGGTCGCCAGCACATTGTCATTCACATCGATCTGGAAATCATACGCCACGATAATGTCATTAATAATCGTCAGGCAGCAATCCGTACTGCCGGTCTCCCCGATACACCTCATCGCCGCCGTAAATCCCAAAGAAATCAGCGTCACATCCGTGCTGTTGGAAATATTGATCTTATACACACCGGTCTTATCATAGGACGGCACATACAGATACCCGTTTCTCACAACCGCACTACGGTTCCCTGAAGGATAACTGGATCCTTCCTTGAAACTTCCCATCGTCATCAGCGTGGCGTTGGAAAGCGTCCAGCTTCCTTCTGTGAAGGAATAATCGCTCTGCTTTATCTTGATCCAAAGCACCGTTGCGCTGCCGGATGAATTTCCCTGGTTGGAAAAACCGTACCAGTATCCATCACCGCCATCCATGAAAATGCCATACGGAGTATAGCTGCCATAGAACCGGAATGTCGAACACTGCAGCACCGTAGTATCTTCCAGCGTCAACGTAGAATCATCCAGCTTCTCATTCAGCCCGATATCGAATACCGGGATCCGATACCTCTTGATCGTCACCGTATTGCTCGCATAAGAAAGCGAATACAGCTTCCCGTTCGCAAAATCCACCGTCACACAGCGGTACAGGTCATTGATAAAACCATCCTCATCATCCAGACTCACCTTCCTGATCTGGAGAAGCGTGGTATCCACTGCCACCTCAGAGCCGTAGGCATTCGCCCCGCCCTGCTTGGATATCAGACCTATCGCAGCAATCGTGCCATTTCCCTGAGAAGCCGTAAACTCCCACACGAACTTATAGCCATTCGTCAGAGCCATACTTTCTGTCAGGTTCAGGCTTCCGCGCCTCGTATTCGCCGTGGCGTTGACATCATTGCTCGCATAAGCAATAGGTGGATTTGATGACGGCAGATACAGATTATCCGCCGCCTCATTGATGGAACTTCCAAAAAGAAGAATGCCCCCGATCATGTTCGGACAGATCGGAAGCAGGTTATCATTCCAGACGATCAGGTCATCATAGGAACCCGCCGCTTTATACATGACTCCCATTGGATTCACTCCTAAGATATCATTGACGGCATTGGTCACCATATTCGTCTCCGAATAGGTTTCCACAGTGCCGTCATTCACATCAGTAAGTTCTATCTCTATATTTCCTGTAAGTTTCTTCATCGCTACCTCCTTAAGAATTGCTCGCGTTCAGGTCAATCGGCATCGCAAAAGCACCGATCGCAGACCTGCCGGACTTCACATCGGAATATGACCTCTCCATCTTCTCGATGAGCCTGTAAGCAACATCCTCCGAAATACCCTTCATCACGATCCGTCCATCCCTTGTACCGTCATTAAAGTGGAACAAGTCAATATACTCTTCCACATCAATCCTGCCATCCCATGCCGCACTCGCTCCCATGCTCTGACCAGAAATCGATGCGATACAAAATCCCGTATCCACCGCAGCAGTACCGCCTTCGCACCGCATATAGACATTGAAGATATTCGTGTAGTTCGGCACCACGTTCTCGATCGGATAGTACAGAAGGATCGTATGCCTTCCGGAGTGCCAGTTCTCCTGCGGATAATGCACCGGGATCATCTGGTTATTGAACTCAAAGGAAAAGATCACATCCGCATGACCATCCTCCTGCCAGCTCATCGGAAGAGATACTGTAATGGTCTGCTCCTCCGTATTGCCGATCACCACCGGCTCTTCTTCAGGATCATCCGGATCTACTGGCAGATCATCAACCGGGACAGACGGAATCACCACATCCCCGGATGCCGTCACGGATCTTGTCACCGGCTGAGCCGTCACATCCATGATCACCTGTCCAAAGAACTGAGCATGGTTCGCTTCCGTCGTAGCAAACTCTATGGAGATGATCTTCGTATCCACATTCTGCACGGTAAATGCGGAAGCATTCGTGAAAGTATGGATACCAATCTTTCCCGCCTCGATCTGAGCCAGCAAGCCGGAAATATTCTTATCATTCTTACTTTTTGCCTGAGAAAGCTTCGGATTCTTTCCCACACACTTGATGCTCTGCCTGCCGCCGATCTTGATACTGTTTGATGTGATGCAGGCATACTTCGTCACATCCGCCTGGCCGCCGGAAAAGGAAAGAATATCTCCCACATCCAACGCCGGATTCCCGATGGTATCCGAATCAAACGGCACATAGTTGATCACAGCAAGGTCATTCAGAATATTCTCGCAAAGCGTCCGCCTTGTCTCTTCCAGACCGAACTGCAGAAGCGGATTCACACCCAGATTCATGGTCAGCCCGTCATCCGGATCCAGCGCATAATACTCTGCGATCTGCGTCCGCAGGTTCGTGGAGCTGACTGCCGTGTACCTTGTGATGAAATCCGAAAAGCTGGAAGAGAACCTGTGCTTCCTTTCCACCAGAAGCACAGGCGTATTGCCATACTTCCGAAGCTCCAGTTCCCCAGCCCTGTTGATCACGAAAAAACCGCCAAGCACCTGTCCCACATAGAACAGCACATCGCGATAAGTCTCAATATCATTATCAGAATAGATGGACAGATTTTCCGTCCCGTTCGGCATTGCTTCAACCGTTGCCCTATCCTGAGCCAGCGTTACCTCACAGGCATTGGAGCAAAGCACCATGAAGTCATAAGCATTACCGATGGATTCCAAAGCAGAAAAAGCCTTCTCAAATCTCACCATATAATCATAGGCTTTGATCTCCAGGCACTTTGCTTTCCGGTTCGCCTCCGATACTTCAAAGATCCCCATCGGGATCGTTTCATAGGTGCCGCCCGCAATCTGCAGATGATAAAACAACTCCACGATCGCATCTTCCAGAGTGTATCTGTTGATCTCAGAGAAAAGCGAAATCCCCATCTCCGCAGCATATACGGTTCCCAGTTCAATCTCCGTACTTCCGCAGCACTGGCTTGTGATATATCCGCTCCCCTTGACCATGTCTTCCTGATCAAAGTTGTAAACCGTCCCGGCAGTCGTCGTGATCCTGCCCGTCCAGTAATATTTTCTTGTATTCGCCTTCACTGCATTCAGGAAAGCTGAGCTTACCGGATACAAATGACCACCTCCCTCCGGACATGAAAAGAGGACCGGTCTCCCGATCCCTTCAAAATTAGATTCCTTATACATCCTCAAGATTTTTGAGGAGTAATGAAATTACTATTTTTTCTGTTTCATATTGTTCTTTGCCTGCATGATCATAGATATTCCAATTACAATTATCAATACGAATGCCACTGCACCGGATATAATCTCCATAGTCGTAGAAAAGCCATCTTCAGCATTCCCAAAAGTCCCTAACATTGATCTTTCTAATGACAGCACGGCAACTATCGTCCCGGCGAGTGAAATATCCCGCAACATGATCATTGTAGCATCCTTCTTCTTATGAGCCTTGACTATGTTTATGATTGACATCGTGACCGCATAAAACGTATAAGTTGCTATCGTGATCATAACAACAGTATTATATGAAGGATTATGCTTCTCTGCGATTGCCATACAGACAATGCCTGATACAACAACTGCAAGGATAATCATTTCTATCCCTAAAGTTCGCATAATTGCATTGTCACTCCACCTTTCCGCTGACCTGTCTTTCTTTGGAGATACCACCAGGAGTCTCATGCCGCCAAGAATCAAATAATATACAAACATCGACAAAAACCAAAATGATCTGTATGCGATTGCCAGTACTCCGTTGAATAATGCATAGATCAGATTCCAGCCCATACTCCCACTTGAAGTTATAAGCACACGAAACAGAGGGTCATCAAGAACCCTCTTCCCTAAAGTAGTTTTCCTTATTGCCCTGACTAATCTCTTCATAAGTACATGATCGCACCTCTTGTTTTTATGTCATTTGTGGCCGTATACATCTGAAAATCACTGCTGCAATATCCTCTTTCGTTTCTCCGCATCCGCCCTTCAGCCATTCCCTAACTACCGCCGCAATGCCATTTATGTAATATGTAATCGCATATTTACGCTCTGCTTCCGGATAATCAAACCTTTCCAGAATAGGTTCAAAAATGTACTGATATAATCCCTCAAACTTCTGTGTTGACTGCATACCGTGAGGACTATTGTACGCCGCATTAAAGACATTACGGTTTTCATTTATAAATTGCAGATACGGTATGAGGTATTCATCCTTTATAAGAATCAGGTCTTCCAGCGGAGCAGCATCAATCTTTTCAATGAAGTCCTTGTGCCTATCTCCAAAATACGAAAGGAATTTCTTATTAACATTTTCCACGCACTCTGAAAGCAGGTCTTCAATCGTTTCATAGTGAAGATAGAACGTGGAACGATTAACACCTGCTTTCTCGCATATCTCTTTTACCGTTACATATTCCAAACTTTTCTCTTCCAATAGCGACACAAGCGCATCATCCATCCTGAGAGCTGTATTGAAATATTTACTTTCGGATCTGTTCATTCCTCTTTGCAGAGTCACATATTACTCAGCCGCTTCAGCTATCTCCTTGGCAAGCTGCGTGATTTCATATGCATACTGACTCTTTCCCTTCTCAAGCATCTTTCTATATACCGGATAATTAACACTCATTGCTATGAGTCCGATCACGCCGATTACGATTCCCAGCACCGTCATAACCATTCCGTTACCTATTACACCCATGCACAAGCACATGCCAAGCCCCATAATGAGTGCAGAGCATATTCCGAATGTGTATGTAAAAATCGTTGCTGGCATCTTGGCTTTCTTGTCTAGCTTCTTAAGCGCTACCACCTTACTGGTGTCCTTTGGTGCATATTCGCTTGCTATCGCCTCTGCAAATGTCTTATCTGTGTTCATGTTTGTTCCCTCCTGTGAGAATTTGATCTTATTTACAATCCTATTCTACTCAATGTATTCTATGAACTGAACGACACGCTTGCGAAAAAGTGTTGATTTGTAAATATACATACCAAAATGCCGCGCTACGAACTATATCGTCATAGCACGGCTCTTTATTTATACCACAAAAGTCCGCAACAGTCACGATTTATCAGAACTCCTTCAGCGTAAAGTTCACCTCCCACAAGCTCCCGTAGCTCGTATCGCTCACCAGCTTCACCTGATACCCGTCAATATACATCTGCGTGTTCACGATATTCATAGTCTCGGTATCCAGGTATCCCACGGTAATGCTCGCCAGCTTCTTATATGCCGAAAACTTATTCAGCCACTTCTTCGATACCCGGAAGGTCACGCCGATCTGAACCACGCCTTCCCTTACTACATCCCTCTGCGTGGTTCCTGCTTCCGTCACGCCGCCGCTGTCTGCCTCCACATCCGACAGATTCACGGAATAAGAGGCAGGCATCGGTATATTTTCATTATTGAAAACCAGATATTGCATATGAGCCATATTACCTGCCTCCACTTCTCAGATTCATTCTTTGCTGAGCTGTAACCACGATCTCATCGATCATGTCACCGCCGATATAAACCGGGATCACGATATCCCCCGCAGCGCCGCCACCGGCAAGAGCCGTGTTCAGTGCCGTATTGATACCGGAGATCAGATCTCCATTAGAAACACTTGCCCCCGAATAACCTCCGGAAGCAGCCAGCACCCTCGGAGTGATCGTCATATCCCCGGTCACGCCCTGCATCGCCTGTTCGATCATGCCTCGGCTCTTCTCAATGCCGTCAGCCAGACCCTTCATAAAGTCCGGCATCCATTTCTCATAATCGGTCAGCGGTCCTTCATCCGGGACGGAGAAATGCAGGAAGCTCTTGATCTTATCCGCCACGGATTTCACGGCATCGCCCACCGCGCTGATACAGGATTTGATACCATTCACGATACCCATGATCAGATCCTTGCCCCAGTTAAACGCCTGGGACGCAAGTCCCGTGATATGGTTCTTCACATTGGAAAATCCCGTCTTTACTGCATTGAACACATTGCTCATCGCATTCTTCACGGCAGAAGTAACATTGTTCCACAGATTTGTCACCGCGGACTTGATCGCATTTCCGACAGAAACAACCGTGTTCTTGATATTATTCCATGCCGTCGTGACGGTATTCTTGATCCCGTTCACGATAGTCGTGATAACAGACTTAATGCCATTCCAGACCGTTGTCACCACGGTCTTTATCGCATTCAGCACCGTTGTGACCGTGTTCTTTATAGCGTTCCACGCCGTAGTCAGGAATGTGGAAATCGCCGTCACCACCGTGGTAACGATATTCTTGATCCCATTCCAGACCGTTGTGAAAAATGTCTTGATCGCATTCCACACGGTAGTCACGGTATTCTTTATCGCATTCCAGGCATTGGTCAGGAACGTGCTGATCGCATTTACCACAGTCGTGAAGATATTCTTGATACCTTCCCACAGCCCTGATAAGAAATTCTTTATCGCATTCCAGACCGTTTCCGCTGTGGACTTGATTGCTTCCCATGCCGCTTTGAAGAAGGTCTTCAGTGCTTCCCATACGGCAATGGCAATCTCTTTGATACTCTCCCACAGGTCAATCCAGAACTGCCGGAACTCTTCACAGTTGTTCCACAGATAGATAAATGCTGCCACCAGAGCCACGATCGCCGCTATGATCAGCACATACGGATTCGCCGCACATACCGCATTGAAAGCTGCAAATACCCCCTTCGCTGCATTAATCACGCCCGCCAGCTTCGGCACCAGAGTCATAATGGTACCGACCGCAGAAATAACCTTGCCTACTATGATCAGTACCGGACCGATTGCAGCCGCCACCAGGGCAATCGTCACGATCACCTTTCTGGTTCCCTCATCCATCGAATTGAGCCAGTCCACGAACTTCTGGATCCATCCCACTATCGTCCGGATCGCAGGCATCAGAAGTTCCCCGAAAGAGATAGCCAGTTCCTCCAGCTGTGACTTTAATATCTGAAGCTGACCGGCAAGGTTGTCATTCATGGTCTCAGCCATATCAGCAGCACAGCCGTCACAGTTATCGATTGCAGATGAAAGCTTATTGATATCGCCTTCCCCGGCATTCATAAGAGCCAGGAATCCGGACATCGCATTCTTACCCACAAGCGATTCAGCCGCCTGTGCCTTCTCCGATTCCGTCAAGCCGGAAAAAGCCGTCCGGCAGTCAGCCAGTATATCCGACAGATCCCTCATGGAACCGTCAGCATTTGTCGTAGCGACCGTAACTTCTCCGATAGCGGATCCGCAGATCGTCACATCCCCGGACAGGTTATTCATAATGGTTCTGAGCGCTGTACCAGCCTGAGAACCCTTGATACCTGCATTCGCCATCAGACCGATCGCTTCTGCTGTATCTTCCGCAGAGAATCCCAAAGCACCGGCAATAGGAGCGCAATACTTAAAGGTCTCACCCATCATGGAGACATTCGTATTCGCATTGCTACTTGCCGCCGCAAGGATATCCGCGAAGTGCCCGGAATCAGAAGCCGATAATCCGAAAGCTGTAAGCGCATCCGTCACGATATCCGAAGTGGTTGCCAGATCTTCACCGGAAGCAGCCGCAAGATTCATCACGCCCTCGATACCGGAAAGCATATCTTCCGTCTTCCAGCCGGCCATCGCCATATAGTTCATGGCTTCTGCTGCTTCGGATGCGGAGAACTTCGTCTTTTCACCCATCTCACGGGCTTTATCCCTGAGTGCTTCCAGATCAGAGCCTGTAGCACCGGACACCGCTGCAACCTTGCTCATGGCGGAATCAAAATCAGCGGCAGTTTTCACCGCCGCCGTACCTAATCCCACAACGCCCAGAGTCACAGGCATGAATTTCTTTCCGACATTGGTGATATTATCACCGACCGTCTTCAGCTTCTCACCCTTAGCGGCGATCTCCTGAAGCGCCGTGCCGGAAGCTTTCGCCTGTTCCTCCAAAGCCTTCAGCTTCTGCTCTGTCTCAACGATCTCCCTCTGCAGGCCGTCATACTGTTCCTGTGTGATCGTGCCGTCCTTAAGTGCCTGATCAGCCTGTTCCGCCGCCGTCTTTAAGGTCTCCAGCTTTTCCTTCGTTTCCTTAACGGCATCTCCCAGAAGCCTGCGCTTCTGAGCAAGCAGTTCCGTATTCCCCGGATCAAGTTTCAGGAGCTTATCGACATCACGCAACTGGCTCTGGGTATTCCTGATCTCTGTATTTACGCCCTTCAGGGCTGTCTGTAGTTTGGTGGTATCGCCGCCAATCTCAACGGTGATCCCCTGGATCCGTCCAGCCATCCGATTCCCTCCTTCCTGATTTTGGGTAAAAGAAAAGAACCGGTCTCCCGATTCTCTTCCATAACATTTCTAACAATCTGTTTTTACAGATGCATTATCAGTATCACTGCGGCCGCAACAGTAACCGCCGCACCTACACCTGATGTGATTCCGTATATCTTCTTCGATTCCGTATCGTCCTTTTCCTTGATCAGATAATAGATACCTGCTCCTAATACCAGCAATCCGATGATGATTCCGATAATTCCAATTACCATGACTTTTTCCTCCATTTAAGCAGCAAAGCTGAATTTATAATTACCGCCACACTTCCGGCGTTATGTACAAGCGCTCCGATAACCGGACCAAGCAATCCCGTTATTGCAAGCGTGATTGCAAGGAAGTTCAGCGTCATCGAAAAAGTAAGATTGATCTTTATCGTTGTCATCATCCTCTTTGATAATGCCAGAAGATGAGGCAGTTCCTTGATCTCATCATCTACAAGAGCGATATCCGCTGCATCTACAGCAATATCGCTTCCGACTCCGCCCATTGCAATACCGACATTCGCTTTCTTAAGCGCCGGTGCGTCATTGATGCCATCACCGATCATGCAGACATCATTGCCGCTATTCTGGAGATCTCCAATCTCTTTCAGCTTATCTTCTGGCATACAGTTTGCTGTAACACTCTCTATCCCAAGCTTTCCTGCGATATGGTTCGCAGCTTGTTCATTATCGCCGGTAAGCAGAACCGGCGTAATCCCAAGCACCTTTGTCTTCTGTATCATCTCCCCTGCTTCTTCACGCAGGGTATCTGACAATACGATATACCCAGCCGTTTCCTGATCTGCTCCCACATAAATGACCGTGCTCCCCTGATCCAGATAATTTTTAATTTCCATTGATATGGGAAGATACAGTCCGGCATTTCTGATCATTTTCTCATTACCGGCACGAACTGTAATCCCGTCAACCTTCGCAGTAACACCTTCTCCCGGCTCCATATGAAAAACTTCCGGGACGGGTGCTTCTTTTCCGTATGACTTCACGATTGCCTTGCCAAGCGGATGCTCTGACAATTTCTCAGCAGAAGCAGCCAGCCTGTATACATCATCTTCCGTATAGTCAGATACGGACTTTACCGCTGTAACCTTCGGCACACCATATGTAAGCGTTCCGGTTTTATCAAAAGTAATCCGCGATACTCTTGCTAATCTTTCAAGCGCATCACCTTCACGGACAAGGAAACCATGTTTTGTGGCATTTCCTATAGCAGCCATGATTGCAGTAGGCGTTGCGAGCACCAAAGCACACGGACAGAACACAACCAGTATCGTCACCGCACGGATGATCTCTCCGGTAAAGATCCATGTAAGAGCCGCCGCAGATAAAGCAATAACTACTATCCAGGTCGCCCACCTGTCAGCAAGTCCTACGATCTTCGCCTTATCCGCATCCGCAGACTGTACAAGCCGGATCATCCGCTGAATGGAACTGTCCTCTCCGACCTTGGTCGCTCTCATCTCGAAAGCACCAAACTGATTGACCGTTCCACTGGAAACCTCATCACCGACGGTCTTGTCTACCGGAAGGGATTCCCCTGTCATAACAGCCTGGTTGATACTTGTCTGACCGGATGTGATCACGCCATCAACCGGGATTGTCTCTCCAGGCAAAACTCTGATCAGGTCATCGACAATCACTTGTTCCGCAGGAATAGTCTTCTCATTGCCGTCTTTAATGACCCTTGCTGTCTGTGGAGTCAGATGTACCAGCTTCTCAATTCCAGCTCTTGCCTTTGCAACCGTCAGGTCTTCCAATAGTGCACCAAGCTGCATGATGAAGGCAACCTCACCAGCGGCAAAATCTTCATGAATGCACACCGAAGCGATAAGTGCCAGCGAAACAAGCACATCCGCCTTGATATCAAACCTTGTAACAAGACCGATGATAGCTTCCAGTATGATTGGAATACCACAGAGTACGATCGCAACCCATGCGATATCGAACGGCAGCGGAATAAAATGCAGCCTGCTGTCAAGCAAGCTTAAGACAAGAGAAATGCCACCAATCACAAGCAGCACGATATCCTTCTTCGTACCGCCGATCTCCATCCATTCCTCTAATCGGTACATGAATTTCTTCATATGAACCTCCAATCTATACCCATGGGGGTATGCCCTATATTATACCTATGGGGGTATAGGTTGTCAAGCCCATAATAAAAGACAGTCCAAAGACTGCCTTCCATTCTCATCACCAATATTATTATCTTATTGCCTGTTACTGCATATTTGCGAATCGCTCGATTGCCTTGGTAAAGTTCTCAATTTTCGATTCATCGCCTTCTGCGACCGCATCCTTTATGCAGTGATTGATGTGTCCTTCCAAAACCACCTGTCCTGCCTTATTCAACGCAGACTTTGCTGCACTGATCTGTGATAACACATCCTCACAGGGAACATCTTCATCGATCATCCGGTCAATTGCCTTGATCTGACCCATGATCTTTGCCAGTCTGCGATGCAGATTATCTGAATCCATACATCTTTTCACGAAATCACCTCCATACCGTTAGGGGTATAAGTATTTTAGTTGATTTTACCCCATTTTGTCAATGATTATCATGTTTCACGGAACAGATTATCTGCTTCAGAATCGATCCATATCATCCTGAGATGCTGTGTAAATCGGCGGCATATCATCAGCATTCAGCTCACTG
Source organism: Lachnospiraceae bacterium (assembly GCA_017634975.1). Taxonomy (GTDB): domain Bacteria; phylum Bacillota; class Clostridia; order Lachnospirales; family Lachnospiraceae; genus NK4A136. The sequence continues at coordinate 41,629 of JAGBMJ010000011.1, read as the reverse complement.
TACATATCCAGTAAGGTTCCAATCGTCAGAAGCTCCATCTCACTGATATGCACGCCAAGCTGCACCGCCCTTAGCAAAAGAAGTGGTGTTGTCATTTCCCGGTCAGTCGGTCGAAGTTTTTTTTACTCTCCACCTGCGTCTGCACATTAAGTCCCCAGAGCTCGATGATCTCCGGCAGCACCTGATAAATAGAAAAAGTCCCGAACTGATCCAGCCATTCATCCGGTGTATCCGGAACATTCTGCGGATCCGCGTGCTTCGCCATGATATAGCTGATATCCTCGAACAGTTCCAGCGATAACCCGTCCAGCGTGGAAGCTTCCGGATCCCCTTCGCCCACACTTTTCTGCAGGTCGCTCAGGTCTTTGTAGATATCCCTGTGAAACCTGTTCCTGTATATCCTCGGAATGGCTGCCGATGCCCTGAAAGTCACATCCTTGCCATCAATATTTACTGTCTTTGTAAGTGCCATTTCACTTTCCTCCAATCACGATAAAGGGCAGAGATTTCTCCCTGCCCCTGAACTTAAGATCAACCCTGTCCGTTCTTCGTCACCGTTACGGTATAAGCCGTACTGGTTGCCCCGGTCTTGCTTGCGATCACGGTCACGGTATTGGTTCCGCTCTCCCAGGTCGCATCCTGACCGCTGGTATGAGCCGCTCCGTTTACCAGAATCGTCACCGTTGTACCGCTTGCCGCAGTCGCAGATACCGCATCCTCATCATTCACAGTCTCAGCCGTATAAGATGTATTATCCGCTGAAAACTCCGGAGTCAGTTCCAGGCTTCCAATCGTGATGCCGGTAAGCACCGCCGATACCTGAGCGCTCTCCGTCTGGTAAACGCCGGAATACCAGCCGTTGTAAACGGCATCCGTGGTATTCGCTCCGGTCTTAACCTTCACAAGCCCGTTCGGAAGCGGAGTCGCCGTGATCTCCAGAGTCTCTGTCTGCACTTCCTTACTATCCTCGTTGGTCTTTCCTTCAATGGTCGGTCTTGCCGCCGTGCAGTAATACATGCAGTGCCTGATCTTTTTCTTATCCCCGGAGAACTCAAAGAGCAGAGCGAAATGCTCAGGCTCCACCGTGGAATCCTCCACCATAACACCATTGGCATCCTCAGTCTCTTTCAGGATTTCTTTCCTGAAGTGATCCGGGATCAGTGCCATTTCCAGATCACCGGAATATCCGTTATTGGCAACTGTGGTGTAATACACCATATCATCCGCATAAAACGGCTCGGTATCACCTTCCGGATCCAGCGACAGGTTTACCGCACCCGGAATCGCGACAGGCGTACCAAATGTCACGGCATTGGTATCCGGATCAAGGGTAGCCTTCGCATAATGGCAGTTCTTAAGGCCGAACTTCACCTTGTTATTTGTACTCGACATAATTAACCTCTCTTTCCGCTATACCGTCATCTGGTACAGCACTTCGTATAGTTTCTCTGATTCGATCCATACCTCCGATTTGTTCCAGAACAGCTCATGGGCATTCAGCACAGCCTCAACCCTGTCTTCCAGTTCCGGATTCTTCTCATCGGTATAAAGTTCAATGCTCAGGTTGGCAAACTCCATATAGACCACATTGTCAGCGGCAAAGTTCTCCGAACCTGGAAATAAAAAGCAGATGAACGGCGGATCAGGACTTTCCCCTTCTGCGAAATGGTCATAAGCAAAAGGGATATCCAGCTCAGCCAGCATCTGCATCACTTCTTCATGCGTCATCCTTCTTCCTCCCGATCTCGATAATGCACTCTGCAGCATGACGGCAGACCGGACAGTTATAGGGATAACCACGGCATTTTTCTCCGCGCCGCGTACCGTGATAGATAAACACGCCTATCCCGGTGATCCCTATAGCAATAACGAATCCCAAAAGCAAAACCTCCATCATCACTAACCGCCCTTCTGCAAATCTCTCTCGATATCCCTTGTCAGCTGCTCGATGCCAGCCTGTTCTGCCGGGGCAATATGTGGAAAAGCCCTTGTCCTTCCACCACTGCGTTTCGCATGGCCAAACTCCAAAAGATGCGTCAGCTGATACCTCTTGGAATGAACAACGACCTGGATGGAATCAGAAGTCTCCCTGGTCTTCTTGATCGCCCAGCTTTTGGAATACTTCCCGGTCTTCTTCGGAGCCGTGCTTTCGATCTGCTGCTTCACAGTCTTACCGGCCTTTTGGACATCCGCCTTCAGGTCATCCACCGCAAGCTTTGCATATTCCTCCATGCCCTTCATAACGGTATCCGCCAGCTGCTCGATCTTTATCGTCTGTGCCATCAGCGCCGCTCCTTCCTGCAGGTGAATTTGAGTGACTTCTTCCTGAAATTCATATGGTCAATGTTTTCGATGTTATAAATCTCACCCATGAACATCACCCTGTATCCTGTGGAAGTGATCGCAGCAGTCTTTGCGCAGTACCGAACCGAAACAGTCATGGAAAAATCTTCAACCGTGGTACCGGCAACCTGTTCTTCCTTGGAACTGGCCATCCCTTCTCCGCCGATCGTGGCAAAGCAGGAATAATAATCCGTCCAGGCATTTTTATGATTGCCGTACTTGTCGGTCACGGTCTCATTCTTCTGGAATGTCACCTTGGATCTCAAAGCCGCCACATTCATCAGAATCCCTCCTTCCGGCTGCCGAACAGCAAAGCCCTCAGCGTCAGATCCATCGCGTGATGGTCAGCCTCTTCCCTGTGCTCATACAGATAAGCCACAGTGAACATCACAGCGATCTTACCGTTGGCACATTCATCCAGGTCAGCCTCATCATCCGTCCGCAGGATATCCATGCACTGCTTCTTGCCCGCCGTTATGAAGTTTTCGATCAGGGAATCATCATCCTCGTAATCAATACGCAGATAATTCTTCATTTCATCCACAGTTACAGTCATCTGCATTCACCTCACAATAAAGGCGGCAGATTTCTCCGCCGCCCCTTACTTCTTACTCTTCGGAATCATCCTCGGGCTCCACGATCACAAGCTTATAGGTTGTCTCAGCATACCCGTCAGCCCACAATGTGAAGTTATCAACCGACTTCTCGGAGTTATTACCGGCAAGCACCAGATCAGCCGCAACCCAGCGGACAAAATACCCGGCATCCAGGCCGCACTGAGTCGCTTCCGTAACATCTTCAGCACTCAAAGCAGCTCCGTTGTAATAAAGACCGGTGATCGGAGAAATTCCGACACCAAGACCTACTCCAAGCCACTTGTGAACGCCCCAGCCGTTCTTACCGTCAAAATCCTTCAGGTTTTTCACCTTCTCAGACAAAGTGATCGTAATGGTATGCGCGTCATTATCCACCGTGACATCAGAAATCTTTCCGGTGTTATAGGAACGGTCTGCATGACCGGCAACGCTGTCCGTCACCGTTGCATACTGCATCGTAAAGGCGTCACCTATCATGAGGCCTGCATTCTTAAGATTCGTGATCAGTGCATTCAGACTGGTCCTGACTTTTGCCACAGTATCACTTGTCACATCAGCCGTGCTCATATTCGGCATCAGGCCGTTGTCATAGACGATCTTTCCGCCGATATGAGTGACCTCACCGCCCTGCTCGGTATAATTCTTTGCGTTATAATCGCTCATTTTCCACCTCCAAAATCCGGACTGCCGTATCGTAAAATACAGCAGCCCTGTTATCCGTTATCCTTACGCCTTCATCTTCAGGAGCTTGATGCCCTCAGGAAGAATGACCTTGCCGTCAACACGCTCGGTAGCAACGAAACCGACCTGGCCGTTGGTGCTGTAAAGCTCGTTGAGTCTCTGGACAGTTCTTCCGGAACGATCAGCGATCCAATAATTCTTGAAATCACCGAATGCGATGGAATAAGCCCCCGCCTCCATCTGAGGCGCATAAGGACTGGTGTAAAGTTCATAGCCCATGAGCTTATCCGGCTCACCTGCCTGAAGAGAAGGCTGCCAGAGATAAACACCGTTGCCGTCCTTAAGCTTACGGATTGCAGCGATAGTCGCATCATTCATAAGGAACTTTGCATTTCTGCGATAAGGACTCTTAAGCGTATAAATCAGGCTGAAAAGTTCATCCGCTGTAACCGCAGTTGAACCTGCAGCCGTAACACCGACCTCACCGCCATTCGCAGTGAAGATACCTGTAGGCTGACCGGTTCCGGTACCTACGCAGAAAGCCTCTTCTTCCGCGATACCGAATGCCCTTGCAAACTCAGCTGCAATGTAGCTTTCCAGATCGAACATGGAATCCTGAAGCAGTTCGATGGAAACCTTTACAAGATCAGTAAGCTTGAACGCATCAATGGTCTTCTGATCAAACGAAGGATCACTCGGAGTGTATGCTCCGTTTTCAGCTGTCCACGCCGCAGTAGAGTGAGTGGCAGCAACCGGGATCTTTCTCTCAGCGCTTGTGGTAATGACCTTCGCAAGTCCTCTGACCACGTTTGCCTCATCAAGTCCCATCACGATCTGACGCTCAAACTCAGTAGGTACAAGATAGCCGCCATCTGCCTGCACGCCCTCGGAAAGAACGTTGTGAACGAGTCTCTTTCCACGAAGATGAGCACCGAAGTCTTCCTTGTACGCATTGGAAGCACGTCCCGGCTTATCCTCTTCCTTCTGAACAGGTCTGCCGGTAAGAGGCATGTTGACAGGCTTATTAAACTCAGCTTCTCTCGCCTCAGCCCTCTGCTGACGGTCGATTGCATTGGTAAGATCCTCAATCTCCTGCTCCATACGACTGTAAGTCGCATTGTCCTCGGCGGAGAGCACGCCGTTTTCATTCTCATGGGTATCCACAAAATTCTTCGCGGTCTCCCAAACCTTCGCTCTCTTCTGAATCATTTCATTGATAGTCATTGCTTTATCCTCCTTAGATAAATCTCTTGATAAAATTCAAGCGTTCCCTGATCTCATCACAGGAACGCCCGTTATCCGTTACGTTTTCAGTTTCCGTTGCACCGGTGCAACCGTCCGGCGCCTTGATATGACACTTCGCCGCGATCTTATCCATCAGCGAATTTGTCACCGCCGCCCTGGAATAGAGCATCGACACCTCCGGAGCTTCAAGGTCTTCCGCTTCAGCCGCATCCTGCCTCTGCAGAATGTCATCTGCGAATCCCAGCTCCACCGCCTTATGCGCATCCATCCAGGTCTCTGCATCCATCAGATGTGAGATCTTCGTCCTGCTCATGCCGGTCTTGATCTCATACGCATTCATGATGGATTCCTTCACCTCAGCCAGCATATTGATCGCCTTCTGCATCTCCGCCGTATCGCCAAAAGCAATAGTGGCCGGATTATGGATCATCATCATGGAAACAGGGCTCATCAGAACCCTCGTCCCCGCCATTGCGATCACGCTTGCCGCCGATGCTGCAATGCCATCGATCTTCACTGTGACATCGCCCTTATAATCCATCAGCATGTTATAGATCTGAGCTGCAGCCACGCAGTCACCGCCCGGACTGTTGATCCAAACTGTGATGTTGCCTTCACCCGAATCCAGTTCCTGCTTAAAAAGAGCCGGTGTGACATCATCGTCAAACCAGCTTTCCTCAGCTATTGTTCCATTCAGAAAAAGCACTCTCTCAAAGGCCTCTTCTCCTGCCTGGTCTCTGATCTTCCTGCTTTTCCAGTTCCAAAACTTCTTCATCGGACTCTTCATCCTCCTTTCCGTTATTCTCTGCCGCAAATATTCCGGCATCCTCCAGCTTCGTCATATTTCCATTGATCAGGTACAGATCGCCGCCCTGTTCCGCCGGGATTCTGTCCAGATTCTCCAGTTCGCGGATATCATTGGCTGACATCCAGCCGTTCTGCCTTGCCGTTGCATAACCGTTCATCCTGCTCTGGTAATCACCACGCAGAAGTCCATCCACGTTGAACTTGAAGAAATATCTTTTCTTCTCATCCGGCGTAAGCAAAGCACGAACCATCGCCTGTTCCCATCTGCTCACCCAGGGATCCAGCGTGTACTTCACGAACTCCAAGCTCTGCTGCTCAATGTTATTGAAGCTGCTCTTTTCCAGATCACCGATCATATGAGGCGGCACACGGAAGATCCTTGCGATCTCATCAATCTGGAACTTCCTTGTCTCCAAAAACTGAGCCTGCTCCGGACTGATACTGATTGGCGTGTACTTCATGCCTTCTTCCAGAACCGCGATCTTATTGGAATTGCCGGAACCGCCGAAAGTCGCCTGCCAGCTTTCCCGTACCTTGCTCGGATCCTTTATGGTTCCCGGATGTTCGAGAACACCACTCGGAGCCGCTCCGTTCGCAAAGAACTTGCTGCCGTATTCTTCCGTGGCAATCGCCAGACCGATAGCATTCTTCGCCATCGCAATCGGACTGTAACCAACCAGCCCATCGAACCCAAGCCCCGGAATATGCAATACATCATGAGGCTGAAGCCTTACCGTCCTTCCAACCTTATCCGTACCCTTCCTGCCGTCCACATCATCCGAATCGTAAACGGTGTATTCGTAATAGAGCCTTCCATGCTCATCACGGTCCACCTTCATCCGATCCGGCATCAGCGGATACAAAGCTATGACTTCACCCTTGCCGTTGCGGATGATCTGCGAATACGCATTTCCCCACAGAAGCAGGTGAGTCATCAATGTCTCCCGGAATATGAAGGAAGTCATCTCTGGATTCGGCTCATCATGGAGCAAAAAATAAAGCGGGTGTTCCACCGCTTTTTCCTTACCGCCATCGTCGGTATATCTATAGAATTGTAATGGCAGGCTTGCCACCGCTTCTGACAGGATCCTCACACAGCAGTACACCGCCGTCATCTGCATTGCAGACCTCTCGGTCACATACTTTCCGGAAGCCGTACCTCCAACGAAGAAACTATAAGCACTTCCCGCTGTCCTGTCCGTGGGCTTATCCCTGCTCCGAAATAACCCGCTTAGTATTCCCATACCCAGTCCCTCCTTCATATGCCTGATTCAAGGCTTCCCTAATCACAAGGAAGCCAATCACAGATAAAATCAACATCTCTTTTTCCTCAGAAAACCAACAAGCCACGCTCATCGTAAACACTTCCCTGCTGTTCACCCTGATTTCGGATGCACCGGTCAAGTGCCATGATTGCAGCTACAATACCGTCAATCTTTTCTTTTGATCTTGCCTTCGTTACCTTAATGTTTCCGGCTGGATCTGTATCAACCACCACATTACCGGCCATCCATCTGAGCACCGGATGCCCTCCGTGAATGATCTGTCCTTCCATAAGAAGCCTGTAGAAATCCTTTGTCGGGCCCGACATGCTTGCAAAGCCCTGTCCGAACGGAACCATTGTGAATCCGTCCCCTTCAAGATTCTGGATCATCTGTGTTGCGTTCCATCTGTCCACGGCAATCTCCAAAATGTGGTACTTTTCAGCCAGTTCATTGATGAAATGCTCAATGAAATCGTAGTGGATCACGTTGCCTTCGGTCGATAACAGATACCCCTGTCGCTCCCAAACGTCATAAGGAACAGATGCAGCTTTTACTCTCTGCGGTATTGTCTCTTCAGGAACCCAGAAAAACGGAAGCAAGATATATTTCTCATCCGTATCCCTTGGCGGAAACATCAATACCAGAGCCGTGATATCACCCGTACTGGAAAGATCCAGCCCAGCGTAACAATCACGCCCTTTGAGAGCTTCCATGTCGATTTCTTCATTGCCCTTCATGAATATCGCATCCGGTATCCATGCCACGGTACTCGAAACCCACATATTCAGTCTCAGCCATTTGAAGGTAACTTCATCAGCCGGATTCTGCTTTGCTTCACGATATGCATCCCGAAGTCTCTCGATATCAACCGTATATCCCAGAGAAGGATTGACCTTGTACCAGTTGGCTTCATCCTCCCAGTCCTCATCATCCTTCAGTCCGTAGACTACAGGATAAAAAGTCGGATCCACACGCCTGCCTTCCAGAATATCCAGCGCCTTCGTATGCAGCTCGAAAGCAATGGAATGTCTGTCCGTTCCGGCAGTTGTAATAATGAAATGCAACGGATTTTGACGAGCATCCGAGCTGCCCTTCGTTAGCACATCGTATAACTGCCTGTTCGGCTGCGTATGAATCTCATCAAATACAAGCCCTGATACTGAAAATCCATGCTTACCCCCGACCTCTGCACTGAGCACCTGGTAATATCCCGAATTTCCATAGTTCACTATTCTTTTTGTCGCCGTCATCAGTTTCGACCGTTTGAGCAAAGCCGGTGACATCTCAACCATCTGCCTTGCCACATCGAAAACGATGCTGGCCTGCTGCCTGTCCGCTGCAGCACCATAGACCTCTGCGGATGGCTCATTATCTGCATATAAAAGATAAAGAGCGACAGCTGCTGCCAATTCGCTCTTACCTACCTTTTTGCATATTTCCACAAATGCTGTCCGGAACTGCCTGTTCCCGTCAGGTTTGACGATCCCAAAGATATCCCGGATCAGCTGTTCCTGCCATGGCAATAGCCAGAACCGTTTTCCTGCCCATTTGCCTTTTGTGTGACAGAGGTTTTCAATAAACTTCACCGCCCTGTCAGCTTTCGCCTTATCATAATGAGATGTAGGAAGCATAAACCTGGACGGCTTGTAGTTCTTCAGCTTCGGATAACCCGCAGGTCTTCTCTCAGCCATTAAGCCTCACCTCCAAGGATTGCCTCCATCTCATCTTCATCATCCTTGCCAACGCCGGATGCTGCCATGATCCTCGATCTGGCTGAAGGCGTAAGCCCGAACTCGGATGCCGCCTGCATCATGAGCCGCTGTTCTGTATTACAGATAGCAACCCACGGATTCGGTCTCTGCATTCCGTTCTCCGTTTCATAAGTAGCGCCTTCAGAATCAATATGTTCCTGAGCCTCTTTCCATCTGGCGTAAGACTGGCAGTAGGAAGCGAACGCCGCCCTGTCGATCTCCGTGAGCACACCCATCTGATTGAGCTTGTCACAGAGTCTTTTCCATTCTTCCTTCGCCTCAGGAAGCAGCCACTTCGGACAGTCGGGCATTCCCTTACCCGGCATCGGCTCTTTTGTATTCAATTTTCTCTTCCCCGGATTGCCTTCCAGCTTCTTTACCGCTGTAGGCTTCGGCTTTCTGCCTGCCATAGGGCATCACCCTCCTTCCTGTCAGATTTTCACTTTCCATTTCGCGATTTTGCACGCGTGACCCCCGCGCCGTTCCCTGGGAGCCTTACGTGTAGAGATTTCACCACCCCCTACCCACGACGGTTCCCCCAGTAGTCCCCTCTCTTCGCGTGTATGTGTGAGTGACACGACTTGCACAGCGCGATCAGATTACTACGATCGTGCGTGCCACCTTCACTCAACGGCTTCTTATGATGTATCTCTTCTGTAGGCACGATGATTCCACGATCAAAACACAGCTCACAGAACGGATGCTCCGCAGCATACTTGTCACGGATCCGCTTCCATGCACGACCATATCTTTTCTTCGTGCCTTTATCCCTGCCATACTTCTCATAATTACTGTTGACCTTCTGCTGATGCTCCGGACAGTAACGACCGTCTGTAAGGTTCGGACAGCCCGGATAAGCACAAGGCTTCTTAGGTTTGCTTGGCATCTGTCCACCTTCTTTCCCACAGAAAAAGCCGCCACGGATTCTGCTCCCGTAACGGCTCCTTAATCTTAGCCTTTTGCCATTTTAACAATATCACATAGGCTTACTGTATCGTACTTGATTTTACTGTATTGTTTTCGGAATCTTGATTTCATCCAGTGCATTCCTGTGAAGGCGGAATACATTGTCGATACCGTATCCAAGCTCGATGGCGATCTCTTCCCATCTCATATAGGACAGGTACCTAAGCTCCAATACAGTCTGAAGCTCTGTACTCTCCACGGCTTTTATCCTGCGGATGATATCCTTCTTCAGTTCAACCAGTTCCACCATATCCTTATTGATCTCGGTTTCAAGTTCGATGATCTTTATCACCGCATCCTCCAGACGGGAATGTCCTTTGTTCGGATTCCTCGGCATATCCGAATATGTCACGGTCGCTTTGGTTGCCAGATCATGAAGTTCCTCAATCTGACCCAGCTTGCTCTCGATACGCTGATTCAGTCCAAAGGCCTGCGACAAATATTTCTTTGCTGCTATCTGATGCTTGTTCATAAGCTACCTCCGATTGGATTTATTTTTCTTCCCTTGGATTGACTCTGATTGTCTTATTTCGTCCTGAAGCCTCCGGATCAGATATTCCCCGTCCACATCAGTCAGCTGGCTGTACCAGCCGGAGCGAAAGAACTTCTCAATCTCCAAGGCTTCGCTGATTGCCTCTCTGTTTTTCGGATGAGCCTTGATCTTCTTCAGCGCCACCCTGTAATCGGATACCGCCTGCAGAACAATAGCGTTTGCCAATCGCTCATATGGATCTTCAGCCAGATTCTTACTTCCTGCCATAGGCACTCACCTCAGCTTTTACGGCATCGATCAGTCTGGACTGTGTATCGCCTTTATGCGACAGTGCCTTCAATATTCTTTCATCAATCGTATCCGCCGTAATAATATGCTGAACTACGACCGTTCCAGATTCCTGTCCCTGTCTCCAAAGTCTTGCCACAGTCTGCTGGTAAAGCTCCAGGCTCCATATCATGCCGAACCACACAAGGGTATTGCCGCCGCTCTGAAGATTCAGCCCATGTCCAGCAGAAGCCGGATGAATGAGTCCTACTTCCAGTCTTCCTGCATTCCAATCTTCAATACTGCTGTCAGAATCAAGCTTTCCGTAATGAACGCCCAGTGCATCAAGCCTTTCAGTGATCCTTGTCAGATCATGCTTGAACCAATACGCCACAAGAATGCTTTTTCCATTCGCTGCCTCGATGATATCCTCCAAGGCATCAAGCTTCTTATCATGAATATGCTCGATACCACCGGCATCGGAGTAAACGGCACCGTTTGCCATCTGTGTCAGCTTTCCGGATAATGTTGCAGCATTTGCAGCCGTCACTTCGCCTCCCGGAAGATTGATCACAAGGTCGCTGGCCATCGCCTCATATTTTTCACGCTCATCATCATCCAGATAAACAGGATATTCTGAATTCACCAGCTCCGGCATCTTCAAATGGTCTGTCCCCTTCATGGAAATCGTGATATCTGAAATTCTGTCGTAAATCCTCTTATCGGCACCCTTCCTTAGTCGATAACTGTACACGATCGGACCGTTTACCTGATCCGGCACAAAATATTCTGCTCTGTACTGACTGATGAACCTTCCCAGTCTCTCACCTTTATCCAGAACCTTGTATTCTGCAAAGAGATCCATCAAACCGTTACTCGAAGGTGTTCCGGTCAAACCGACAATTCTTTTCACCCTCGGTCTTACCTGCATAAGCGCCTTGAATCTCTTTGCCTGCCAGTTCTTAAAAGATGAAAGCTCATCGATCACCACCATGTCGTAGTCAAACGGCAGCCCGCTCTTCTCAATCAGCCAGGGCACGTTTTCTCTGTTGATAATGTAGATATCCGCATCTGCCTGAAGTGCCTTCATCCTATCTGCTGCCGTACCGACTGCAATAGAATATCGAAGACCCCGGAGCTGGTCCCACTTTTGTATTTCTGCTGACCACGTATGCTTCGCTACCCTCAAAGGCGCTATGATCAGAACTTTTGTCACCTCAAAGCTATTAAACATCAGCTCATTCAGCGCCGCCAGCACGATGCTGGTCTTACCCATGCCCATATCCAAAAGGATTGCTGCAATGGGATGTTCCTTTATGAAATTGATCGCATATATCTGATAATCATGTGGATTGTATCTCATCCAGTATTCCTCCAATCTGCTCCGGATCATCCAGTACATAGACCCGGAAGCCTAATTTCATCAAAAGCTGGTGTCGCGATACCTGAAGTGGTCTTGGTCTTTCTCCGGGACGCTTCACTTCCACCATCCCGAAATGCCTTCCCGGCAGAAAGACTAATCGGTCGGGCATCCCGTCAAATCCTGGGGACACCCATTTCGGACAGATCCCACCACGGCGCTTAACCTCGGAAACCAGCTTCTGCTCTATTACCTTTTCTCGCATCGCAACCTCCGCATTCTGCCAAAGGTGACGGTCGGTGATGGTCTACACAAAAACTCCCTTTAGAACAGTTTTGAAAAACACTCTATAGGGACTTTTCTGGTATGAGTGTCACCGACTGTCACCACGGCTTAAATCAAGGCTTTCTGAGAAACAGCAAATCTGAAACAGTTTACTGTTTGACTGTCATCGACCGTCACTCCAGAAAATCCTGCCCCTGTTTTAACTTCAAGCCATATACAAAGGATCCCGTCTTGACCTTCTTCTTAGGGAAACCCAACTTCTCGATAGAACTGTAAAAATCTGTCGTACTTCTGGTAAACTCTCCATTCTGCAGGCAGTATGCCCTATAGGCTTGATACAGTTCTCCGGACTTCTCAGATGCTGCCTTATCAATGTCGCAGCAGTCCGCCAGAAAGTGTCCCAGCCAGTCGTTATCCTCGCGGTATGCTTCGATCGCATCCTCGACAATCTTCGGAAGTGGCACCTTGAAATCCATGTCATAAGCCTTCTTCGCGCCTTCGATAATCCAGCTCATAATGAAGGAACCGGCATGCTCATACAGGTAATCCGCATAATTCTTGATATCGTTATCGCCGGTGATCTTCGCATTGAAGGGAATCACGATCAATCTTCTCCAGATACCGTCATCATTTGCACCGACCTTCGGCAGGTGGTTCGTGTACAGCACCAGCGTGTGTGACGGCACAAAATGGAACGGGGCCTTGTACTTCTTCTCTGCCTGGATCTCATCTGTAGAACACAGCTGCTTTACCGTAGCCGTGTTAAGGCGCATTCCCTCTTCCATCTCCGATGAAATGATGAGCCTGCGGCCTTTGAGCTCCGCCATCTCAGGCTTGATATTTCTCTTGCAGTTCATGGTCAGGGCTTCTGCAGAAAGCTTCCCGGCATAATCACCCAGAACACGGAAGATAGTGTTCCAGAAAGTGGACTTGCCGTTTGCACCGCCTCCATAGGCTATGATCATATGCTCCTGATAGACCTTCCCGATCGCTGCCATTCCGACCACCAACTGCACATACTCAATCAGCTCTTTATCACCGCAGAAAAACAGATCCAAGGCATCCAGCCACAACTGTCCGTCATCAGATCCCGGTGCACATGTCGTAATCTTTGTAATCAGATCTTCCGGATTATGTGGCTGCTCCCCCGATAGTCCCTGCCTCAGGTCATAGGTCGCATACGGTGTATTGATGAGGAACTCATTCTTATCCAGGTCATTCACATCGATACCGATCATCGGCTTTGCAGCATTCCCGGTAGAAACGATGTATTTGTAATCCCTGCGTTTCAGTACGAACTTCAAATAGGTCTCCGCCGAGATCAGCGCATACAGAAGCGGCATCTGATCATCCGCTATCTCCTTCGCTACTGTTTTAGAACCGCCCTTAACGACAGACTCCGGAATCCCGGCATCGATAAGTGCCTTTTCTGCAACTTCCTTCTCCTGCTGAGCGTCTACCAACTGCAGATCAAGGAACTCTTCAATCGCTCCGATTGCCAGCTGCATGTCCTCCACCCAGCGGTCACCGTCATATCTGAGATAATCCGTTGCGGCCGAGAACCTGAGCTCGCTGCCGTATTCCTGCACCAATACCTTCGCCTCACCGATGTCCGAATAATCTTCCGGCTTTAAGGAAGCATCGCTGAAATCGGAATTATACTGTTCGGGCGGCACATACCCGTCTGATGAAGAGATCTTCTTTTCAAAAAACTTCACCGCACTGTTCCAGATCGTATTCAGCTCCGCATCCGGTAGTGGCGGATCACATTTCTCTGCATGCTCCATAAAAGCCACATGAGCCTTCTCCGTGTTGCCGTATCTTTTCAGGATCCTCGAGGCAAAACGGCTCATGGTGTTGTTACGGCTTCCCTGCAGAATCGGCCCCGAACTATTACCTGCCTGTCCGTCTGCAGTATCCGAATCTTCATCTGAATAATCCGGACTGACCTCTTCATCAATGGTCATCCAGCCTTCATGCCAAATCACATCACCACTGTCGGAACCATATAAAAACCTGGCTGCATCCAGCGCGTTCCCGTCAAAGAACGGACACTTCTTATAAAGCGCTCTCTTCAATCCCGCATAAACCTTCGCATCCTTGACCTCACCGATCTGGAAGTAGACGTGGTATTTCGGTCTGGCCGGCTTGCCGTCCTTTTCCTTCATATGATTGCGGCTTGGTACCAGAGCATAGGAGAAATCAGGAAACATATCATCCAGCTTCTCCTGAGTGATCCAGTCTTCGGGATTCTCGGAATGGTCATTATCGATATCCATCACGATCACATCTGACCTTATGAAATTCCCGATGCTTCGATAATTCCCCTTGTACTCTGCGCATACGTGGTCTGACCTGGCTGCGCTCTGCAGCTGCTCCGCCGTGGTTATTACCGCACGGCTTGGATAGCTACAGTTACCGGCCTGTCCAACGCAATTTGCTGTGAACATGGTAATCTTCATAGCTTTAACCTCTTTTCTTAAAAAGTAAGGAACAATTTCCTCCTAACTTCCTAAGCGGGTTTCACCGAACTTTTTCCGGTCAATCATCATATTTCGCAAACAAAAATACAGCCGGTCTGAATCGCTTCCTTTTATAAGCGAAATCACGACCGGCACTTTTTCAAAAATTATTTCCCTGCGACCGGAAAAATCATTTCCAAACCCGCTTAGGAAGATAGAAAGGCAACAAAGCCATTCGGAAAGGAAGGTGCTGCAGATGCAGAAAGAATCCACTGATAACAGCCAGCAGGATACCGCAATCGACGAAGAGCTTATCGATACTCTCATCGCCATAAGCGTTGTAGCCAAGAGACTGGCAGCCAACCTGAGAAAACAGAATACAGAAAACGGAGGTAAAGACAATGAGCAAAATGAGTGATCTCTCCGCCATGATCGATAACCTGATCTGCTGCGGAGAAACATTGGCTGAGACCGGCAGAGCTCTGAAGGAATTCTATTCTGGAACAGACGAAGCCCTAGCAAAGCCTGCGAAGAAGACAAAAAAGGAAGATGTCGCTCCTAAGGAAGAGCCTGCAAAGGAATACTCCAAGGAAGAAGTCAGAGGCATCCTGGCAAAGAAGGCAAATGAAGCAGACGGCAGATTTAAAGCAGATGTCAAAGCAATCGTTCAGAAGTACGGCAACGGAGGCAGCCTTACCGATGTGGATGCAAAAGACTATGCCGCTCTTGTAGCAGAGGTGGAAGGTCTGACAGATGCCTAAGCACGCATACCTCTCCGCCTCCGCAAGCCACAGATGGCTCGCCTGCCCGCCAAGCGCAAAGCTTTGTGCCGGTATCAACGACAGCGGCAGTCCATACGCCCAGCAAGGCACCGATGCACACGCTCTCTGCGAATACAAGGTCGAGAAGCTGCTGGGCAGGGATCCGAACGATCCAACAGAGAACCTAACCTACTTTGATACGGAAATGGCTGACTGCACCGATGAATATGCTTCCTATGTTATGGAACAGGTAAATGAAGTAAAGCAGCATTGCTCCGATCCGCTGATCCTCATCGAGGAAAAGCTGGACTTCTCAAAGTGGGTACCGGAAGGCTTCGGAACAGGTGACTGCGTAATTGTGGCAGATGATGTACTGCATATCATCGATTTCAAATACGGTCTCGGTGTCCTGGTGGATGCCACAGAGAATCCTCAGATGATGTGCTACGCCTTGGGAGCATTGGATACCTTTGACGGAATCTATGACATACAGACCATCCGTCTTACAATCTTCCAGCCCCGCAGAGACAACATCAGCACCTACGAGATCAGCAAGACAGACCTTATGAAGTGGGCAGAAGAAATTCTGAAGCCTACCGCAGAGCTCGCCTACAACGGCGAAGGCGAATTTAGCGCCGGTGACCACTGCCAGTTCTGCAAAGCAAAAGCAACCTGCCGCAAGCGTGCCGAACATAATCTGGAACTCGCACAGTACGACTTTGATATGCCGCCCAACCTGGATGATGCAGAAATAGCAGCCATCCTTCCCCGGATCGATGATCTGGTAGCCTGGGCAAACGATATCAAGGAATATGCACTCCAGCAGGCACTCAGCGGTACAGAGTATCCCGGCTTCAAAGTCGTGGAAGGAAAATCGAACCGCAAATTCACGGATGAAAATGCAGTTGCAACCGTCGTGACCGAAGCAGGCTTCGAGCCTTACGAAAAGAAGCTTCTGGGAATCACAGCAATGACTTCTCTTCTCGGAAAGAAGAAGTTCAATGAACTCCTGGCGGGCTTCATCACAAAGCCGCCGGGCAAACCAGCACTTGTGCCGGAATCAGATAAACGACCGGCAATGAACACAGCCAAAGATGATTTTAGTGAAGAATAGGAGGAAAAAATCATGGCAAAGAACGTACTTATTCCTACAAAGGTGATCACAGGAGTGAACACCAGATGGTCCTATGCAAATGTGTGGGATCCCAAGTCAATCAACGGCGGAGCACCGAAGTACAGTGTCTCCCTTATCATCCCGAAGTCCGATACCGTCACGATAAACAAAATCAATGCGGCTATCCAGGCAGCCTATGAGGAAGGTCAGAGCAAGCTTAAGGGCAACGGCAAGTCCGTTCCTCCCCTTACTGCAATCAAGACTCCTCTCCGCGACGGCGATCTTGAAAGACCTGATGATGAGGCTTACAAGAACAGTTACTTCATCAACGCCAACAGTGCAACAGCTCCCGGCATCGTAGATGCAGACAGACAGCCGATCCTTGAACGTTCCGAAGTTTACTCCGGCGTGTACGGAAGAGCCAGCATCAACCTCTATGCTTTCAACAGCAACGGTAACAAGGGAATCGCCTGCGGTCTGAACAACCTTCAGAAGATCCGTGACGGTGAACCTCTCGGCGGCAAGTCCAGAGCTGAGGATGACTTCGCAACAACGGACGATGAGGATGATTTCCTCGATTAACTGACAACCATAGCAGGTGGCGGCTTAACCGCCGCTGCCTGTGACAATCTAAGAAAGAATGAGGTACGTATCATGGAATTTGCAAACAACGTAGTGAATTTAATCGGTAACATTATATGCTTAGGTCTTCTTGTGACCTTCCTCGTGGGACTGATCTTCGGTATCAAGTTCATGATCCAGGCAAAGACTCAGGATAAGGAAGAATACGAACGCAAGAAAAAGAAAGATGAGCTTGATTACAAAGAATCTGAACTGCGTTATCAGAAGCTCTTTGAAGACAAGCGATAAGATCACGGGAGGCGGCAGGCATAAACTGCCGCTTCTCTTTTCATAGAAAGGATGACAATGATGAGAGAAATGTCAATCGACTTAGAGACTTACAGCAACATTGATATCTCCAAATGCGGAGCATACAAGTACGCTGAGTCTGAAAATTTTGAGATACTGCTCTTCGGAGTCTCGATCGATGGATCCCCGGTCACGGTCTACGACCTTGCCTGTGGCGATACCATACCGGATGAGATCCTTGCAGCAATATCAGATGAGAATGTAACCAAATGGGCTTTCAATGCAGCTTTTGAGAGAATCTGTCTCTCCAATTGGCTTAAAAGACATCGCCCGGAATACTTCACCGGCTACAGCATCCCGGAGGATCCCGCCGGTCACTATCTCGATCCGGCATCATGGAAATGCTCCATGATCTGGTCAGCTTACATGGGACTGCCGCTCTCTCTGGAAGGTGTCGGTGCCGTATTAAAGCTTCAGGATCAGAAGCTGAAGGAAGGCAAAGACCTGATACGATACTTCTGCACCCCCTGTAAACCCACCAAAGCAAACGGCGGTCGTACCCGTAATCTTCCGGAGCACGATCCTGAGAAATGGGAACTCTTTAAGAAATATAATCAGCGTGATGTAGAAGTCGAAATGGCGATACAGAAACGCCTTGCCAAATTTCCGGTACCGGAACAAATCTGGAATGAATACCATCTCGATCAGGAGATCAATGACAGAGGCATTATGCTGGATATGACTGTGGTACAGAATGCAATCGCATTTGATGAGAAATCCAAATCCGCACTCATGCTGCAGATGCAGAACCTTACCGGTCTCGATAATCCCAACAGCGTTGTACAGATGAAAGAATGGCTCTCTGAGAACGGAATCGAAGCAGAATCGCTTGGTAAAAAAGATGTGAAGAATATGATCCCGGAGACCAACGGAGATATCAAAGAAGCCCTTACGCTCCGCCTGCAACTTGCCAAATCTTCCGTGAAGAAATATCAGGCAATGCAGAATGCAGTTTGTAATGACGGCAGGGCTCACGGCATGTTCCAGTTCTATGGAGCAAACCGTTCCGGTCGCTGGGCTGGCAGACTGATACAGTTGCAGAACCTTCCGCAGAATCACATGAATGACCTTGCTGAGGCCAGAGCGATAGTTCGCAGCGGCGATTATGATACCTTGCAGCTTCTGTACGATGATATCCCGGATACACTCAGCCAGCTGATCCGTACCGCTTTCATTGCAAGAGACGGATACAAGTTCATAGTATCCGACTTCTCTGCTATCGAAGCCCGTGTCCTGGCATTCCTTGCAGGTGAGACCTGGCGCTCCAAAGTATTTGCAGAAGGTAAAGATATCTATTGTGCCTCTGCCAGCCAGATGTTCGGCGTTCCCGTGGAAAAGCACGGAGTAAACAGCCACCTCAGGCAGAAAGGAAAAATCGCAGAACTCGCTCTCGGATATGGCGGATCCGTTGGTGCCTTGAAATCAATGGGAGCCCTCGAAATGGGCTTATCCGAAGAAGAACTGCAGCCCCTGGTCAATTCCTGGCGTGAGTCAAATCCCATGATCACCGCCTTCTGGTGGGATATCGACCGTGCCGTGAAAACAACAATAACTCAGCGGATACAGACTGAAGTACGTGGCATCAAGTTCTTTTACAAAAGCGCAATGCTCTTCATCAAACTCCCCTCCGGTCGCCTGCTCTCCTATGTGAAACCTCGCATTGGTGAAAATCAGTTCGGCGGAGAGTCCGTCACTTATGAAGGCGTGGGCTCTACAAAGAAATGGGAACGCATCGAATCCTACGGACCAAAATTCGTAGAGAACATCGTGCAGGCCGTCAGCAGGGACATCCTCTGCAATGCTATGAAAACGCTCCGGCACTGCTTCATCGTCGGTCACGTTCATGATGAACTGATCATCGAATGTGATCCCCGCGTTAATCTCAAAGCTGTCTGCGAACAGATGGGTAGATCCCCGGACTGGATGCCGGACATCCTGCTCCGCGCCGACGGATATGAAACACAGTTTTATAAAAAAGACTGAAAAAAGCCTCTCTTCCGGTTATGGACGAGAGGCAGTCTTTTCTGTTGATCAGTCTTTTTTTAGCGGCACCCAGATATACACCTTCATATCATCTGATCCCTCTTCCGGCGAAAGATATACCTCGATGCCATATTCTCCTGCAAGAGAATATCCCTGAAGTGCAGGCAACCACTCTGACCAAATCTTGGTGTTCGTATCCTGAAGCGTTTTAATCGTACACGGAAATTGTGCCCAGGCGCTGCCGGGTATTACTCTGGTCTCACAACCTTCCGGAATATCTTCCCAAGGGAAATACAGGTCAGCAATCCAGTAGTCGAAATCCTTTCCCTTCATATCAAGGCAAATGCCAAAGGTTCCCATTATAGGACGCTTTTCACCCTGAGCCAGCCATTCATCCCAAAACATTGGTATCTCCTGATAACTGGTATCCGAATTGAATGGTCTTTTCACTCCAACAATAGTAAATGGCGCCTTTTCAACAATACGATAATCTAACATAGTTCCACCCTCCATCGTGATTTTGATATGCAGTGGAGCAAAAGATCTGAGCGATGCACCCGGTTCCTTAGCCTGTGATGGTGTTATCCCATGAAACTTATGAAAGGCCTTGGCAAAACTGTCTGGAGAATCATAGCCATATTTGACGGCAATATCAATCACCTTCACATCTTTCCTGTTAAGCTCCTGAGCTGCCAGCGACATCCTGCGCGCACGGGTATATTCACCGACAGTCATACCGCACAGAGCTCCGAAGATACGCTGATAATAGAACGGAGACAAAGCTGCCTTACTTGCAATATTCTCAATGTCCAATTCTTCCGTCAGATTCTGTTCTATGAAATCTATGGATTCCTGAAATCCTTCAATCCAGCCTTGCATCTTACTCACTCCCTTCGCTCACTGTACCATCAGTATATCAGCTTATGGATTTGGCACCCGACATTCTGTGCACTCTTAGGCAGGCATTTATAATTTCAAGACGGCTATCAATTCCTCGCCATCCATATCGCCCGTTTCATTGAATCCGAACGAACTATAAAGCTTTTTGGCAACCTCATTTTCCGGTTCATATGACAACCAACAGTATTCAGCCAATCCGCAAGGAGATGATTTAATAAAATCCAGTGCAAGACTGACGGCTTCTTTTCCATATCCTCTGCCCTGATATGCCTTATCTATCATCAGGCGCCACAAATTGTAATTTCCCTTTGCTATTTCAGGCGCATCATCCCAATAATCATCAACATCAAAGCCAATCATAAGGAACCCGACTGGTGTATTCTCTTCATATATCCCAAATGGGAAAGCATATCCATTCCCAGTAATCGCAGTATATGCCTCTATGATGCTGGTATCGTTACTGGCAACGAAACTTCGCTGTTCGTCTGAAACCTTCAGTTTCAACAGATCCCATACATTTTTACCGTTAACTTTTTCTATCCTGACCATCTGTATATCACCGTAATCTTATGTTAAATCACATACCATCAATATATCATCGCTATAAGTCCCATCATCATATTTGTTTGCGTTCGGTATACGACCGCACTCTTTAAATCCCAGGCTTTCATAAAGATGATAAGCTCTGTCATTACCGCCTACCACAGTCAACTCGGCCTGTTCATATCCCTGTTCTTTTATCTTGCGAAGAAGGACTTCAAGAAGCAGTCTCCCCAAGCCAAAGCCCGTATACTTCTGGAACAAGGCAATTCCTATTCCAGCGCGGTGTTTTGCCCTGCGGCTGCTTGTCTTTCCTTCAAAAGAACAATTTCCTGCATACTCTCCGTCAACAAATGCAAGTATCAATAAACCATTTTCTGATTCATTATGTTCCTTGATAAAACTAAGTTCCCTCTCAGTAGTATATTTGACCTCATCCGGTTCGCACATCAGAAATCTTGTCTCCCCTGTGACGGTTTTCAGATAATCGATCAGCATATTGGCATCATCAGCACTTTCATTTGCGCTACGAAGCAATATCTTTCTCCCATCCAGTTCATATTTTTCTTCAGTTAATATCATTTAATTCAGCCTCCATCATTTCTATGCTATTTCACCGAAACAGTCCAGATATCATTATCCACCAGATATTGAAATTCTGTTAATTCCGGATCGTTGATGACTCTCAATAGTTCTTCCAAATCATCTACGACATCTATTTCCGAAAGGCTGTTGTAGCCAATCCATTCCATTTGCCCTTCTTCAGAAGAAACCACCTCTCCGGAGAACTGCTCCGTTTTAAACAGAAGCACAATGTACCTCCCATTTTCTATCGGAAATTGTTTTATTCCAGCCAACCTCGGATTAATAATATCCAGACCGGTCTCTTCTTTCATCTCTCGTTTCACAGCATCGACAAAAGATTCCCCGGATTCAACGTGACCGCCCGGGAGTGTATATCCCTTCCAGTCCTTTTTTACTCTATTTTGCAGCAGAATTTTGTCTCCATCTTGAATGAGACAAAGCACTGTCAATTCTACGCTTTCCGTTTTTGCCATCTATATATTCTCCAAATATGTATTTGCATCCTCTCTGGTTCGGAAAATATAGATTTCCTTTCCCTCACCATACTGTTCCAGCAGTTCGGCAATGTATCATCTCAAAAATCCTTTATTCTCTTCTCCGCCACCAGCTTTGTCCAACCATTCACATCAGCCTCAGATATAACCTCAAAGCCGTTCTTCTTCCAGAAATGCGAAGACTGTGGATTACCTTTATCTATTGCCAGGCGAACCGCTGTTTTTCCTATGCTTTGTAAATAGTCAATAACTTCTCCAACAATAGCGGTTCCTATCTGCTTCCCCTGATACTGCGGATTCATCATAAAAAAGCCAATATACGCAATCTCCAGTTTAGGATACCCATCGATCAAATCCATAATGGCAACCAGCTCCTGGTCATCAAAAAAGCCAAAGTAGTATTTATCTTCCATAGTTATTCCCGGTGGTGTCGCATGCATATCGTCAAGAATGTTTTCTCTGGTTGGACGTGCCTCGGTATATTCATAAAATACTGTATTCAGTCTACAGAGCTCTACAAGCATCTCTACGTCCGATTCTTTCAAAGTACGAACAAAGTAACGCCTACTGAGTTTTGAAATATCAATCATAAAATAATTCCTCTTTGACATCACCTTCTATTGTTTATCGCAATTTCATATGCAATCTCAGACCATTTCCAAATATCAGAACCACCTCGTTCAACAAAATGGACTTTCTCCGATAATGCATCAGGAATATACGGTTCTATTTCTGATCTGTACTCACTCGGAACAACAATCAAATGAACCCAATCCTGTAAGATTACTTCATTCTTAACCTTGATCGGTAACACTCCATCAAAAACTGCATTCGGATGAGTTATTATGTCCTTATATCTGAAAAAGAACCGGACTCCGGGTTCAAATCCGCGGCTCAGATCATTTTCGTCAGGAAATCTACCAAGCTTTCTTTCCATTACCAATCTGTCACCTGCCTGACAGTTTCCCCAGGCAAACATGACATAATCGAAGTAGTCTTCCGGATCATTTGCAGCGTTTCTACTTTCAGCCTTAAGCTCTTTTGCACTTTTCTTGCGTGCCAATACAGCGGACAAGAGAGCGCCGCAATTCAAAATGCTTATTGCATCCTCAAGGGACGACGTATGGCAAACCAAATCCGTCATGCAGCCTTTATACTTCGGACATGCAGTACACTCTGTTATTTTGTCAGGCGGAAGCAGACGATCTGCAGGCTTGTTCGTCCTGTAATCCTCTATCGCACAGATAATGCTCTCTTCTGCATCTATATCACAGCTCCGCCCATTGTCAGCTTCATATTTTGTAAAATCCAGAATGTTCTGAATTTCCCATTTTGTAATATTGGGATAGTCCGAAAGCTTCTTGTATAAAACACCTTCCCAGCATTCGGTATACTCAAATTGACCGATTTCTATACGCATTCACTTTCGCCTCCCTATCTGTTCCTATACTGCAAAGACTTTTTTTCTCACCCATTTATTTGCCAGTGCCCATAACGTTTTCCTCCGATGCGCTCTATACGACCTTCATCTTTAAGATTACTCATATATCTCACCAATGTTCTTCTGGCGATTCCGGCCTCTTCTGACAATTTATCAAGAGTAATATCAGGCTTACTGCGTATTATCTCAATTATCTTTAGTGCCATAGTGTCATCCAAAGTGCCATCCGTTTTGGCACTTTGGCCCTTTGGCACTTTAGGCTGATCTATAAGAGCACTCTTAAGTGCCGGGAAGTACACTCTGAGCCCTGTTCCGATTATTTCATATTTCGGAAGATCGGCTCCAAGTGCTTTGCACTCATCACAGATCTTTTGAATCCCTTGTCCCCAGGTTTCTATATATCCCGCCCTGTAAAACACATTGGCAATGTCAGGATTGTACGGTATGGAATCGTGGGGCTGCATCAAGGTTTCCGCAGTCCATCCCTCAGGAAGGATGCAGCGGTTGCTTATAATGATCTGCTCTTCCTCAATCCGTATCTGTATCGGAGTACCGTACATATAGCAGTTATGAGCTATAGCGTTGTAGATTGCTTCGCGGATGGCGTTACGTGCAAAAGGATAAGTCTCTACCCGCCGGTCGTGCTCATATGTGATTTTTGCCTTCAAATATTTCAGATAAATCAGATCCACAATCTTATCTGCCGTAGATATAAGCGAACCTTCAAGGTCATCATGATACTCCACGGTTCCGTTCGCAAATTTGCCGACTTTAACAAAACTACCGACCTGCACAATACTCGGATCACCGTAGAACAACAGCACTGCTGAACGCTTCAGCTTTCCGTTTGATATAAGTTTCAGCTTGGACAGAAGCTCCTCGTTCGAAATATTAAGCTCAGCCTCAGTCATCCGCTTGCTGCGAAGCGCCTCTCTTCTGAAAATCTTAAAGCTTTCCGCATCCAGATCATCAACGGTAATTCCATCGACAGTTACATCTTCCCACCTGACTCCGGTCTTTTTCGTGATGAATTCCGTCAATGCAATTCCGGTCAGTTGCTGCTTGGTTGCACCGCTCCGATAATGAAACTCCCCATGATAGCTGATGGGATATGAACTCGGATCAACCTTTATTTCAAGATAGTCTTTCCCATCCTTCGTATGTTTATTCACATCGGCAACAATGCCAAGCCCGGACTGAATCTTGTTCGGGATATCTTCCATCAGCTTTTTGATATCCTTTACGCCGACAACATTTCCGGCATCATCAATACCGATATAAATAGTGCCGCCCTGAGCATTGGCAAAGCCGCAAAGCCACTTCAGATATTCATCCCGCCAGGACTCTTTATATTCAATGTTTTGACTTTCAGCCATAAACAATACCTCCAACCTTATAATTCAATGAAATCTCGAAAAGTCTTTAGCTATATATTTCTCAAACTGCTTCTTACAGTATTCTTTCTTGATTCCGGTTTTCTTATCCTTTCGATTTCCATTGAACCAGATACTTCTTTTTCCCGCATTCTTCCCGGTCTTATTTGTAACACATTCTTGAAGAAACTCTTCCGATGAAAGGATCCACATCATCTCCAAGCGCTCAGAATAGAACACAAAATAGAAATTTTCAGTCAGATCATGCGTGATTGCTGAAAACAAAGCTGCATCGCCGTCTGTTACCTCATTGGATCTGGCCTTAATCTGTACCTCGATAAAGGTACCGTCTTCTTTTTTGATAACACAGTCCACACCGTGATCATCAACAAGCGGAAGGTAAACATCGAGCCCTTCCATGAGCATCTTACCCACCAGATTGTATTCCATCCTTTTACCGAATCCGGCAGAATGTCTGAATGAAATCCCCATATATGTTACCTTTCCTTCTTATTCGACAACTCCATCCGTATTGAAAATATGATCCAACTCATCCGTATTTATTGCACGCGATACTTTGTCCCGGATCGCAGTCCGGTACATATCCAGCCTCTTAAACTGATTCCTTCCTATCGCATCCTTGCTCATACGTATTAGCTGAATTCTTCCAACGCCCGGATTTTGACGTGCATATTCGGCAAAGCCCTTAGCTTTCCCAAGGTTATCCTTAAAATCAGGGCTATGAGGCTCAAGGATATCGATCACATATCCAACACGCTCATCTCTTCTTACTACGATGAAGTCCGGATATGTCGGCTTGATTTCTCCATCAATTTCATACGGAATGCAGAGTGCCCACGAGCCTCTGGCAGGATTACGAATCCAGCATACAAAGTCTGGACGCTTTTCCTCAGTCTCAATGAGCTCAGCTTCCCATCCATTCAGTTTCAGTTTTGCAGTTCCGGTCATTTCACTGACAAAGAGATGATCTCTGTATTCCTTACCTCCAGCTTCATGGGGAACCTGTATAGTCTCTGGTAATCGGAAATTATGCTTGCTAACAGGATCGCCATCAGAGACTATGCTGTCGTACTCTTTTCGAATTTTCTCTGAATCTATGGTGGCAATATACCGTCTATAATCGTCGTTCATACCGTGGAACCGTGTCTCGGCATATGCATGAAGCTGTTTCATACACTCTTCATCAGCGACAAACAAAATAACGTCTACCTTAAAGGCTGTGAGATCAGTGAAGTCCATATACTTGTTTCCGTAGGCCATACCGATACCTTCTCGACCGAGCTTTACATCCGCAATCTGGAATTGCCGCTCAATATCAGTATCCGTTGTCGTGAACATATCATGAACTGAATAATTATCCACGGTCTCTCCAAAGGCATCAAAGATCTGAGTTGCCAACTTGAACTGCTTGACCTGCTGAACAAGGTCATCGTATTTTCCATCCGCCTTTAGACCTTCCACATAGCTGTGGATCATTTCAACGATCTCATCCTGAACTTCCCTGATCGCCTCACGATGCAATTTGGACATCGTAAGAAGATGTGCCATCCTATACAGAGATTTTAGGTAGTCATTGATCCTTAGCGCTCTGACGTTATAGGAAAGTAAACCTGAATCATTTATAAACTTCATAACCTCCTCACGGTCAAACAGATCTTCCTCTTCAGGAGTTTCCGTCTGAACCGCCTGCTGAATTTCCGCTGCATTATTCTCGGACGGTGTTTCCGTACTAGAGGACTGTGGCGTAACAGATGTGGACTGAGCAGGAACTGTTGTATCTGTGCTCGGCTGTGTCTGGCTTTGTTCTGTCGTTTCTGCTTGCTGTGCTTGTCCACCAGTAGCTTGTGGCTGTTCTATAGGATTCATGTCTCCAGCTGGCTCTGTTGACCCGGCAGACTGCTGTTCACCTGTGTTCTGCCCAGAGAAAACATCAAATAGAGTCATCTGTCCCGGAGTCTGCTGCTCTTCCTTTTTCTTCTTTGGTCTGACAGTTAGCGTTTCAAATTTCTTTCCGGATAAGGATTCGCCATAAATATCGGCCGGGATGTCTCCGCCTTCTGTACTCTGCAAGGCCTCCACAACGTCCTTGACGGTATTCTCATTAAAGTACGGCAAATAGAGATGCACATCGTTTAAGACGTCATCTACCTGAATATGCATCTGCATTGGTGTTCTGACCATTCGACCGAGAAGTTGCGCAATGTATGTGGCATCGTTTGCATGCTTAAAGGACATCATAGTCTCTGCTCGCGGGCAATCCCAGCCAGTTGAAAGATTTTCTTTAAAGAAGACCACGCGAATGTTTCTATCCTCAGCAATATTGGAAGGCTCCTCATAACGCACATCGAGTCCATTGACGGTCAGTGTTGCTGTCGTGCCGCCGAAGGTGTGAACCACCTGTCCACTTTCCAGTTTGAAGCCGGTACGTTCCTCTATCTTTGCAATGCAGTCGTCCAGATTTGTATCCGTCAGAGCATCACCGGTTCCATTCAAAACCTGTATGATCAGAATCGGATTTACATATGCGTAGTGCTGCTCAAAGCAATACTGTGTCCAATGCTCCCACTTTTCTTTCCAATCATCCGCAGCGGCCTGCAAAATGGCCATATCATTATTGACCGTGCCTTCCTCCGGATAGGTGATAACGATCCTATCCTTCAAAAGCCCGGAAGCTCGAACCTCATCCGTCGTCACGATAGACTTGTGAATTGTAGAGGATGTGCCCTCGACCAGCGCATTGAATCTCTGTGTGGTAGCGGACATACCAATGACGACTGGCATAGGCGGGATGCCATCCGAATCGCTGCCTTTGATGAACTTCTGCATAATCGTGGTGGCCTTGCTGGCTTCCCTTCCCTGCATGCCACGATGCGCTTCATCGATGATGAAGTATAACCGGTCGCTCTTTTCCCGGACAGTATTTGCAAGTGTCTCCCAGATAGTATAAGTCCTTCCATCGCCATTTTTCGTGAGCTTGGAGGTGACCGACAGCTTCTGCGTATTCAGAAAGTAAACATGGCCGTCTTCAAATACCTCTTTATCAAAGGATTCCTCGGAAACTGTAACGCACTGCGACAACTTGATCTTATCAGCCTTGGAGTCGATCTTTTGCTTTGACTGCTCGTTCAGCTGAGGCGAATCCGAAAGCCAGACGATGATTGCATCAGGCTGTTCCATATACTGTTCGTCGCCAAAAAGAATAGCCTCAATCAGCGCAGACATAATGATGGTTTTTCCGGCTCCGGTCGGTGCAGTGAAAGAAACCACCTGCGGTGCATGTGTCCTATGATAGCTGCCCATTGCCTCCGCCGTCTTCATACGGATATCAGCAAGTGCTCTTTTCTGAAAAGGGAATAATTCTACTCTCATGGTTACCTCCCTGTGTTGATTCTGAAGTTATCCAGATAATCTCTGTATAGCTGATAGCAGTCTTTCCCATCGTAAGTACGGATCATCGATCTGTATGCTGTCTCCGAATCCGTTACAATGAAAACTGTCTGGATTTCCGGATGCTCATTTAACTCCGCATCGAACTCGGAATAATATATTTCATCTATCAAAACAGCCATCTTGTTCTGCGGCAAAATCAGCATATTCGGAAGATTATCGTTTTCAAGAGCCGGACATTTGCCAACAGCTCCGCCCTTCATCCAGAGCACCGGAAGCAGCTCCCGGAACTGCCTGCCAAGAGCAACAGAGGTTTTGTCGAGGAAGCTTAGTTTGAAGAAGGCCGCGTTTGTCTTGAAGCCGTCTTTCATTGGCATAACAACAGGCACTATCGTTGATATCGGTTCAAACATTTCTTTTATGCTATCCTTGAGGCTCTTAAAAAGCTTGTTGTTGGATGTAACAATATAAAAGTCTGTTATATGATCCATACCTTCCAAAGCTTCCAACCATTCCTCACTGGCTGTATCATCTATTAAAATTGACGCAGTATGCTTAGCCTCATCTGACACTATGTATTTCGACTCTTGAGACACGAGTGTCTGAGGTAATTTCTTATTAGACAAAACTGAAACAAGTTTTTTCTTTTCGCCTATTTTCAAAGAGGAAATTTCACTCACAAATCCTATCTGAACAATATTTCTATCTTTTACTTCTGTGCTTGTCTTATATGTTGTGTAATCGCCTTCTAAGGGATTTCCGGCAACATCTTGACCTTTGATACTACACTTTATCCTTGGCCATGTAACATATTTTGCTATTCCGAGTTTTTCCCATTCTGGTTCTCCCGGCTTAAACCCTTTCTCAGTTAGATCGTCGCTTTCCTCTTTCCTCAATTCGTTGTTCGTCACACAAATACATCTGCGATCACCTCCATCCTCAGCATTAAGAAGATTTATCGCATGAAGCGTTGTACCTGATCCTGCAAAGAAATCAATAACAAGCGCATTTGGCTTATTAGCAACAAAAAATCTAATCGCATCGTGAACAGCATACAATGATTTCGGGAAAGTAAACCTGCTTGAGCCGAAGAATTCCTTAAGCAGGTTTGTTCCACCTTGCTCAGCATTATGTGATTTTATGCGCCATTGTGTTCCCGGTATAAACTTAGGGATATAGGCATCATCGTCTGTAATAATAGAACCGTCATGTCTATGACCTATAATCGTAAATGCACCTTTGGATATTTTTTCTCTTTCTCCTTTTGCCAAGTATGTGATAGCAGTATTTTCACCTCTCCAATTCCCCAATTTTGCATATCCAATCTCTATAGAAGCCCTCAGGTTTTCGGTGCTTATCTGCCAGTTGCCTTCTGTGCCATCTGCACGTATAGGCCAGACCGCAACGCAACCTTCTGGCGCGATTATTTCTGACTTATTTGAACCATAATACGATTCTCCTACAGAATGAAACATCGGCCCTTCATCTGTATTACAAATAAAAACAGGATAAAACTGATTTGGGCTATCCGCTCTTGCTGTATGTGAACCCGAACGCAATAATTCCTTCCACCTCAAACGCGAAGCTCTTTTATCTTCAGATATCTTCCACTCGTTAGATAATGGCAACGGCTCCGGACTGGATTCTCCAAATTGAACAAAAAACAAATACTCATCCGTTCTACCAAATTGCTGATGCCTTGCAGCGCCTTTAGGATTGATAACACTGCTTACCATCTGTATGTTTGCTTCAGAAAATACTTCTTCCAACAAGCAACCGAGATGCAGATATTCTTTTTCATCTATGGTTACGATCAGAACGGAGTCCTTCGGATTAAGGAGCTTCTTTGCGATCTTCAAGCGCTTCTCCATCATGGAGAGCCACTTGCTATGCCGATAAGCATCAGAGCTATCCACGTAGTCGTTGTTGTACTTCCAGTCTTTTGCACCGGTGTTATAGGGTGGATCAATATAGATACAATCCACCTTTTCCGCATAGAGATATTCCAGTAGCTGCAGCGCATGGTAATTGTCCGCCTCAATCAGTGTATGCCAAAGATCACTGTCCGGAGCATTCTCAACAGTGTCTATCGGCTTTAATGTCGGATAAATTGCCTCTCCAAATTCGGCCACTGTCACCAGCTCACCCAGCCTGAATGTTATCTGCTCATGTGTTTCCCTACGGTCACACCGAACCTCATCGCCGTCGATATTCATGACCGTATAAATGTCGCTGACATACCCGGTCTTCAGAGCAACTTTGGAACCAACACGAATCGGCACATCATAAAGCGGCGTGCATTCCGGCAGATGTTCTTCAAACACCAATCCGAACTTCTTCTGCTTCAGTATTTTATTTGTTTCCTGCAAGATTCTCTCCTTGAGAGCCGGATCGTCAATCTGCTGGATCAGGTCTTGTAATAAAGCCATAACGCCACCTCATTCTTCTGTTATTGTTTTTTCCTTAATATGATAATCAATGCCGTGCTCCTGACAGAAGGAAACTACCTCTGCCGCACACTCATTGTAAAAGTGCTTATGCCCTTCATAAGCATTTGCTGCCTTACTATAGTTCGTTCTTCCGAAAATGATTCGATCTGTAAAAGATACTGCTTCCAGCAGTTCGTGTAGATTCTGCTCAACCATGTTCGGTGTTGGATACGGCTCCATGCTCACCCATGTTTTGCATCCAGCCTCGTGTAGCGCTGTCAACGAAGCCAGTCGCTCTGCACATGTAACAGCTCCCGGTTCCATTTGTTCTCGGTATGCTTCATCTAATGTAATCAACGTGATCCCATATTCATTTTCTGGAGAAAGTTCCGCCAATTCTATAGGAAGCACTCCCTTCGTCAATGTAGTGCATTTGATACCAGCCTCATTCAGCTTTCGGATAGCCGCAACACTCATCTGGGACACCTCTGGATATCCTTCCATGAACGGATCTGTGGTAAAGCAAAGCTGCACAGACTGAATCTTATCTCTAAGCCTCGGTATCTCTTTATCCAGCAATTCAAGCGTGTTTGATACAAGCACCGGCTCAAGCCAGCTCTCGTAATCCTTAGTTTGCCCGAATCGCTTCTTCATCAGGAATGCGTAACATGGATATTTGCACCCATGTGCGCAGCCCTGCACGTGATTCATTGTGTAGTCACCATACTCTACCCCTGTTTGATAAAGCATGGATTTTCGTTTTATTGTCTTCAAGTCGCTATCATCCTCCGCCTACTTGTTCTTTAATATGTGGTTTGCTATTCGCAGAGCAAGTTTTTGTGCTGCCTCGCTTTCGTTCGAGATAGCAAAGCAGAAAAGGAACATCGGCGACCTCCGGCTGTTCCTAAAAATCCGTGCATGTTTTGACACACATGGAAAGATTGTCCCAAGCCGGGAGAGAATATAATCCTTTATGTGTTCCGGATTTGCGTCCTTTACCATCCGCTCTCCATCACTCTGTCCGGGCTCTGGAAACAAATCGAAAAGCGTCATCTGTGGATCTTTCTTATAGAATTCCTCCCGCCATCCGGAATCTCCAAGCAATCGATCTATGCAATCCTCCCATTTATCGTACTTTCCGTTTTTCGGCAGCATCCTTTCAAGTGCCGAAAACGGGAATAAGTACCATACATCTATCGATTTCGTCTGTGCTACATTTTCAAGCGTAATCCAATTCACTTGTGTAGCGTATGGATCTAAAAAAAGAAGCCCTCTGTTAAATCTCCAATCAACACTACCAATAATCTCCGCAAGTTTATCATTCGCATCTCCACAAAACACCGTAACAATTTGCCTCAGCTTCGGGAACTCATCGTTGATCATATTCTGAAGTTCTCCTGCCTTCTGAGAATCAGCTTCTATAAAATAATAGTGATCGAATTTTTTCTCAGAGGACAGTGCGCGCTTGGCTGAGCCTACAAGATATTGCCCTCCATCGCTAGTCTCAATCTCACCGGTTCCAGCAAAGGCATCTATATAAATCTTCTTGAATTTCTGGTTTTGCAGTGCAATCAAGTATGCGTCCAGGTAGCTGGTAAAAATATTCAGTTTCTCCTCCGTCCAGTTACCACCAAATTTCTGCGATGTCGCCATAAATTTCAATCACCTCATCTATTTCAAATTCTGTCTCAAGAAGAAAAGGAGATTACCGTTTCTTTCTTTCCTGTATCGGAATTCATAATCATCTCGATTTTAGCGTCAAAGAAACCGGTAAGATCGGCCTTTATCTCATTACGAAACCCCTCAGACGGGAAGATTGGATGGTTATCCAGTATTTCCCACATTTCATCAAGTGGCACCTGCTTGCGGTCTTTCAGACATCGTTTCAGATATTTCGCAATATCAATAACGTGCAGACAGCTTTCATCTTCAACTTCTGTAATAACGCCGGTAAAGTCAAACGATAACTGCCTGTTCTCAGCTGAATGCTTAGTGGATGATTGTGCACCAAATACCTTCCAAGCACTCTTCTTATAGAGTTTAAAGCCTTCTCTGTTGCTCGTACAATGAATCAAATTGTAGACGAGCGAGTTCTGCGTGTTATAGAACGGAAATGCAGATACATAATACCTACGATCTCCCTTTAGTGAATTTATGATTTCCTCCACTCTGGCTTCATAGGCCTTCTTGTCACTTCCGTAAGGCACTAACTTCTCAAAGTCTTCCAGGTATGTATTCTCATACTTTGTCTTTGTTGTCTTTTTCTTTGCGCTTGTGATTGCCCTTACCGGATCTGAAACCATATGGTTAATCATGACTTCACCCCAGTTACGAAAGAATGGCAGGAGCGCCTCCCAGTCAATTGATGCATCATAGGGATCATACAGTAAAAAATAATGCATATGCCCAGCTTGGTATAATTGCGGTCCGATTGTTTTAAGCAGTTCATTTGCATCTCCGACAGATGTTACGATATGAAAGTTTCGTTCATCCTGTGGGATATGTTTCTTCAGTTCATCCACTTTCGACTTTTCTTTGTCGTTCAGATATATGTGAACCATTTTATCCGTGTAAGTGCGCGCAACGTCTAACAAGGTCTTTGAAACCCGTACCGGAGTACCCTCTACAAGCACCCCTCCATTATCTTTGTAAACTCCACTATTACACATGCAATCGATAAATATTAAGCTATTGCAGGCATCATTAAGCATCAGCTTCTGTGCCCAAGATTTTATATATTCATCAATAAGTTCAAATTTCTTTATCGTATGAGGGCTAGCGTTTTCTATAACGCATTTACTTTTTCCTGCCATAGCGCCGTCACCTCACATTTCGTCTTTTTCTTCTGGGATCAAATCCATAATGTCTCCGATATTGCATTCCAGAGCCTTGCACACTTTCATCAGGACTTCCATGCTCACGTTCTCTCCCTTGGAAAGCTTCGTAACCGAAGTCCAGCTGATCCCGGCTTTTGCCTGAAGGTCTTTCTT
Organism: Lachnospiraceae bacterium; assembly: GCA_017634975.1. Lineage (GTDB taxonomy): Bacteria > Bacillota > Clostridia > Lachnospirales > Lachnospiraceae > NK4A136. The sequence goes on along the minus strand of JAGBMJ010000011.1, from coordinate 8,160 downwards.
TTTCATATCCTTGTCGATGAGCAGTTTCCAAAGCTTTTTGTAACTTACTTCCATAGTGTGTTCCTCTCGGTTCATTTCTCAGAACTATATATCAACAGGTCTCAACGCATACTAATACAGTGTCCATTATACCACTCCATCCATGAAACCACAAGCAAAATCTCCACCTTCGCACGAATTAGCACCGATTTTAATTGAATCCTCTCCGAAAATATGCTATATTGTTATTTGGATATTTGTGCCCGCCAAGCGCGGGTATATCTACGAAAAGAGGTGTTTTCATGGGCAAAGCTCAGAATGATATTGAAGAATTCATATACAAGATCTGCTACCAGCCCATCTGGAAAGCAGTAAACGAATATATATCTGTACATCCAACAGCCTTAAACCTTAGCATGTCCCGTATCCACTATCCGGATACCGCCATGCTTCTTGATATGCTCTTAGAGTACGCCACTCACATCCGCATTGATGAAGATTCCCTCTTCTTCGATGCCATAATGAGCTGTACTATCGAACTGCAGCAATTTGATGAATACCGTGGTGATATGTCCTGTGAAACATCACAGTGGCTCATTGCGTCCTGTGAAGCTATCATCACCGATAAACTTGAAACGATAAAGGTCTCATCCGTCAAGCCATGGAGCAAAGGTACGCAGCCATCCTCTTCCGGCATCGCCGCCTCCAAGAGCATCGTACCCATCATTTCCCGAAAAGATCTTGATAAGGAAGCAACCGCCTTCTTGGAGAAATATTACCCGGAAGCTCTGGAAGAGCCTATGCGCGTTCCTATTGAAGATATAGCAAAAGACAAGCTCGGTCTCAATGTCGTCCAGGGATACCGCATCACCGATGACTTTAGCATCTTCGGGCAAATCTGCTTCTCTCCTGGCAAAGTCAAGATCTACGACCTTTTTAAGACTTCTGAGAAGGAAGAAGAAGTTCCCAGAGGAACTATCCTGATAGATGCCTATACATATTGGCAGCGTAATAGCGGATGCGTGAATAACACGATTGCTCATGAAGTCTATCACTGGCACCGCCACCGTCTTTACGCCGCTATAAAACATATTCTCAAGAACGAGAAGTTCATTGCTTGCCGCTGTCCGGCCGATATGGTCTATCCGGATGAAAAAGAGGAATGGACCGATGAGCAGCGCATGGAATGGCAGGCAAACAATCTGGCTCCGCGTATTCTGATGCCTATCCAGACTTTTAAGATCAAAGTAGATGAACTCTATAAGCAGTATGATTACGAAAATAATCCTCTGAAGATTGCCGTACTTACCTGCATTGCTGATGAGCTTGCATCATTCTACGGGGTTTCCAGGCAGTCTGCGCTAATACGTATGACTGAGACCGGATACCCGGAAGCAAAATCGGTTCTGCAAGCCATCAACGAGAAAGATTGGCATTCCTATGTCAGCCGCGAAGATGTCTTCTATGAGTACAGCACCAATGAAGACTTTCGCAAACTTCTGGATACAGGAAAGTTCAGATATGTTGATGGGTATGTTGTCATCAACGATGAGACGTACATCACAACTGATGATAAAGGGAAAGCCACTTTATCAGAATATGCCTGGGATCATCTTGACGAATGCACATTATCCTTCAGCTGGCAACGCATACGTCGTTCCAAGGCCAAGGAAGTACTTCCACAGATCATCTTTCACCGCGACAACGACGAGCAGGATGTTTCCAAATATGATTCAAAGCAGAATGCCGCTGTGGTCGAGCTCTCAAAGGAACTGCAAAAGAAGCGCAAACACTTTGAGCAGAACGAAAAGATTCATAAGCTCTCTACGGTTGACAAGAACTGCTGGACATATATTTATGAGATCATCACCATCAAAGGTACCAGTAAGCCGCATTTCTGCGATTTGACAGGACTTGGTGAAGAAAACTATCGTAAGGCAGAAAAAGGATTGAGCAATAAACCTACCGTAAGAACTATTGTCGCCATCGGTGTAGGCTTGGATCTCGATATTGATACTGTAGACAATATGTTAAAGCTTGCCGGACGTTCCTTTATGGATAATCCTGAAGACAGAGCTTTGAAATTCTGCATTACCGGTCTCTCTGGACATCCAATCGATGATTGCAATGACTTTCTGGAGTCTCTCGGATACGAGCCTCTCGGAACCAAAGAACGATACTGATCACATCTCAGCCGCTTTTTCACATCGAAATAGCGGCTTTTTTCTTTTCTTAAAAATTTTTCCGACTCGGTGAGTCGGGAATCAAGACCTATATTCCTGCAATTCCCATAATCAACAAAAACATATTTGCCGAAAACCCGCAGAAATGCGGGCTTTTTTAGTGTGTCTATCCCGACTCGGTGAGTTCTGACAATTAGAAACCCATCAATTACAATGGCCTTAGCTTCAGTGAGATTGCTTCTTTAGCGCTGAAGATGGTTCTACCGTCTCACTGAAGCCACCATGTAAATCACGTCAGCCCATGTAGAACAGGCTGGCCAAGCAAACTAGGAGGAATCCGAAATGACTGGCCACCTGATAGGGACAACTTCACATCGCCATAATGCGGATTCCTCCGCGCAAATCTACGGAGGAAACGAATTATGGACGATAACAAGTTCAACCAGTACGCTGATAAGAAGGCGTACAACAACCTTCCCACTCCGGAAGGTCAGCACCTTGCCCCGTTCCTTGTAGAGGACTGGGACACAGTAAAAGCGATGGATCTCAATCGCGAGAACCTTGAAACCTGGCACTTCAGCGGCATTCCCGTTTTAGTTGCCTTCACACCGGTCACACCTGAGCAGTTTCCAGGAACTATGAAACTCTTCTGGAGTGATGTGCGTCAGTACATCGCTAATCTTCATGGTGATCCAAACGTGATCTCCTACGATAAGTTTCTTGAAGACATGGAAGCTGAAGGCGAAGGTGGCTACGACCCTGCACAGACGGAATCTTTTGAAAACACCACCCTTCTCGGAATGATCATCGATGATCTGATCCGTGAAGTAGGCGAAAAGAATTCCCGCTACGGTCGCATTCTGAATCTCATTAAACAGGAATATACCAAGGGCGAGATTCTGGATGCGCTTCTGGCGGAATATGGCATCAAAAAGACGCAGGCCTACGCAGAAATCAAAGCCGCTCAGAAAATGGCGAAGGATCTCTACTACGCCGATTGATCCGATCGGCACAAACGATAGAAACAGCGATACTGGAACTATCTCCGGTACCGCTGCTTTATTGTGTGCCTCTATATTCGATAATTATCTCTTAGACGGTCTTCCCTGCATCTGCCACCTGTCATGCCCCTTAATGCTCCGCACGGCTTGTCTAAGGGTATTCGCTCTTCCATGCAGATGATATGGATGGCTTCCCCTATGCCGATGAAATATGATAACTGTTCCTTTATCCGGGTATTCGGGATTATGCAGATACCAATAATGCCCTGTATTCCGGCTCATAATTGTCACATCACATTCATCAACTGTGATGATATCAAAATACTTAGGATCCAGTGATTGTAATTCTTCACGACTGAACATCAGCAGCCTCCTTCCCGAACCAGGCTTCAAGCGCCTGTTCCACGATGCTGTCCACCATGTTCGGATCCATGCCCTGAAAGTATTTCTCTATGATCCGACCCGGAACCTTATAGCACTTTTTCTTGATGGGATCCTTTCTAAGGTATCTACGCACAAATCCGTTCGTAAGCATTCCGGTATGACTTCTGAGCTGTATCACCATATTTGCTGTCAGCTTTGTGCCGGTCTCCTTTGCTACGCTGTAAACCATCTGCTGCTCATTCTCCGGAAGAAACGCCAGCTGCACCGCAACCTCAGCATAAAGTGCTCCACGATCTACCATATCCTTCAGAGGATCTATCAGATCATTCAGTTTCAAGAGCCTTCCCACGGAGCTACCGGACAGACCATATTCTTCTCCGATTGCTTCTCTGGTCTTTATCCTCTGAGCACCAGGCATTGAAGCTTCTTTCTCAAATCTGAATTTTAATACAGCGGCTTTTTCCGATGTGGTCAGATCATCAAACGGTCTCTGCATCAAATCGGATTCTTTCATTGCTTTTCCCATAGTCTCACGCCTCCTTTGCCACGCCGTACTCAGCGCTTCTTTCAGCCACGAACTGGGCATGCAGTCTTTCCTTTTCCACCTGAAGGCGCTTATTCAGACTTGCCATTTCTCTTTCCATGAATTCCCGTTCAGCCTTCATCAGAGCCGCTTTCTCAGCATCCGGTGTGATGATGATCTTTCCATCCTCGCAACTGATGGAGAGGTAATCTCCGATCTCAAATCCTAGCTCAGCCAGCCACTGCCCCTTCAACATGATGGTCGGAGTCGTCTTGTATTTATAACCGCTCATGCCGTACACTTTAACACTTCTTTTATTCTTCTTTGTCATAATCGTTGTCTCCTTTTCTATCGAACTTTGGTTTTCTGTATTTTTACATAGTCTTATGTATCAATCTGTGTTATACTCTTTACAGAAATCTATACGAAAACACTCCCGGAGGAATTGTCATGAGTGCTGCTAAACCAGGCTCCTATAAAGGCTTAACTGAAGCTCGTAAGAGAGCGAATAAAAAATATAATGATCGATTTGTTGAGATAAAGGTTCGCGTCACCCCCGAAAAGCGTTCCATCATTAAGAATCACGCCGAAAGCATGGGTGAGAGTGCAACCGCCTTCATTAACAGAGCAATCGATGAAGCCATGGCCAGAGATCAGAAAACCGATCCCGAAAACTAAAAAATCCGGTGACGTATGGATACATTTCCACACATCACCGGATGATTCTTCTTATCATGAACAATCTCCAATTGTGTAATTGTCTACGATGTTATAGCGATCAAAGAACACGGCTCCCACTTAAAATCTTCATTTTCAACTGCATTTTAAATGGTCTAAACGTGGTCTAAATCCTCTTCTGAACGTCCCTCAAAGTACCGAAATCATTAGCTTTTTCAGAGATTCGACGAATGTTGCCCCAGCAGGCGAATAACACTCGTATCATTCAAAACCTCCAAAACTGCTGATTTTACCGCAAATTCCCATCTTTCAAATGGTCTAAATGTGGTCTAAATTCGGAGCCTCACGCCTCGCAAACGCAGTATTTACAAGGCTTTTGATGAAAAGTGCCGTATATTGCCGTGGCAGACAAATAGTATCTTTATCATATCGTTTTTCCTTGTTTTATCATGGTTTAGACACCTTTTTCCTTTTCATTTGCCGGCATAATATATGCATATTTTGGCATATTTACACCGGCAAAAGGTGTAAAGTAATGTGTAATTATTTTTCGTTTACACCTTAAGATTTTCACACAACATTCAGCTTCTCGATAGTTCACAAAAATCTTCTGACCTGCACCATCCTGTGTTTCTACATGCTGCAGTCTTTGAACATCTGGTTATAATTTTACGGAAAACCTATATTTCCCTTTACCCATCCCTTCTACCGGAACGATGATTTTCAGTTCATCTTCCATTCTTTTTAAATAGGAAGTTGCTGTTACTTCTGAACATCCGAGGATTTCAACAACACGTGAATTTCCGAAAATCTCTGTACCTATTTCCTCATATAACTTCAATATGTTTTGTTTTATTTTCTTTGTATACCCTGAATCCAAGATTTTATATTTAAAATCTTTGGTTTCATTCTCAATCCAAACTTTTTTCTTTGGTTTGGTTCCATTTTTTATCTCATAGTATTCTTCATTTACAGGTATAACCACAGAAGTAACGTTGTCATTTATATCAAAAGTCTTATAGAAAAGATCCGGAGATCCATTTTCCCGCATTGATCTTTTAGCTTCCCCAATGCCCGTTCCAAAGGATTCTATAATACCTAATGCTTTAAACATATCCCTAATCTCAGGATTTTCCGTGTCTCGCTCATTAAAGAATGTTCTCTCATTCAAATCACTTATTCGAATGGGTGGCAACGGCTTGTTATAATTCACAATGTTTATCTGTTTTTCAGACACGTATATTTGGATGGGCTTACCATTTTCATAGTTGTTATGAACAATGGCATTAGCAAGTAATTCTTCCAATGCTATATATGTAAAGTTCTGAATTTTACGGTTATCTGCGCTACCATCAACACGAATAACCAATTCATTTAAGAAATTATTATTAATGTACTCTAACGCAGAATAGTACTGCTTCCAGACCGCTCCTTTAAAAACTTTGGATTCCATCTTTCTTTTAGTTCCAAACATATCAATGATCAATTCCGTATATGCATATGGAATTCGCTCCTCCGGATGATCAGAAAACATGAGGACAGCATAATTTTTCACGCGTCGATCCGCAGGATCATTTTTATCAAGCAAGTCCAAAGCCTTGGCTAGCTCTTTCTTTTCCATTCCATCATTAATCTGTCTTGAGCTTGTCTTGGAAAAATATTCTCTAAGTAAATCTGTGCTTAAATCATCAAGCGATGCCCCGGAGCTTACAATCGAACTGAAATGAAAATTTGAAAACTTTCGTAACAGATCATATTCCTCATCTACTCTCGCAAGGCGGGTATCAGCTTCAATTCTCACATACCTTCCCGGCTTAAGATTAATCTTTTTGTCCTTTTCAGCCTTTTCGGCCACCATGAAAGGTCCACCCGTCTGACGCTTTACAATAACGAGAATATAACTGATTCCATCCAGATTATTTGATACTACTTCAAACGCAACATTGGGATATAAAAAAGACCGCAATGAATTAATAGTATTCTTGCATTTTTCCAACTTGCCTTCAGCTATCCCCGTAATCGGTAGCACAGGGATTGCTTTTTGCTCTTCGTTATTTTCCTCTTCTATGCCAATAAAGATATATTGTATATCGTTGTTGTAATAGTTGTTTCCATATGCGCAGATAGTCTTAAGTATCTTATCCAGTTGTTTCTCTGATGCCTTGTATTCTATATATGAGCACTCTGCGGTTTTGTTCTTAAGTATTTCATTTGAATGTTTTTTTATTTGTCTGTAATCCATAGTTTTATCCTCCGAATCCAAAGAAATTGTACTCCAATCCACAGTTTTTGTCAATCAAACCAAAGAAAAGCACCCTGCATCACGCAGAGTGCTCTCATCATTCATCGGGTAGTCCACCTTCAAAAGGTGTAAACGGGGTGTAAATCCGTTTGATAAATCTTCAAAATGCCGTATTTTCAAGGTTTCCCGCTTTACTGAAATCTCTTGCCCCAGCAGACGAACAGTATTTTTACCATCTCTTATACTCTCTCTTTCAGTAAACTATATAACCTCAGATCAAAAGGTGTAAACAAGGTGTAAATCAGATACTTCCTTTCCAAGAAATGGCTTGTTTCCGCCATTTCTTTAGGCCAGTTCAAATCCTGCCGTGACAGATAAATAATACTTTTATCGGCATTTCTTACCTCCAAAACCGCATCAAATTGCTCCAGTTCGCGCCGGTTTGCCAGGCTGCTGAAGCTTCATTCAGTTTACAGAAAATCGAGCCAAATGGCAACCCCCGGCAAAGTGTGGCAAATCTTGGCCGTGAATCGTAGTCAAAATGTAGTTTTTTATAGGGTCAAAAACTACTCGCGCCTCTGCGTGGGTTCACTTTCCGTGGGTTCATTTTGACCCCATCCCTATATGCACTTACAGAAATCTAATACTTCCTGCTTTCTTGATTCTACATCCGCTTTATATTCGATAGATGTCAGCCCAAGATGGCCCACACTCTCTATCTCCAAATGGCCATAAAAATGTTCTATGCTTCCGATGATTCGCTCACATTCCGGCATATTAGGTCCGGTTCTCAAAGCAATTGTAAAGCCTTTCTTGCCGGGCTTAATAGTTGCATGCGGCTCGTGCGTATTGCACCAAGGTGTACATCTGTCGATGAATGCCTTGAACTGCCCGGGAATATCTGCCCAGTATGACGGAGAAACAGAGACAATAATATCTGCCTCATCATATTCTCTCATTACATTCTCGATAACACCTGCATCACTCATGACACACTTCGCCGTATTGTGGCACGAACGGCAGCCTCTGCAGAATGCAAAGACATAATCGTCAATGCAAATGCTTTTGACACTGTATTTATTTGATAACTGTTCCGAAACCAGCTTAACTATTTCTGCAGTTGCCCCTGTGCGAACAGGGCTGCAATTAATTATCAAAGCTCGCATTCCA
>JAGBMJ010000010.1 GCA_017634975.1 Lachnospiraceae bacterium | reverse complement strand
TAACCCCGGCACCGACGAAGGAAGCAGAAGCGACCCCGACCCCGGCACCGACGAAGGAAGCAGAAGCGACCTCAACCCCAGCACCGACGAAGGAAGCAGAAGCGACCCCGACCCCGGCACCGACGAAGGAAGCAGAAGCGACCTCGACCCCGGCACCGACGAAGGAAGCAGAAGCGACCTCAACCCCGGCACCGACGAAGGAAGCAGAAGCGACCTCGACCCCGGCACCGACGAAGGAAGCAGAAGCGACCTCGACACCGGCACCGACGAAGGAAGCGGAAGCAACCACAACACCGACCCCGAAGGCAGTAGTAACGCCGGCACCTACGGAAACGGCGGCTGTTCCGACGGAGGCAGCAGTAGTTCTTCCGACGCCGATCCCGGTACAGCCGGAGCAGCCGATCGTAGTGAGCAATATTATTCCGGTACAGCCGGAGCAGGTTGTTAAAGTTCAGTGGGAACGCAAAAACCAGGATACGAATCAGTGGGAAGATATCCCGGAAGCAACCGATATGGTTTACATCCCGACCCGTGAAGAAGAGGGCAGTGAAGTACGTGTTCGTGTTTCTCTGACGGATGTTCCCGAAACGTCGGTATATTCGGATAGCTTTAAGATTGAAACCCTGACAGGTGGTGATTATGAAGTGACCGGATCTGTTTTGGATCAGGTTCCGAAGACCGGACCGAGAAGCGTTGCTGGTATCGTATTTGCAGTCATCGGTATGTTGGCTATGACAGCCGGAGCAATTGTTACATTGAAAAGCAGAAAGAAAGAAGATTGAAACAATTGCTCGTAATGACCAAGTTGTACAGTCATTATTGACGAAATAGTGTTTTATTGCTACAATAATATCGTCGGCAGGTTATCTGCCGGCGATATTTTCATGGAAGGAATAAGGGTGAGGCTTATGGGGAAAAAGAATGGATTCTATGTATGGGGTGGGAAACGTTGTGCAGCTGTTTTTGCTATGCTGGTCATACTGTGGGTATCTTCCGCAACAGCATTGAAAGCGGAGGCTGCCGGGCAGGCAGCGATATATGCATCGGTCTTTGATGCAAAGTTTTATGCCCAGAAATATCCGGATCTGGTGGCTGTCCTGGGCACAGATGAAAATGCACTTTTAGCACATTTTCTGACGAACGGAATGGCGGAAGGACGTCAGGGGTGTGCGGAATTCAATGTACAGTTTTACAGGGCAAAATATCCGGATCTGCAGGCAGCGTATGGGGACAAACTGCCGCTCTATTATATGCATTATATGAGTTCGGGCAAACTGGAGGGGCGTCAGGGAAACGGAACCATGGTAAGTACGCCGGTGCAGCAACCGTCAGTTCCGACACAGCCTGTTGTCTCCGAGAGCAGTTCCGAGATTGACAGGGTGATCGCATTATGCAATCAGGAAAGGGCGAAAGAAGGATTGCCGGCATTGAGCAAATCGGATGCATTATGTGCGGCATCGCAGACCAGATCCGCCGAACTGGTGCGGGTATTCTCTCATGATCGGCCGGATGGGCGCAGTTGTTTTACGGTCTTTGATGAACTCGGGATCGGTTACGGTGCGGCGGCGGAGAATATTGCAGCCGGTCAGCGGTCCGCAGAGGCGGTAGTAAATGCCTGGCTGAATTCTCCGGGGCACAGACGTAATATCATGAGTGGTGCATATACAAAGATCGGAGTTGGTCTGGTTCAGCAACAGGGAACGGCCTACGGATATTATTGGACAGAGATGTTTACAAATTAAACTTTTATAGACGTGATTCCTAAGGGGATGGTTCCGGTGCGGATCATCCCTTCTTTACTATAGAGGAGATGGCTCCGCAGAATAGACAAAAGCTGTGATTTGGTGTAAGATAGGAGCTATGGGTACAAAGAAGAAAATACTGATCACGGCGGGAGGAACAGGTTCCGGATGGCGGATCAGTAAGACGGTGAAACAGTATTTTCCGGAGGATGCGGAGCTTATAATTACGGACACGAATCCGCGGGAACTGGTGGCAGCTGCAACGATCGCAGATGCTTTTTTTCAGGTACAACCGGTCAACGCCCCTTCCTATGCGGAGAATATGTATTCTCTGTTACAACAGGAAAAGATCGATGCGATCATTCCGCTGATTCCGTGGGAGCAGGCGTTGTTTGCGCAGGACCGTGAGGAATTTGCAGCGCTTGGCGTGACCAGTGCATCGCCGCTGATGCGGACGGAAGAGTTATTGAATGATAAGCAGAATCTGTTTGATTTTTGCAGGAAGAATCATATTCCAACGGTGCCTTTGTACCGGCCGGGAAAAGACGGCTTTGCGATCGATGATGATGCAGAGTATGTGTTGAAAAAGAGAGATGGTTTTGGGGCCATGGGATTACGCCATATTCTCGGGGCAGAGCTGAAGGCCCGGATAGAGCAGATCGACTGGAATGAGATGGTATTGCAGCCGGATCTGCGGGGGCGCGGTGACCTGCCCGGACAGATCGAAGAGGTTACAGTGGAAGGCTATTGCGATGGTAAAACAGTAAGCACCTTTGTACGGCAGCGTCTGGAAGCCAAAAGCGGGGTCTGTACCAAGGCAGCGTTTCCGAAACTGCCGGAACTGCAGGAGCGTGTAGAGTATTTCGCTAAGCTCTGTGAGTTCCCTCCGGCCTTTAATATCCAATTTGCAAAATGTGACGGTGAATGGCTGGTCATGGATGTGAATCTCAGGATCGCAGCAGGCGGAGGCCTGTCAGAGGCGGCAGGATTCCAATTATCCAGAGCATTGATTGCCCATCTGCTGGGGTATGAGGTGCCGAAGACCTGGCTTACACCGGATCCAACGGTGAAGCATGTATTGCGTGTCTATCAGGAGGTTGTGGTGCGATGATCTGCCTGCTGGATCTGGACGGAACCCTGATCGATTCGACCAAAAGACACTGGGTATTGATGCAGAGACTGCTGCAGAGGTATTTTCCTGCCATAGCCGGACAGTTTGATCCGGCAGTGTATATGCAGTATAAGGCGGACGGCCATTCCGGAAAACAGTATTTAACAAATATCCTGCATCTGGAGGAAACAAAGGCCCGGGAGATACAGAAGGAATGGCAGGAGAAGATCGAGGAAAAAGAGTATCTGGAGCTGGATGTGCTGTATGAGGATACGCTCCCGTTTTTGCAGGAACGGAAGCAAAAGGGGGAGCACATTGTTTATCTGACGGCTAGAAAAAATACGCAGGGGCTGTACCGTGAACTGGAACAGCTGAAGATTGCGGCGTATGCGGAGCAGGTGATCGTGGTGAATCCTTCCGCTGCGAAGGCGGAGAAGATAGCAGCGACGCGTGCACTTCTGACATCAGATCCGCAGGTGATGCTGATCGGTGATACCGAGAATGAGCAGGCCGTAACAGAAGCAACCGGGATCCGGGGCTATCTGCTGCACCGCGGCTTTCGGAGCAGAAGATACTGGGAAGCGAAAGAGCAGGATACGTATGGAAGTTTAAAGGAAATTCCGTAAGATTCTGAACGAATACGATTAAAGAATATAAAGGAGGCTGCAACATGGAATACGATTATTTGGTTATCGGTGCCGGTCTGTATGGAGCAATCTTTGCCCATGAGGCGAAGAAGGCTGGGAAAAAAGTATTGGTGATCGAGCGAAGAGATCACATTGCCGGCAATGTATATTCGGAGGAAGTGGAAGGGATCCAGGTGCACAAGTACGGTGCGCATATCTTCCATACGTCGAATAAGAAAGTGTGGGATTATGTGCAGCAGTTCACGGAGATGAACCGCTATACGAACAGCCCTGTGGCCAGATATAAGGATGAACTGTACAATCTGCCGTTCAATATGAATACCTTTGCGCAGATGTGGGGGGTGCGGACACCGGCGGAAGCAAAGGCCAAGATCGAGGAGCAGATCAAAGAAGCCGGGATCACGGAACCGAAAAATCTCGAGGAGCAGGCGATCCGTCTGGTGGGCCGGGATATCTATGAGAAGCTGGTAAAAGGCTATACCGAGAAGCAATGGGGGCGGAAATGTACGGAACTGCCGGCCTTCATCATCCGCAGGCTTCCGGTACGCTTCGTATATGACAATAATTATTTCAACGATTCATACCAGGGCATTCCCATCGGAGGATATACCAAAATGGTGGAAAAGATGCTGGACGGGATCGAAGTGCGCTTGAATACCGATTATTTCTCAGATCGTGCATACTTTGACGGCATTGCAAAGAAGCGTGTTTTCACCGGCATGATTGACCAGTATTTTGAAGAGTGCTATGGTACATTGGAATACCGTAGTCTGCGTTTCGAGACGGAACTCCTGGATGAGGAAAACTATCAGGGCAACGCTCTGGTAAACTATACCGAGTATGAGATCCCGTATACCCGTATCATCGAGCATAAGCACTTTGAACTGGGGTGCCAGCAGGGTGAGGTGAATCCGAAGACCGTGATCACCAGAGAGTATCCGAAACAGTGGACGAAGGGCGATGAACCATACTATCCCATCAACGATGAGCGGAACAATACACTGTATGCAAAGTATAAAGATCTCGCAGCGCAGCATCCGGAAGTGATCTTTGGCGGACGTTTGGGGATTTATCAGTATCTGGATATGGATAAGGTGATCGCCCTGGTACTGGATACTGCTGAAAAAGAGCTGGGGGCATAAAATCTTGCGCAGGTTAGTGATCCGTACGGAAGCAAATGCAGCAACGGCGACCGGGCATATGCGCAGATGCTTAAATATCGCAGAGGCCGCAAGAGAGCATGGAGCGGAGGTGCTGTTTATTGTGGCGGAGGAGATCTCCGTGCGCCTGCCGCAGGAGGCGGGCTATCCGGTATGGTGCCTGAACCGCCCTTTTGATGCATTTGATTCCGAAGTGCCTTTGATCGGGGAAAAACTCAGGGAACAGGGCATCCGTGAACGTGACGATGCGGTATATCTGATCGACAGTTATTTTGTGTCCGATACCTATCTGCAGGCGATGTCAAAGCTTGTAAGGACGGCATATATCGATGATCTGCATGAGAGGATCTGGTCGTGTGATACGCTGATCTGTTACGGGATGTATGCAGAGGATTATGATTATGTGAAAGAATACCCGGGGGCACAGCTTCTTCTGGGGGAGACGTATATGCCGATGAACCGGATCTACCGGGATCTTCCGGAACATGATATCCGCGAAGATCTGAAAGAAGTGCTGGTGGTAAGCGGCGGGACCGATCCGGTGCACTTTCTGCCGCAGTTTCTGAAGCTGGTCGCAGAGCAGACCGCATGGCGGGAGATAAGGTTTACCCTGATCGCGGGAGCACTCGATCCGGATCTGCCGGAGCTGAAGCGTATGGCAGAGGCACTGGAAAATGTCACGATATGCGGCCCGATCCCGAACCTGAAGGCGGCGCTGCAAAACAGCGATCTGGCTATTACGGCAGCAGGCACGACATTGTATGAACTGGCGGCGACCGGAACGCCGGGGATTTGTTATGCGCTCGCAGACAATCAGATCCCGAATGCGGAAGCTTTTGCAAAAAGAGATCTGTTTCTGTTTGCCGGATATATCCATATTGACGGTTTTTCGAAAGAAACATTACAAAAACAGCTGGAACAGATGCGGGATGCGGCTCTGCGAAGAGAGATGTCAAAACGTCTACGGAGACTGACCGATGGCAGAGGGGCGGAGCGTATCGCGCGGGCCCTTTTGAGTGAATAATATGCTTTTATCCATTATCGTACCGGTCTATAACATGGCCGGAGAGGACAAACTGAAGCATTGCCTGGATTCTCTGCTGGCGCAGACCGCGGAGGATTTTGAGATCATCGCCGTGGATGATGCGTCGACGGATGCATCTCCGCAGATCCTGCAGGAATATGAAGCGCGGCTTGCAAAAGAGCATCCCGGGCGTTTTCGGACGATCCTGTGTGCGGAGAACCACCGGCAGGGCGGTGCGCGGAACCGCGGGCTGGCGGTGGCAAAGGGCGAATGGATCGGTTTTGTGGACAGTGATGATTTCGTGGATCCGCAGATGTATGAGAAACTGCTGCGGAAGGCAGAAGAGACCGGAGCCGATGTCGTGGGCTGTGATTATTCGCTGGTGACGGAATACGGTTTTACTCCGGGGCAGGTGGTTGAGAACAATACACCCGAACAGACGGGTCTTCTGGATACGGAAAAGCATAAAAAATGGATCCTGCGCTCCGGCAGTATGGTGGTAAAGATCTACAAAAGAGAGCTGTTGAGCCGGAACCACCTGACGTTTCCGGAAGGAATCTTCTATGAAGATAATTGTGCATCACCGCTTTGGTCGATGTATTTCACGCATTTTGAGCGGGTACCGGAGCCACTGTATTATTATCTTACGGTGGCGGATTCCACGACACATCACGTGAGCTGGGAGAAATGCTGCGACCGTGTAAAAGCGGGAGAACGATTGCTTTCGGAGTACCGGGAAAGAAAACTGCCGGAGGCATATCAGGAGGAGGTCATGTTTCGTTTTTCGGAGCTGGCCTACATCACGACTCTCTTTTCGTATATGTACAGCGGAAAACACCGCAAACCCGGCAATACGGCGTATCTGCGGAAGATGATCCTTGCGGAATATCCGGAGCTGCCGGAGAATCCGTATTTTCAGAAGCTGGTGCCGGCCGAAGACCGGAAGCTGGTGAAGATGCATCTGAAGTCCAATCTGTTGTTTTTTGTTTATTATGTGGTATTATTTGCATATCGCGGTTTGGTAAAGAAGGTACGAAAATAGATGAAGACATTGGCTGTGATCACTGCCCGTGGCGGCAGTAAAAGAATACCGAGAAAGAACATCAAAGATTTTCTGGGCAAACCCATTATCCACTACTCTATTGAAGCGGCGTTAAAGAGCGGTGTGTTTGACACGGTGATGGTCTCGACCGAAGACGAAGAGATCGCACAGGTGGCAAAAGCAGCCGGAGCCGAAGTCCCGTTTCTGCGAAGTGCAGATACGGCGGATGATCATTCGACGACGGCGGATGTGCTGCTGGAGGTGCTTGCAGCATATGAAGAACGGGGCGTTTCCTACGATGCCCTTTGTTGCATTTATCCCACGGCTCCCTTTGTGACGGCAGAAGCTTTGCAGACGGCAATGAAGACCCTGACGGAAGGAAACGCGGATACCGTGATGCCGGTGGTTCAGTTTTCGTTTCCGCCACGCAGAGCATTGCTTTTACGGGACGGGGAGCTGACGGCACATTATCCGGAAGATCAGCTGAAGCGTTCCCAGGATCTGGAGCCGGAGTACCACGACTGTGGCCAGTTTTACTGTCTGCGCACGGAAGCCTTTCTGAAGGAGAGGCGGATCGTGATGACGCACACTGCAGCGTTCCTGCAGGATGAGGAAAATGTGCAGGATATCGATACCGAAAAGGACTGGGAGATCGCGGAGATGAAATACCGCCTGCTGCATCAATAATACGAAGGTAAGGATTGAGTAAGTTTTCATGTCATATTATCTGAGAAAAACACTAGAGACCGATTGTAAATTATTCTATCGCTGGGCGAATGATCCGGCGGTGCGGAGTGCCTCATTTTCCACCGAGCAGATCGGCTGGGAGGAACATCAGAAATGGTTTGCGTGGATGCTGGAAAAGGACAGCATCGACAGTTTTGTGTGCATGGATTTTCTGCTGCCGGTGGGGCAGGTGCGTGTCGGACAGGCACAGTCCGATCCGAAGAAGGGTGTGATCAGCTACAGTGTGGGGGAGGAATACCGCGGACGCGGCATTGCGAAGCAGATGCTTGCAAAGCTGGAAGGGGAACTTTCCGAGAAGTATACGGCGCTGATCGCGGAAGTAAAGCCGGAGAATGCGGCATCCCGTAAGGTGTTTGAGGATCTGGGCTATACAAAGGTTTCCGAAGACGAGACCAAACTGGTCTTTGAGAAGGTATTGGACGGACCAACGGTGGTAATGCAGAGCAAAAAGCCGCGGGAAGCGAAGTTTGAGGTGCTGCGTGTAGTTGCCATGCTGATGGTGATCATGCTGCACTACCTGGATAAGGGCGGACTTTTGCACCGGCTGGACGGGGATCACAGCGGGAGCAACCTTGCTTTTTGGTTCCTGGAGGCATTCTGTCTGGTATCGGTCAATCTCTATGTGATGATCAGCGGGTATTTTCTGGTCGACAGCCGCTTTACCCTGCGCCGTCTGGTGAAATTGTGGTGTGAAGTCTTCTTTTACAGCGTTCTGGTGGCGGCGATCTGCCTGATCACAGGGATCGCAGACAGGGGAACGTATCTGAATTTTTACAATCTGCAGTATTTCTTTCTGCCGGTGGTGAACAATCACTACTGGTTTGCAAGTGCATATCTTCTGATGTATCTGTTCTCGCCGTTTCTGGGAGCGGCAGTCAAAAAGATGTCAAAGCAGCAGCATATGACGCTGCTTATTGCGATCCTGTGTCTGATCAGCCTGCCGAAATCACTGGTTCCGGCAGAACTGGCAATGGACGATCATGGTGTCAGTATCCTGTGGTTCCTTTGCCTGTACATCCTGGCGGCCTATATCCGGCTGCACGGGATCCCGTTCCTTGCTAACGGGAAAAAGTGTTTGTTATGTTACGTGATCTCTGTAGTGCTGATCCCGGTTGGAATGCTCGTGGCGGGCGGGCTGCGGCATATGGTTGTGGAGTCGGCAGCAGAAGCCACTGCAAAAGGTGAGCCGTTCCGGCTTGGTTTTTTGGATCAGGGCTTTGCTTATCTGCTGACGACTTTGGATGACTATAACCATATCCTGGTTCTTTGCGCATCGGTCGGCCTGTTCTGCTTTTTTGTGAACCGGAAACCGAAGAAGAATCTGGTGATGGATGTATTGGCGCGCATAGCGCCGTATACCTTTGGCGTATATCTGCTGCATGAGCATCTGCTGCTGCGGTATGCGTGGCCGGAGTGGCTGGGGGTAAACAAGGCCTACGGCCCGGCACGTATCCTGCATATGCTCCTGTCGGTTCTGATCATCTTTATCGTGGGCATTCTCGTGGATGCCTTACGCAGTCTGTTCTTTGATCAGATGGAAAAACTGATCGACTGGGCGATGGGCATCTACTTTGCAAAGAAGGAAGTGTGGGATTACCTGATCGTCGGTTTTTTGACGACCGTCGTGGCCTGGGTGACCTATGCGATCTTTGCCAAAGGGGTATTTGCAGAGATGGAGGAGGCTGTCCGTGTGGGGCTGGCCAATGCGGTATCCTGGGTCTTTTCCGTGATCTTTGCCTATATCACCAACCGTATCTTTGTATTCCACAGTACTAAGACAGGATGCAGGGAAGTAGCGAAAGAGTTTGCGGCGTTTGTGGGAGCGCGTCTGTTTTCCTTCGGCGTGGATGAAGGTTTGATGCTTTTGCTGGTCGTGGTACTGCATGTAAATGAAATTCTGGCAAAATACGTGATCGTCAGTATCGTGATCATCGTGCTGAATTATATTTTGAGTAAATTACTGGTGTTTAAGAAACCGGCGAAAGAGGAGCAGTCAGATGAAAAAGCTTGATCTGGATCACAGTACGATACTGGTAACGGGCGCCGCGGGTTTTATCGGGGCGAACCTGGTACTGCGGCTGCTTGCGGAGTGCGACGGCACGCAGATCATCGGACTGGACAGCGTAAACGACTATTATGACGTGTCGATCAAGGAGTACCGTCTGCAGCAGATCGAAGAAGCAGCGGCGCGTTCCTCCTGCAGCTGGCAGTTTGTGAAGGGAAATATCGCAGATGCGGAGCTGGTCAGAAAGCTGTTTGCGGAGTATCGTTTTCAGGTCGTGGTCAATCTGGCGGCACAGGCAGGGGTACGTTATTCTATTGAGAATCCGGACGCTTATATCGAAGCTAATGTGATCGGTTTTTATAATATTCTGGAAGCCTGCCGGCACAGTTATGATGACGGGGCAGAGGGCGTGGAGCATCTCGTGTATGCTTCCAGTTCGTCTATTTACGGAGCCAATGCAAAAATCCCATACAGTACGGAGGATCCGACAGAGAAACCGGTGTCGCTTTATGCGGCGACCAAAAAGACCGACGAGCTGCTGGCACACGCATACAGTAAGCTGTACCAGATCCCGTCAACGGGCCTGCGTTTCTTCACGGTTTACGGACCGGCCGGACGCCCGGATATGGCATACTTCGGTTTTTCGGAGAAACTGCGGAACGGGGAGAAGATCAAGGTCTTCAATTACGGCAACTGCAAGCGGGACTTTACCTTTGTGGACGATGTGACCGAAGGTATCCGGCTGGTAATGCAGGGAGCGCCGGAGCGTGTGACCGGGGAAGACGGACTGCCGGTTCCGCCGTATGCGGTATACAATATCGGAAATTCTTCACCGGTAGATCTGATGGAGTTCATCGGGATCCTGGCGGAAGAACTGATCCGTGTGGAGGTATTGCCGAAGGACTTTGACCTGCAGGCGCACGAAGAACTGCTGCCGATGCAGCCCGGCGATGTGGCTGTGACCTATGCCGATACCTCGGTGCTGGAGCGGGATTATGGTTTCAAACCTTCCACACCTTTGCGCGAGGGACTGCGTAAGTTTGCGGAATGGTACGGTATGTGGAACCGGAAATAAAATACGGAGACGATTCGATAGGAGAATGTAAGAAAAAGAGCATGAATAAATTATTTCAACAGATCATAAAATTCGGAGCAGTTGGCGGGATCTGCTTTGTGATCGATATGGGCGTTACGATGCTGCTGAAAGTGATCGGTGTCCATTATCTTGTGGCCGGTTTTTGCGGTTTTCTTGTCTCAGTAGTATTCAATTATATACTGAGCTTTAAATTTGTTTTTGAACGCAAGGAAGATATGGATCGCAGGAAAGAGTTTGTGATCTTTGTGGCGCTCAGCGCAGGCGGCCTCGTGATCAACGAGGTGATCCTCTATATCTGTATGGATGTGATCTATGCGAACTGGAACCGGCTGAATCAGCTGATCTCGGAGAATCCGGCGACGGCCGTGTCAAAGATTGTGGCAACCGGTGTGGTCATGGTCTACAATTTTGTGACACGGAAGAAGTTTTTGGAGAAAAAAGAAGAACCCGAAGCAAAGAAGGAACAGTAATGGCAGCGCCACAGTCGGGAGAAAAGGAACCGAATAGTATTAGAAAGCTTTATCAGAGCATGTCGGAAATGTTGCGGCTGCCTCAGATGGAAAGGTTTGTATTCCCGGCCTTGCTGGTGGTCTTCGCTTTTCTCGGTGTCAATCAGGGGGCAGATCTGACGGATACCACGTACAGTCTGGGAAATTATGAGCAGTTCGGACAGCTTAAGGGGGACTGGATCTATGCCACTTATCTGGCCAATCTGTGCGGGCATCTTTTCATGAAGATCACCGGCGGAAGCCTCCTGCGGATGAATGTGCTGACGCGTCTTTTGCCGCTTGCAACCGCTCTTTCGGTTTATTTTGTATTCAGGAAACGTATCTCTCCGGTGATCCTGTTTCCGGGAGAGTTGATTGCCCTGGGCCTGTGCTGGTGCCCTACGGTGATCCTGTATAATTACCTGTCATATCTTTTGTTTGTTGGCGCCGGCCTGCTGCTCTGGCACTGGTCGGAAACGGAACAAAGAAAAAATCTGTTCCTGGCCGGTGTGGTGCTGGGGATCGCTGTGTTAGTGCGTATCTCCAATCTGGTCTATTGCATCTGGATCCTGTTCGTCTGCTGTCATCTGGCAGAGAATCGTCATTCATTCAAAGAGATTGCAAAAGCAACAGGGCTTTGTATCGGCGGCTATATCTGCGGTGTGGCAGCGGCATTTCTGCTTTTGCTGGGATCGGAAGCAAGTGTGGGCGGCATACAGGGGGCAGTGAGCGGTGTGACCGGGATGTTTGGCTGGGTAGGCAGTCTGTTCACTTCGCAGGCAGGAGATGCCGGCGGTTATTCTATGGGCGGGATGCTAAAGAGCATCGTCGGAGGTTATCTGTTCGGTGCCAAATGGTTTTTGCCGATGCTGGCGGGAATTCTGCTGGGGACCCTGATGTTTCGCATTCAGAAGAAAAAGTTTGTGGCGGTCAAAACGCTGCTGTATCTGTGCGGCGCAGCCCTTTTGTTTGTCTGGTATTACCGCAACGGTGTATTTACGGTCAATTATCATAACAACGGTGCGTTCTATGGGATCGGAACGATACTGCTATGGATCCTGCTGCTGTTGTTTGTGTATGTGGCTTCTCCGTTCTGCCATAAGATGCTGCTGCGTAAAGAAAAAGAACTGGCCCTCTTTGCCCTGCTGGCCTTGCTGGCAGCGCCTCTGGGCAGTAACAATCATCTGTATGCGGTGCTGAACCAACTGTTTCTGACGGTACCCATCGGCATATATTTGCTGGGGCGCTGGATACAGGCCCAGGAAAGGAAAAGCCGGTATCTGCCGCTGCGGTATATGTTCTATGCTTTTATTGTGCTGTTTCTGGTTCAGAGCGTGCTGTTTGGCAGTATCTATGTATTTAAGGACGGTGAGGACGGCAGCAGCAGAGATGCGGTGATCACGGAGAATGCCGTTTTGCGCGGGATGCATACATCGGCAGCCCATCAACAGGCGATCGAGGGGATCACGACACAGCTGCAGCAGGCACCGGAAAAGACGATGCTCACCTACGGCAATCTGCCCGGCCTGCATTACGCACTGGGACTTTCACCGGCATTATCCACTTTGTGGCCGGATCTGGACAGTTATGCGATCACGGATATGGAAAAAGAGCTGGAGAGTCTGCAAGAACAGGACTTTTGGATCGTTACAGCGGCAAAAATGCCGGATTATACAGGGGATATGCAAAAAAAGTATTCCCTATTACAGGATTTCATATATAATAATGGCTATGAAATAGAATATCAGAATGAGGAATTCATTGTATATGGAAAAGAATAAAGAATACCAGCAGTATCAGATCAAATTTAATGTTCCGCCCCACACAGGGAAGGAGCTGGACTATATCAAACAGTGCATTGAGGCGCAGAAGATCTGCGGAGATGGCGTCTTTACCAAAAAGTGCAATGTATGGTTTGAAGAGCGGACGCAGGCGAAAAAGTGCCTGTTGACCACATCATGCACCCATGCGACGGAACTGGCAGCAATCCTTCTGGATATCAAAGAAGGGGATGAGGTGATCATGCCTTCCTTTACCTTTGTTTCCACGGCAGATGCATTTGTATTGCGTGGTGCAAAGGCGGTATTTGTGGATATCCGGCCGGATACGATGAACATTGATGAGACAAAGATCGAAGCAGCGGTCACGGAAAAGACCAAAGCCATCGTGCCGGTGCATTACGCCGGAGTGGCCTGTGAGATGGATACGATCATGGAGATTGCCAAAAAGCATGATCTGTATGTAGTGGAAGACGCGGCGCAGGGCGTGATGGCAACCTATAAGGGGCGGGCACTTGGCACCATCGGGGATCTGGGGTGCTACAGTTTCCATGAGACCAAGAACTACAGTATGGGCGAAGGCGGGGCACTTCTTATGCGGGATGACCGTTTTATTGAGATGGCCGAGATCGTTCGGGAAAAAGGAACAGATCGCAGCCGCTTCCTGCGCGGACAGATCGATAAATATACCTGGCAGGAGGTGGGCTCGTCTTATCTGCCCAGTGATATGAATGCAGCCTATCTGTATGCGCAGCTGGAGATCGCTGACGAGATCAATCAAGCCAGAAGAAAGATCTGGGATACTTATTATGCCGGATTAAAGCCACTCGCAGATGCCGGGAAGCTGGAACTGCCGGTAGTGCCGGAGGGATGCGTGCACAATGCGCATATGTTCTATGTCAAGGCGCATGATCAGGAAGAACGCACGGCACTGATCGATCACCTGAAGGCAAATAATATTCTCTCGGTGTTCCATTATATTCCGCTGCATTCGGCACCGGCCGGTAAGAAATACGGGCGTTTTGCAGGGGAAGACGTGTATACGACAAAGGAAAGCGAACGCCTGACCAGACTGCCGCTTTTCTATGGTCTGACCGAAGAACAGACGGCGTATATCGTTGATAAGGTTAAGGAGTTTTACCGGTAATGTCCGGCAAGGATACTATGGGTGAGAAACAGAAGCAAACGATATCCCGAAAGCAGCTTTTCCGGGCAGGAGCGGTCACTGCAGTTCCTTTTGTGATCCTGCTGCTGGCTGCACCGCCGCTGTATGGTATGAATGATGATCTTCAGATCGCCTCTGTTCTTTCGGGGGCCTACAGCGGCACACCCGATCTGCATACGGTGTATCTGCGTGCACCGCTTTCTTTTTTGTTATCATTACTTTATCGTATTTTACCGATGCTTCCCTGGTTTGGCATCTTTTTGTGCGCTACGGTTCTTCTGTGCGCATTTTTGCTGCTGCGCAGTGTTGCGGCCGCAGGGAAGGACGAGCCTTCGCCGGCTTTGCGGTATCTGCCGGTGATCGTAATGATCTGGCTGTTTCTGCTGCCGCTGTTCTGGCGGCTGCATTATACATTGGTGGCGGCCTGTGCGGGGGCCACGGCACTGTTTCTGCTGCTTAGCGGCAGCAGGACCGAAACCACGCGGGAACGTATCCGGCAGCTGCTTCCTCCGATGGGGCTTTTGCTGCTCTGCGACCAGATCCGTTCCCAGGTATTCTTTCTGCTGCTGCCGTTTCTTTGCGCAGCGCTTCTCTATGTTTTTTTGCGGGAGGAAGGCGGCATACGCTTAAAGAAGGAACTTCCGCTAGGGGGCGCCTTTGCGGCAGTCTGGCTGGTATTGCTTGGTCTGCATTCCCTGGCTTACCACAGTGCGGACTGGCAGGCGTATCTTAAGCTGAACCGGGCCAGAACGGATCTGTACGATTTCACCCTGGTCTGGGAGAGCGACGAAGCCAGAGCGTTTTACGGGGAGTGCGGAGTTACGGATACGGCGTATCCCCTGTACCGCCGTTATGATCTGCTGCCGGATGCGACGGTCACGGCAGAGCGCCTGGAGCAGATGGCATCCTTTCGGGAACCATCCCGGGCGGTATCGGATGGACAGAAGCTGAAAAACGTACTCTACGATTTGCGGATGCGTACCCTGAAGATGCAGGGCAACAGCGATTTTCCTTATGCGTATATCCTGCTTCTTCTGTATGGGATCGCGGCAGTGACCTTCCTCAAGGAAAAGAAATACCGTTTTTTGCCGCTGCTTGCGGGCTGCGGGTGTATGCATGTTGTGATCTACGGCTGGCTGCTCTGGCGCGGACGTGCTCCGGAACGGGTCACGCTGTCACTGTATATGGCAGAGATCTTTCTGCTGCTGGCGATGCTTCGGAAACCATCTGCCCGGGAAAAAGCAGAGGGGCGAAAAGAGGAGCGCGCCGGATGGCGCAGCGTTTGTCTGATGCCGGCAGTCATTATGCTGCTGGCGCTGATCCCGGTCTCTTCCGATGCCTATGTGGGGTACCGGGAACAAACATCTGTTAATAAACTGGATGATGTGGTATACTCTTATATGGCGCAGCACCCGCAGAAATTGTTTCTGCTGGAAACATCCGCTGCCGTAAACCGCACCGCGCCGGTATTTCGGCGTAACGATACGGAACGGAATATGATGCTGCTTGGCGGCTGGCTGTATGGCAGTCCGCTGCAGGCACAGAAATTACGCGCTTTCGGATACGCGGATGCGCAGGAGGTGTTTGCAAAAGAGGGCGCGGCTCTTGTCTTTGAGAGCAACAACCCGTTGTTGTTGTGGCAAATGCTGGAAGGTACGGAAAGCCGGAGCTGGGTTGGCCTGGAGCCGTGGCGGATGGAACGTTTTCTGCAGGAGAGGTATGGCCTGCGGCTTATACAGGAGGATGCGGTCGGCAACGAAGCGTCTGATCTGCAGACTGCAGGGGCGAAAAGCGGTACATTTGCCATCTATCGTACAGGAAAGCAGTAAAGGATCGGAATGCTTACGGGCGTTACCGTTTTGGAGTGATATATGACAGAAGAACAAAAAGAACGGATCGCACGCATCCCGCGGATCGAAGGGGAACGCGTGTATCTGCGCCGCATCACGGAGGCGGATACGGATAAGATCCTCCGCTGGCGGAATATGCGGCATGTCGTGGAGTGGTTTATCTACCGGGCAGAAGTGACCCGCTCCGACCATGAAAAGTGGCTGGCCGAACAGGTGGGCACCGGCCGGGTCGAGCAGTTTATCATCGGATTGAAAGAAGATGGCCGCGAGATCGGCAGTCAGTATTTTTCCCATATCGATCCGGAAGCGGAGAGTGCGGAGTTTGGGATCTTTATCGGCGAGGCGGATGCTCTGGGAAAAAATTACGGGACCGAGGTGCTGAAACTGGCACTGGAATATGCCTTTCGTGAAATGCGGCTTAAGGAAGTGACGCTGCGGGCTTTATCCCATAATGAGCGGGCGATCCGCTCCTATGAAAACTGCGGGTTTACCATCTGTCCGGAGCGGACGGAGGAAGCCGTGCTGGACGGGATCCGCAGAAAGATCATATTTATGAAGTGTACGGATCCGTACCGGACACAGAAGGAATGATAACGATGCAGATGATCAGCTACGTGATCCCCTGCTATCGCTCATCGCAGACGATCGGCGATGTGGTAGCGGAGATCCGGGAAAAAATGCAATCCCTGAAAAAATATGACTACGAGATCATCCTGGTGAATGACTGTTCCCCGGATGAGACTTTTGACGTGATCAAAAAGATGGCGCTGGAGGATGCACGCATTACGGCGATCGATTTTGCACGTAATTTCGGCCAGCATTCTGCGCTGATGGCGGGGCTGCGTCAGACAAAGGGCGAAATCGTGATCTGTCTGGATGACGACGGACAGACGCCGGCGGATGAGGCGGATAAGCTGCTGGAGGCCTTGGAAAACGGAGCAGACGTGGCGTATGCGAGGTACAGCCATAAGAAACATTCCCTGTTTCGCAATTTCGGCAGTTTTGTGAATGAAAAGATGGCGGAGGTTATGCTGGATAAGCCAAAGACCCTGTATGTGTCCAGTTATTTTGCAGCCAAACGTTATATCGTAGATGACATGATCCGTTACGAAAACTCCTATCCCTATGTGATCGGGCTGGTACTGCGGGCAACGAAGAATATCGTAAATGTGGATATCAACCATAGAAACCGTGAAGTGGGAGAGTCCGGCTATACATTAAAGAAACTGCTGGGGCTGTGGATGAACGGATTTACCTCGTTTTCGGTGAAGCCGCTGCGGATCGCTACGGTAATGGGGGTGATCAGTGCATTGGCCGGTTTTCTCTACGGCATCGTGATCATCATCCAGCATTTTGTGCTGCCGGACCGTGTGATGGGATTTGCATCTCTTGTGGCGATCCTGGTGTTTTTCGGCGGTATGATCATGATCATGCTGGGGCTGATCGGAGAGTATGTGGGACGGATCTATATCAGTATGAACGCCTCACCACAGTATATCATTAAACAGATCGTAAAGAAGGATGCGGCGGAAAAAGCTCCGTCTTCCGATGATAAAGCATGAAGAAAGAAGAACGGACACCGGCAGAGCTGCTGCAATGGTGTAAAACAAAACTGATCGGGGAAGCTGTCTGGCGCAGGCCGGTTTTGATCCTTTGTTTGTATTTTGCCATCTGTTCCGGCATTTCATTTATGAATGCGGGAGACAATTACGGACAGGTGGTGGCATTCCGCAGGTTCTGCGTGGCATTCGGCGGGATGGTGCTGGCCGGTTTTCCGGTCGAGTTCTGGCTGACCATATGGTCCGGGATCTATTTGCCGGTCTGCTATCTGGTTTGTCATTTTGCATACCAGAAACACTGGATCCCGGATCTTTGTAATTATGAGTTTGCGGATGTGATCCGCCTGGGGAAACTGGTGATCCTGGTCTGGGGGCTGATTTTCATCGCAATACTGCGGGATCTGATCCTGCATCCGGGCAGACTCAGCAGGCTGGTTCGGAAAAAAGAAGCTCCGGCAAAACTGCGGCCGCAGAAGATCCTGTGGATCGTATATATCGCGTTTGCAGTGCTGTTTACCGTCTTTAATCCAGGGTATTCCTACGAGGGCTTTTTCGTGGTCGGATACAGTGCATTTTACTATATGCTGTCGGTTGCCAAAAAAGAAGGCAGAGTGCGGATGTTTACGGATGCGTTTCTGGATGCCGCGCTGCTTTCCCTGTTCTACGTAAGTTACCAGTGTCTGCTGCACCGGCCGTATGATACGGAACGTTATCTGACCTATTTTTCCAATTCCAACAATGCCGGAGGTTATCTGGCATGCATTTCCGCGGTGATGGCGGGAAGGATCGCAAGAGCGAGGGCACAGAAAAATCGTTCCAAACGGATACCGGCACTGTTCCTGAATTACGTGTTTTTTGTCTGGACCGGTATTCTGATCATATATAATTATACACGTACCACGATCCTTGGACTCTTGTTTGCCTATTTTGTACTGTTTGTTCTGCGTATGCTTACGGAGCAGAAAAAAAAGAAGGTTGTGTTACGTTATCTGCTTGCTGTCGTTCTGCTTTTGGCGGCGGTGGTTCCGGGCTATCTGGCGATCCGTTACATACCGGCTTATGCGGACAACCCGACGGCACTGTATGCGGAGTTTAATCCGGAGCGGCGTGTCATCAAAGGGGATCCGGTGGATTCACCGAAATATACCTCGATTACGGAATATCTGCGTCTTGCCCTCGGAAAATGGGGGATCATGGTAGATTTCGGTCATGGGGAAGGCGGCATCACGGAGCAGGAAAAGAAAGTGGAGATCGATCCGGAGAGGGATGTGACGAACGGCCGCACGGAGATCTGGAAAGCATATCTGGGACGGATCACGTTAGCGGGGCATTATCCCGGACATATTGAGATCGAAGAAGGAAAACTGATCTATCATGCGCATAACAGTTATCTGCAGATGATCTATCAGTTTGGCATCCTGACCGGGCTGGCGTATGCGATGCTGGTAGCCGGTGCATTTGTGACGGCGGTATGGACGTATCGGAAACGTCGCAGTCTGCGAAAGGCATTGACATTTCCGCTTTTGATGAGTGCCCTGTATATGTTTGCGATGATGACGGAGTCACTGTGCTATCCGGCTTATGTGATCTGTTTTTCAGCATTATATAACTGCGGACTGCTTATGTTCCCGCAGGGCAGGGAGGAGGCTTCCCTTTGAGGGCGGTGTATGCCGGCTCATAAACGAAACGGCAAGTCATTTCGTTTATGGGTATAAAAATGAAGAGAGTAAGGAGTACATCCTGAATTGGAGCAGAGTGGATTTTGGAAAGACAGGAGAAAAGCGGTATTTTGGCTGACCATGATCTATGGTTTTGTGGCACATGGATTCCGGCTGGCCAATAAGTTTTACTGTGACGATTCCTGGAACTATATGTGGACGATCTCCCGTGGCTGGACGGTGGCCATCGGACGTTTCTTTTTGCCTTTTGTGGAAGTGTTCCGCGGAAAGTACGAGACGACCTGGGTGATCGGCGTTTTTTCGATCCTCTGCATTGCGCTGGCGGCAGTACTTATCGTGGAATTGTTTGACATCAAGGGAAATGTCGGACAGGCGCTGACGGCAGCGATTCTGGTGGTGAATCCGGCAGTTACCGGTACCTTTGCCTATATGTACACGGCAGACGGCTATTTCTTTGGGATGATGTGTTCCGTACTTTCGGCATATCTGGTGATCCGGAGCAAAGGCCGGAAGGGGATCGCGGGGGGCGCAGCGGCGCTGTTTGTAACGATGGGATTGTACCAGGCGTATATCTCGGTCACGATCCTGCTGCTGATGCTGTGGCTGCTCCTTATGCTGATCGATCCTGCGAAGAAAGCAAAGGAGCTGCTTACGACGGCAGGGCGTTTCCTGGGAATGGGCGTGGCAGCTATGGCAGCGTACCTGATCGGTATGAATGTGGCGTGGAAGATCGATGATACTCAGATGGCGGATTATATGGGAATGAGCGATGCAGGCGGCTATTCCGTGCAGCGTCTGCTGGGGGCGGTAAAGTCTTCCTATGTTGAATTTGCAAGATTCTTTCTGGTGCGCTGGGAGCTGAATTTTTATAACGCATCCAATGTGATCCTGCTGATCTCCGTTATCGTGCTGCTCCTGTGGATCTGCGGGAAGCGGAAACTGTTTGCGCAGCCCTGGCGCATCGCTTTACTGATCATCTGGGGATTGCTGTTACCGCTCATTACGCATATTTACAGTTTTATCTCGGAAGAAGTATCCTATATCTCGATCATCATGTGCTACAGTATGGTCCTGATCTGGCTGATGCCGGTCATCCTTTGGCAGGAGACGGAACACGATACGGGCAGTTTTGAACAGTGGAGCAAAGCGGAGTATGTAAAGAAGCATCTGTTTCAGACACTGCAGTCCGTGCTGCTGATATGCATCTGCGTACATTTTGTGGTGATCGCAGATCAGGCGTATGAGCGGATGCATCTGGCGAATGAGCAGATCCGTAACCTGGTGAACCGTATCCAGTACCGTATGGAACTGGTGGACGGATATACGGATACCTGTGAAGTGGCGCTGTACGGTAATCTCTACCAGACGCCGGAATATGTGCCCAGTGCACCGATGATGCCGGGGGTGGTTTCGGGATTGTATCTGACCACGCAGAGGGATTATTCGTCCGCGATCGACTGGTATGCCTCTTCCGCACATAAGTGGGCCACGGCAGAGCGGAGAAAAGAGCTGGTGCATAATGCGGAATTTGCTCAGATGCAGCCATGGCCGGCCGCAGACTGTGTAAAGATGATCGACGGGACGATCGTGATATTGCTTGCGGATGATGAAGCAGATGAATTCGGACAAACGATAAAAGATTATCTGGAGGAATAAAAAATGGGACTGTATGAACAGATCACAGCAGGAGAGGAAAAACTGTCGCTGGTGGGGCTTGGCTATGTGGGAATGCCCATTGCCGTGGCTTTTGCGAGAAAGATCAAGGTGGTCGGTTTTGATCTGAATGCGGAAAAGATCGCATTGTACAAATCCGGCATTGATCCGACCAATGAGGTGGGAAATGATGTGATCCGGGAGACCAAAGTGGAATTTACGGCCGATGAGAGCAAGCTTAAGGAAGCAAAGTTTCACATCGTGGCAGTGCCGACTCCGGTCAATGATGATCATACACCGGATCTGACACCGGTGGAAGGGGCCAGCCGGATCCTGGGACGCAATCTGACCAAAGGCAGTATTGTCGTGTTTGAATCTACCGTATACCCGGGGGTAACGGAAGAGATCTGTGTGCCGATCCTGGAAAAGGAATCCGGATTAAAATGCGGTGTGGATTTCAAGATCGGCTATTCACCGGAGCGTATCAATCCGGGGGATAAGGTACACCGCTTAGAGACCATTACCAAGATCGTATCCGGTATGGATGCGGAGACACTGGATACTGTGGCAAAGATCTATGAACTGGTGGTAGAAGCCGGGGTCTACCGTGCGGAATCCATCAAAGTAGCGGAAGCGGCCAAGGTGATCGAGAACAGCCAGCGCGATATCAATATCGCCTTTATGAACGAACTGTCCATGATCTTCCACCGGATGGGCATCGATACCCAGGCGGTACTGAAGGCAGCCGGAACCAAGTGGAATTTCTTAAAGTTCTATCCGGGCCTGGTAGGCGGACATTGCATCGGCGTGGATCCGTACTATCTGACCTACAAGGCGGAGCAGCTGGGGTATCACAGCCAGATCATCCTGTCCGGCCGCCGGATCAATGATGATATGGGGCATTATGTGGCAGAGAGTCTGGTGAAGAGCCTGATCAAAGCGGATATCGCAGTCAAGGACGCAAAAGTGGCGATCCTGGGCTTTACCTTCAAGGAAAACTGTCCGGATACCCGCAATACCAAGGTGATTGATATCTACCGTGAACTGAAGGAATACGGCATTACCCCGCTGGTGGTAGATCCGGCGGCGGATGCGGCGGAAGCGAAGCGGCTGTACGGGATTGAATTCGGCAGGATGGAAGACGTGCAGGGGATGGATGCGGTGATCATCGCGGTCTCCCATACGCAGTTCCTGTCACTTTCGCAGGAGCAGCTGGCGTCCTTCTACAATAAAGACAACGGGACAAAGGTTCTGCTCGATCTGAAGGGCATCCTGGACCGCAGTGCGTACACCGAAGACAGCCATTGGTTATATTGGCGGTTATAAGCTTGTGCTTCCCCTTGAGGGGAAATATTATGATGATTAAGGAGTACTATCATGGGTTTTAAAGATTTGAAATTTCCGGAGAACAGTGTGTTTCTGGTGACCGGCGGGGCCGGCTTCATCGGATCGAATATCTGCGAGGCGATCCTGGATCTGGGCTATCAGGTACGCTGCTTAGACGACCTGTCCACCGGAAAACAGCGGAATATCGATTTTCTGAAGGATCGGGAAGGATATACCTTTATCAAAGGCGATATCAAAGACCTGGATACATGTATGAAGGCCTGCGAGGGCGTGGATTATGTGCTGAACGAAGCAGCCTGGGGAAGCGTGCCCCGCAGCATCGAGATGCCGCTCTTTTATGAGGAAAACAATATCCGCGGTACGCTCAATATGATGGAAGCGGCCAGACAGAACGGCGTGAAGAAGTTTGTTTACGCTTCCTCGTCTTCGGTATACGGGGATCATCCGGTGCTGCCAAAGGTGGAGGGACAGGAAGGCAACCTGCTTTCGCCTTATGCGCTGACCAAGCGTGCATGCGAGGAATACGGGAAGCTCTATTATCGTCTGTATCATCTGGATACCTATGGCTTGCGCTATTTCAATGTGTTCGGGCGCCGGCAGGATCCGGACGGGGCATATGCGGCTGTGATCCCGCGCTTTATCCGGCAGCTTCTGCATGGTGAAGTGCCCACGATCAACGGGGACGGGAAGCAGTCGAGAGATTTTACCTATGTGGACAATGTGATCGAAGCGAATCTGAAGGCATGTCTGGCGCCGACGGAAGCCGCGGGACAGGCATACAACATCGCTTACGGCGGGCGGGAATATCTGATCGATATCTATCACGCATTGTGTGAAGCACTCGGCTGCGATGTGGAGCCGCATTTCGGGCCGGACCGGCCGGGCGATATCAAGCATTCCAATGCGGATATCAGCAAGGCAAAGAAACTGCTCGGTTATGATCCGGATTATGATTTTGCAAAAGGAATCAAACTGGCAATCGAGTGGTATAAGGAAGATCTGAAGTAAACCCGCGAGCTGTTGCTGACGATCCCGGGCGACGGATAAAGTGTATCCCGAGGGGACGTTATGATCAGGCGATAGAATATTGATGGTAGAGTGATATGAGAAAGATCGCAATCCGGATCGATGATATTACACCGGAAATGGATTGGGTGAAGTTTCACCGTTTTGAAAAACTTCTGGAAAAATATGAAATCTGCCCGTTGATCGGTGTGGTACCGGAGAATAAGGATCCGAAACTGAGAGGTGCGGATGGCAGACGTAATCCTGCATTTGGCGATGAAAAAGCGTATAAAGACTGGCTGGATGCCAAACAAAAGCTCGGCTGGGCGATCGCAATGCATGGTTATGATCATGTCTACGTAACGAAGCAGGGCGGTCTGTTTCCGCTGAATGATTTTTCGGAGTTTGCCGGTGTGGCGTATGCGGAGCAGAAGAAAAAACTGGAACAGGGTGTGCTTCGTCTGAGACAATTGGGGATCCAAACCGATGTCTTTATGGCACCGGGACACAGCTTTGATAAATATACGCTGCGGGCCCTGAAGGAATGCGGCTTTCATTATGTGACGGATGGTTTTGGCGATGCACCGTATCTTCGGGAGCAGCTGACCTTTCTGCCGATCTCTTTTCTGCGAAAACAGGAGCTGAAGAAGGACAGCGGTGTGACAACCTTTGTGGTACATACCTGGGATATGTCGGAAACGGAATTTCGCTGGTACGAGGATCTGTTCGCAAACCAAAGAGCACGCATTGTTAACTATCGACAGTTGACGGAGCTGCCGGCGAAAAAACGTAATCGTCTCGAAATGCTGGGAGAATACGGAATGGCGGCAGGCAAAAAAGTGGTAGCGAAATTATAGGGAGCGGCAGAGAACGGAATGCTCGGTAATAAGATCGTAGTGTTACAGGTCATCGGCGAAATGGTCATGGGTGGGGCGGAGAGCCGCATCATGGATCTTTTACGCGCGCTGGATCCGGAGAAGGTACACTACGATTTTCTCGTTTTTAATCCGAAGGAGCAGCATTACGATAAGGAGATCGAAGCGCGGGGGAGCAGGGTATACCGCCTGCAGCCGCGGTTTAAGATCTGCAATTATTTCAGTTTTTGTAAAGCACTGAATGCTTTCTTTACGGAGCATCCGGAGATCGATATCGTACAGGGACATATGACCAGTACGGCGGCGATCTATCTGCCCATCGCGAAGAAACACGGTGTGAAATGCACGATCGCACACGCCCGCAGTGCCGGGGTGGATCCGGGATTGAAAGGAATGCTGACAAAGTGGCTGCGCAGGGATCTGTATCGAAAAACGGACGTCTGTTTTGCATGTTCCAAAGAAGCGGCGATCTCCGTGTTTGGCAGACCGAAATATGAAAAAGGTGAGGTGCGTATCCTGCCGAATGCCGTGGATCTGGGACAGTATCAGGAAGCGGATGAGATGGAAGCCCATGCACAGGTGATAAAGAAAAAATATGATCTGCAGAATGCTTTTGTGATCGGGCATGTCGGAAGATTTCATTATGCCAAAAATCATGTCTTTTTGCTGGAGGTGTTTCAGGAGATCCGGAAAAAGAAAAGCAATGCAAAACTGCTGCTGGTCGGTGACGGGGATATGATGCCGGCGGTAAAAGAAAAAACAGAGCAGCTGGGGATCACGGATCATGTGATCTTTACCGGAATGCAAAAAGATACGGCAGGCTATTATCGTGCGATGGATCTGGTGATCTTTCCGTCTCATTACGAGGGCTTACCCGGAACCGTGGTGGAGGCGCAGGCAGCCGGACTGCCGGTGCTGATGAGTGATACCGTAACGGATCAGGTGGCGGTAACACCTTTGGTCGAGTGTTTTTCATTACAGAAAAGTGCTGCGGAATGGGCAGAAGAAGCATTGGTGCTTTATGATCGTCTGCAGGAAAAACTGGGAACCGAAACGTTCCGGAAGGAATGTTACGATACGTTGTGTGAAAAAGGTTTCGATGTAACAGCACAGGCGAGACAGCTGGAGCAGATCTATGCGCAGATGCTGTAAATTAACAGGAACAGCAACGCTGCAAAAGGACAATATAGGAAAAGAAACGTAATGGCTCAGCGCTCCGGAAGGGGCGCTGTTCTGCTTTACTTGTGAGTTTGCGTAATCTGTGGTATTATGTAACCGTATTTTATTCATTTTGGGAGTGTCAGTGGGATAACTATGTGCGGGATAGCCGGTTTTATCGATGATGCGCCGCATCGGAGAGAGACAATCGAACGGATGATGGAGCAGATCTATCACCGGGGGCCGGATGCGGGGGAGGCTTGGCTGGATGAACACAGCGGACTGACCTTTGGTTTTCGGCGGCTTGCGATCCGGGATGTATCGGCCAACGGGATGCAGCCTATGCAGTCGCAGGACGGACGGTATGTGATCGTTTTTAACGGTGAGATCTACAACGCTTCCGGGATGAAAAAAAAGATGCAGGAAGCCGATGGCTTTTCGGATATCTACCGAGGTACTTCGGATACCGAGATCCTGCTAAATGCGTTCTGTCATTACGGAGTGCTTCCGACACTGCAGATGGCTAAGGGGATGTTTGGCATTGCCCTTTATGACCGGCAGGAAAAGACACTGTATCTGATGCGGGACCGCTACGGGGAGAAGCCCGTTTTTTACGGACGTATCCATGGGAAGTTTGTTTTTGCGTCCGAGCTTGGCGCGCTCCGCGTTTATCCCGGTTTTGCGGGGAAGATCCGCAGGGATGTGCTGCCGGCGTATATGAAATATTATGGTTATGTACCGGCGCCGGCTACGATCTATGAGGGGATTTATAAACTGCTCCCGGGACAGCTGCTGACCCTGCACCTGCCGGAGGATAAAGAAAAGACAGAGCTTTACTATGACATCGTAAAAGAGATGCAGAAGGTACAGAGGCAGCCGTTCACCGGTACGTTTGAGGAAGCAGTGGATGCGCTGGAAGACCGGCTGACAAAGTCCGTGCAGGATATGATGGTCTCGGATGTGCCGCTGGGCGCTTATCTGTCCGGCGGAACGGATTCTGCCAGCGTCGTGGCAATGATGACAAAACTGGCGAAGGGACGGGTGAAGACCTTCTCCATCGGCTTTGATGATAAAAAATACGATGAGGCTCCGGAAGCAAAAGCGATCGCAGAGCATCTGGGAACCGAACATTTTGAACAGTACGTATCGGAAAAGGAACTGCAGGATGTGATCCCGAAGATTCCGAAGATCTACGGCGAGCCGTTTGCCGACAGTTCGCAGATCCCGACGTATCTGGTGAGCCGGCTGGCGAAGTCGCAGGTGACCGTATCTTTGAGCGGTGATGCGGGGGATGAACTGTTCTGCGGCTATATCACCTACCCCAAGATGCAGAAGCTCTGGAACCATATCAAAGGTGTACCGGCAGCGTTACGCGGAGGTCTCGGAAAAGCGGCATGCGCCCTGCCTTTGGGGCAGAGGGGCTACCGCGGCGGTTTGTGCCTGCAGGCGCGTAACATTCTGGAACTGAAAGAAGCCGTGGATCATACGGATCCGCTGGTGGATAAGCTGGCTTTTTCCGGGATGCCGATCACGCAGGAGCGGATCCTGAGCGATGAGATGGCGGATCTGCAGCTTCTGGATCTGCGGGATTATCTGCACAATGATATACTGGTCAAAGTAGACCGGGCAGGGATGGCGGTATCGCTGGAAAACCGCATCCCGCTGCTGGACCCCGCAGTGGCGGAATTTGCATTCTCTCTGCCGACGGAATATAAATATGACGGCATTACGACGAAGAAGGTACTGAAGGAAGTGCTCTATCGTCATGTGCCGAAGGAACTGATGGAACGGCCGAAGAAGGGCTTTGCGGTACCGCTGACCAAGTGGCTGACCGAAGGGCATACCGCGCAGTGGGCAGAAGAACTGATGCGGGATTGCAGGGTGGCCCGGGAAGGGTATCTGGATTCGAAGAGTGTGGAAATCCTGTGGCGGAACTTCCGGAAAAACGGAGCTTCTTCGCGCATCGTTTGGAATGTGCTGATGCTGGAGCAATGGTATAGGGAATTTCAATGATAAAGAAAGTACTGTTTCATATCTATAGTCTGGGAAAAGGCGGGGCAGAGCGTGTGGTGACCACACTGGCGGCGGAGATGGCGGAGCGTGGCATCGAAGTCTGTGTGGCAACGCTTTGTGTGTCTAAGGAGGAGTATCCGCTTTCCGATAAAGTGCGCCGTATCGATGTGGGACTCACCGAGGAAGAGGAAAAGAAAGGGCGCCTGTCACGTATGCGTACAAGGATCGCCAGACTGAAGGCTTGTCTGGTCCGGGAAAAACCGGACGTCGTGTATGCTTTTATGCAGACGGCCAATTATCGTGCGATCCTGGCGGCAAGGGGGCTGAACATCCCGGTGATCATTTCGGTGCGCAGCAACCCTGCCGTGGATTACGCGTCCAAAAATCAGAAGATGCTGGCAAATTTTCTGTATAAAAAGGCTGCCGGAGCTGTGTTTCAGACGACCGGCGCCAGGGACTTCTTTGCAAAAGAGGTTGCAGACAGAGCGGCCGTGATCTTAAATCCGCTGAACCCGAAATATCAGGGGATCGAACCGCCGGCAGAGCGCAGGAAGGTTTTTGTTAGCGTGGGACGTTTTCATGAAGCAAAAGATTATATGACACTGGTGAAGGCGTATGAGCGTGTGACAAAGGAGCATCCGGAATATCATCTGGAGATCTACGGCGGAGCCAGCGAGGACAATACAATCCACCAGGTACGGGAATGGGTTCGTTCCCATCACCTGACGGAGCAGATCCTGTTTATGGGGGATCATAATGACCTGGAGAAGTGCATCACGGATGCTGCCTGCTATGTGCTTTCCTCCAAGTATGAGGGGATGCCCAATGCTTTGATGGAGGCAATGGCACTGGGGATTCCGGTGGTGGCGACCGACTGCCCGAGCGGCGGTCCGGCGGCACTGATCGAAGACGGTGAAAACGGCCTGCTGGTAGAGGTAGGAAATGATAAGGAAATGGCCGCGGCGATGTGCAAGATGCTGGAGTACCCGAAGGATGCAGAGCGTGTGAGCAAAGCGGCGCGGAAGATCACGGAAGATGCGTCTGTAAAGAAGATCGCAGATGCGTGGCTGGAATATGCAAAAAAGTGTATCTGACAAAATGGATACCATTCACAGTCGGATCGCGCAGTTGGTGCGGGATACGGCAGTGAATAGCAATGAGAGGCAACTATGGCTGAGCTGAAAAAGATCGCGGTGGTCGGTCCGGTGTATCCGTATAAAGGCGGGATATCCCATTATACCGGCCTTCTTGTAAAAGAACTGAAAAAGAACTATGAGGTGCAGGTGTTTTCCTACAGCCTGCAGTATCCGAAATTTATGTTCAAAAAGGAACAGAAGGATTACGGCAACCGTACGTTTGCCGTGCCCGGCGCGGAATTTGTGATCAATACGGCTAATCCGATGAACTGGGGGATGGCAGGACAGACGATCTTGTCGAGTCAGCCCGATCTGGTGATCGTACAGTGGTGGCATCCGTATTTTGCACCGTGTTATCAGGCGATGCTTTCGAGGCTGAAAGGCGTTCCGGTGTATTTTGTGTGCCATAATGTATTGCCCCATGAACGCTTCCCGCTGGATAAACTGCTGACAAAAGCGACTTTGAAAAAAGGCAGTTTCTGTATCCTGCATTCGAAGCTGGATGCTGCGGATCTGGAGAAGATGCTGCCGCATATGCCGTATGTGAGAACGGTACTGCCGACCTACAATGCCTTTAAGCTGACCGGAATGGGACGTGCGGAGGCAAGGAGCAGGCTGGGGATCCGCGAACAGACGAAGATGATCCTGTTTTTTGGGCTGGTACGGGAATACAAGGGGCTGCGCTATCTGATCGAAGCAGCGCCGCAGATCAAAAGCGCCGTGGAAGATGTGAAGATCTTTGTCGTGGGTGATTTTGCCGGTAAGCGTCCGGAATACGATGCTATGATGCAGAAGAGCGGAGCGCAGGATATCTTTGAAGTGCGGGACGGTTATGTGCCGGATGCGGAGATCGAGCCGTATTTTGCGGCGGCGGATGTCTGCGTCTGTCCGTATATCTCGGCGACACAGTCGGCAATCGTGCAGATTGCTTTCGGCTTTGGCCTGCCGGTGATCGCAACGGATGTGGGCGGGCTGCCGGAAGTGGTGACGGATGGTGTGACCGGATCCATCGTACCTCCGCAGAACGCTTCGGCGTTGGCCGCCAAGATCAATGCTTATTTTCGTGACCGCAAACAGGAGATCTACCGGAAAAATGTGGAAGCCGAACAGGAGCGCTTCTCCTGGCATCATACGGCAGATCTGATTGCGGAACAGTTTGGAAAGGCGCAGTCATGACGGGCGGCACCGGCTCTTATGTGGCACTGATCCCGGCGTACAAGCCTTCGTTTGATGCAGATGAGCAGGCCTGCGTGGAACGGTATTTTAAGGTGCTTACCGGGGATGTTGTCTTTACGGTCCCCGAAAGCCTGGATCTGTCGTGGTATGAGAAACAGTTTCCGAAGGCGGTTTTCCGGCGTTTTCCGGATAACTATTTCAAAGGGATCCGCGGATACAATAAGCTGCTGCTATCGGAAGATTTTTATACGGCATTTGCTCAATATGAATACCTCCTGATCGCGCAGCCGGATGCGGTTCTTTGGCAGGATACCGACCGTATCCCGGAATTTATCGAGAAAGGCTACGACTATTACGGGGCGCCCTGGCAGCCGGCCCGGCGGATCTGGGAGTGGACGTTTCCGAAAACGAAGACCTTTCCGTTCTTTCGGATCCGCTGCTGCAAGGCAAAGAATGACGGCATCGTGATGGGGAACGGAGGCTTTTCCCTGCGGCATGTGAAGCACTGCAGGGAGCTGATCCATGAATTCCGCTGGCGCAAGATCTACTGGTTCTGGAAACGCAACGAGGATATCTTTTTCGGCGTTTTCGGGCGTGACAGCCGACGGGGATTCCGGCCGGCAGATATCGAAACCGGGAGAGCCTTTGCGCTGGAGTATCATCTGCGGGAGACCGTCGAAAACGGGGAGATCCCCTTTGCGGTACACGGGTGGAGTAAGGATTTTAAGGATTACGGCGAGATGCGCGAGTTTCTCGCGGGGTATGAGATTAATATATAAATCATTTTTTGCAGTGCTTATTTGCTTTTCTCTTGAGAAAAAGCCGGGAACAATACCCCGCAAACATGAATTAATCAGGCAACAGGAGAACGGATTTGGAGTTGATCAGTATCATTGTGCCGGTGTATCAGGCACAGGACTATATTATGGACTGCGTGGACAGCATTCTGGCGCAGACGGATCAGGACTATGAGCTCATCCTGGTAGATGACGGATCCCGGGATTTTTCGGGGCGGCTCTGTGACGAGTATGCGGAGATCCATCCGCAGATCCGTGTGTTCCATACGGAGAACCGCGGGGCGGCGGCGGCACGCAACTACGGGATCGATCAGGCCAAAGGGGACTGGATCACTTTTATCGACAGCGATGATACGGTTGAGAAGGATCATCTGGGATACCTGCGCTGGCTGCAGCAGGAGACCGGGGCACAGATCGTAAAGAGCGGTCATGAAAAGTGCCGCCCCGTGGATCTGGAGAAAAGAGCGCAGGAGCTGGAGGGCTTTGAGCGGCATACCATGGCGGATCAGCTTTCCTATACCTGTTATGAAGGAACGGACGGCCTGAAAGCGCTGCTGTATCAGGAACACTTTATGAGCGTTCCCTGGGGAATGCTCATGGAGAAGAAACTGTGGGATGGGGTGCGTTTTCCGGAAGGGACCGAGGCGGAAGATATGGGCACCATTTACCGTATCTTTGCGAGATCACAGAAGACGGTCTACGGTGAACACAAGACATATCACTATCTGCAGCGCGGAAGCAGTACGATGTATGCGACTTCGAGGACCAGAAATCCTGCGTATTACCGGCACAGCAGACAGATGCTCCTGTTTGTAAAGGAAAACTACCCGGAATGCTATGCGGCGGCTTTGTCCAGACATTTCTCGGCATGCTGCCAGATCCTGTCGGAAACGCCGCTCTATTTAAGCGGAACCCGGTTTGGGGCACGTCTGAAGCAGGACATCCAGTTTCTGGCCAAGCGGGTATGCAAGGACGGCGAGTGCCGACGGATGAACCGGATGGCGGCCAGACTGGCACGGGTAAGCCCGTCTATGATCCATGGGCTGCTGCGGACGTATTATGTGGCAAAAAAGAGAAGGCTGTAGATAACGGAAAGGAAAAACGGTCGTATATGGACGAAAAAACATCAGGGGAAAAGATCGTGATCTGTATGGCGGAATACCAGGGACGCTGTGATGAAGAAGGCGTTGCGGTAGGGCACGCTCCCAAAGTGCTTTCGGCGTATCATTCCATGATCTCGGAAGCATTTGAAACGGAAGTATTTGCGCCGCGCTGCGTGCTGAAAGCATCTTCTGCTGAGAGCACAAAAGGAGCAAAAGTGCTGCGTCACCACATTGTGATGAAGGGGCATAATTCCCTGTTTGCGAAGATCGCCAACAAAATGCGTATGTTTGCCAATATCCGCTCGGTTTTTCTGCATACGAAGGCGGATAAGATCTGGTTTTTCAATACGGAATTTTATCTGATGCTTTATCTGGCACTGTTCGGAAACAAAGGAAAAGAGATCTACTGTACCATGTTCCTGGACGGATACCACGGTGGCCCGGTCGCAAAGCTCAAACAGAAGATCTTTGAGCGGGCACAGAAACGGATGAAGTGTGTGATCTCTTCCGGACCGCGTTTTGCGTTCAAAAATGCATCGCAGGTATTTCTGCCGGATTATCCCTATGAGGAAGCCGTCTATACACCGTATCGGAAGTATCCGAAAGACGAAGTCGCGGTCTGCATCGGGACGATGGGCGCGGAAAAAGAGATCGAGGAACTGGTGGAATGTTTTACCCAAAACGGATATCCGCTGCATATCACGGGACGATTTTATGATAAGGAACGTCTGGCACGGCTGCGGGCTGTGGCAGGACACCGCGTGATCATTACCGATGCCAATCTTTCCAACGAGGAATATCTGAAGATGCTGGGAAGTGCGCATTTTGTCGTTCTGCCATACCGCCCGGGCCAGTATGGGACACAGACCTCCGGCGTATTACAGGAAGCAGTTTTTCTGGATACTGTCCCGATCAGCTATACCAAGGTACTGGAAAACAATCAGGTGCCGGGGATCGGTTTTGAAAGCTGGGAAGAAGTGACCAGGGAGCGGCTGTTTGCACTGCAGGATATGGAAGATTATGCAAAACTGAGGCAGGAAGTGTATTCGCGGGAGCGTATGAAGGAAGTATTGAAGAAAGTGTTTACGAATGAGACTCCGACCGGATAAACTGGATGTGAAAATGAAGAACAGACTTTTTTGGATCGGGTTTGCCGGGCTGTTGGTTTTTTTTACCGCTTTTCTGGTCTATGGCAGTACGGCCAAGGAATTCTGGTACGATGAGATGGCCATGGTCGGATTTGTATGCGGAGATACGACGATCCCGGAGCTTTTGCATACCTATCTGACAAAGGAAGCCAGTAACCTTCCGCTGTATGCACTGCTGCTCTGGCCGGTCTACCATATCATGCCGGCGAGGGAGTACTGCCTTTTATCACTCAGCGTGCTGCTGACGGTAGCGGCAACCGTATTTCTCTCCCTTTTTGCAAAGAAGCGATACGGACGGATCGCATCGATCGCGATCGTGGTGATGAGTATCTGCTCAA
The DNA here is from genome assembly GCA_017634975.1 of Lachnospiraceae bacterium. Lineage (GTDB taxonomy): Bacteria > Bacillota > Clostridia > Lachnospirales > Lachnospiraceae > NK4A136. The sequence continues at coordinate 87,547 of JAGBMJ010000010.1, read as the reverse complement.
AGACCGTATGCAACCGGATCGGATTGGAACTGCGGGCCTATTCGCTGATGTATTTCGGCGTAGCGTTTACGCTGTATATGCTTCTGCTTTTACACGAAGAGGCAAACCGGCGGCGTTACGTGTTTACTACGATCGCCATGTGTTTTCTGCTGTTTTCGCATTATTTCGGCGTGCTGCTGTTTGTGATACTCGGAGCCGGAGCATTGTTTCTGGTGATCCTTCGAAAAAAGAAGCTCCTTTATCTTATTCCGTTTTTGATCTCCGGGGCTTTGTTTACGCCATGGTTTGTGCTGACCCGGTGTATGACGGATGTCTCCGCATCGGATTTCTGGATCCCGCGTCCGGCATTTATGGATGTGCCCAAGACGGTAGCGTATCTGCTCGGAGGCAATCCTGTATTGACGGCGGCGTTCGGCATCGCCTGGATCTGCCTGCTGGTATCTGTGGTGAAAGAGAAGCAGTGGTTTCGTGTGGAAACCGTCCTGCTGGTCGTGCCGGTTCTGGTCATAGGCGGAGTTTTTGTATACAGCCGGTACCTCAGCCGTGGCGGCGGGCTGTATGAGAACCGCTATTTTATCGCAGTGCTTCCCTTAATGCTCCTTGTTCTGGCGGCAGCTTTGGAGAAAGGTATGGCATTGGGAAAGAAGTACCGGTGGGTAATGGTGATACTGTTCCCTCTGCTGCCGGCGCTTCTCTGGAGCGGACACAGAACACGTGTGGATATGGTCTGCCAGATGCGGGATGCTTCGGATCCGTCGTATTATATTTTACAGCAGGGAGACGGAAATGATGCGGATGTCCGGATCGTGGCACTCAGCTATGACAGCATCGGGGATTATTGTGCCCGCGGGTGGGGCGATTTTTATATAAAACGACAGGGTGGGATCACGGCAGAGATCCATTATACCAGAGATCCGAGTATGGAGGAACTCTTTGCGGTCTATGCTTCGGAAGGCATACGCAGGGTATATGTAATGGCGGATAAGGATTATCTGGAATATGCAGATCCGGATTATGAAAGGATCGAGCTGGATGACACGAGACGCCTTACGGTTTTTGACCGCCGTTAGACACGGCGGTTGATGTAGTCCAGCGTGGCATTTTCTTTGTGGTGGATCACGGCGGGATTGCCGATGACGATGGAATGATCGGGTACATCCATATTGACGAAAGCACCCGGGGCGATCATAACGTCATTTCCGATATGAATCTTACCGACCAGCACGGCATTGGTACCGATCCATACATCATCACCGATCGTGGGAACCCCCTTCCGGGAGCCGTGATTGGCCTGGCCTACGGTAACACCGGTCGCAATATTGACATTGCGTCCGAAGACGGCCTCCGGATGGATCAGCAGACGTCCCAGATGGCCGATATAGAGCCCGGGCCCGACGGTGGTTTCCGGCGGGAGCAGGATCTGGGTGCGTTCGGTCATTTTTTCCAGACGCAGGGCATACAGCTTGCCGAGCAGACTGCCTTTTTTTCGATAATAAGCGGCCTTGCGCCACAGCACCAGATATTTCATCTGCAACGGAAAGAAGAACCGTTCCTTGAACGAGAGCGGCAGATCATAGACGCGCCGGATATCCGATTGTATCAGTTCCTTCAATTCTTTGTTCATAACATTCTATATTATAGCACACACGAAAATATTATGCAAAAGCACAAAATTATGGTATACTAGATATACTTGCGTGGATTATGCATAGGCAAATCGTGCATCTATTCGGAAACGCAAAGCGGTTCTGAATAGATACATTATGTCTTGGAACAGGTGGAGTTGTGGGCAAACGTATACTTTTTATCTCGGAGACCGTGGTGATCCCCGTAGAGAGAGGAAACCGGAAACGGGTTCATAATCTGATCAATATGTTCCGCGATGCGGGCTGTGAAGTGGATTTTCTGTATCTGTATACCTATGCGGAGGAAGATCCGTCGGATACACGTGCCTGGATCGGGGAGGATCATTTCTACCAGTTCCGTAATAAAAAACGATCGTTTCCGGTATTCTGCAAGCGCAAGGTGCGCAAGATCCTGGAGATCCTGCATATTCCCGGGCTGTTTAAATATTTTACCATAGATGAAAAGATCGATCCGGCCATCGACGGTTTTATGAAGGATTTCTTCGCCGAGCATCACTACGATGTGGTCTGGGCGGAGTACCTTTACAATTCACGGCCGCTGCTTTCCGTGCCGGAGGGGACGGTGAAGGTGGTGGATACGGTCAATGCTTTTACGTTCAAGCGACAGATGTATGAGGCAGTGGGTTATAAGAACTATGAGTTTGCGCTGACCAGGGAAGAAGAAGCCAGAGGACTGAAACGTGCGGACTGGGTAGTGGCGATCCAGGAGGAGGAAGAAGACTTTTTCCGCAGCATCGTGCCGGAGACCGTGCGCGTGTGTACCATCGGGGAGAGCATGCCGCAGACGAAAGGGTATGTTTCCCACACAAAGAATATCCTGTTTCTGGGCAGTTTCTATGTAGTGAACCGCGAGGGCGTGAAGCACTTTATTGAAAAGATCCTGCCGATCCTGAAACGGAAGGGGGCGGATTATCACTTCCAGATCGCGGGCACGATCTGCAGACATATCCCGGACAGTGAGGAGTATGAGAAACTGGGGGTGGTAGAGGATGTGGGGGATGCCTACCGTCAGGCACGTCTGGTGATCAATCCGGTGCATTACGGCACGGGGCTGAATATCAAGACCATTGAGGCGCTGAGCTACGCTAAACCCCTGGTCACACATGAGATCGGCGTGCGGGGGCTGCGTGCGGACTATCCTATTGCAATGGTGGCAGAGGACGATGAGGCGTATGCAGATGCCATCATCGAGATCTTGAACAAGGATGAAAAGGCGCTGGAACTGTCGCAGAATGCGGAGCGCTTTATGCAGGAATATCAGGAGAAGAATCAGGCAGCGTTTGCCGGGATCCTTAATACAAAGGCATGAATGTATATCGCAGGCTGAAAACATTACTGAATAAGAAACAGAAACGCAGTGTGGTCATGCTGTGCGTGCTGATCTTTGTCAGCGCACTTTTGGAGACACTCGGCGTAGGCATTATCATCCCGCTGATCTCGGCAGTCGTGGATCCGGGGACCGTCCTGGAGAATAAGTACGTGCTGGGGGCTTTTGCCGTACTTGGCATCGGAGCTGTAGATGCAGACGGCTTTGTCCGGCTGCTGCTGGTGGCAACGATAGCGATCTTTGTCGTCAAGAATCTGTATATGCTGGTGTTGTATGATGCACAGGCGAAGTTTGTGACGCGGATGGAGGCCGGCACCTCCGTACGTCTGCTTTCGGATTATCTGAACCGTCCGTACAGCTATTATCTCAATGCGGATGTGAATGCGATCTTTCAGACGATCAATAAGGATATCCCGCATGTGTTTGAATTGCTGCAGGAAGTGATGAAACTGCTGACGGAAGTCGCAGTCTCGATCTGTCTGGGACTGCTCCTTCTGGTGGTGGACTTTAAGATGACGATGAGCATTGCGGCGCTGATGTTTGTGATGCTTCTGTTTATTGTTTTTGTGCTGAAACCGAAGCTGGGAAACCTCGGACAGGATCGGTTAAAACAGCAGGTGCGTACCATGAAGTGGATGCAGCAGGCCGTCTTTGGGATCAAGGATGTGAAGGTTGCGGCAAAGGAAGGTTTTTTCCTTGACGAATTTGATGACGCATATACCAGGCTGGCGGGCGTGACCAGAAAATATACGGTTTTTAACAATGCTCCCAGACTGGTGATCGAAATGGTGTGTATGGTGGGAATGCTGGCTTATATGCTGTATTCCGTACTGCAGGGCAGAAATCTGAATGCGATGCTGCCGCAGCTCACGGCGTTTGGCATGGCAGCGGTACGTCTGATGCCGAGTGTGAACCGGATCTCGACGCATCTGTCAACGATCGCCTATTATGAGCCTTCCCTGAACTTTGTATGTGACAATCTGAATATCTCCGGGCTGGCTGAGGCAAAGCACAGCGAAAAGAATACACGTATTCATCTGGAAAAAGAGATCTGCCTGGAAGACATCCGATTCCGTTATCCCAATACGGAAAAGGATATCTTTGACAAGGCACAGATGACCATTCCCATTGGCGAGAGTGTGGGCGTGATCGGTGCTTCCGGTGCCGGAAAGACCACAGTGATCGACATTTTATTGGGATTGCTGACACCGCAGGAAGGGAAGATCCTGGCAGACGGAAGAGAAGTGAAAGGGAGCGATCCGGCCTGGTTGTCCGCGATCGGTTATATCGCGCAGAACATCTATATGCTGGATACGACCATCCGTTCCAACGTGGCTTTTGGTGTGAAGGAAGAGGAGATCGACGAAGACCGTATCTGGGAAGTATTAAGAGAAGCGCAGATGGCAGATTTTGTACGCGGTCTGCCGGATGGGCTGGATACCGAGATCGGTGACCGTGGAGTGCGTCTCTCCGGTGGGCAGCGGCAGAGGATCGGTATTGCGAGAGCACTGTATCACGATCCGGAACTGTTAGTCTTTGATGAGGCGACTTCCGCGCTGGATAACGATACCGAGGCGGCGATCATGGAAGCGATCAACGCTTTAAAGGGCAGAAAGACGCTGGTGATCATTGCGCACCGCCTGAAGACGATCGAAAACTGTGACCGCCTGTATAAGGTGGAGAACGGAAGCATTACGGAAACAGAATTAGAGGAAGATCAATGAAGATTGCGATCATACTGCCGCATTTTTATCCTTATGTGGGCGGCGGGGAAACCATGTTTTATGATGTGGCCAGAGGCATGGTCGAACGCGGACATGAGGTGCGCGTGGTAGCCGAACTGGTGGATGAAGAACACACCGGGCATAAGGTGGTGGACGGGATACAGGTATGGTACTGTCCGTGGAAATCCATGTTCGGGCACCCGTTTCCGCGTACGAAGGATATTGAGCCGCACATCCGCTGGTGCGATGTGGTGCACACTTCGATCTTTACGACGGCACCGGTGGTGAGTACGCTGGCACAAAAGTATCATAAGCCTTCCCTGCTCTCGGTTTATGAAGTGCGTGGGAAGAAGTGGTTCTGGTCGGATGTTTTCTACCGTGCGCTGATCTATTATGCGGTGGAGCAGTTTTCCTGCCGGCAGAAGTTTGATGTATATCATGCGATCTCGGATGCCACGAAGCGGGATTACGAAAAGTACATCGGGAAACGTGATGTGCGCAGAGTGTATCTGGCCAATGAGATGGGAAAGGAAGAGAAAAAGTCTTCCTCCGGTTTTTCACTGCGGAAGTATTTCGGCATCGGGGATGAGAAGGTGATCCTGTATTACGGACGTGCCGGAAAAACCAAGGGAGTACACGTATACGCACAGGCAATCCGACTGCTGAAACAGAGAGGGATCGATCTTTCCGGCGTTCGTTTCTGTTTCCTGCTGGGAAAGGAGCCGGAAAAGCCGAGACGGGATTTTGTGGAAACGATCGAAAAATGGGGACTTAAGGAAGTGGTACGCATACAGGGTTCCGTCGCCAGGGAGGATCTGGAATGCTGCATTGCACAGGCAGACTGCGTGGTGGTACCGTCCCTGACGGAGGGATTCGGTTTCAGTGCACTGGAAGCCTGCCAGATCGGTACACCGCTTGTCTACAGCGACGGCGGATCCCTGCCGGAGGTGGCGTATGGAAAGTGCCGTTCGTTTCACAATCGTGATGCGCAGGATCTGGCAAGGAAACTGACCGCCGTGATCCGCGGGGATGCAAGAGCTTTCCGTACCGTACCGGAAAAGAACTTCACGAAAGAAGCAATGCTTGGCGGGCTGGAAGAGATCTATCGGGAGATCCGCCGGGAGAAAGCATTTTTTGTAGAGTAGGACAGATATCATATGCTGATGTTTTTGTTCGTAGCCGGTGTGGCGATCCATTGTCTGATGGCAGCGCTGGTCTACCGGAGAATCGAATTGGGAAAGGCGCTGCTGCTCGGCGGGAGCAGTTATCTGGCATTTTACGTATTCCTTTCCGGCTTTTTATTCTGGATCCACGCCTATACGGTGGAACGTGCCGCGGGACTGGTTCTGATCCCGGCGCTGGCACTGTGTGTGGGACTTTTTTTTCAGAATAAAAAACAGCTGCCGAAGCTTAAGCGGAATACGAGGGAATACCTTCCGCTCCTTTTGCTCCTTGTGATCGCAGGAATACTGTGTAATGCGCACAGGGCGGATTATTTCGGAACCGGTCAGGATGAGGGACTGTACCAGATCCGCGCGATGTATTTTATGAATGACCGGTATGACGACGAGATCACGTTTCCGGAATACCAGAACCTGTATATCAAATGGGAAAAAGGTGAGTATGTCCGCGAGATCCGGGATCTGGAAGGGTTGTACTTAAACGTTGACAAAGAAGAGAATAAGCCGAAGGAACTGAGCGGTATGCTGCACGGTCTGGGAACGTTTCCGGCACTTCTGGCACTTTGGGGGAAGCTGTTCGGGATGCGGAATATGTCCGGGATCCTGTGTATCTGCTATCTGCTGTCCATCGGTAATGTATGGCTGATCTGCAGGAATCTGCATTTCCGGAAGCATTTTGTCCATCTGTCGACAGCTTTGTATACCGTATCTCCGATATTTTTGTGGAGCGCGCAGAACACGCTGACCGAGATTGTACTGGCGACCTTCATCACGCAGTGGTTTGTGAGCCTGACCGAAGAGGATAAGGATACGCATCCGTTGTTTTCGGCACTTCCGGTCATGGGGGTGTGTATGCTGCACATCCTGATCTCGGTACTGATGCCGCTGATCGTGATCCTGTATTTTGTGCATTACCTGCGTACCGGGAAGCGCGGCTTCCTGTGGGCGATGATCTGTGTGACGCTGAGTTACGGCTTCGGTTTTTCGATGATGCGGCATACGGCGGAGGTGTATACGATCTCCAATTTTGCACAGTTGTTCGGCAAGACAAAGGGATTGTTGACGGAGCAGAATCTGGAAACGGTCGTCTGGGCGGCTGCCCTGCTCTGTACAGTGCTTGCCGTAGCGATGCTGGTATGGGGCAGAAAAAATGTGCTTTTGACGATAGAGAAAAATCTGCGACACAGCAAAAAGGCCGGCAGCATCGCGAAGAAAGTGTTCACCGTGCTGGGATGTCTTACCCTGGTGTACTTTATCTATAAGTATTGGGAACGAAGGGACGAACCGAAGTATTATCCGTATTTCTTTGCTACGGGATACCTTCTGATGACAGGTTTTGTGCTGCTTCCGGCATCTTTCGTGGCGGCAGCCAAACGGGGGGGCTTGTGGTTTAAAGACCGGAAATTCGTGACTTTTGTGATCTCGCTGTATTATATCGTATGGATGTATTGCGGATTCTTGTGGGTGCTGGTATATTATTACTTCTATTATGCCCGCTACCTGACACCGTTTGTGTTCCTGCCCATTGTGATGGCCGGCTATCTGCTGCAGAAGAAGCCGAAGCAGATACTGCTTCCGGCGTATGCGGTGATGATCCTCGTAACGGTCGTGCAGAGTAGGGTGCTGTACACGGCAAAGGATATGACGTATGCAGAATATGAAGTGATCGACAGTGTCACTTCCTGTATCGGGGAGGGGGATGCGGTCCTGATCTTTGACCAGGGATATCATTGTCATCGTGTGTTTGCCCTGCCGATCAAAGCCATCTCCGGTGCGGATGTGTATTTCTTAAACGAAGCGCAGCTTGAGCGGCAGGTGAAGGATTACGGTAGCAGATACCGCAACCTGTATATCTTAAGCTACGATATGGGAAAGCTGATCGGGGATATTGAAGGGGAGGACTGGAGAGTGATCTACCGGGGAACCATTCACGGATCTATTTACGACTGGGATATGGGAGGCAAGGCGATCATTCCGTATCCGAAGAAACCGACATTGCTGGAGACACCGGTAGTACTTTTGATACTGGATCAGTAACCATCAGGAAAGTCCGAAGCGCATGCTGACGGATGTATAAAAAGGAGAATAAACTATGAAGCTGATCATACAGATTCCATGTCTGAATGAGGCGGATACCCTGGAGATCGCGCTGAACGATCTCCCGAAACATATTGACGGGATCGATGAGATCGAATATCTGATCATTGATGACGGCAGTACGGACAAGACCATCGAAGTGGCGATGAACTGGGGCGTACACCATGTCGTGAGTTTTACGAGAAATAAAGGCCTGGCCAAAGGTTTTATGGCCGGGATCGAGGCCTGCCTATCCTATGGCGCAGACATTATCGTAAATACCGATGCGGATAATCAGTATTGCGGTGAGGATATCGAGAAACTGGTCCGTCCGATCCTGGAGGGTAAGGCGGATATCGTGATCGGGGAGCGCCCCATTGATGAAACACCGCATTTTTCGTGGCTGAAGAAGAAGCTGCAGCATTTCGGCAGCTGGGTGGTGCGGAAAGCATCCAAGACCGGTATTCCGGATGCGCCGTCCGGTTTCCGTGCATTTTCAAGGGAAGCGGCGATGCATATCAACGTGGTGAATGAATATACCTACACGTTGGAAACCATTGTGCAGGCAGGCCGTAATAAGATGGCGATCACTTCGGTGCCGGTGCGTACCAACCCGGAACTGCGTAAGTCCAGACTGTTTTCCAGCATGGCAGGCTATGTAAAAAAATCCATGCTGACGATCCTGCGTGCACTTTTGATGTATCGTCCTCTGGCTGTGCTTACGGTGCTGGGTATCATTCCGTTCCTGATCGGTACGGGGATCGGTATCCGTTTCCTGTTTTTCTGGTTTAACGGCAGGAATGCCGGACACGTACAGTCGCTGATCCTTGCGTGTACGTTGATCATTCTGGGATTTGTCACATTTGTCATCGGTATGCTGGCCGATGTGATGTCGGCGAACCGCAAACTGATCGAAGATGTGCAATATCATGTACGTAAACTGACCTATGACAATACGGATATGAAGGTCTGGCAGGAAGCGGCACAGGCCAAAGTGGAAGAGGTACGTGAGGAAGAGATCAGGGCGGTTTTTGAGAAAGACGGCTTTGTGAAGGATCTGGAGGCAGACGCGTCCGGTCAGAAGAAAGAGGATCAGTGATGATGAAGCCGCTGGCGACAATATGGATCCTGATCTATAATAACGCAAAAGAGCTGGAAGAGACCGTTGCTTCTGTATGCAGGCAGGATTATGATGCCATCGAGGTGATCTTAAGCGATGATTGTTCGAGGGAATATGATGCGGAGCTTATGGAACATTACGCGGGAAAACTGCGGAAACGCTTTGCCGATGTGCGCATCAATCATAATGAGGAAAACCTGGGGACGGTAGCACACATCAATAAGGTGATCGGGCTCTCCAAGGGGAAGTACTTCATCAGCTGCTGTTCCGGAGACCGCTTTTGCAGCACGGATACCGTATCCGGGATCGTATCCCGAATGGAAGCGGGGCGGGAAAAGGTTTTGGCCTGCCGCAGGGCAGATGTGTATCCGGATGGAAAAAAGAAGATCCGTCCGCCGTTTTGGCTGGGAGCGGCGCTTAAGTTTGCACCCGGATGGCTGCTGAATTATATGATCCGCAGGCGCAATCTGCTCAGCGGATGCTGTACGTTCTGCAGCCGGGCAGTCTTTGAGGAGTACGGACTGCACAATACCGAATACCGTCTGGTAGAGGATTATACGTATTTTGTGAAATTGCTGCAGCTGGGGGTGCGGATCGGATATACGCCGCAGGTCGTGGTGGAGCACGGGATCGGCGGCGTTTCCACGGGAAAGATCCATCCACTGGTGTTGAAAGATATTGAGCGTTTCCGGGAAAAACTGCTGGAATCACCGGTGGGGCTGGACCGGAAGACCATCCGGTTTTTGGAACAGGACATCGAGGAGAGAAGAAAGAATGGAGATCATTAAGTATCCGTTGCAGATGCATGGCGATTACAGGGGGCATCTGGTTGCGGTGGAAGAAAAGAAAGATATTCCTTTTGAGATCAAACGGGTTTACTATATCGTGGATACCGCGCAGGGCGTGGTCCGCGGACATCATGCACACAAGTCCCTGGAACAGGTGCTGGTCTGTGTGCATGGCTCGGTCAAGATCACACTGGATGATGGTACCGAGCGCAAGACCGTGGTATTGGACGATCCCTGCGACGGACTGTATGTTTCCAACAATATCTGGAGAGAGATGTCGGAGTTTTCCGAACATGCGGTGCTGATCGTGTTTGCATCCAAGTTCTATGATGAGAACGATTATATCCGGGATTATGATGAGTTCCTCAAATATGTAAGAGAACAGAATACCTAACCTTCCTGCCTTCCCCTTGAGGGCTGTTGCTTAACTAGCTTGCGGGTTTAGCAGGGCAGTATGCGTTAGCCGGGCGGATGAGGTGTACATTCGGCGAGAGTTTTAGATTAGCAAGATATACTTGGAGAGAACAGAATTGGATAAGATCGCAGTTTTAATTCCATGTTATAACGAGGAACAGACCGTAGCAAAAGTGGTAAAAGATGCGAAGGCGGCTCTGCCGGAGGCGGTGGTCTATGTCTATGACAACAATTCCACGGACCGTACCGCGGAACTGGCCCGGGAAGCCGGCGCAGTGGTGCGTTCGGAGCCGCGGCAGGGCAAGGGCTATGTGATCCGCCGGATGTTCCGCGAGATCGATGCCCTCTGCTATATCATGATCGACGGTGACGATACCTATCCGCTGGAATATGCGGCACAGATGGCGGAGCAGGTATTGGAGCACCAGGCGGATATGGTGGTCGGTGACCGTTTGTCCTCCACGTATTTCAAAGAGAATAAGCGACCGTTCCACAATATGGGTAATTCCGTGGTACGTTCCACGATCAACAAATTATTTGCATGCGATATCAAGGATATTATGACGGGCTACCGTGCCATGTCCTACGAATTTGTAAAGAGTTACCCGGTGCTCAGCCGCGGGTTTGAGATCGAGACGGAAATGACGATCCACGCAGTCTTTAACGAGATGGTGATCGTGAATGTTCCGGTGGAATTCCGAAACCGTCCGGAGGGGAGCGAATCCAAGCTCAACACCTATTCCGACGGAGCCAGAGTGCTGTCCACGATCGTAAAGCTGTATAAGAATTACAAACCGCTGCGGTTTTTCTCGGCACTTGCTGCGATCATGTTGATTGTTGCGGCAGTTATGTTCCTGTGGGTATTTGCACGGTTCTTAAACAGCCATCTGGTCGAGAATATGCCTACTTTGGTGGTCAGCGGCTTCATTGCACTCGGTGCCTTGCAGGCGTTTTTCTCCGGACTCATCCTCTCGGATATGGTCACCAAGAACCGTCGGGAGTTTGAACGCAATCTCTACGAGATCAGCAGCCGCAAGCGGGAACTGATGTGAGGACAGGGGGACGGTCCTTTTGTCCTCACGACTCATGTTTATCGAGCAGTCACCGCCCGGCCTCCCCTCTCCCGAGCTCTCCGGACGAGCGAAGCGAGGACGGGGAGCTCGACAAACATGAATTTGGATAATGGAGATGAATAAGAAAGAAAAGAGAGAGAATTTTAGTAAAGAAAGACATACGGCTGCGTGGATACGTTTGGCTGTTTGCGTTGTGTTTTATATGGTTTTCTGCTTCATCTTCGGGGTACAGATGGGAGCGGATTCCAGAGGATACATCAACATGGTCTCTGCAAGAGAACCGGTGTACCCGCTTTTTTTATGGGCTTTTCGGAGCCTCTTTGGGGAGAAGCTCTATCTGTGGATCGTGATCATTCTGCAGAATCTCATTATGGCGGTGGCTGTATGGTGGAGTACGGAGGAACTGGGAAAGCGTTTTTCACTGCCGGGGATCGTGCAGGCGGGAATGATCGCGGTACATTTCGGCGTGGCTTGTATCTGTCAGTTTCTGGCAGAGCGTGGTGCGATCTACTCGAATATGATCATGACCGAGGGAATTACGATCTCGATGTGGTTATTCTTCATGATACTGCTGTTTCGGGCAGTGCTGGACCGGGATAAAAAAGCGGCCGTCGTTGCGCTTCTTCTGGCAGCGGTGATGATGGATACCCGCAAGCAGATGGCAGTGGGATATATCACGATCTGTGCGGCAATGTTTTTCGGACGGATGGGCAAAGAGACACCCGGAAGGTATTGGAAGGGATTGCTTGTTACGGTATGTGGCTGTGTTTTGAGCATTCTTCTGGCTATGGGCGGTACACGTCTGTATAATTACGTGCTGCGTGGTAATTTTGCGCAGAACACCCGAGATATGAATCTGGTGCTGACTACCACGCTTTATGCAGCAGACAAAGAAGATGCTGCGCTGATCGAAGAAGAGGCTGTGCGGAAGCTGTTCCTTCTTACGATGGAGAAATTGGAAGAAACGGAGAGCAACTACCGTTTTGCAGGATCCGGCTGGCGGGCACTGGAGGAGCATTATGAAAACCATTTCGATGTGATCACGATCGATACCACGGGGCACCTGTACATTGACTATGCGGTGGAACGTGGTTTTGCGGAGGGAATCGAAGCGGAGCAGGAAGCGGACCGTATGAGTGCCGTGATCGTGAGCAGTCTGTTTGCGGATAATCTGGGCACCTATCTGCGCATTTACGGGGCATCGTTCTTAAACGGTCTGATCAATACCGTGGCAAAACGCAGCAGTCTGCTGGACTGGTATGCATTGATTGTGTATATCGCATATATCGCATTGATGATCATGTGCTTTCGAAAAGAAGAGTGCCGCGCAGCCGGCATGGCTGGGTTGTTTGTTCTGTTGGCGATCCTGGTGAATGTCGGCGTGGCAGCAGCCCTGATCTTCTGCCAGACCAGATATATGATCTACAATATGGCTTTGTTCTATGTGGCCGGAATCCTGATGCTGTGGAAGCTTATAGCAGCCCGTGAGGACATGGAAGCGGAAAAGAGAGAAAAGGGAAAACTCTGGACCTGGAACTGAAAAACCTGCCATCGAAAGACGGCAGTTTTTTGCGGAAGGTGTCAAGAACACTTCCCAATCCTTTCCGGTGAAGCAGGGCAAAGAAACTGTTCTGACAACGGAAAGGGAAATACAGAATAAAAAACAGATTGTAGAACCATAGATGCCCTGCCTTGCGGCAGGGCTACTTTTGTGATATTATGTTAAGCTAGGTATTTATGGATAATTTCGGATGAAATGAGGATCCTGTTTTGAAGGCAGTACGTGACATTATATCAAAACTGAATTATATATTGAACAGCAAACAGAAGCGGCAGTATTTTGTCGTGACTTTTCTGGCACTGGTCGGTTCCGGCTGGGAATTGCTCGGGGTTGCTTCGGTCGCACCGTTCATCGAGTGTATTATGACACCGGACGATTATGCGAAGAAATGGTACGCGCAGTTGGTGGATCGTTTCTTTCATCCGGCGGATCAGCTGGAGACGATCACGACGCTCGGGCTCCTGATCATTGCGGTTTATGTGATCAAGAATATCTATCTGATGTTTTCTTCGTATGTACAGGCCTGGTATTCCACCGGGGTACAGAGGGATCTTTCCATTAAAATGACCCATACTTACCTGAACTCTTCCTACCTGTTTCATCTGGGGGTGAATTCGGCTGTGCTGATCCGCAGTATCACCCAGGACGTGGTGGGTGTGTTTGCGGTGTTCTTTTATCTTTTCCGTGTGCTGGCAGAAGTGTTTACGGTCGGCGCCATCAGCATCTTTATCATCACTTTGGATCCGGTCCTGGCGGTATCGCTGGTAGGCATTCTCGGATCCTGTCTGCTGATCCTGTTTTTCGGACTGAAACGGCTTGTGAAACTGTTCGGACGCATCGGACAGGATTGCGACAGCCGTATGCTGCAGTATCTGACGCAGGCGTTTAACGGGATCAAGGAGATCATGGTCAAAAACCGGCAGAAGTATTTTGCGGAATCCTTTGATGATGCCTGCACCTTAAGTTCCAAAGCAGCCAAGCGGAACAATTTCCTGAATGTGATCCCGATGAATGTCTATGAGGTGGTATGCATCGGCGGCCTGATCGGTATCGTGATCATGCGGCTGCATATGACGGATGATGTGGCGGGGTTTGTGACGACACTGGGAACGGTTGCCGTAGCAGCCTTCCGCCTTTTCCCGGCGGTCGGGCGTCTGACCACCAATCTGAACGCGATCATGTACAACCGTCCCCGTCTGGATTCCATGTATGAGATGCTCAAAGAGATCGAGGAAGACGATACCTATCAGCTCAAGACAGCAGATCCGGAGGATGCGGAGCCGCTTGCTTTTGAAGAGAAGCTTCAGATCAAAGATGTGCGCTGGAAATATCCGGCAGGACAGGACGATGTGCTGCGGGGGCTGAATATGGAGATTCGCAAAGGGGAATCGGTGGCACTGATCGGACCTTCCGGTGCCGGCAAAACGACACTGGCAGATGTGGTGCTGGGACTGCTAAAGCCGCAGGAAGGACAGATCCTGCTGGATGGTGTGGATGTATATCAGAACCTGGCAGGCTGGGCCAAGATCATCGGCTATGTGCCGCAGGCGGTGTACCTGACGGATGATACGATCCGCGGGAATGTGGCGTTTGGTATTTACGAAAAAGACATTGATGATGAAAAGATCTGGCAGGCATTAGAGGAAGCACAGCTGGCGGACTTTGTGCGTGGGCTGGAAAAAGGCCTGGATACCATGGTGGGCGAGCGTGGTGTGCGTCTCTCCGGCGGTCAGCGGCAGCGTATCGCCATTGCTCGGGCGCTGTATGAAAACCCGCAGATCCTGGTACTGGACGAAGCGACCAGTGCCCTGGATACCGAGACGGAGACGGCGGTCATGGAAGCCATTGATTCACTGCACGGCAGTAAGACCATGATCATCGTGGCACACCGTCTGACGACCATCCGCAACTGCGATGCGATCTTTGAAGTAAACGGCGGTGTGGCAACGAAGCGTGATAAAGAGGAAGTGCTCAAAGATGCATAATGCATCCGCGGGTTACGGCGATGGATACCGAAGAAGCCAGCGGAACATCGGGCAGGCGAATGTGCCGGTTGATTCCGATCCGGTGCACCGGATGCGGTGTCATGGAAGGTATGACAGGTTATGAAAGTATTATTTATCAGTCATTACGATAATATGTACGGTGCCAACCGGGCACTGCTCTCGCTGATCCTCGGGATGCAGGAGAGCGGGGCGCATCAGCCCTTTGTGACGCTTCCGGCGGAAGGGGAGTTTACGGAAGCGCTCCGAAAGGCAGGGGTTCCGTATTACATCTGTGACATCACGCAGTGGCAGGCCATCTACAAAGAGCCGGTCAGTTTCATGATCAAGAAGCAGAAACGGAAGAAACAGATCGCGGCAGAGCTGGAGCTGTTGTATGCGCATTACCGGAATGTCGGCATCGATGTGATCCATTCCAATTCCAGCGTGATCGGCACCGGTGCGATGCTGGCGGAAAAGCTGGGCTGTATGCATGTCTGGCATATCCGGGAATTTGCGCAGGAACACTACGGGATGGAGTATTTTTATCCGGAAGAGCAGGTGCGGAAATACTATGAGCAGGCCACATGCCTGGTAACCATCTCGGATGCGCTCAAAGACTATATGCGCGAAAAGTATCCCTCGGCAAGGGTGTTGCGGATCTACGACGGTGTGGATGCGGCGGAGATCCCGGAGAGAACCGGGGATGCTGACGATGGCGCGAAGACGGAAGAAAATTCCAAAACAGAGGAGATCGTGCGCTTCGTTTATGTCGCATATCTTTTTCCGAAGAAGCAGCAGCTGGAAGTACTGCAGGCTGCGGCGGAACTGAAGGCCGGGGGGCTTACGAACTTTCGGATCACCTTTGCGGGAACGGGACTTGCGCCCTATGAAAAAAAACTGCGGGAATATGCTAAAAAGAACGGTCTGTCGGAAGTGGAATTTGCCGGCTTTGTATCGGATATCCCCGGGCTTTTACAAAAAAGCGATGTGGGCCTGATGGCCTCAGCGTATGAGGGCTTTGGGCTGGTAACGGTGGAATATATGCTGGCGGGACTTCCGGTGATCGGCTACGAGAGCGGAGCCACGCCGGAGATCGTAACGAATGAGACCGGCTTTTTGTATCACGATAAAGAGGGCTTCAAAGATGCGGTTAAGCGTCTGGTGTGGGACCGGGAACTGCGTAAGAAACTGGGCGAAGCCGGACGGCGGAGGGCATGGGAATACTTTCCGGCCAGTGCCAATACGCTGGCGATCCGCAAACTTTATGACAGCCTGCAGGCGGACGGATTGTAGAGAAAACGGCAGCGAGTCCGAATGGCGTGACGGAAAAGGTCAGGATTCGGAACTGATACAGAAGACTGGAATGCAGAGGAAATTGCAGTGTATTTGATACGGTTTCATGGCGGTCTGGGCAACCAGATGTTTGAATATACCTTTTACTGTTATTTTAAGAACCGGCTGAAGGAGCGCGGCATCGACACGGCGCTGCTCAAGGCGGATCTGACGTGGTTTGACCGGAACTGGCAGGAGCATCAGGGGTATGAGCTTGCGCGGGTGTTCGGGATCGAACTGCCGGCGGCGACCTACGGCGAAGTGGCGAAGGTACACGAATATTATCCGCGGTATTATAAGTTTGCCGGGTTCCGCTATCTGTCCCGGCAGATCGCCAAAAGAAAGAATGCGAAGCGTCCGATGCCGGAGGGACATATCTTCAATTTCGGGCCGGAGCAGTATGTGTATGACCCGCAGTTTGAAAACCTTGATCCGGAAAAAGACTGGTATATCGAGGGCGTGTTCTGCTCGGATGCGTATCTGAAATATTGTGAGGCACAGGTGCGAAAAGATCTGACCTTTGCACAGCCGATGGACGCGGAGGATGCGGCAACCGCAGAAGGGATGCGGCAGCAGGATAGTGTCGCGGTCCACGTACGCCGCGGCGATTACGTGGGAAATGTATTTGACATCCTGGGGACGGAATATTATGAGCGCGCTGCGGAGAAGATCCGGGAGACGGTGAAGGATCCGGTCTTTTACGTTTTTTCTGACGATGTGGAGTATATCAAAGAGAATTTCGCATTTCTTGGGGACTACCGGATGATCCATCATTCAGGGAAGGACAGTTACCGGGATATGCAGATGATGAGCTGTTGCAGGCATATGATCATTGCCAACAGTTCCTTCAGTTACTGGGGGGCGGTGCTTGGCGAGAAGGACGGCAGCGTGATCATTGCCCCGAAGCAGTATAAGGCGGACGAGCAGCTGGCGCTTGCCAGAGATAACTGGATCAAATTATGAATTTAGAATGGAATATAAAACGCCTTTCCTGGAAGATGCGGATGTTTACGCATACGCACTTTGGCTGGAAGGTGGCAAAAACTACATATAACGGGAAAAAGATCCTGACGCTGGAAGAAACGAACCGGCAGTTAAAAGAGATGCTGCTGACGAAGGAACCCTTTGCCGTGGCACGCATCGGCGGTTCGGAGTGCAAGGCGATGGTGGCATGCCAGCCGGAATACCACGATGCGAAGCAGAAGGCGTTCCTGCACAACCTGCTTGTCAACCTGTCCGGATTTTTCGGCAGTATGGAAGACTTTGACCGTTTCTCGCGGCTGATGGAAGCGAGCCTCGGCGAAGTGGATCTGATGGGCGTGTGGTTCAACCAGATGGAGGATTACTTCCTGAAGCGTTTCGGCAAGCCGGATATGACCTACGGCCTGCTGGAAGGCCTGGAGCCCTGGTACAGTCCGGCGGATCCGTGGACCGCATCCCTGGCAGGCAAACGCGTGGTGGTGATCCATCCGTTTGCGGAGAGCATCGAGAAACAGTATGCCAAACGGGAGCAGCTGTTCCCGGGAACCGATATCCTGCCGGCCTTTTCCCTGCGTACCGTCAAGGCGGTGCAGACGCTTCTGGGCCAGCCGGATCCTCGTTTTCCGACATGGTTTGACGCGCTGGAGTATATGTACAACGAAGCGGTGAAGGAAGACTTTGATGTGGCACTGATCGCGTGCGGCGCGTATGGCCTGCCACTAGCCGTCAAGCTCAAACAATACGGCAGACAGGCGATACAGATCGGCGGTTCCCTGCAGCTGCTGTTTGGGATCAAAGGGGCGCGCTGGAAGGATATGCCGCAGATGCAGCCGTTCTATTCGGACGCGTGGACCTATCCGTCGCGGGAGACGGAAGGACTGGATTCCGGTGTGGAAAACGTGGAGAACGGATGCTACTGGTAGGGGAGGCAAATGCTTTTGCCGGTGGTTTACAGAGGTGAGAAATTACGGGCCGCACAGCCGGTGCCGCAGGAATGACAGTTGGAGTGTGTAAGGATGAAGAAAACGATTCGGATCGATTTTGTGGATTTCTGGCCGAACTTTGATAAGAAAGACAATTATTTCTACAATATCCTGAAAAAATATTATGACATCGAGATTGTGGAGAGGCCGGACTACGTGTTCTGCTCCTGCTTTTCGCAGAAGCATTTTGCGTACCAGGACTGCGTAAAGATCTATTATACCGGAGAGAACATCATCCCGGATTTTAATCTTTATGACTACAACATGGGATTTCACTACATCACCTTCGAAGACCGCTATCTGCGTCTGCCGCATTATGTGCTGTATCCGGAAGATGTGGAGATGGCGCTGAAGAAGCACACCTTTGATGACGAATACTACCGGAACAAAAAGAAATTCTGCAACCGCGTGGTGTCCAATCCGTATGCGGCGGGCGAGCGCGATCTGATGTATAAAGCTCTTAATGAAGTGCTGCCGGTGGACTCCGGTGGAAAGTACCGCAACAACGTGGGCGGACCGGTGGCGGACAAGGTGGCGTTTGAGAAAGCTTATCGTTTCACACTGGCTTTTGAGAACTCCTCGATGAACGGCTATACCACGGAGAAGATCCTGCAGGCGTTTGCGGGCGATACGATCCCGATCTACTGGGGCAGCCCGGACGTGAAGCAGGAGTTCAACCCGGAATCCTTTATCGACTGCATGGATTTTCCGGATATCCCGTCGGCGATCGCACGGATCCGCGAGGTATGGGAGAATGAGGAAGAATATCTGCGGATGGTAAAAGCGCCGATGGTACTGCCGACCTCGCAGGCGGCGGAGTGTCTGAAACCGGATTACTGCGATGCTTTTTTGCGCAATATCTTTGAGCAGGACATTGAGAAGGCAAAGCGCCGCAATATGGTTTATGTAGGCCGCGATTACCAGAAGAAGCTGGCAGATGCCACCAAGGTGAAGCAGGTACTTGACGTGGTGAAACGCCCTATGCATCTGGCCCACAAGATCAAAGCGCAGACCATTTCGAGGATTAAGAAGGATTATTAGGATATGCGAGAGAAAGAGGAGATAAAAACGGAAGAGGGCGAGATATGGTAAATACCAAAGGGCTATCCAAAAGTCCCGACAGAAACTGGTACGCGGTCACGATGGCAATCTGTACCGGTTTCTTTTTGTTGATGCATCTGACCTTTGTCGGGTTCACCAATGACGATGTTTATTTTCGTGACCTGGCGGCAATGTGGGATTCCGTACCGGCGCTGGTGGTGGACCGGTATCTGACCGATTCCTCCCGCGTGCTCTCGGAGACGATACTTTTTATCCTGGTGCAATGCCCGTTTATCGTATGGCAGCTGCTGGATACCCTGATCTGTATCCTTCTCTGCCACAGTGCCTGCGTGCTGCTGGTCAATGATAAGCAGAAGAAAGAAAACCTGCTGGTACTGGCACTGTTTGCAATCTATCCGTATATGCATGTGGGATCGGCGGGCTGGATCTGTACCAGCCTGAACTATATGTGGCCGATGGCGACACTGACCTATGTATTAAGCGGTGCCATGCGGCGGATCCGCGGCGAAAAGACCGCCATTTGGCAATATGCTCTGTATGTGCCTGCTCTGGTCTTTACAGCAAACTGTGAGATGTCCGCTACGGTACTGGTGTTTGCGGGGGCATATCTGCTGGTGAGATATTTCGCGATCCGAAAAGAGCCGGGCCCGGTAATTGCAGCGGCGAAGAAAGATTCCGGGAAGGTGGCTGAAAGCATATCAGCGGGTATCGGCTTCGAGACCGCCATACTCATCATCGGGCTGGCGGGCCTGATCTTTGCGATGACAGCACCGGGGAATGGGGAGCGTACCGCGATGGAGGCCCGCAACTGGATGCCGGAGTTTCCGGATCTGAACCTGTTCCAGAAATTCCGCCTGTGTGCCGTTTTTGTGTTTGAACATTTCGTGATGATCCCGGATGTACCGTTCTTTTTGTTTTCTCTGCTTCTGCTGTTTGCAGGGTGGAATCCGGGAAATGTTGCGCATAAGCATGCAAAAAGGGTACAGAAGATCTCGTGCATTCCGATCGCGATCGATGTAGCGTTTACTTCATACTACTTCGTTCGGGACTTTCTGATCGGGCATAAGAAGAATTATGATTATACTACACCGGCGATCTATCTGACGGAGCCTTACGATACGGTGGTCCAGATCGCGGAGCTGGCCGCATTCGGCATCTATATCGCAGCTACCCTGTATGTTTTGTGGAATCTGACATTGCCATTGTGGAAAAGGATCGGTTTGATCTGGGCCCTTGGAACCGGATTTGCAGTGCGGATGGCACTGATGCTTTCGCCGACCATGTTTTCGTCCTGGCATCGTACGCTGATCTTTCTGTACTTTGCCTTCCTGGGAGACAGTTTTATGCTGATGAAGCTGTGTAACGGGAAAAAGCAGAAATATCTGATCCGGGCGGTACTGATCGCCGGAGTGATCGTGAATCTGATATTGACGGTCGGTCTGCAGATCCGAAAAGCCGGCTGAAGTCTTGTCAGGTTTACGAAAAGCTCGTTTTGTGGTAAAATATCTATGAAGTTTTTTTGCGAATATTGTTTGTAGTGCATATACCGTATAATAAGATTCTTGAGAGGGGGCGCTTAAGATGGCATATAAATTAGCGGTTCTGTTTCATGAACCTGAAACGGAAGGAAAAGATCTGAGTCGGCCGGAGCTGGGAAATCCCGGGGTGGGCGGTACGGCTTACTGTTTTGCATTACTGTTGCAGGCATTGCAGGCAAAAGGTAATGTGGAGATCTATGTATACAGTGTGCAGGATGTAAAACTGCCGGTAGAGAATTTTATCCGGGTAGAAAGCGCCCTGGAGGGACTTCGTGCCGCAGAAAAGAACGCGCATCGCACAGTGCTTTTGCGGAATCATCAGGAGGATCAGGTCTATGCCCTGCTGGAATGTCTGGATCTGCGCTATATCTTCTGGATGCATAATCGTCTGACCTATACGGAGATCCAGCTGTTTCGGAATACGAAACAGGTGAAACGTGTCGTTGCCGTAGGGCGGGAGATGTATGATTTTTATGTGGATGATCTGATCTGCGATAAGATGGCGTATGTGCCAAATCCGTTCATTCCGCCTTCGGAGCAGTATATCCGCGGACCGGTGAAGGAGAAACGCGTCACGTATGTGGGCTCCCTCATTCCGGATAAGAACTTTCATATCCTTGCGGCATATTGGAAAGCCGTGTTGCAGGCAGTGCCGGATGCGACTCTGCATATCATCGGCAACGGGCAGCTCTATGATGCAAATGCACAGATGGGACCTTACGGACTGGCCGAGCGGGAATACGAGGCACAGTTTATGCCCGGGATCACGGATCCGAACGGGCAGCTGCTTCCGGGGGTAGTCTTCCATGGGATCCTCGGAGAAGAGAAATATCAGGTGTTTCAGAATACCGCGGTCGGTATCATCAATCCGCTGGGAACGGAGACCTTCGGTCTGGCAGCGGTAGAGATGGAAGCGTGCGGTGTGCCGGTCGTATGTCGCAGAAAATACGGTCTGTGCGATTCGGTAAGGGATCAGGAAACCGGACTGCTGTATCCGGAAGTATCCGAAATGGCAGCAGCGCTGATCCGGCTTCTGCAGGATCCGGCGCTGAACAATCAGATGGGGGCGGCAGCAGCTGCTTTTGCGAGGAGTGCTTTCCTGCCGCAGAACCATATCGAGCAGTGGGTACGTATCGTGTTGGAGGCGACCGAGAGCCGCCCGGCGCAGTACTGCAAGCCGGTCAGCAATCTGGACAATAACAAAAAGAAGATCCGCATGATCCTGCATGAGATCCACAGAGTGCCTTTCTTACGCTGGGTGCCGTCGATCCATGATATTCAGAAAAAATAATGTTACTCAGTGTATTAATAACGACCTATAATTTGGAAAAATACGTTGCCGAGACGCTGGAAAGCGTACTGCGGCAGGAAACGGATTTTCCGGTGGAGATCCTGGTAGGAGATGACGGTTCGTCAGATCGGACGACTGTGATCGTATCGGAATATATGGAGAAGCATCCCGGAAGGATCGCTTTGTACACGATGCCGCGGGAAGAGGGCGTGGCGTACAACCGCGTGAACCGATCGGCTGCCAACCGGCTGAATCTCTTAGCGCATGCCAAAGGCGATTACTGCACCTTTCTGGACGGGGATGACTATTATATCGATCCGAAGAAACTGCAGAGGCAGGTCGCTGTTTTGGAGAAAAAGGAAAATGCAGACTGTGTGATGTGTGCACATAATCTGTTAATGGCATATCCGGACGGTAATGAGGTACCGTTGTGCCGGGCAAAGCGGGAGCATAAGCTGGCGCTGAAAGATTATTGGAAACTGATGTTCCTGCAGGCGAATGCAGTACTGTTTCGGAATATTTACCGTAATGATCCGCCGCAGGGAGCTCTTGCGGCAAATTTTGATGACAACAATATCACGTTCTGGCTGTTTCAACATGGAAAGATGTATTATCTGCCGGAGTGTATGGGCGCCTACCGGCAGGTAGAAGGTTCTTCCTGGAACGCGATCTCGCTGCTGAAGCAGTCGGCATCCAATATGATCGGTTACAGCATCGAGCGGGAGCTTTCGCCGGGGACGCATGCGATCAGCGATATCCGGCATTATCCGGATCTGAAGTATCTGTATGAGCACAGAGGGGAGTACCGCCCGGAGGATCTGTCGCCTTTTTATGAGACGGCTGTGGAATGTGATCTGAAGGAAGCGTTGCGGATCTATCGTATGGGGACGGCAGATGCGGAGGAGTTGTCGGAGCTGCGTAAGCACCTGCAGAGCGGAAAACGCGGCTATCAATGGGCAAAACTGTGCCGTGCAGTCAGTAAACTGCTGGGCAGATATTAAAATGAAAAGTATCTCTTGCAAACGGATAATAAATGCAGCAAACCTATTCACTAAAACCGAATAGCGATGATCTGATCAGTGTCATTGTCCCGGTCTACAAAGCGGAGGATTACATCGGCGCGTGTATCGAAAGCATCCTGGCACAGACTTACCGGAACCTGCAGGTGCTCCTGATCGAGGACGGTTCGCCGGACGGATCGGGAAACGTATGTGATGCATATGCCGCAAAGGATGACCGTATCGAGGTGATCCATCAGGAAAATCAGGGGGTGTCGGCAGCACGGAACGTGGGTGTGACAAAGTCCCGCGGTAAATGGATCGTATTTATCGATGCGGATGATACGGCACATCCGAAGATGATCGAGACACTGCATGCGACTGTGACATCGCATCACGCACAGATCGCCTGGTGCGGTTTTTATGAAACGGATCCGGACGGTACGCTGTGGGAGCATCCGGTCACGCCGGCAGTTCTGGAAGAGATGCTTAAGAAGCAGTCCTATCCGACCCATGAGCTGAGTGTCAAAGAAGCGGAGCTGCAGTATTACGCTCTGGGAAAGATGACGGAGTGTATGGTGCCGTGGAATAAGATCTACCTGGCATCGCTCTACGGTGAAGGAGAGGAACGGCTGTGGTACCCGCCGGGAAAGGTATTTGAGGATGGCTATATCACGTACCGTCTGATCTGGAGGGCAAAGAAGATCGTTACGATCGATGCACCGCTGTATTATTACCGGCAGTGGCGCGGCGGCATTATGAAAAAAAACGGCAATAAGAACTATGCCGATGCGATGGGCTGCAGCATAGAAAAGATGGATTTTTACAAGGCACAGGGGGAACGGGAACTGTACCTGAAGGAAGTCAATTATTCGGTCTACAATGCGATCCGTTTTTATAAAGCGGGCGGAACGGCGAAAGATAAAAAAGAGATCCGCAAATGGTTTAAGCGGTTCTATTATGAATACTTTGCAAAGGAAAAATGGCCCCTGGCCAAGACACTGCGAGTGAAGTCTTTTCTGTTGGGCTATCCCTGCTATGCAGCGCTAAGCGCATTTGAGGGAATCTATAATAAATTACATAAACAGGAGCGATCATGAACGATTATACATGCAAATCTCCGGTAGCGATGATCTTTTTTAATCGCCCGGATACGACCAAAGAAGTATTGGATGCGATCCGCGTAGCAAAACCGTCCAAAATGTATCTGATCTCGGATGCGCCGAGAGCAGGCCGGGCGGATGATGAAGAAAAAGTCACTGCGTGCCGCAAACTGGTAGAAGAGGGGATTGACTGGCCATGCGAAGTGCATAAAAACTATGCCGAAAGCAATATGGGCTGCCGTGACCGCGTAGCTTCGGGGATCAGCTGGGTGTTGTCGCAGGAGAACTGTACGATCATCCTCGAAGACGATGTGGTGCCGGCGCCGGACTTTTTTCCGTATATGGATACCATGCTGGAGGCCTATAAAGATAACCCGAAGGTGATGATGGTTTCCGGGACGAATCTTCTGAAGAATTATTCGATGGATAAGCCGTACATTTTCTCATGCTTCTCCAGCATCTGGGGCTGGGGAACCTGGGCCAGGGCCTGGGAAAAATACGATGTGGATGTAAAAAGCTGGCCGGAAGTAAAAAAATCCGGCAGACTGATGGGCATCCATGGGCGTTTTTCCTATATGTTCCTGAAAAAAGATATTGAGAGTGTGTATACGCATGCGAAAGACACCTGGGATATACAATGGGACTATTGCCGGCATATGAACCGCGGCCTCGGGATCGTACCCCGTGCCAATCTGATCCGCAACATCGGGTTTGACCGTGAAGATGCGACTCATACCACCGGCAGCACGGCGGAAGATTTTTCCTACGGCATCATCGAGTTTCCGCTGCCGGTAGAAAAGGTGATCCGCAGGGATCTGGAGTATGACAGGGCGTATATCAATAAGTATTTCGGCCTGAACAAGGTGATCAATTTTGTAAAGAAAAAGTGCCATCGGGGGCAGTTCTGATGGCACGATCGGAGAAAACTATGTCTGTCCCGAACAAAGCGGATATCGATCTGCTGGTGTATGATTTTGACGGTGTGATGACGGATAATCGGGTCATCGTGGATGAGAACGGTAAGGAAAGTGCGATCGTTAACCGGGGAGACGGTTACGGGGTGGGGATGATCCGTAAAGCAGGGATTCCGCAGCTGATCCTGTCGACCGAGGTGAACCCGATCGTGGCACACCGTGCGGCCAAACTGAAGATTCCCGTGATCCATAACGTGCCGGATAAGGCGAAGGCTCTGAAGGAATACTGCGAGGCAGAGAACATATCCTTAAGCCGTGTGCTGTATATCGGCAACGACTTAAATGATTACGAGGCTATGAAACTGGTGGGAATCGTGGGAGCGCCTGCGGATGCCGAGGAAGAGATCCTGGAGATTGCCGACTGGATCTCGACAAAAAAGGGCGGCTACGGAGTGATCCGGGAACTGGCCCGATTGTTGACGCAAACAGTCTGAAACTTGCCTTCCCCTTGAGGGCGCTGTGTGCCAGTGGCACACGTTTAGCGCGGACCGAGCCGGCAGGCGAGACAGGTGCCCGAAGGGCGGATGAGGTGGAACATGGATAAGATCGCGGTCCTGATGACCTGTCATAACAGAAAAGAACATACAACGGCGTGCATCCGTTCGCTGACGGAAGGTGAGATCAGAGAGACGCTGCAGTTTGTCGTGGTGGATGCCGGGAGTACGGACGGTACAAAAGAGGCACTCCGTGAGCTGGCGGCAGAGGGACTGCAGATCCGGCATATCCATGCGCCGGACGATCTGTTCTGGAACGGCGGTATGCGGATCGCGATGCGCTATGCGGCAAAGTATATGAAGGACTGCGCTTATGTGCTGCTGGTCAATGATGATGTGAAATTTTTCCCGGGAACGGTGAGCCGGCTGATCGCGCGGCTGACGCAGTATCGAACCGATGCTGTGGCAGGGGCTACGAAGGACAGCAAGGGACAGCAGAGTTACGGCGGCGTGCGGCAGAAGTCAAAGTATCTCGCAAGATATGAACTGATTCCGCCGAGTGAGGAACCGGAGCAGTGCGATACCTTTAACTGTAACTGTCTGCTGTTGACGTATGAGTGCTTCCGGCGGATGGGAAATCTGGATCCGATGTATGTGCACAGTATGGGCGATTATGATTATGGTTTGAAACTCCGGCACAGAGGCGCTACGGTGATCAATACCGCGGATTTTGTCGGCGAGTGTGATGACAATGATATTTCCGGCAGCTGGAAGGATCGGGGACTTGACCGGAAGACGAGGCTGAAGCGGAAGGAAGGTCCCAAAGGTCTGCCACGAAAGGACTGGTATCATTTTGTGCGGAAGAATTACAGTTTTCCGGCAGCCGTGTATCACAGCATCACGCCATATCTGCGGATTTTATTGGGAAAATAGACAGAGGTGTCAGCAGAAAAGGGAGAAAACATATGAGCAAACGAGTATTGGTAACCGGCGGTGCCGGTTTTTTGGGATCACATCTTTGCGACCGGCTGATCGCAGAGGGCAATGACGTGATCTGTCTGGATAATCTGTTTACCGGAAATAAAAATAATATCCGTCATCTGATCGGGCATCCGTATTTTGAGTTTATCCGGCATGACATTACGGAGCCGATCCATCTGGAGGTGGATCAGATCTACAATCTGGCTTGCCCGGCCAGTCCGGTGCATTACCAGTACAATCCGATCAAAACGACCAAGACCAGCGTGCTGGGCGCGATCAATATGCTGGGGCTTGCAAAGCGCGTGCATGCCAGGATCCTGCAGGCATCCACTTCGGAAGTGTACGGAGATCCGGAAGTGCATCCGCAGCCGGAGAGTTACCGTGGCTGTGTCAATACCATCGGGATCCGTTCCTGCTATGATGAAGGCAAGCGTGTAGCGGAAACCCTGTTCTTTGATTATCACAGACAGAATAATGTGGATATCAAAGTGATGCGTATCTTCAATACCTATGGTCCGAATATGCATCCGAACGACGGACGTGTGGTATCGAATTTTATCGTACAGGCACTGAAAGGTCAGGATATCACGGTATACGGGGATGGGGCACAGACCAGAAGTTTCTGCTATGTGGATGATCTGATCGAGGGAATGGTACGCCTCATGAATTCCCGGGATGGATTTACGGGACCGGTAAACATCGGCAATCCCGGCGAGTTTACGATTCTGCAGCTGGCGGAGAAGGTGATCGAACTGACCGGCAGCAAGTCGAAGATCGTGTTTGAGCCGCTGCCTTCGGACGATCCGCTGCAGCGTAAGCCGGTGATCGATCTGGCGAAGAAAGAACTGGGATGGGAACCGACCATTCCTCTGGAGGAAGGACTGAAGAAGACGATCGAGTACTTTAAGCTGATCGTCTGAAAGCTGCATGAAGAAAAATGGCTTAAAAAACTGGAATCTGTGGGCATGTATCCCTATCCCGATGGTCATGCTGATGATCCTGTATTTTACGTTGCAGCCCGGGGATGTCACGACGGTGACCAGCGGGGCGGTGGCCGATAAGGTCTATCGTGTACTGGATGGGAACAAAAATCCTCTGGATCATTATCAGAAAGATATACTGAATACCTATGCGCGTATATTTGCGCATATGACGGAGTTTGCGCTTCTTTCTGCTATGGTTGGTCTGGCGGCCTCCGCCAACGGGATACGAAAATACCTGCGCAGTATGTATATGTTTTTATTCTGCCTTCCGGTAGCGGTTACGGATGAGATCATCCAGGCATTTATCCCGGGCAGGGAATGCGATATCGTTGACCTGGGGAAGGATCTCTTTGGCGCCGGCCTGATGGCGGTGCTGTTTCTTGTGTTCGGAGCATCCGGGACTCTCATTGCAAAAACATCTGACGGGGATAAACGCCGAAGAGCATTTATGAATATCCGGATCGATGATGTGGCTTTTTCGGAAGCGGCAGAAAAGATCCGGGGATTTGCAGGGGAGAAGGGAATGCATCTGGTGATCACCCCTAATGCGGATCATATTGTAAAGGCGGAGAAAGATGCTGCATTTCGTGAGCTGTTTGAAAAAGCTGATCTGATCGTTCCGGATGGGATGCCGCTTCTGTGGATCGCGGATTCCCTGGGCTGTCCGTTACTGGAGCGTGTGACGGGAGCCGATCTGCTGCCGGAGGTATGTGCTTTTGCGCAGGAGGATAAGCGGCGGATCTTTTTTCTGGCGACAGATGAGAAGACGGTTTCGGCCGCAGTGAAGCAGGTGAAAAGCGTCTGGCCGGAGATCCCGGCCGCAGGAGGATATGCACCGTCCATGAATTTTTCGGAGGATGCGGAAGAAAGCGAACGTATCCTGAAAAAGGTGGCAGAGTTTGGCACGGATATCCTGGTCGTCGGATTGGGAGCACCCAAATCGGAAAAATGGATCGCCGAATACAAAGACCGCCTGCAGTGCCATGTGGCTCTGCCTTTTGGAGCGGCAGTAAGCTTTCTGGCAAAAGAAAAACGCCGTGCGCCGAAATGGATGCAGAGGCACGGCCTGGAATGGTTTTCCCGTTTCCTGCAGGAACCGGTGCGGCTGTTTCGGAGGTATTTCATCGAGGATGTGAAGATCTTCCGGCTGGCATTGAAATATCGTGACCGGACGATCCGCGGGTATATCGGAAAAGATCAGGGTACGGAAATGTGATCGGTTTGACAGGTGCGTGGAATGGCAAAAGCTATCAGTGGGATGGAAAAGATGAATATAAGCGGTACGCTTACGGTGGCGGTGGATCTGACGGCACTGGGGGAGCGTATGAGCGGTCTCGAGCGATATGCCTACCGGATCACGGAAGTGCTGATACATACGACGCGCAAGGTGCGGTTTATCCTTGTGGTGCGTAATGAAGTGCCGGAATTTTTGCAGGATTGGCGCAGGTTTTCAAGGGTATCTTTTTGCGTGATCAAAGGAAAAAACAAGCTGCTGGTCAATCAGCTGCGACTGCCGGCTGTGATGAAGAAACTGAAGGCAGACCGCTATCTTTTTCCGGCGTTTCCGGTACCGTTGCGTTTCCGGATGCCGAATACCTATGGTCTGATCGCGGATCTGGCATGTTTTCACTGTCCGGAAACAATGAAACGCAGTTCCGTCGTCTTTTTTCGAAAAGGATATGCCCATACGGTCAAAATCTGCAATAAGGTGATCACGATCTCGCAGGAATCCCGGAATAATATCTTATACCGATATGTATATTTTCGGCATTGGATCGAAAAGGAGGACGTGATCCTGGCACCATGCGCACCGGATCAGAAAGCCAAACGTCCGGCAGATGATGTGATCGATGCGGTGCGAGTGAAATATGACCTTCCGGAGAAATACTGGCTGTGCCTATGTACGATGGAGCCGAGAAAGAATCTGCCGATGCTGCTGCAGGCATACCGGGAACTGCGGCAGGCCGGGGAATCGTTGCCGCCATTGGTGCTGGCCGGGCGGGAAGGCTGGAAAAATAAAGAATTACATGAAGAGATCCGTCGTTTCGAAGCGGAAGATACAGGAAGTGCGGAAGATATCGTTTATCTGAAAAGCCTGCATGTACTAGGGGCGCTGCCCGAGGCAGATCTTCCGGCGCTCTATGCCGGTGCGGAATGTTTTCTGTTCCCCTCCAAGTACGAAGGCTTCGGACTGCCGCCGCTGGAGGCACAGAGTTATGGAGTGCGGAAGGTCGTGGTATCCGATATCCCGGTGCTCCGGGAAGTGATGGGAAGTACGGCCTTTTACTTTGAAAATACTCCTGCAGCTTTGAAAAAGGCACTGCTGCAGGCGCGTGTGTGGCAGGGCTGCAGCGAGAATAAGATCCGGCGTAATCTGGCGAGATTTTCATGGAAATGTTCCGCAGAGGCGATCTGGGAAGCGATGTTGAAGGATGAAGGCTGAAGTTATCAATGAACAACCGCATACGTGGAAGGATATCGTGCGGCCTCTGATCCCCAGAGGGCTTTTGAATGCACGGAATGCTTATAAAGACCGGCAGGCACTGGCCTATTTCAGCGGACTGTCACATAAGGATTTTGCAGCCGGAAAATGTCCTGCGGGTATCAATCTGTATGGAGACAGTGCGGCGGGAACGGGCTTAAGCCGCAGCGTACAGCTGCTGCGGGAAGCCTTTGCCGAGGTGGGGATTCCCTATTCCTTTCATCATATCGAAGAGTGGTCCGGCTGCTTTTTGCATGCAGAGGAAGAAAAAGGGCAGACGGACTATGGGGTGAATCTGTTTCATCTGCAGCCGTCGGTATGGCTTTCCTTTTTGAAGCAGTTTGACCGCAGACAGCTGGATGAGCATTACAATATCGCCTTCTGGCTCTGGGAGACCCCGGAATTGCCGAAAGAGTGGCATAAGGTGTGCGACTTTTTTGATGAGATCTGGGTACCGTCGGCTTTTATCGCCAGGGCGATCCGTAAGGTGACGGATAAGCCGGTAAAGGTGATGTACTATGGCCTGAGCAGAGAGGGGGAACAGCTGCCGGACGGGATGGCAGCACGGAGGCGGCTCGGAGTACCGGAAAGCGATCTGCTCTGTCTGGTGCTGTATGACGGCCGCAGCAGTATCGAACGAAAAAATCCCTACGGAGCGCTGGAGGCTTTTCACAAAGCCTTCCCGACGGTTCCTGAGAATGTATGGCTGGTGATCAAGGGAAAAGGGTTTACAAAGCAGGAAAAGAAGCAGCTGGAACGCAGGCTGCGCGGTATCCCGAATGTATTGTGGGTGGAAGGACTGCTTCCCTGGCAGGAGGTGCAGGAGCTGCTGGCAGCCGCAGATGTGCTCCTGTCGCTGCATCGTGCAGAGGGCTTTGGGCTGCCGGTGGCGGAAGTGATGAAATACGGGGGAGTGGCGGTGGCGACCGACTATTCCTCGACCAGAGAGTTTCTGGATGCAGGTTGCGGCTGCCCGGTAAGGTACCGTCTGCTGCGGACCAAACGGGATATCAGTCTGTACCGCAAAGGGACCATCTGGGCAGATCCGGATACGGAGGATGCCGCAAGGCAGCTGCGACGGCTGTACGAGGAACCGGGACTGCGGCAGCAGCTGGGGCAGGCGGCACAGGCGAGAGTACGCGGGATGCTGGATCTGAAACGATCCGGGGAGCGGATGAAGCACAGACTCCGGGTGATCGTGGGATCCCAAGAGGGCTGAACCGTACACATATTTACATTTTTGCCCATATAGGGTATACTAACAAAAGTATGCACATTATATAGTATGTTATGTGCTCGCAGGTTTTTAAAAGAAAGTGAGGAACAGGAATGAAACGAGCATTGATCACAGGCGTAACCGGACAGGACGGATCCTATCTGTCCGAGTTCCTGATCGAAAAAGGATATGAGGTACATGGTATCATCCGCCGTTCATCGGTGGATTTCCGTGACCGTATCGCGCATCTGGAAGGACATCCGCAGTTCCACCTGCATTACGGTGATCTTTCCGATACTTCTTCTCTGGTCAAGGTGATCGGTATGGTAAAGCCGGATGAGATCTACAATCTGGCGGCACAGTCCCATGTACAGGTTTCGTTTGATGCACCGGAATTTACGGCGGATATCGATGCGACCGGTGTTTTGCGTGTACTGGAAGCCGTAAGGATCACAGGGCTGGCAGAGACCTGCCGTATCTATCAGGCATCTACCTCCGAGCTTTACGGTAAGGTAGAAGAGGTACCGCAGAATGAGAATACGCCGTTCCATCCGTATTCCCCCTATGCTGTGGCTAAGCAGTACGGTTTTTGGATCACCAAGGAATACCGCGAGGCCTACAATATGTTCTGCTGTTCCGGTATCCTCTTTAACCATGAATCCGAGCGCCGCGGTGAGACCTTCGTTACCAGAAAGATCACGCTTGCAGCAGCACGTATCGCACAGGGCAAACAGGATAAGCTGTATCTTGGGAACCTGTCCTCCCTTCGTGACTGGGGCTATGCCAAGGACTATGTGGAGTGTATGTGGCTGATCCTGCAGAATGATAAGCCGGAGGATTTTGTCATTGCGACCGGTGTACAGCACTCCGTACGTGAGTTTGCGACGTTAGCCTTCCATCATGCCGGCATCGAGCTGGAATGGCAGGGTGAGGGCATGGATGAGAAAGGTATTGATAAGGCGACCGGAAAAGTGCTGGTGGAAGTATCCCCGGATTTCTATCGTCCGACCGATGTAGTAAACCTCTGGGGCGATCCGACCAAGGCGAAGACCGAGCTCGGATGGAATCCCACCAAGACCTCGTTTGAAAAACTGGTGGAGATCATGACCAGACATGATATGGAGAAAGTAGCCGTAGAGCGCGCAGAAGAACATATCAAGACCAACCTTGCTGAATACCTGGAGAAGGGTGTAGTAAAATAAGATGATGAAGCGAATCGTGATCACGGGTTTTTCCGGTTTTGTGGCAGGACACTTTCTGGATCATCTGTATGCGAATGATATTCCCTGTGAGATCCTCGGGTTGGATCGTGCCACGCCGAAGATCGATCTGGCAAAATATGCGGATAAGCTGAATATCCGTTTTTCCGTCATCGATTTGATGGACAGGGAAGCGCTGAAAAGCGCATTTGCGACTTTCCGGCCGGATTATTGTCTGCATCTGGCCGCTTTCAGCAGCGTGGCATACAGCTGGAAGTATCCGTCAGAGAGCTTTACCAACAACAGTAATATCTTTCTGAATCTCATCGATGCGATCCGTGAAACGGATGCGAGCTGCAGAGTTCTCTCGGTAGGTTCTTCGGAAGAATACGGAAACGTGTCCCGGAGCGAGCTGCCGCTGAAGGAAAGTCAGAGAGTCAATCCGGTCAGTCCGTATGCGGTGGCGCGTGTATCGCAGGAACTGATGTCCAAGGTATACGTGAAAGCGTACGGTATGAATGTGATCATGACCAGATCGTTCAATCACATAGGGCCGAGACAGGATGACCGCTTTGTGATTCCGAGCTTTATCAAGCGGATCATCGATATCAAAAAGAGCGGAAAAGACGAGGGCGAGATAGAAACCGGTGACACGTCGATCATCCGGGATTTTGTGGATGTACGGGATGTGGTAAGAGCGTACTATATGCTTTTGGAAAACGGCACACCCGGAGAGATCTACAATATCTGTTCCGGGAATGCTTATCGATTGTCCGATATCATTGACACCATTGCGGCGCAGGTCGGTGTGAACGTTACGACCAAAGTAAACCCGGAGTTTGTGCGTCCGGATGATAATAAAGAGATCGTGGGTTCTGCATACAAGATCGAATCGGAACTGGGATGGAAACCGATCATTGATATCAAAGATACGCTGCGGGATATGATCGCAGAGCGAAGCTGAAAAGGTAACGACGTAAAACATACAAAAAAACCGCTGCCGGTATGACAGCGGTTTCTTTTTTCTGAATTTACAGCAGCGCTTTTTTGCGTTCTTCCAGCTTGGCCGGACTCCAGCGCACCACTTTCATGCCGCGTCCGCGGTTGGTCGCATAGGTCATCAGATGGAATACCTGCTTGATATATTCGATCGTTACATTAAGGGACAACTTGGATTCGCCGTTTTCCCGGTCATGGAATGCGTACGGAGTTTCCAGTACTTTCTTGACCGGACACATTGCCAGCACTTCGATCATGATCTTCCAGCCGATCGGATTGAGGTCCGCACCTTCCAGAAGTTCCCGGCGTACCATAAACAGGCCGCTGGTGGGATCGGTCACGTTACGCAGGCAGGGGAGCAGGAATTTACCGATGTAACGGGCTGTGCCGGATACGAGCTTACGGAAGAAGTCCAGACCGCCGTCACTGCCGCCCGGAATAAAACGGCTGGGGATCGCCATATCGGCATGGGCAAGCATCGCTGTGTACATATCCAGAAGCACCTCGGGCGGATGCTGCAGGTCTGCGTCCATGCAGGCCACATAATCCCCTTTTGCCAGACGGAAGCCCTTTACTACGGCCGTAGCCAGGCCTTTTTCGTTTTCTCTGTGGTGCAGTACCACGTGACTGTTTTCTTTTGCGATCTCCTCGATCACCTGCGGGGTCTCATCTTTACTGTCATCGACAAAGATCACTTCATAATCGATCCCCGGTAATGCCCCGTCAATACGGGAAAGCAGCGGACGTATGTTGTCCTTTTCGTTATAAGTTGGAACGACAATGGAAATCATAGGTCTCTCCTTTTACTTTTGCAAAAAAATAGGTTATAATAACGCCTGTATCATTATAACACTTTGTTAAGAAAAATGTAAATCATATTCTCGGAGAGGAATACCGTTAAGGATGTCTTTGTTACATCATATGGATAGTTTTATATTATGGCTGGTCCTGTTCCCGCTGCTCATAGGAATACTGCCTTGCCATTTGATCGCTAAGCAGAAAAAAACACCGTGTCAGGTGTATCTGTGCGGTTTTTTTACCATGCTCGGGATCTTTCAGGTCCCGGCCGTGGTCATCGTGCTGCAGAGGGGGCATTTGTCTGTGCTGATCCGGATCATGTTCTGGATCGCGGTGGTCCTGTCGTTTCTGGGATTTGTATTGGCGGTGGTCCGCATCACGAAGACAACGGCAGAAGAGAGTTTTGAACTGCCTTCCATCCGGGGAAAAAGCCGTTCGGAGCTGGGACTGTGGATTATATTTTATATTCTGCTTGCGTTACAGCTGGTGGCATCGGTTCTGGTGATGACGGCAGACGGGGATGATGCATATTATGTCGGACAGGCCCTGTTAGCCGATGTGACCGATCTGGTGTATTATTTTGATCCTTATACCGGAGCGTACAGTGTGTTGGATTACCGGCATGCGCTGGCGCCGTTTCCGCTGTTTATCGCATTGCTTGCAAGACAGAGCGGACTGCACGCAGCGATGGTTGCCCATACCATCCTTCCGTCCTTCCTGATCGTTGCCAGTTATATGATCTATATGCAGATCGGACGTCTTTTGTTTCATAAGGATAAAAAGCGTCTGCCGATGTTTATGGTCCTGATCTGTCTTCTGAATGATTTCGGCGTATATTCCAGATATACCAGGGAAACCTTTTTTCTTACAAGAACCTGGCAGGGAAAATCGGTTCTGGCCAATCTGGTGATCCCGATGGCGCTTCTCATTATGCTGGCGGTGGTCTGTCGTACGGAACCGGAAAAAGAAAATGAGGAAAGAGAGACTGAGGAGAAGAGAACGGCCGGATTATTTGTATTACTGTTTTTTGTGAATTTGACCGGTGCTCTCAGCAGCAGTCTGGGGCTGCTTTTGCTGATCGTGCTTGAGACGCTGTTCATATTGCTGGCGGCGATACGGAATGGGCGGCCGATGCTGATCCTCGGGGGGCTCCTTTCCATGATCCCGTGTTATTATTTTATGGCAATGTATGCGTTAGAGAGGTTTGCATGATATGCATATGCTGAAAGAGATGTTTACCATATATTCACAGTATTCCGGGACCGGTATCATCATGGTGCTCTTTTTTATCGCGCTGATCTATATCGGGCTTTCCGAGAAGGATCGTTCGAACCGTACCGTTTTGCTGTATGGCAGTATTCTTGTGATCATTTTTATTTTCTTTCCGTTGTTTTATTTTCTGTATATCACTTTCGTGGATGCTACGACTTATTGGCGTATGTGGTGGCTGGTGCCGGTGGGAGTCGGTCTGGCTTATGCCGGGGCTGTGCTGATCCGGGAGCATCAGGTGACAGGACTGATGCTGATCCTGGTCGTATTGTTTCTTGGGGGAGAATCCGTCTTTTCCGGACAGATCTCCGGCGAGATCGGACTGGCGGAGAATCCATACCAGATACCGCAGAATGTGATCGATATCGTCGAGGATATCAAAAAACATGAGGTGGATGAAGTGACATTTGCTGCATTCCCACCGGAAATGCTGACTTTTGTGCGGCAGTATGATGCAACCCTGCGCATGCCTTACGGACGTGAAATGCTGGATGAGCGCTGGAACGAAGGAAACGGATTTTATGAGCAGATGGCGGCGGAAATGCTGGATTTCGAGATCCTGGCGGATAAATGCAAGTACAATTCCGTGCGTTTTCTGGTGGTCAATGCACTGAAACCGAAGTTGAATGTGCCGCAGGATTATGGATTTGAACTGATGTCCCAGCGTGGCGTCTACAGTATCTATGTATTCTGGGGAGGCTGAAGATTCCATAATCGGGAAGTTCAGGCGATTTTATAGAAGTGATTCTTTCAGATTGGAGCGGGAAGCAGCAGATGCGGGAAGAACCCCGGCTGCCAGAATCCCGCTTTTGTGATTAGAAGTATACTAGTATTTTTGTTTGAACACAATTGTAAAATTTGACTAATGATTTAACTAAAAATGACCTGACGAAAACTAAATAATCTGTTATGGCATATATCTGTAAACCGATTTTAGTCTTGTCAATTGCTAATATTATATGTTAAAATCTAACTAATTATGTTTACATAAAATAGCCCAATTATTGTTTGGTAAAATTGCTATGTCGGATTTTGAGCCTTCATGGAAAAGGATGAATTGGTAATGAATAAAGATTTTGATATCATTGATCTGGATAAAATGGACGAAGAACAAAGGACGGCGGCACAGGAGAAAGCCGGGATCCATGCGCAGGTGCTTTCGATCCTGGTAGATGAACTGCGTGCTGCAGTCCATGAACAGGATGCGGAAAAAGCCGGAACCGGAGACAAAGCAGACACGGATAGTGCCGGCAGACCGGAGCAGGCCGGATCGGCGGAAGCGGATGCAGAGGAAAAACGGGCGGCAGAGGAGATAACGAAGGAATCTTTCAAAGCAGACGATACGATCACGGAAGAAGAAACAACGGCGGAACCGGAGGATACGGAAAGCTATACCGACGAAGAGAATAAGGAAGATCACGTATTTCAGGGGGAGATCTCTGTGGATACGATGCTTCTGACGGATATCTCCGAAGAGATCAAGCGGGATCTGCAGGAGACCCAGGTGATCGATGTAAGTAAGGTAAAAATGGTCGGATCGGAAACGATGCCACTCATCGATCTGGATTCGGATCTGTTTGAGGTGATCGGGGGACGGACCGGAAGCGAGACAGATGAGAGACAGCCGGTCTCGGAGCGGGAGGCTGCGGGATTGGGCAGAAAAGAAGCAGCAGGAGAAACGGGATATGGCACTGCGGATGTTTCGGCAGAAGAGCAGGCTTTGGGGGCAGATGCCGCTGAAAACGCCGGGGAGGCTTCGGCAGATGAGGATGCTGAAGAAGCGTATTTGGAGGACGGCGAGTATTCTGAAGAGGAGTACCCGGAAGAAGAATACCCGGACGAAGAGTATTATGAGGAGGAAGAATACTCCGGGGAATATGAGGAAGAGTATTACGACGAAGGGGAAAATGCAGAAGCCGGGGAGGAGGAAGCAGCGGATCCGATAGAAGAAGATGATCCGGAATATTATGAGGACGCTGGATATGAGGCGGATGATGCCGCTGTGCCTGCAGGAAAAGAAAAAAAAGCGCGGAAAAGAAGATCCGGCGGGCATGAAAAAGCGGTAAAGACCGGTAAAGAGAACACAAAGAATGCGGGATCTTCCGGGGGAAAAAGGAAGAAAAAGACCGTAAAAAAATCCGGAAAGCATTCCGGGGAGAATGATAAAACTCCGGAGAAGAAAAGCGGCAGCCGCTGGCTGAAGTTCGCGATCGCAGCGATCCTGCTGTTTTCCGTGGGAATGACCGCACTGATCGCGGCACGCCAGAAGAGCTGGGGCCAGAGCAGTCAGAGCTACATGTATGATGTCGGACAGAGTTTGAGCAGTATCGGCGTGGCAGGAGAAAGCGGCTTACAGGCTATGGCAGAAGCCGGACGGCTTTCCCAGCCGACGGAAGTGCCGGAAAGCCCGGAAGCGGGAACGGGCGAGACGATTACCGTGCCGGTGGACGGACAGCTTGTGGAAGTGACGTTTACTTCCCTGGAACAGGATCTGAAGATCAAGTTTTTCTGGCAGGAAAGCAGAAGACTGATCACGGATGTGGCATTTGAAGTGCATCTGCAGCCTGCAAACGGCGAAGCCGTAGTCCTGACGGATGCGGACGCGGACGGTATCATATATGAAAAGGGAATCAAGAGCGGAGATTATACCGTGGAAGTGACTGCGGTAGACGGATATCAGTTTGTCGGCGTGCCGGAGAGCATCAATGTACGTGAAAAGATCGTATATCAGCAGATCGATGTGGCCCAGGAGATCAAGAAGGAATCCGAGATCAATGTAGCGGCCGAGGATACCGGTGTGTCGCTGGGAGCAGCGGGGGCACCACAGGTAACGATGCCGGCTGTACCGGCGGAACTGCCGACAGAAACCCCGACACCTACCCCGACGCCCAGTCCGAGCCCGAGCCCGGTCCTGATGAATGGCGATACCATAGAGTGGGTGGAATCGAGCAAAACACCGGTGAGCGGCGGAAGCGGATACAAACCGGTGGCGAAGGATTCGATCGCAGCACCGGATCAGGCAAGGTGTGATACGGAATCGAATGTCTACGAATATGCATCGGCAGCAATGCCTTGTCCGGGACCGGCGCAGGGCACGGTGAAGACAGCTGTCGAGCCCGGAGAAGAGGCAACACAGGGGGCTGAGTCAACAACCACACCGACGGCGGAGGCAACGCCTACGGCGACTCCGGAAGCAACCGCAACGCCTGCGGCAACCATTGTGCCGACCACAGAGGCCACGGCAACTCCGACGCCCACAGCTACGGCAGCGCCTACCGCGACACCGACGGCAACCACTGCACCGACCGCAGAGACCACAGCTACACCAACGGCCACGCCTGCGCCGGATCCGAAGCAGGATACTTCTTCCAGATTGCGGGATAAGAACGGGAACCAGGTCTATATCAAAAACAGTGACGGGAAATATGTGGAAGCTACCTATGCCGATTACTACCTGAAATCAGAGTTTTACATTTTGAGCGATACAGAGTATACTTATACGGGATGGCAGGTGATTGACGGCAACACCTACTTTTTTGACCGCAACGGCAAAAAAGTGACCGGTGAGCAGCAGATCCTGGGAGTAAAATACAATTTCGGCCCGGATGGTGTTTTAAAGAAGGAAAACAACACTCCGACGGCAACGGCAACGCCTACCGCGACACCGACCCCGACACCGGAACCGACAGCAACGCCGGTACCGACGCAGGAGACTGGTTATGACAACGGAATGGTCATCGGTATTGATGTATCCAAATGGAACGGTGCGATCGACTGGAGTGCCGTGAAGGCATCGGGAGTAAAGTTTGTCATCATCCGATGCGGTTACCGTGGTTCGGACAGTGGCGTGCTGGTGGAGGATTCCAAATTCCGGAGCAACATTCAGGGAGCTGCGGCAGCAGGACTCAAAGTCGGCGTATATTTCTTCAGTCAGGCGATCAATGAGGTGGAAGCGGTAGAAGAGGCATCCATGACACTTGCGATGATGCAGGGGTATGGTGTGAGTCTTCCGGTATTCATCGATACGGAGTTTACAACGAACCGCAACGGACGTGCGGACGGATTGGACAAAGCGGCACGTTCTGCCGTATGCCGGGCTTTCTGCGAGACGATCCGCAGCGGCGGTTATACGCCGGGGGTATATTGTTCCAAGGCATGGCTCGGGCCGTCCGTGGATCTGAATGTGATCGGCGGATACAAGATCTGGATGGCACATTATGTAGAACAGACCGATTACACAGGACATTATGACCTGTGGCAGTTTACAAAGAATGGCAGCATCGCCGGCATTCAGGGCTCTGTGGATATGAACTACAGTTATATGGGATTTTGAGTAAATATACAGGAGGAACGTTAGATGAAAGGTATCATTCTGGCCGGTGGATCCGGCACCAGACTTTATCCGCTGACCAAGGCGGTGTCCAAGCAGATCATGCCGGTGTATGATAAGCCGATGATCTATTATCCGCTGTCGATCCTGATGCTGGCCGGGATCCGTGAGATCCTGATCATTTCCACACCGCGGGATCTGCCGGTATTTAAGGAATTGTTCGGTGACGGCAGCCAGCTGGGACTGGAATTTTCCTATGCAGTCCAGGAGACACCGAGAGGTCTCGCCGATGCATTCATCATCGGTGCGGATTTTATAGGAAACGACAGTGTGGCACTGATCCTGGGCGACAATAT
This sequence comes from Lachnospiraceae bacterium, assembly GCA_017634975.1. Classification (GTDB taxonomy): domain Bacteria; phylum Bacillota; class Clostridia; order Lachnospirales; family Lachnospiraceae; genus NK4A136. The sequence continues at coordinate 47,343 of JAGBMJ010000010.1, read as the reverse complement.
CTTTTACGGACAGAGTTTTTCGAAGAAGCTGCGTGAAGTGGCTTCCAGAGAGAGTGGTGCGACGATCTTCGGATACTATGTACGCGATCCGAGAGAGTATGGTGTGGTAGAGTTTGATGAGAACGGTATGGCGGTTTCCATCGAGGAAAAACCGGAACATCCGAAGAGCAACTATGCAGTGCCGGGCCTGTATTTTTATGATAATGACGTGGTGGAGATCGCAAAGAATGTGAAGCCTTCCGCAAGAGGCGAGATCGAGATCACCAGCATCAATAACGAATATCTGAACCGGGGTACGCTGCATGTGGAGACGCTGGGGCGCGGGTTTGCATGGCTGGATACCGGTAATCACGATGCACTTTTGGATGCGGCGGACTTTGTGGCTGCGTTCCAGAAACGGCAGGGGCTGTACATCTCCTGTATCGAGGAGATCGCTTATAAGCGTGGCTTTATTACGAAAGAGCAGCTGCTGGCATTGGCGGAGCCGCTGATGAAAACAGCGTACGGACAGTATCTGACGGATGTGGCTAACGGCCTGTAAACGCTTATGGATAAGCATGTCCGGAATCTGACAATCCTCGCTGTGGTATCGGTGCTTCTGCTGGCGGTACTTTTGGTGTGGTATTCCAACCGGCCGGAGGATAAGCCGGGCTCGCAGACGGTTTCCGTACAGAAACCGGTACAGGATGAAGCATCCTACCGGGCGTTTTTGCAGGACGAGTTTTTCTTTGATCCTGATCCGGCACAGTCGGTAACCGTATCGGAAAGTACGGCGCGTGCTCCCAGACTGTATCTGAGTGCGAGCAGTATGATGAAAGATATCCGTATTCAGATCCAGGACGAAAACGGGGAGGCAGTCAAAGGCATTCCCTTCTATGTCTCGGTGGCTCCGGCAGGCGAATACAAGGATCTGGACCAGGACGGCCTGATCTATGTACCGGATATCAAACCGGGAGAGTATTTTCTGACACTGGGGGCAGTGGATGGCTACGAGATCCCGACGGAGCCGATGCGTGTAAATGTCAAGGATCAGCTGGAATATACGGTCATTGACGATATCATGTTTTACGTTTATGCGGAATCGGAAGTGGATCCTGCGGTCGATGATACGGCAGAGCAGGAAGCCAGTGAGGATGCGGACGAGACGGAAGTGACCGGCAGATGGGAAGGTACGGATGCGGCTTTCGGTATCGATGTATCCAAGTACCAGAAAGAGATTGACTGGCAGAAGGTGGCGGCAGCCGGTGTGGAATTTGCCATCATCCGCTGCGGTTACCGTGGTTCCTCGACCGGCAAGCTGGTCGTGGATCCGTATTTTGAGAAAAATATAAAAGGTGCTACCGAGGCCGGGATTGAGGTGGGCGTATACTTTTTCACGCAGGCAGTGAGCGAAGTGGAAGCGGTGGAAGAGGCTTCCATGGCAGCAGAGCTTTGCAGGGAGTACCATCTGGATTATCCTATCTTTATCGATGTGGAAGGAGCCGGCGGAAATGGGCGTGCCGACGGGCTGGATCGTCATACCAGAACGGCTGTGGTCAAAGCGTTCTGTGAGACGGCAAAGAGCGCGGGATATCATGGTGGCGTCTATTCGGGACGTTACTGGTTTTATAACAATCTGAACGATGAGGAGCTGCAGGAGTATACACACTGGCTGGCAGAATACCGGGCAAATCCTCTGTTTACCGGCAATTTCCGCATCTGGCAGTATACATCGAGCGGTACGATCGACGGCATCAGCACCCGCGTGGATCTCGACCGGATCTGGAAATAAGCGAAAAAATATTTAAGGAGCATATGAATCATGGGCAAGATCACAGTAGAAACATGTAAGATCGAAGGCTTAAAAGTCATCACACCGAAGGTGTTCGGCGACGAGCGCGGATACTTTATGGAATCGTACAATTTTAACGATTTTAAGGAAGCGGGGATCGATCAGGTCTTCGTGCAGGACAACCAGTCGTCTTCTACAAAGGGTGTATTGCGCGGTCTGCATTACCAGATCGAGCATCCGCAGGACAAGCTGGTACGTGTGGTACGCGGCGAAGTATTTGATGTGGCCGTAGATCTGCGCAAGGGTTCCGCTACCTATGGGCAGTGGTTCGGCGTACTTCTTTCGGAAGAAAACAAGAAGCAGTTCTTCATCCCGAAGGGGTTTGCGCATGGTTTTGTCGTATTGTCGGACTATGCGGAATTCTGCTACAAGTGCAGTGATTTCTATCATCCGGGCGATGAGGGCGGTCTGCGCTATAACGATCCGGATATTGCGATCGAATGGCCGATCCCGGAAGATATGGAACTGAATATCAACGAGCGCGACCGTAATTGGCCTTCCTTCGCGGACTATCGCAGCAGGTAAGCAAATGTCAGATTTATGGAAGAATCGCCATCTGGTCTGGAAGCTGGCGAAAAATGATTTTAAAAAGCGCTACGCAGGCTCCTATATGGGAGCATTGTGGGCGTTGGTACAGCCGGTCGTTACGGTCGTGCTGTACTATTTTGTTTTTGAAGTGGTCTTTGATACACGTTCGCAAAGGCTTGCGGGTGGTATCGAAGCACCCTATGTTCTGTGGCTGACGGCCGGACTGGTGCCGTGGTTCTATTTCAGTGAAGCCGTAATGCAGGGGATGTATGCCTTCCTGGAGTACAACTATCTGGTGAAGAAGGTCGTCTTTGAGATCCGGGTGCTGCCGGTCGTCAAAGTGCTGGGAGCGAGTTTTATTCACGTCTTTTTTGCAGCGGTAATGCTGCTGATGTACTTTATCTACGGATATGGACCCAATCCGTATCTGTTGCAGTTACCCTATTACAGCCTGTGTATGTTCGTGATGATCGTAGCGATCAGCTATACGACCAGTGCGATCGTGGTTTTTTTCCGCGACCTGGCACAGATCGTCAATATCCTGATGCAGGTCGGGATGTGGGCGACACCGATCCTGTGGGATCTTGGCTTTCTGCAGGGAAAATGGGAGGTGCTGCGCATCGTCTTTAAACTCAATCCGGTCTACTATATCGTAAACGGTTACCGTGAGTCCCTGTTTGAAGGCCGGTGGTTCTGGGAGAATATCCCGCTTACACTGTATTTCTGGGGCGTGACAGCGGTGCTGATGCTGATCGGACTGGGATTGTTCAAACGACTGCGGGTACATTTTGCTGACGTATTGTAAGTATCGAAATACTTACCGGCCATCATTTTATGAGGATACATACACTTGAATAAAGAGATCGCCATTGAGGTTAAAAACCTCTGCAAAACTTACAAACTATACGAACGCAACCGGGACCGTCTGCGGGAGGCGCTGCACCTGACGCGTAAGCCGCGCCACAAGGAGCATCATGCTCTTTATGATGTTTCTTTCGATATCCGGACCGGCGAGACGGTGGGCATCATCGGGACCAACGGCTCCGGCAAGTCGACGATCTTAAAGATCATTACCGGTGTGCTGAATGCCACTTCCGGCGAGGTGAACGTAAACGGGCGCATTTCCGCATTGCTGGAACTGGGCGCAGGATTTAATCCTGAATATACGGGGCTGGAGAATATCTATCTGAACGGCACGATGATCGGTTTTTCCGAAGAAGAGATCGATGCCAAGCTGGACGATATCCTGGCTTTTGCCGATATCGGGGACTTTGTACATCAGCCGGTGAAGACCTATTCCTCCGGTATGTTCGTGCGTCTGGCCTTTGCGTTGGCTATCAATATCGAGCCGGAGATCTTGATCGTGGACGAAGCTCTTTCGGTCGGCGATGTGTTCTTCCAGTCGAAATGCTATCACAAATTCGAAGAATTTAAGGAGCAGGGTAAGACGATCCTGTTCGTAAGTCACGATATGTCGAGCATCGCAAAATACTGCGACCGTGTGATCCTGCTGGAAAAGGGAAAGAAGCTGGGCGAAGGCGCACCGAAGAAGATGCTGGATATCTACAAGCAGGTGCTGGTGGGACAGTATGAGGCACCGGCGGAAGCGGTAGAAGAAAAAACGGGACCGGAACCATCCGGATCCAAAGACGCCGGTTCCCAAAAGGCGCAGGTATCCGGGAATACGGAAGATGCATCTAAGAACGGAAATCCGGAAGAAATTGCAGATGTGGAAACGCTGGAATACGGCTCCGGCAAGGCGCAGATCACGGAAGTGTTCGTGACGGATCCGCAGGGACGCCGCATCAATGCGGTAATGAAAGGCACGGAGTGCACCGTGCATATGAAAGTGGAGATCCGACAGGACGTGCCGGCCCCGATCTTTGCATTGTCCTTTAAGGATGTAAAGGGTACGGAGATCTGCGGGACCAATACCATGTTTGAAAAGACCTTTCTGGAACCCTGCAAAGCCGGGGAAAAGAAGGAGATCACCTTTACACAGCAGGTGGATCTGCAGGGCGGTGAGTATCTGCTGTCCTTTGGCTGCACCGGCTATGAAGGTGACGATTTTACGGTCTATCACCGGCTGTATGACGCATTGCAGCTGACCGTGGTCTCCGAAAAAAATACCGTGGGCTTCTACGATATGAACTCAAAAGTTGTCGTAAAAGACATTTAATTTTTGCATGGGAATCAAAACATGTCAGAAAACAATATCGAAAAAATCGGAAACGTAACGCTGGATCTCCGCTTTTACGGCGGAGCCGATCTGTATTGTGACGGTGCGGTAGAGGATGAACTGCTGCAGATCGTAAAGGACCATTCTCCGGCCGAATATCCGGCTATCATCGCTGAGCACAGGAGCTGGCCTGTCCTGTACCATTTGTCGGACCTGCGGGAAAACATCGTCTCGTGGCTGCGGATCCCGGAAGGGGCCAAAGTCCTGGAAGTAGGCGCCGGCTGTGGGGCTATTTCCGGTGTGCTTTCCGAAAAAGCAGGTACGCTCACCTGTGTGGAATTGTCGAAAAAACGCAGTATGATCAATGCATACCGACATAGGGATGCGGATAATATGACGATCCTGGTGGGAAACTTTGAAGATATTGAGCCGTCGCTGGATACGGATTACGACTATATCTTTCTGATCGGTGTGCTGGAATACGCCGGCAGTTATATCCATGATGCGGAGCCGCACCGGCGTTTTATGGAGATCATCCGTAAGCATGCGAGGGAGAACGGGCGCATCATCGTAGCCATCGAAAATCGTCTGGGAATGAAGTATTTTGCAGGCGCGCGGGAGGATCATCTGGGGACTTTCTACTCCGGCATCGAGGATTATCCGGATGGCGGACCGGCGCAGACCTTCAGCCGGCCGGCGCTGGAGCAGATCTTTAAGACAGCAGGCTGCCGCGATATGCATTTTTATTATCCGTATCCGGATTATAAGTTTATGAGTACGCTCTATTCGGACCGGCGTCTGCCACAGGTGGGCGAACTGCGCAACAACCAGCTGCATCTGGATCGAGACCGTATGCTCCTGTTTGATGAGCAGCGTGCGTTTGACGGTGTCATCCGTGAGGAAGTGTTTCCGCTCTTTTCCAATTCGTACCTGGTGTTGCTCGGGGGCGATTCGGAAGTCGTCTACAGCAAGTATTCCAATGACCGTGCGGCAGATAAGGCGATCCGTACGGATATCGTGGATACGAAGGATGGGGTATGTGTGGAAAAATATCCCTGCTCCAAAGCAGCGAAGGAACACATTTCTGCCATAGAAAATGCCGGAAAGCTGCTGGCAAAACGCTATGAGGGCAGTGGACTTACGGTATGCCCGGTGAAGCGCACGAAAGACGGCAGTGGTCTGTGTTTTCCGTTCCTGAAGGGGGAGACACTGGAAAATCTGCTGGATCGGAAGGTCAAAGCCGGTGATGAGCAGGGACTGAAAGAACTGCTTACAAAATATTATGACCTGGCTGCGTATCATGCAAAAGAAAAAGTGACGGATCTGGATATGATCTTTTCCAATCTCCTGATCCACAACGGGCAGTGGCAGCTCATTGATTACGAATGGACGGTGGAAGAGGCGCGCCCGGTAGAAGAGATCGTGCGGCGGGCATTCTATGTGTATCTGGCCGATCATGCGGATGCGGAGAAGATCGGGACGGATGCGAATTTTGCGTGCCTGCATTTATCCAAAGACCGTTTTGACAAAGCGGCACTGAAAAAGGCAGAAGCGGAATTTCAGAAGCAGTCCACCGGAGACCGTGTCTCTCTGGGACGTATGAACGAGCTGCTCGGCAATGAAGTGGCACTGCGGGAATGGATGATGCAGATCTGGGAAGCACGGAATGTGCAGCGCGAGCAGTCCTATCAGCCGCAGGTATATTTTGATTACGGAAAAGGCTTTTCGGAGGCGGACAGTATCTATCCGCCGGTAGTGAAGAAAGAGGAAGGGGTATTGGAATTGCATATCCCCTTATCCGAGAGGATACGTGCGGTGCGATTTGACCCGGCGAAGACCGGCTGTGTGCTGACGGTGCTGGAGATCGAGGGCGGCGGTAAGCTTGGAAAGCGTATCCCGGGCAATGGCGGCGAAGTGCAGGAGAATGTCTACTGCTTCTTCGGGGAGGATCCCAATCTTACGATCCCGCTTGGCAAAAAGGGGCGCGCCGTGGAGATGGTGATCCGCTATCGCCTGGATATGGTCAGGGACGCATCAGACTTATATTAATAGTATGTCAAACATTATCAAAAAAACAATTCAGGAACAACTCCATAAAAAGGCACTTGCAGCATACGAAGCGGAACTGGACCGCCAGAAGAACAGCTGGCGCAAACAGCTGCGTGGCGGTATCCCGGCAGGGGAAGCACCGCGCCGTATCGGCAGAACGCCTTTTTTTGTGATTCCCTATGCTGCAGCGGGAGCGGATACGATCGCGGAAGCGGATCATTCCGGCTGTCCGTGGATCCTGTTTGCGGCAGAGGACGGATGCTTTGCTCCCGGGGACCTGGAGGAATTGGAAAAACAGCTGGATGGGATCTCGCACGACTGGGCTTATCCGGACGAGGATCTGTACGAACCGGACAGTGCAGCCGGTAACGGCATCCGCTGCTATCCGTATCTGAAACCGGATGCATCGCCGGATACCTTATTATCGTATTTTTATATTGGCGGCATCGTTGCGGTGCGCACGCAGGCTGCTAAGCATCATGCAGAGCAGATCGCATCCCTGCAGCCGACGGGAGCGGCTTCTGCAAAGGAAGCTCTTTCTGACAAAGATGTGTCTGGCGCAGACGAAAGACCTTTCGTTAAGGACGGGCTGGGGTTTCTTTACGTCCTGTGTCTTACCATGATGCAAAAAGATACGCCGGTGCATATCACGAAAGTGCTGTTCCACCGGCCGCTGTACTACACCCCGGAGACACTCGGCAATATGCTGATCGCAGAACCTTTTGGCGGCAGCGGAGAGTATGTGGCTTTGAAGGAGGCGTTCCTTAAGAGCAGCGGCAGAGGGGCGGAGTGGAAGGAAGCAGCCGATGGCCTGTTTTACCCGGTCTATGAAAATACCGGAGAGAAGGTGAGCATCCTGATCCCCTCCAAAGACCACCCGCAGATCCTGCAGCGGGCTGTGGCTTCCATCCGGGAGAAGAGTACATATGCGAACCTCGAGATCATTGTGATCGATAACGGCAGCAGCGCAGAGAATAAGGCGGAATACGAAGCGCTGGCGAAACAGTATGACTTCTGCTACTGCTATGTGCCGATGGATTTTAACTTTTCCAGGATGTGTAATCTGGCGGCAAAAGAGGCGTCCGGCGACTATTACCTTTTGCTGAATGATGATACCGAAGTGATCACGCCGGACTGGATCGAGCGCATGCTCGGGCAGGCGAGACTGCCGGAGACGGGCGCCGTGGGCGCTAAGCTGTACTATCCGGACGGGGACCTGATCCAGCACTGCGGGATCACCAATATGTACGAAGGCCCGGTGCACAAGCTGTTCGGTTACAGCGATGCCGTATCCTACGACCGCGGACGCAACCGCGGTGTGGTGGATCTGGTGGGTGTGACAGCAGCGTGCCTGATGATCGCCAAAGAGAAATACGATGCCGTGGGGGGCTTTCCGGAAGTGCTTTCCGTGGCCTACAACGATGTGGATTTCTGTTTTTCGCTGATCGAAAAACAGTATTGCAATGTGATGCGCAATGACGTGCGGCTGTTTCATTACGAGTCCTTATCCCGCGGGGATGACCATCAGGACGAGGCGAAGCGGCAGCGGCTGTTCAACGAGCGGATGATCCTCTATACGAGGCACCCGTCCTTTGTGGATCATGATCCGTATTACAATCCGCAGCTGACCGGCTGCAATCAGAATTTTGAAGCGGGGATGCCGCATGAAAACAGGGATCTGCCTTCGGTGACGGACCTGGCACCGATGAAAAAGGCACCGGACTTTGCGCCGGTCAATGAGGCGCTCATCGTCAATTCGGATCGTCTGAACGTCAAGCCGTATGCCAGAGAGCTGAATGCGGTGCTGATCGATATCCATGCGCACGTGCGGGGGCTGGACAGTGCGGATTATTCCTTTAAGGTATATCTGAAACAGGGGGATACCGTGTATGAGGTGCCGGTGTTTCGGCGCTATCGCCCTGATGTGGAGCGTGTCTACTATGAGCAGACGCATGTGGAACTCTCCGGCCTGGCCGCCCGGATCGCCGGCGGCGTTCTCCCGGAAGGGGAGTATGAAGTGTGGGTGGAAGCGGATAGTCTCATCTCCCGTCAGAAGTTATATAATAAGGCGTCCAGGAAACTGAAAATTTGATGAATAGAACACTTGTTCTACTGCACCTGTCAATTTTCGTGCCCGGCTTTCATCCGCTTTTTGGTTGCGTACATCAGCTCATCGGCGCGCTTGACGACGGCATCGATGGCGTCCCCTTCGCCTTCATAGATCGCCATACCATAAGCGATGGAAACCTTCTCTTCCGGCCGCAGATCGGATGCTCCGATCTGTTTCATTTCAGCAACGAAATTGTCGATCAGCGAATCGCGTTGTTCGTACGGGCGCCCTTCGAGGATGACGACAAATTCATCCCCGCCGATGCGGTAAACAGGACTGTTTTTGTAAGCTGCGCAGATCAGGCGGCAGGCATTCTTCAGATATTCATCCCCCATATAATGGCCCAGCTCATCGTTGATCTTCTTGAGATTATTCACATCGAAAAGGACAATACCGCATTCGTGCAGTTTTCCTTCGGTAAGCCGTTTATGAATATCGTCCAGACGGGCTTCGTAGGCACTGCGGTTCTTGACACTGGTGAGCGAATCGATATTGGACATTTCCTTGACATAGTCATTGACCGCTTTTAGGTAGATACTCTTTTTGGAGTTGACCATGGAAGAATTGATCTTTTCCATAAACAGCAGCACTTCTTTGTTGTCGATCCCTTCATAGCAGTCCGTAAAAACGACGAAACCGATCTTGTGCGGACCGTCATGGATCGGAAGGATCACATACATATGACAGGGGTCATCCTCGCGGATCCCCGGCACGATCTGAGAGGTTTCGAAGTGATGGATATTCTGAATGTTGCCGTTTCGGATGGAGAAGATAACATCCTGCTGCTCACTGTAGCTGTCACTGTCTTCATAGGAAAGATCGTAGGAGGTAAGTGTTTTATGGGCGTTTGCATCAAAGAGGATATGAAAATTGTCTCCTTCCAGAAAGTGATCCTGACTTAAGGAATCCGAAAGCGTGGTCCGGAGTTCATCTACGGATTCGCATTTCATCATCAGACTTTCCAGATAGAAAATATGCCAGTTGCCCCGGTCCTTTTTGCGCTGCATCCTGAAAGCGTCTGTAGCTACCCGCAGTCTTTGAAGGGCCGATCCCGGAGCAAGTGTGCATCCGCAGCTTTCTCTGGATAGAAAACGGCTGGGGAGCTTTATGGGATTTTCGACCGGCGCTGCATTCAGCAGATCGATCATCGTCCGGGCGCAGATACGGCCATGCAGGCGGTTGTCGGGATCGATGGAAGTGACGGATGGGTAGAACAAGGCAGAATCCGGCAGATTGTCAAAGCCCGTGATCAGCACATCATCCGGGACCTTGATCCCGTAATCTTCAAAGGTGGTGATCATAACCATTGCGATCTCGTCATTGGCGCAGATAAAAGCATCGGGGAGCTTTCCTTTTTGGGCAAAGTCCCGTGCGATCTCGGCAGCTTTTGAGAATTCCCAGTTCGAGTATACGACGTTTTTGTCCGTAAAGGACAGACCGTGTTCCAGGGCCGATCGGCGTACGGATTCTAACCGTTCGTTGGAATCGCTGTTATCGGCGGTTCCGGCGACAAAAACGAAATCCCGGACATCGTGTTCTGTGATCAGATGCTCCGTCAGGTGATTCATTCCGGAATCGTTGTCCATAATGACATTGATCGCATCGGCATGCGGTATGCCATGGCTGATCACGGGGATGCCGGCCGCATTGCAGCGGGAGACCAGATCATCCACCACACCGGGGAAATCGCAAAGATTGGATACGATGATGGCTCCGTCAAAATCGGCGAGGTTTGGCAAACGAAAGATCTGGAGCTCGCCGGTCCGGTCGCTTTCGGACTGACCGTAGGTGGCATAACTCAGGAACAGATAGGTATCCAGATCAAGGGATACGAATTCATCGTGAACACCACGCAAAAACTGTGCCAGAATATTGGAAGCCCATCCGGTGGAAAACAGAGCAATTTTCTTTCGAGCCATACAGATACCTCGCTAAAATGACGGAAAACCGCTTTCATAGTTATATTCTGTTTATTATACCATGGGCAGCCCGATTCGTAAATTAAAAGAACCACGGGGACGGACCTCGTGGTTCTGCGAGCGGAATGTTTTGCTTTAGCTTTAGTCTGATGTTTTGGCGATATAGCTGCCGACCTTCGGCATCTTTAAAAGGGCTACAGCACCGATGATGGTAAAGATCATTTCCGGCAGCATGTAAGCGCCGTTGTATAGCAGGCTGTACAATACCGTATTTTCCGTGAAGAAATCGCCCCAAAGCTGTCCGAAGGACTTCCAGATCACGACACCGCTTAAGAAATGCATGACAAAACGGAGCAGTACGGCGAGCGCGATCCCGCAGATCCAGCCGGTCACACCCTTTTTGCGAAAGAGTCCGGCAAGGCCCAGAACAGTGAAGGCGAGCAGATAGTCCAGCAGAATGCAGGCGATCAGGCTGCCCGGAGTCAGTCCCCAGCCGAAAAGACCGTCCATAATGCCCTGAACAAACTGTACCAGTGCAAACAGAAAGGATACCCCCAGTCCGGCCTTGACGCCGCGCCGGATGGAGAATAAGACGATCGGAAGCATCGACAGCAGGGTAATGGATCCGCCCCAGGGAAGCTTGACCACCCGGATGAAACTGAGCACGGTGGCGAGGGCGATCATCAGAGCACCCTCTACAAGAATCTTTGTTTTTTCGTTTTGCATAAAAAAATCCTCCTTATGTCGCGTGGAGGAATCACATCTTTTTCGCCTGCAGGCAGTTGGTCCATTCAGCGCTTCCTTACGCCGGTATTACCCGGTTCAAGTAATGAGGGTCCGGAAGTCTGCCTTCCGTCTCAGCGATGTGCTCCCCTAGCAAGTTTTTGTTTTCGAAAAACAGTTATATACGTTTTACGGGGATTTGTCAAGAACTCTGTTGAAACCATGGGGACGAAACCATGGGGACGGACCTCGTGGTTTGGGGAACCACGGGGACGGACCTTGTGGTTTGACAAAAACAGTAAACGACAGTAAAATAAACGAATAACAGTAAACGACAGTAAAAGAAAAACAAAACAGTAAACAACAGTAAAAGGAGTTGGCATGCCTTCAAAAAACAATCCATATTCATTGATATTTGGGAAAGAACCGAAACAGTTGATCTCCAGAAGCATGGTCATGGCGGAGGTGGTTGAAGTCTTTTGCGAAGAAGAACCTTCGCAACAGGTTTTTATGATCACCGGAGTCCGAGGGAGCGGAAAGACGGTTTTGATGACAGAAATTTCAAAAGAGATGGCAAAGAAAGACGAGTGGATCGTAGTGGAGCTTAATCCGGAAAGTGATCTGTTGGAAGGCCTGGCAGCGAAACTTTCCGGAGAAAACAGTCTGGCTGCTCTTTTCAGAAACGCCAAGATCAACCTCTCCTTTTTGGGATTAGGAATCGGGATTGACGGCGTGGCACCGATTCGGGATGTGGAAAGCGCTCTTGTGAAAATGCTGGAAAGTATAAAAAAACAGAAGAAGCGGGTTTTGATTACGATCGATGAGGCGGTCAACACCAAAGAAATGAGGACCTTTGCCAGTGCGTTTCAGATCATGCTCCGGAAGGATCTGCCGGTTTTTTTGCTGATGACCGGATTATATGAGAATATAGATGTGCTGCAAAATGAAAAGCATCTAACGTTCCTGTACCGGGCGTCCAAATTGGAATTGCGTTCTTTGAATGTCCGAACCATTGCGGAAAACTACAAAAAGAATTTCCGGATTGATGATGGAACCGCATTAAAAATGGCCAAAACAACACAGGGATATTCGTTTGCTTTTCAGGTGCTGGGATACTTCACTTGGGAAAATAACGGAAAAATGGAGAAAGCAATCCCTCAGTTCCGACAGCATTTGGAAGACTATGTATACGAAAAAATCTGGGCAGATATGTCAGCAAATGATCGAAAGCTTGCGTATGGAATCGCAAAATCGAAGAACGGGAGAGTAAGTGAGGTGCGGGAGATCCTTGGTATGGAGACCAATGAGTTTAATCCTTATCGAAAGAGATTGATCCGCAGGGGTATTGTAAATGGAGAAGAGAGGGGGTATGTCCGCTTTACCCTTCCTATGTTTGCTGATTTTGTGAAAGATATGTACGATGACGGGGAAGAATAGCATGGACCACATGGAAACGGATTATAAAAAAGAATACGAGGCGGAAGTCTGGCGCCAGACGCATCCGTACGAGCAGTGGATCGCGGAAAATGAAAAAAACCATGAGGACCGTCCCCATGGTTTGGACCGGGGGGACGGTTCTTGTGGTTTTCTTGTGCTGACGCCGTACTATTTTGACGGATTACTGCAGGGGCAGGACTGGGAGAGCCGGAGCAATAAGAAATTCGGGATTGCTTTCGAACCGCAGAAGGATTCTGAGGTTGAGGACCACAAAGCCGGTGCGGGGGCAGATGCGGATGTGGCGGCTGCCGTGGACCGGATCCTGGAGGGTATGGAGTTTGTACTGGTGGTGGAATTCGAGCCGGGTCTGGATCCGCGTGCTTTTGATGTGATTCGTCACGCGTTTGCGGGGCATCCGGATGCAGAGATCCTCTATGCGGATGAGGATGTGATCGATGCAGAAGGAAAGCGCAGCCATCCATGGTTTAAGCCGGACTGGTCGCCGGATACCTTCCGGTCGTTCCGGTATTTCGGACATCTGGTAGCATTTCGCGCTTCACTGATCCCAAAGATGGTGCGGGATGAGCGATGGGACCGGATGAAATGTGATCCGACAGAGTTTGCGATACGTATATCTTCCGGAAAACCGCTGCATCTTCCGCAGGTGTTGTTTCACAACCGCTGCGATGATACGCAGGGTAAGGAAGATTTGTACCAAAAAGTCTGGAAGGAAGGCACAAACGGTTACAAAAATATAAGTTATCCGATCGAAATAACTGTGACGGGCTCCCCCGAGCGAAGCACGGGGGCAGAAAACGGGCATCCGGCGAAAGTGTCCGTGATCATCCCGTCCAAAGATCAGCCGCGGCTGCTGGAACAGTGTCTGAAGGGATTGCGGGAGAATACGGAATATCCGGACATTGAGATCATTGTCGTGGACAACGGCAGCAGTGATGCGAACCGCGCAGCGATCGAAAACCTGCGAGAGACATATGGGTTTCAATATTTGTACGAAAAAGAAGAATTCAATTTTTCACGGATGTGTAACCGCGGCGCGACGGCCGCTAAAGGAGATCTGCTCCTTTTCTTAAATGATGATGTCGAGGTGTTTGGCCAGAACTCACCTTCTGCCCCCGAGCAAGGCTCGGGGGAGCCCGCGCCGGCTTTGAGGCGCTTCAGAGATTTGCCGTTAGGCAAATCTTCCTTATGGATGCGCAGAATGGCAGGACAGGCACTCCTTGCCCATGTTGGTGCCGTGGGTGCAAAACTGTGGTATCCGTGGCAGGAGGGCGAGGACAGGCGAAAAGCGCCGGAACATCCGCGCATCCAGCATTGTGGCATCACCAACATTGCCCTTGGTCCGGTGCACAAAATGGGCGGTATGGAAGATCGCGGCAACATTTACCATTACCGTAATCGTGCCACTTACAATGTACTGGCGGTGACGGCGGCGTGTCTGATGGTGCGCCGGGAAAAATTCGATGCCGTAGGCGGGTTTGACGAGGGGCTGGCAGTTGCCTATAATGATGTGGACTTTTGCTTTTCCTTATATGAGAAAGGGTGGTATAATGTAGTGCGTGCGGATGCCGTACTGATCCACCATGAGTCGGCCAGCCGGGGCAGTGATGAGAGCCCGGAAAAACGTCGGCGCCGGGAAGCGGAACTGGAGAAACTCTACCGCAAACATCCGGCACTGTACGCGAAGGATCCCTTCTACAGCCCGCATCTGGTACAGGAGCGGCTGGATGTGGATTATAACCTGGGCTATGCCTATCCGTATGAAAAGGCGGAGGTGCGCTCGGAGGTAAGATTGATCACGGCAGGAGACTATTCCATAGGCTTGCAGGGACGCGTGTGGCGGAAGCTGGGCGTAGATCTGCAGATCCTGCAGCATATTGATGATGCCAGACGGCGGGTACGCTTTGCGCCGGACGGCGAAAAAAAGGAAGAGTATCAGATCGAGGGCTGGGCGGCACCGGCAAAGAAGGCTGCTTATCTGTTTGACCGGAAACTGCTGCTGGTGGCAGACACGGGAGACGGTCATGAGTTTTCGCTGTTCCCCAAGCGGCGGGAAGATACGAAGGAGATCCTGGCGGAACAGGAAGCATGGGAACTGGCCGGTTTTGTGGCACGCATCCCGGCATACAGTTTAGCCGACGGGGAGTACAGAGTATTGCTGTCCTTTGTACCAAAGGCAGGCGGCAAGCCGTTTGTGATCGACAGCGGCGCGAAGATCGCATTAAAAGACAAGATGATCACACTGCAGTATGAGCAGTAAAGCCAGAGGAAACTATGTCAGAAGAAAAACAGTTAGAAACTTTAGAAGACTATAAGAAAGCTTATGAGGAAGAGCAGTATCAGAATATGCTGCTCTCAACGCGTTTGTCGGAGGCGCAGGCGCTGGCGGACGAGAAGGAACGGCAGATCCAAAAGATCAAGACGAGCCTGCCCTGGCGTATGTCCAAACCGCTGCGCGTGTGCATGCACTGGGCGATCCGGCAGAAGACGAGACTGCACAATCTGGGCGGACCGCGCGGCATTGCGCGCAAGATGAAATCCAAGAGTATCGAGATCAAGGCCAGAGCGCAGCACGGCACAGCAAGCTTTCCTTCGGCGGAAGAGGCGAAGCGCCAGCGGGAGGAAAAGTTCCCGGAGGAGCACACCTTCTCCATCCTGGTGCCGCTCTACAACACGCCGGAAAATTTCCTGCGGGATATGATCGGCTCCGTGCAGGCACAGACCTATGAAAAGTGGGAACTGTGTCTGGCCGACGGATCGGATGCAGAGCACGAATTTGTCGGGAAGATCTGTAAGGAGTATGCGGAAAAAGACAGCCGCATCAAATACCATAAACTGGCGGAGAACGGCGGTATCTCCAAGAACACCAACGAGTGTCTGAAACTGGCCACCGGAGATTATATCGCACTGTTTGACCACGACGATATCCTGCATCCGGCGGCATTGTACGAATATATGAAAGTGATCTGCGCCGAGGGCGCGGATTACATCTATTGTGATGAATGTACCTTCCACGGCAACAGCGTGGACAATATGATCACGCTGCATTTCAAGCCGGACTATGCTCCGGACAATCTGCGGGCAAACAACTACATCTGTCATTTCAGCGCTTTCAAAAAGAGCCTGCTGGAAGGGATGGAACTGTTCCGTACGCAGTTTGACGGCAGTCAGGACCACGATATGATCCTGCGGCTGACGGCAAAGGCACAGCACGTGGCGCATGTGCCGAAACTCCTGTATTACTGGCGTTCCCATAAGGGCAGCGTGGCAGCGGACATCACGGCGAAGTCCTATGCCATCGATGCAGCCAAAGGTGCGGTGGCAGATGCACTGCGCACGGCTGGGTATGAGCATTTTACGATCGAATCCACCAGGGCGTTCGAGACGATCTTCCGCATTCATTATCCGCTGCTGGCACGGGCCAAGGTGTCCATCCTGATCCCGAACAAGGACCAGAAGGATGTGCTGAAGCGCTGCATCGACTCGATCCTGGAAAAGACGACCTATTCGGATTACGAGATCCTGGTACTGGAGAACAACAGCAAGGAACCGCAGACCTTTGCCTATTATGAAGAACTGAAGAGCCACCCGAAGATCCGCGTGATCGAGTACAAGGGCGAATTCAATTATTCCGCCGTCAACAATCTGGGTGCAAAGGAGGCGACGGGCGACTATCTGCTGCTTCTCAATAACGATACGGAAGTGATCACGCTCAACTGGCTGGAAGAGATGCTGATGTATGCGGAGCGTGACGATGTGGGCGCGGTAGGAGCAAAACTCTATTACCCCGACAAGACGATCCAGCATGCCGGCATCGTACTGGGGCTGGGAGCGCATCGTACCGCAGGGCATTCCCACTACCGCGTCAACTACGAGAATCTGGGCTATATGGGACGGCTCTGCTATGCACAGAATGTATCCGCTGTGACCGGGGCATGCCTGATGGTAAAGAAGGAACGCTACTTCGAAGTGGGCGGCCTGGACGAAGATTTCCGCGTGGCATTAAACGATGTGGACTTTTGCCTGAAACTGCGCGAAAAAGGGTATCTGAACATCTGGACCCCGTTCTGCGAACTCTACCATTACGAGTCCGCCTCCCGTGGAACCGACTTGCAGGGACCGGGCGCCGAGCGCTATAATAAGGAATGCGAGCATTTCCGCAGCAAGTGGAAAGAGGTGCTGGATAAGGGCGATCCGTACTATAATGTGAATTTTTCACTGGATCGAAGCGATTATTCGCTGAAAATAGAAGAGAAGGCGTGAGCCATGGGGACGGTTCTTGTGAGCCACGGGGACGGTTCTTGTGGCAACAAGATCAAAGATCTTTAGCCACAAGAACCGTCCCCGTGGCTCACCGGCTCGAAAACTAAAAATGTAGAATAAAAAAAGGAGATATAAAAACATGAACTATCGTGACACATTTGAATTCTGGTTGAATGACGACTACTTTGATGCGAAGACGAAAGAGGAACTGCTGGCGATCCGCAACAACGAGAAGGAAGTGGAGGACCGCTTTTATAAGAATCTGGAGTTTGGTACCGGCGGCCTGCGCGGTGTGATCGGTGCAGGTACAAACCGCATGAATATCTACACGGTGCGCAAGGCGTCCCAGGGTCTGGCAAACTATGTGCTGAAAGCAGACGGTGCGCAGCAGGGTGTGGCCATTGCTTACGATTCCAGACGTATGAGCCCCGAATTTGCGGATGAGGCGGCGCTGTGCCTGGCCGCAAACGGCATAAAGACCTATGTGTTTGATGCGCTGCGCCCGACACCGGAGCTTTCTTTTGCACTGCGCAAGCTGGGCTGCAAGGCCGGCATCGTGATCACGGCATCCCACAATCCGCCCGAGTACAACGGCTACAAGGTATACTGGGAGGATGGTGCCCAGATCACGCCGCCGCATGATAAGAACATCATCGGTGAAGTAAACGCGATCGAAGACATCCGCAGTGTAAAGACCATGGAGAAGGCAGACGCGCAGGTGAAGGGACTGTATAATGTGATCGGTGCCGAGATCGACGATGCGTATATGGCAGAGCTGAAGAAGCAGATCATCCATCCGGAGATCATCAAGGCGGTGGCGGAGGAGATCAAGATCGTATATTCTCCGTTCCACGGAACCGGTAATGTGCCGGTACGTCGTATCTTAAAGGAACTCGGCTTCCAGCATGTTTACGTGGTACCCGAGCAGGAACTGCCGGATCCGGACTTTACCACACTGGAATACCCGAACCCGGAGGATCCGAAGGCCTTTACCCTGGCGCTGAAGCTGGCAAAGGAGAAAGGTGCCGATATCGTGATGGCGACCGATCCGGATGCCGACCGTCTGGGCATTTATGCGCTGGATACCAGAACCGGGGAGTATGTGCCGTTTACCGGTAATATGTCCGGTATGCTGATCGCGGAATATATCTTGAGAGAGCGTCTGGCAAACGGAACGATGCCGAAGAACCCGGCGCTGGTCACGACCATTGTGACCACCAATATGGCGCATGCCGTGACCCAGGCGTATGGCGTAAAGGAGATCGATACGCTGACCGGCTTTAAGTACATCGGCGAGCAGATCCACATCTTTGAGCAGACCGGTAAATACAACTACGTCTTCGGCCTGGAAGAGTCCTACGGATGCCTGGCCGGTACCCATGCAAGAGATAAGGATGCGGTGGTGGCCGTGATGTGCCTGGCAGAGGTGGCGGCTTATTGTAAGAAGCTGGGCATCACCCTGTGGGATATGATGATGGAGATGTACGATAAGTACGGCTATTACAAAGAGACCCAGTATGCGATCACCAAGAAGGGCAAAGAGGGCCTGGAAGAGATCGCACAGATGATGGAGAAGCTGCGGAATGACCCGCCGAAGGCGTTTGGCGATCTGAAGGTGAAGGAGTTCCGTGATTACAAGATGCAGCGCACCGTAAATATCGAGACGGGGGAAGAGGGCAAGACGGATCTGCCGGTTTCCAACGTGCTGTATTTTGATCTGGAGAATGACAGCTGGTGCTGCGCAAGACCGTCCGGTACGGAGCCGAAGATCAAGTTTTATATGGGCATCAAGGGTACGGATCTGCTGGATGCACAGCAGCGGCTGGATGCGCTGACGGAAGCGGTGAAATCATTCATTTAATATGTTCGGTAATATCAAAAGGACTATAAATTATTATAAGAAGAACGGCCTGAAGGATACGTACTATGCAGTGCTGGAACGGATGTGGGAAAAGAAGCACTGCAGATACACCTTCGAGCCGCCGGCGGAAGAGGAGCTGGAGAAACAGCGGGGGAAGAGCTATGCCAGGCCGCTGAAGATCTCCGTGGTGGTGCCGGCGTATGAGACCCCGGAAGTGTTCCTGCAGGATCTGATCCTGTCCGTGGTGGAGCAGACCTATCCGCAGTATGAGCTGGTGATCGCGGATGCTTCACAGAGCGGCAAGGTAAAGGCGGTGGTGAGCAGTTTTCAGGAGCAGTACGACGGGATCGTATATCTGCCGCTTGCGGAAAATGCAGGCATCTCCGGCAATACCAATGCGGCGATCGAGGCGGCGAGCGGAGACTATATCGCCCTGCTCGACCATGACGATATGATCACGCCGGAAGCGCTGTATCTGATCCGGGAAGAGATCGATAAGGCAACGGAATCCGTGGGAGCGCCGGTGCTGGTCTATACCGATGAGGATAAGACGGACCGCTACCGGGAGCATTATTTCGAGCCGTACCGGAAGCGGGATTTTGATCCGGAACTGTTATTTACCAACAATTATATCTGCCATTTCTCGGCATTCCGTGCGGATGTGCTGAAGGAGCTGAAGCTGCGTGCGGAGTATGACGGGGCACAGGACTATGACCTGATCCTCCGCTGTGCGCACTGGTGCCGGGAGCATTATGATGCAAAGGAATGGAGGAAGTATATCCGCCATGTGCCGAAGATCGTGTATCACTGGCGGACCCATCCGGCATCGACCGCCGGGGATACCTCGGCAAAGGAGTATGCATATCAGGCGGGGCTGCGTGCCGCGCAGGCGGCACTCAAGGCGGAAGGCATCGATGTGCCGGTGGTGCATCTGAAGCATCTGGGTTTTTACCGGGCAGATTACCCGGAGGATATCTTCACCGTGCGCCCGGATCTGGGGGCGGTCGGCGGGCCGGTCTATAAGCATGACGAGATCGTGAGCGGTCTGATGAATGCCAAGGGAGACGTGGTATTTAAAGAACTGCCCAGAGGATTCTCCGGAAATGTGCATATCGCAGCCCTGCAGCAGAGCGCAGAAGCAGTGGATCTGCGGAATATGCGGATCCGCAAAGACCTGATCCCGCTGTTTGAGAAAACGACCGGACTGAAGTGGCCATTGGAAGAAGAACCGGATGCGGAGCAGGCCAAGAGTAAGAGCCTGCGTTTCTGCGCCAAGCTGCGCGAGAAAGGGATCGGGATCCTCTACGATCCGCAGCAGGAGAAGGAGACAACAGAGTGAACCGTAAGCCCAAAGTAAGCGTAGTCATCCCCAATTATAACGGGATGGCCTATCTGGAAAAATGCATAGACTCCCTGATGCGGCAGACCGTGAAGACATTTGAGATCCTGGTGATGGATGATGCTTCGACGGACGGGAGCATCGAAGCGCTGCAGAAGAAATATCCGGCGAACAATACCTTCCCGCTGATCCGATATTCAAAATGTTTAAAAAACCGCGGTTTCTGCGCAACGGTCAATGACGGGATCGAATACGCACGCGGTGAATATGTGATCTTGCTCAATAACGATACGGAAGCGGAACCGGGTTTTGTGGAGGCGCTGTATCGGGAGATCCGGAAGAAAGAGAATACTTTTTCCGTGGCAGCGGCAATGCTCTCCATGCAGGATCCC
Organism: Lachnospiraceae bacterium; assembly: GCA_017634975.1. Classification (GTDB taxonomy): domain Bacteria; phylum Bacillota; class Clostridia; order Lachnospirales; family Lachnospiraceae; genus NK4A136. The sequence goes on along the minus strand of JAGBMJ010000010.1, from coordinate 26,694 downwards.
ACGGTGATGGACGATGCCGGGGATTACTACTGTGCGCTGGGCTGGGCCTATGCTTCAGCCAAGGACAAGCCGGCCTGCAACTATGATAAGCGTTACCGGATCTTCAGTGCATGTGGCGGGGCGGCGATCTATCGCAGGGATCTGCTGAAGAAGCTGGGAGGATTTGATGTGCGGCACTTCGCCTATCTGGAGGATGTGGATATCGGCTGGCGGGCAAAGCTGGCCGGCTACGAAAACCGCTATACGCCAAAGGCGGTAGTAAAGCATGCAGGCAGTGCGAGCACCGGATCGAGACACAATCCGTTTAAGGTAAAGATCACCGCGCGGAACAATATCTACCTGATCCGCAAAAATATGGCGCCGTGGCAGATCGTTGTGAATTTTCCGCTGCTGGTGGCCGGACATCTGATCAAACTGCTCTTTTTTGCTAAGAAGGGCTTTGCAAAGGACTATCTGGCAGGAGTGAAGGAAGGCTTTGCTATGTGCAAGGGCGTGATGGCAAGAAAACGCCGGGTGGATTTCCGAAAGGTTCCGCTGCTGCGGCAGATCCGGATCGAGGCGGAATTGCTGGGGAATATACTAAAGATTGTTTTTTCCTACTAAATATAGTATAATCACCCTTGTATGTGATCTGTCGGCCGGACCGGCAGACTTTGCTATAGGGAACGGGTTATGATCAGAGATAATCAGAAGGGACTGAATCGTCTTCACATTTTGGTGGACGCTGTTGTGGTGGCGGTTTCCTACCTTCTTGCATGGTATATTAAGTTTGTCATCCTGAATAAAGACACTACGATCGGTATCCTGTCCCGGGAGACCTATTTTTCGGCGTTGTATTATATCATTCCGGGATACCTGATCCTGTTCTATTATTGTGATCTGTATTCATCGAGGCGCTATTCCAGTGTCGAGCGGGAGATATTCAATATCATAAAAGCAAATACACTTGGCCTTGGCGTTGTGATCGTGGGTATGTACACCTTTAAGGTGCTGGATTTCTCACGAAGCATGATGTTCATCTTCTATGGTTTCACCAATGTGCTGGTCATCGCGGAGCGGCAGATCATACGGTCGATCCTGCGGATCATAAGGCGGCGTGGCTATAATGTGAAGTATGTGCTGCTGGTCGGATATTCGAGAGCGGCAGAGACCTATATCGACCGTATCCTGGAGAATCCCCAGTGGGGCTATGTGGTGTGCGGCATTCTGGACGATCACCTGCCGACAGGGACGGTATACCGCGGGGTGAAGGTGCTGGGAACACTCGCCAATCTGGATGTCATACTGGAGCTGGAAGAGAAGAAACTGGACGAGATCGGCATCTCCCTGTCCCTGCAGGATTATGATTATCTGGAGGAGCTGGTGCGCGCGTGTGAAAAATCCGGCGTGCATACCAAGTTTATCCCGGATTATAACGGCGTCATCCCGACCAATCCGTATATCGAGGATCTGACAGGACTGGCGGTGGTCAATATCCGTTATGTACCGCTGACCAATACCATGAATATGCTGGTGAAGCGTTTGATGGACTTTTTCGGATCCATTATACTGATTATCCTGTTCTCTCCGGTCATGCTGATCTCGGCGATCCTGATCAAACTGACGGACGGTGGCAAGGTGATCTTTGCCCAGGAGAGAGTGGGGCTGCATAACCGGCCGTTCATGATGTATAAATTCCGTACCATGCGTGAGCAGAAGGAAGAAGAAGAAAAGGAAGGCTGGACGAAGAAGAACGATCCGAGAGTCACAACGATCGGAAAATTCCTGCGCAGGACCAGTCTGGACGAGCTGCCGCAGTTCTTCAATGTGCTGGTGGGGCAGATGTCCCTGGTGGGGCCCAGACCGGAGCGGCCGCAGTTTGTGGAAAAATTCAAAGAAGATATCCCGGGATATATGATCAAGCATCAGGTGCGTCCGGGGATCACCGGCTGGGCACAGGTCAACGGTTTCCGCGGGGATACTTCGATCCGCCGCCGTATCGAATGTGACCTGTACTATATTGAGCATTGGACTCTGATGATGGATTTCAAGATCCTCTTTATGACCATATTCAAAGGTTTCATCAATAAAAACGCATATTAAAATATATCCTCCACTTACCAAAGGATTGCCGAAAAGGGCAGTCCTTTTTTGGCGTAGACAATAAAAACAAACAAGGAGGACAAAAAATGAGTGTATACGGATACATCCGTGTGAGCAGCAGGGAACAGAACGAGGATCGGCAGATCATAGCGATGCAGGAGATGCAGGTGCCGGAGGACCATCTCTATATCGATAAACAGTCGGGAAAAGACTTTGACCGGCCGGCATACAAACGTATGATGCGGAGGGTAAAGAAGGACGACCTGATCTATATCAAAAGCATCGACCGGCTGGGAAGGAGCTATGGCGAGATCCTGGAGCAGTGGAAGATCCTTACCAGGGATAAGGGTGTGGATCTGTGTGTACTCGATATGCCGATCCTGGATACCCGACGGGAAAAGAACCTGCTGGGAACCTTCATCAGTGACCTGGTGCTGACACTGCTTTCCTATATGGCGGAGAATGAACGGGCCAATATCCGCCAGCGTCAAGCAGAGGGGATCGCAGCTGCCAAAGCAAGGGGTGTTCGCTTCGGGCGGACGCCCAGACCGCTGCCGGAAAATTTCGCTGAAGTATACGGTCGATGGAAGGATAAACAGATCAGTCTGGCAGAAGCCGCAAAAGAATGCGGCATGCCGGAGTCTACCTTCTTTTATCGGGCTGAAGGGTACGGAAAGGGGAACTCTTATTGACCATAAATTTGTCGTAGATTATAATGTAGATATATATTTTATGAATAATCTGGCGAAGGAAGCACCCGCAGATGTACTTGATATTATGGCACGCGTGGTTGCAACGCTAGTGCGCAAGATAGAAGTACCGGAGGAAGAAGTAAGCGATTTCACGGAACAGATCAAGGAGCGAAAGATGGGAGAGTTATTTGCTAATTTTGAACCGTATAGCGTAGCGGAAACCCGACGGATCTCCAGAGCGGAGGGAAAAGAGGAAGGTGTCAAAGAAGGTATAAAAGAAGGTGATATGTTTCGCCTTGTACGTCAGATCTGTCGTAAATTGGAGCGGGGAAAGGATCTTGCCACTATATGCGATGAGGTCGAGGAACAGGAGACGATAGTAAAGCCAATCTATGATATTGCCATCGGATATGCGCCGGACTATTCTCCCGAAAAGGTTATGGAACAGCTGGGTAAAACTGTATCGGATGTAAATGTGTAAAACCAAGTAAGTAACAAGATCATAATGCGATACGAAAAGGGTCTCGAAAGAGGCTCTTTTTTACGTTAGAAAGCGTAAAATCGAAATAGTGTACTTTATTGCACTTACAATTTTATCATAATATTTCTTGAAAAATAGCGGAAAAATACACAAAAATCCAAGAGATCAGTAATTCTAAATTTGTATAAAACTCACAAGTAACAGATGAATAATATTCGCTTTAAGAAAGTACACTTTCTTGAAGTGAAAAAATAACGAGGACGCATCATGTGGTACGTAGTACAAACAACGGCAGGAAAAGAAGAATCCGCAATGTCAGATTGCAAAGCCGCTGTCGGTGATGCGGCGGATCGTTTCATCCTGTCCAAATGCCAGTTTTCCAGACGGATACAGGGCGAGAGGAAGATGTTCGAGAAGGTCGCATTTCCGGGATACTTCTTTATCGAAAGTGATGTGCCCGAGCAGTTGGAAAAAAAACTGCTGCGGATCCCGGGGGTGGTCACGCCGGTAAGGATCGGCGGAGGGTTTAACCCCATCCGGGAAGAAGAGGAAGTGATGCTGCGACAGTTGATGGATGAGAACGACTGCATCCTGTATTCCATCGGCAATCTGGTGGATGGAAAGCTGATCGTGGAAGAAGGGCCGCTGAAAAAGTTCACCGGTAAGGTGATGCGGATCGAGCGGCATGACCGTTGGGCAGATATCGAAATGCCCCTCTTTGAAACCTGTAAAACGATGAAAGTCGGTCTGGAGATCAAAGCCAGAGTGACTGCCGAAGAATATCAGGAAATGAAGAAAGCGGTCTAAAGAATTTAGAAAAGAAAACTATGACAGGGCAGGTAACTGATCCCTGTGTAGAGACAAGAACTCATCAAAACTCCGACAAGCCGGTCTACCGTTTGCGGTGCGATGAGGGATGATATTTTGATATTCGCATAGGACAGGGGAACTGTTTATGGGCGAAGCTATGCCTGCGCTGCAGAGCGGAGAGGAAGGAACTTGCGCATGAACCAAACGGGCAGTGGAGAAGAAAAGAACTTCCGTTATCTGGTACTGGCAACCGGTACGCTGAAGCAGGTGCAGATTGCCAAAGCATTGTCTGAACGATTCCCAAAAGAACAAGGCCGCATTTTCCTGCCGGAGCGGGAATACTGGATCCGAAAGACGAAGTCGATCGGAAAAAAGCCGCTGTTCTCCGGTTATCTTTTTGCGCAGACAGATATGAGCCAGAAGGAACTGTATCTGTTTGTAAAAGAAAACAGTCGTGACATCCTGACCTATGTGAATGAAGTGAGCGTGAAGGGAATGAAGGACAGCGGTGCGCAGATCACGGATGAAATCTGGAATGAGCTGACAAAGGAAGAGTCTGCTCTGGCAGATTGCAAAGCTGCTGTAGGCGATGCGGCGGATTGCTTCATCTTATCAAAGTGCCAGTTCTTCAGAAGGATACAGGGAGAACGGAAGATGATCGAGAAGGTCGCATTTCCGGGTTATTTTTTTTATTGAAAGTGATGTACCGGAGATGCTTGAAAAACTCCTGATGCAGATCCCGGGAGTGGTTACCCCGGTCAGGATCGGAGGAGGTTTTCATCCGATCCGGCAGGAAGAGGAAACGATGCTGAAGCAGATGATGGATGAGAATGACTGCATCCTCTACTCTGTCGGAAAGATTGTGGACGGAAAACTGATCGTGGAAGAAGGAATGTTAAAAAGATTCACCGGAAAGGTGATCAAGATCGAGAGGCATGATCGTTGGGCAGATATCGAAATGCCTTTGTTTGAAAAATGCAAAACCGTGAAAGTCGGCCTGGAAATCAAAGCCAAGGTGACCACAGAAGAATACCGGGTGATAAAGAAAGCGGTATAGGTTTTTTCGGAAAAGTAAAACAAGATGATCGAAACGGCGACTTTTCCGGATTACTTCTATATAGATAGTGATGATCCTAAAGAACTGGAAGAGTGTCAGATGAGAATACCATGTGTCGTTACCCTGGTTTGAATCGGTGGTGGATTTCATCTTATTAAAAAGAAGAGGAAAAATACTCCGGCGTATGATGGGTGAGAATGATCTGATTCTGGCATCTGTAGGGAACATTATCGATGGCAAGCTGATTGTGAAAGAGGGACCATTAAAAGGACTTGAAGATAGAGTCAGGAAGATAGAACGACACGACAGATGGGCTGATTTGGAGATGGAATTGTTTGATGAATGCAGGACTATGAGGGTTGGATTGCAGGTTGTTGGAAGAATAAGTGGGGATGAATATAGCAATATAAATATCTATAAAGCAGAATAGGAGAGAAATAAAATGTATGACTATCTAATTGTTGGGGCGGGACTTTATGGAGCAGTATGTGCGAGAGAATTAACTGATGCAGGGAAATCTGTCCTTGTGATTGATAAGAGACCTCATATAGCCGGAAATGTATATACCGAGAAGATCGAAGGAATAAATGTACATAAATATGGCGCTCATATTTTTCATACAAATAATAAAGAAGTATGGGATTATGTTCAGCGTTTTGCAACATTCAATCGTTTTACCAATAGTCCGGTAGCTAACTACAAGGGAGAATTATACAGTCTACCATTTAATATGTATACATTCAACAAGATGTGGGGAGTGGTAACTCCGGAAGAGGCTGCTGCTAAGATTGAAGAGCAGAAGAAGGAAGCTGGTATCACAGAACCCAAAAATCTTGAGGAACAGGCAATTAGCCTTGTTGGTACAGATATCTATGAGAAGTTAATTAAAGGGTATACGCAGAAACAGTGGGGAAGAGAATGTAAAGATCTTCCGGCATTCATTATCAAGAGATTGCCAGTTCGGCTGACATTCGATAACAACTATTTCAATGCGCTTTATCAGGGAATCCCGATTGGCGGTTATACAAAGATGGTTGAGAATATGCTATCCGGCGTAGAAGTTCGTACTAGTGTTGATTTCTTTGGGCATAAAGATGATTTAATGGCGGAAGCTCAAAAGGTTATTTATACAGGTCCGATAGATGCATATTTCAACTATTCTCTTGGCAATCTTGAGTACAGATCAGTAAGATTTGAGAATGAGATACTGGATAAGCCGAATTTCCAAGGTAACGCAGCTGTGAATTATACAGACACAGAGACTCCTTGGACGAGAATTATTGAGCACAAATGGTTTGAGTTTGGTAAAGATGAAGAAGGCAATGATCTGCCGAAAACGGTGATTAGTAGGGAGTATAGTTCAGAGTGGAAAAAAGGAGATGAGCCATACTATCCTGTGAATGATGAAAAGAATGGAAAACTGTATGAGGCCTACAAAGAGCTTACTGAAAAAGAGACATATGTGATCTTTGGTGGAAGACTTGGGGAGTATAAATACTATGACATGGACCAAGTGATTGCAATAGCTTTAAATCGAATCAAGAAAATTAAATAGAGTATATAAAACTTATCAAATAGAAATGGAGAATATGAATGATAATTGCAGTAGCTGGAACAGGATATGTAGGGCTTTCTTTAGCAGTACTTCTTTCACAGAATAATGAGGTGACGGCTGTAGATATTATTCCTGAAAAGGTAGAAAAACTGAATAACTATATTTCTCCCATTCAGGATGAATATATCGAAAAGTATTTGGAAGAATCAAAGAATGGAAAAAGAAAGTTGAACCTAACTGCAACAACAGATGCAATATCTGCATATAGTAATGCGGATTATGTTATTATTGCAGCGCCTACTAACTATGATCCGAAGAAGAACTTCTTTGATTGTAGCGCGGTAGAAGCTGTTATCAGCACTGTTATTGATGCTACAAAAGGTAGAGAAGAGAAACCTACTATTGTCATTAAATCTACAATTCCTTCTGGATATACTAAATCTGTTAAAGAAAAATTCGGTATTAATAATATCATTTTTAGTCCGGAATTTCTCCGGGAATCTAAAGCTCTTTATGATAACTTGTATCCTTCGCGTATTATCGTTGGATGTGATAAGGAAACAGAAAAAGTTGCTTCAATATTTGCTTCATTACTTGCCGAAGGAGCAGAAAAGAATGAGATAGATACTTTGTTTATGGGAACGACTGAAGCAGAGTCTGTCAAATTATTCTCTAATACATATCTAGCCTTGAGAGTGGCATTTTTTAATGAGTTAGATACCTATTGTGAGATGAAAGGATTAAATACAGCTGACATCATTGCCGGTGTAAGTTTAGATCCTCGTATTGGGAATTTCTATAATAATCCTAGTTTTGGCTATGGCGGTTATTGCTTGCCTAAAGATACGAAGCAATTATTGGCTAATTATAGAGATATTCCGGAAAACATGATTGAAGCAATTGTGGAATCTAATCGTACACGAAAAGACTTTATTGCTGATCGAGTACTGGAGTTAGCTGGATTATATGGTAGCTTGGAAGAGTATAATAGTAATAAAGAAGAACAGACTAGTAATGTTACAGTTGGTGTGTATCGGCTTACAATGAAGAGTAATAGCGATAATTTTCGACAGAGTAGTATTCAGGGGGTTATGAAACGCATCAAGGCTAAAGGTGCAACGGTTATTGTATATGAACCAACTCTGGAAGATGGGAGTACGTTCTTTGGTAGCTTGGTTGTGAATGATTTGGACGAATTTAAGAAACGGAGTAATAGTATTATTGCTAATAGATATGATGTATCGCTTAATGATGTAAAAAACAAAGTATATACTAGAGATATATATAATAGAGATTAAAAAGATATTTTTAAAGGGAGAAAAGAATGAAGACAGTTATTTTAGCGGGAGGATTTGGTACACGTATTTCTGAGGAGTCACAGTTTAAGCCGAAACCGATGATTGAAATTGGCGATAAGCCAATTCTTTGGCATATTATGAAGGGATATTCAGCATATGATGTGAATGAATTCATTATATGTGCTGGATACAAGCAGCATGTTATTAAAGAGTGGTTCGCAGATTACTTTCTTCATACTTCTGATATTACATTTGACTTTGAACAAGATAATAAAATAATTATTCACGATAAGCATACCGAAAGATGGAAGGTAACTGTGGTTGATACTGGACTAAACACAATGACAGGCGGACGTGTAAAGCGCATCCATAAATATGTTGGAAATGAACCTTTTTATCTTACATACGGAGATGCTGTTTCAAATGTAGATATTAATAAGCTGACAGAATTTCATAAAGCACACGGTAAATGTGTAACACTTACATCCGTAAGCATTGCGCAACAAAAAGGTGTTCTTGATATTGATGGAAATAATACAATTATTTCTTTTCGTGAAAAGGATAATGAAGATGGCGCAGTAGTTAATGGTGGATTTATGGTATGTAATCCTGAATTATTTAATTATTTGGAAGATGATACTACAATCCTTGAGCAAAAACCAATGAGAAGACTTGCTTCCGATGGAGAATTAAAGAGTTTTTACCATGAGGGATTTTGGCAATGTATGGATACGAAAAGAGAGAAAGATAAATTAGAGCGTCTATGGGCTGACGGAAACGCACCTTGGAAGACATGGGAGGATTAAATGGAGTTTGATTTGAATTTTTATAAAAAAAAGAAAGTGTTAATCACAGGGCACACGGGATTCAAGGGTTCTTGGATGACATCGATGCTTGTGAATGCCGGAGCAGAAGTCATCGGCTATTCAAGTTGTAGAAAGACTGAAACGAGACTCTTCGATATATGTGGAATCAAGAATCAGATTATCCATATAAAAGGGGATGTGAGAGATTTAGAATATTTAATAGAAGTGTTCAAGACATACCAACCTGAGATCGTAATTCATATGGCAGCACAGCCGATAGTTAGAGATAGTTATAAAGATCCGGTAGGAACATATAGTACCAATGTTATGGGGACTGTGAATATTTGTGAAGCAGTTAGACAGACAGAGAGCGTTAGGTCATTTCTGAATGTGACTACCGATAAGGTTTATGAGAATAAGGAATGGGAATGGGGATATAGGGAAAATGAGCCTCTTGATGGTTATGATCCGTATAGTAATTCCAAGTCATGTTCTGAACTTGTGACGCATTCTTATAAGAACAGTTTCTTCATAGATGACAGGGTTGCTGTTTCCACGGCGAGAGCGGGGAATGTTATCGGTGGTGGTGATTTTGCAAACGATAGAATCATCCCAGATTGTATAAGGGCAGCGGTGAAGCATGAAAACATTATTGTAAGGAGTCCTTTTTCAACGAGGCCGTATCAACACGTTCTTGAACCAATATATGCATATTTAATGATAGCAGCAATGCAGTATCAGGACCATAAGTATCAGTCATGGTATAATGTTGGGCCTGATGATCAAGATTGTTTTCAGACAGGGGCTTTGGTTGATCTCTTTGTAAAACATTGGGGAGAGGGCCTTAAGTGGGTTAACAAATATGATGGTGGACCACATGAGGCTAATTTCCTTAAGCTTGACTGCTCGAAACTAAAGACCACCTTTGGATGGAAGCCACACTGGAATTTGGAAACAGCGATTGAAAAGGTTGTTGAGTGGAGTAAGATTTGGGTGACTGGTGACGATGTACGTCCTGTGATGGACAAACAAATAAAAGAATTCTTGGAGGTGTAGATAAAATGGGAAAGTGGACAAATGAAGCTGAAGCCAGGGCACAGATAAAGGAGCTTGTTGCAGATTATTATCACGAGTTTAAAGAGAAGAAAAACGAGTTCAAACCTGGAGACAGAGTATCTTATGCGTCTCGCGTTTTTGATGAGAAGGAAATGCAGGCACTTACGGATGCAACTCTTGATTTCTGGCTTACAACAGGCCGTTTTGCAGATCAGTTTGAGAAAGATTTCGCTTCTTGGATTGGTGTGAAGTACGCACATCTTGTTAATTCCGGTTCTTCTGCAAATCTCATCGCTTTTACAGCTTTAACAGCTCCTGAACTGGATGATAGACAGATTAAGCGTGGAGATGAAGTAATCACGGTTGCGTGTGGCTTCCCGACAACTGTAGCCCCGATTCTTCAGTACGGTGCAGTTCCGGTGTTTGTTGATGCGACTGTTCCTCAGTACAACATTGATGTTACAAAGTTAGAAGAAGCATATAGCGAGAAGACAAAGGCGGTTATGATTGCTCACACATTAGGTAATCCCTTTGATCTTAAGGCTGTTAAAGAGTTCTGTGATAAGCATAATCTTTGGCTGGTAGAAGACAACTGTGATGCTTTAGGTACGAAGTACACAATTGATGGTGTGACAAAGTTCTCTGGTACTTGGGGAGATATCGGAACCTCCTCATTTTATCCACCGCATCATATGACAATGGGTGAGGGCGGTGCTGTATATACAGACAATCCACTTCTTCATCGTCTTATCCTTTCTTATCGTGACTGGGGACGTGATTGCATTTGCCCTTCAGGTCATGATGGCGTGTGTGGTCACCGCTTTGATAGACAATTTGGTGAGCTTCCTTTCGGATATGATCATAAGTATACATATAGCCACTTTGGTTACAATCTTAAGGTTACCGATATGCAGGCTGCTGTTGGATGTGAACAGTTGAAGAAGTTTCCGAGTTTTATTGAGCGAAGACGTCATAACTGGGATAGACTTCATAAGGCGCTTGAGCCGGTGGCTGATAAACTTATTCTTCCAGAACCCGCTGAAAACGCTGAGCCTTCATGGTTTGGATTCTTGATCTCAGTGAAGCCAGAGTCAGGGCTTGATCGAAATAAAATTACGAAGTATGTGGAAGACCATAACGTTCAGACAAGATTACTTTTTTCAGGTAATCTTATAAAGCATCCGGCATTTGACCAGATTAGAGGTACTGATGCGTATAGAGTATCAGGAAGTCTTGAAGTGACGGATTTCATTATGAACAATACATTTTGGGTTGGAGTATATCCTGGAATGACAGACGAAATGATAGATTATATGGCAAAAGTTATTCTTGAGGCAGTAAACAATTAAGTATAAAAAGGAGATTGTTTTTCATGAAGATTAGACTAGCCGATTATGTAGCTGATTTTTTGGTTGCACAAGGTGTAACAGATGTTTTTAGCGTTGTGGGAGGTGGCGCAATGCATTTAAATGATGCAATCGGCCACAATGCTGGGCTGAAGGTTACATACAATCATCATGAGCAGGCTTGTGCAATTGCTGCCGAAGCTTATGCGCGCATAGATAATCGGATTGCAGCAGTTTGTGTTACCACTGGACCCGGTGGAACGAATGCTTTGACGGGAGTTGTTGGGGGATGGCTTGATTCGATTCCTATGTTTATTGTAAGCGGGCAGGTACGTTATGATACGACGGCACGCTATGCATATAACGCTACTGGAGCAGTAGTTCGTGCTATGGGAGATCAAGAATATGATATTGTAAAATCTGTTGAGCATATGACTAAATATGCGGTTATGATCGAAGATCCTAAGACGATTAGATATCATCTTGAGAGAGCATGGCACTTAGCTACAACGGGACGGCCAGGACCAGTATGGATTGATATTCCTGTGAATTATCAAGGGTGCTATATTGAAACAGATGAATTAAGTGGGTATTCTTCGGAAGAAGATGATAAGCTGTTACCGCCACAGGTGACGGATGATGTGATTGCAGCTGTTATTGAAAAGATAAAAAAGGCGAAGAGACCGGTATTTCATGCTGGATATGGTATTCGTTTATCGGGGGGGTATAAAGAGTTTAGAAGTGTTTTAGAAAAACTAAATATACCGGTTGTTACATACTGGAATGCTGTGGATTTAATTGAAGATAATCATCCGCTGTACACAGGGCGTGCAGGAAATATGGGAGATCGCCCAGGAAATTGGGCAATCCAAAATGCTGATTTAATTCTGGCAGTAGGAACACGTATTTCAATACGACAAGTAGGGTATAATTGGGAAACATGGGCACGAGCGGCAGAAGTAATTATGGTTGATGTTGACCAGGGAGAATTAAAGAAACCGACACTTCATGTGGATATGCCGATTTGGGCTGACGCAAAGGATTTCTTGGGTAAGCTAGATGATGCTATTGATGATAAGCTTTTTATAGGGAAAGAATGGATTAGTATTTGTCAAAACTGGAAAAAGGATTATCCCGCAGTACTCCCACGTCAATGGGAGGAAAACGGTGAGACAGCAAATGTTTATGCATTCGTTCGTTATCTTAGCTCTAAATTACCGGAGAATAGCCTGACTGCTGTATCGAATGGGGCTTGCTGTGTTGTTGGAAATCAGGCATATGTTATTCAAAAGGGAAGTAGAATGGCAAATAACAGCGCTATAGCATCTATGGGATATGGTCTACCGGCGGCTATAGGCACTTGCCTTGGTGGTGGGCAAAATGAAACTATTTGCCTTGAGGGTGATGGGTCTATTATGATGAATCTTCAAGAATTACAGACTATTATTACCAACAAACTACCTATCAAGATCTTTTTGATTAATAACAACGGTTACCATTCGATTCGTATTACGCAGACTAATCTTTTTAATAAGAATTTTGTGGGAATAGGGCCAGAGTCTGGGGATCTTTCTTTTCCGGAATTCAAAAAGATAGCCGAAGCATTCGGATATTGTTACTTCAGCGCACATAGCAATGCGGAGATGAAAGCGGTTGTTGATGAAGTTCTTAAGCTAGATGGTCCTGCTTTTACTGAGATTTTTACCGATACGAAGCAAGTATGGGAACCCAAAAGCAGTACGAAGCGCTTGGAAGACGGTACACTTGTAAGTCCACCGCTTGAGGATTTGGCGCCGTTCCTTCCTAGAGAAGAATTGGAGAAGATTATGGTCATCCCGTTGATGGAAGAGGAATAGAGAAACAAACGAGAAAGGATAATTATCTGATGGGAAAGGTGCTTTTGCTGGATTGTACACTGCGTGACGGTGGTTATATAAATGATTGGAATTTTGGTGAAGAAACCATCAAAGGTTTTGGGAGAAAATTGGCACTAACTGGAGTCGAGATATTTGAAGTCGGTTTTATCAAAGGTGACATATATGATCATAATAAGTCTGTTTTTCCAGATATTCAATCAGTCGCGCCGATAATTCAGCCAAAAGCAGCTCATATGAAGTATGTAGGAATGATCGATATGAGTGCCCCTATTCCTTTAGAGCGGATTGTTCCTTATGATGGAACTTCTATTGACGGTATCAGGGTCATTTTCAAAAAAGACAAGATTGAAGAGGCATATCGATATTGTGAACGTATTCAAGAACTTGGCTATTTCATTTCAGTGAATGTAGTCGGTACAGATTTGTACACGGATGCGGAGTTCATTGAAGTGATTCAGAAATTTAACGTGCTTCGTCCGTATGCGGTTTCAATTGTAGATACTTTTGGTCTAATTAAAAGAAAACACTTTTTGAGACTTGCCTATCTGGCGGACAATAATTTGGCGGATGGTATTATGCTTGCATACCATGCACATAATAATCTTCAGCAGGCCTATGGGAATGCAGAGGCTTTAGTAGATATGAGTCTCAAGAGAGATATTATTATTGATGCTTGTGTTTTTGGTATGGGGCGTGGGGCAGGAAACCTTAATCTGGAACTTTTTGCCGAGTATATGAATGAGAATTATGATACGCATTATAAGATAGAGCCGATGCTTGAGATCATGGATGAGTATCTGAATGAAATATATCGAACAAAGTTTTGGGGGTATTCTCTTCCGTTGTATCTATCAGCGACTACTGGTTCTCATCCCAATTATGCAATTTATCTGGCAGAGAAGAATACACTTACAGTAAAGGCATTTAATGAACTTCTGCAAAGTATACCTGCAGAGGATAAGGCCAATTTTTCTAAGGATAAGGCGGAAAAATACTATCGAATCTATCAGGAAAACTTCGTTGATGATAAGGAAGTGATAGAAGAGTTGTCGGATGTCTTAAAAGGGGAAAAAATAGTATTACTTGCACCGGGAAAGACATTGGAAACACATTCCACGGAGATCAAAGGGAAAACAGATGGTGCGATTATTATTGCGGCAAATTTCACAGCGGATAAGTATGGGCCGGATTATATCTTTAGTAGCAATATGCGACGTTTTATAAAGATTCAGGGAAAAACAGATGCTAAGTGTATCATTACATCAAATATGAAAGAAGCTAAACAATATGATTATATGCTGAATTTTTCCAGCTATGCTTCAAAAAATGCGGATATTATCGACAATTCTGCATTAATGTTACTTAGAATGCTGACGGCAGTAGGAGTTAAAGAGGTGGAGATTGCTGGAATGGATGGTTATTCGGAAGCATCTGCAGTATACTATGACAGCGAATGGGAATATGATTTTTCTAAAGAAGCGATTCAACGAAATGCTGCGATTTCAGAAGAGTTGAGAGATATTAGCAGGTATTTGAAGATTCAGTTTATTACACCTACTGTGTATACGATATAGGAGAGTGTGAGAGGACTGGCAATTATGAAGAAGGTAGTGATCACAGGGGCAACTGGAGCAATTGGTCGGGCGCTTATTAGTGCTTGCGTAAAAGCAGGTTATGAAGTTTTGGCGGTTGTTCACAGAGAATCAAAAAGAGTTTCGGATTTAGATAATAATGAGCATTGCAGAGTTCTTAGACTTGATTTATGCGAATATGATCTTGCTATTGATGAAATGAGGAAACAGGGAATCGAAAGTGATGATTACGAGCTGTTTTTTCACCTTGCTTGGAAGGCGACTTTCGGAAAAGATAGAGACGATTCTGATATGCAATTAGAGAACGTTAAAGCTGCATTAGCAGCAGTTAGGTTTGCAAATGCTTTGAGGTGCAAGGCTTTTATTGGAACTGGGTCGCAGGCAGAATACGGAAGAGTAGAAGGTATATTATCTCCAGACACACCGGCATTTCCGGAAACGGGGTATGGGATCGCAAAACTCTGTACTGGTCAGTTGACGAGACTAGCTTGTGAACAGTTAGGAATGCGTCATATTTGGTGCCGTGTATTAAGTGTTTATGGACCATATGATCGTGATCAGACGTTGATTAGCTATGTGATTATGCAAATGATGAAGGGTGAAGAGGTGGAATTGTCACCGTGTGATCAAATGTGGGATTACATCTATTCTGATGATGCAGCAAGGGCAATATTATTGGCGGGCCAAAAAGGTGAGAATAGAAAGATATATATAATTGGAAGCGGTGAAGTACATTCATTGAGAGAATACATAAACAAAATCGCTGAAATAATAGGATATGAAAAGAAAATAAGATTTGGGAAACGACCATATAACGATAAGCAAGTTATGTTTTTGCAAGCTGATATTAGCGAACTAAAAAAATTGAATTATAATTCATCTGTCAGTTTTACAGATGGAATCCGCAAGACAGTACAATGGCAACGGGAGAGGAGAGATGTAATATGAACGTTTTTTATTTCAGTAGTGATCTTTATGCAAGTATTGCTGCTGTATCAATCCTGTCTCTCTTGGAAAACAATAAGACAATTGATTATATCCATTTTTTCATTGCCGATGATGGTATAAAGGAAGAAACAAAAGTTAAACTGGCAGAAATGATTAATAAATATAATGCTGATATACAGTATATTCCTTTACCGGATCCGTCAGAACTACTTGATTTTCCTTTTAAAGATAGATATCAAATCGGGCATTCATATCCGAGAATGTGTATTGCAAGATTGCTCCCCAAATCTATTGATCGGGTTCTTATACTTGATTCCGACACACTTGTATTGGGGGATTTAGGTAATCTATGGAATATGAATATGGGAGATAATATTCTTGCTGGTGTAGCGGATTGCATGAACTTGAAGGCGTTCAACAGACAATTTGCTCTAAGTGATGGACAATTTTACTGCAATGCAGGAATGTTTCTTGTGGACCTAAAAAAATGGAGAGACCAAAGTATAGAGGATGAGATAATAAAGACGATTAAAGAGAATAATGGAAATGTTTTCTTTTTTGAGCAGACATTAATGAATTACAGTTGTCGAGGTAAAATCAAAAAACTACATCCTCGATATAATACGTACACACTTTTTTATGCTTTTGAATATGAAAACCTCATAACATGGAGGCATCCCACTGTGTTTTATAATAAAAGAACTGTTTGCGAGGCTGTTGATAATCCAAAGATAATACATTTTACACGGAACTTCTATATGAAGAGTCATCCTTGGAAAGAAAATTCGGAGCATCCAATGACTGAGATTTATAGGAATTATATGTTGATGACACCTTGGAAGGGTTTGTGGAAAGATAATAGAACCATTGAACAAGAAAAAAGATATATTCTTTGGCATAAAATACCACAAAAAACACTATGTTGGGGAGCAAATATTATTTATAATATGATACGTCCTTTAATGTGGTGGAGAAACGAATGATACTCTGGGTGCTATAATTAGTTGGATGTTATATATTGTACATATAGGAGTTGTATGAGAAAGATTCGAGTTTTAGAGGTAAATATTAATGATATAGGTCAAGGAGGAGCATGGGCATTTATTAAAAATGCCATTATGTCGAAGACAACTAATGAAACAAACATAATTTTTGATTTTTTTACATTGGAGCCATTTGAAAATAGGGAGAACGTTAAATTTGTAGAAGATCACGGTGGAAAGGTGATTACGAGATATACACATAATAAAGTTATTCGCCAGGGAAAAACATATATAGATCTTAAAAATGTCCTTGTGAATGGAAACTATGACATAGTTCATATTCATTCGGATGTGGCTTTTAAAATGTTTACAGAAGGATTGGCTGCAAAGCATGCAAAAGTACCACACATAATTTTTCATTCACATTGTAGTGGTATTGATAGAGGCCATAGAATAATAAAACGAATTGCACACGAAATCTGTAAACCTTTTTTGAATCTAATTGGAACAGATTTTTTTGCTTGTTCTAATAAAGCTGGTAAGTGGATGTATACAAAAAAAACTTATAAAAACATTAGAGTTATTAACAATGCAATTGATTGTAGAAAATTTCAATATGATGAAAATATAAGAAAAGAGTATAGGAACAAATTAATGCTAAGCAATGAAATAGTTATAGGGCATGTTGGGCGGTTTATGTACCAGAAAAATCACAGATTCCTAATACAGATATTTAATGAACTCCAAAAAATCAAAAAAAATGTCAGACTACTTTTAATAGGAGAAGGCGAGCTGGAAAATGAAATTAAACAGCTTGTTAGTAAACTAGAATTATCTGATAAGGTCATTTTTTTGGGCGTGACAAATGAAGTAGCTCAATATATGCAAGCAATGGATTTGTTTTTACTACCTTCGTTTTTTGAGGGGTTACCAGTTGTTGGTATTGAGGCACAGGCGGCGGGGCTTCCTTGTCTTATGTCATCTGGAATTACGACAGAAACAAATTTATTTGGAATAGTTAAGTTTCTATCTTTACAGGATGATCCCAAGGTGTGGGCAATGAAAACTATGAAAATGATAGAAAAATATAAAAGAAGAAATACACTAGATGAAATGATAAAGGCGGGATATGATATTACTACTAATAAAGAAAGTTTAGTAGATGTATATATGAAGATAATAAAGGGACATTGATATGGATGAGAAAATATTAACCGTTTCTATTGCAGCTTATAATATTCAGGATTATATAACAGAAACTGTTATGTCTATTTTGGGGACCGAAGAAATTGGCAATAATATTGAAATATTAATAATCAATGATGGATCGACAGATGATACGTTATTGAGAGCTAGAGAATTGGCTAAGAGATTTCCGGAAATAGTAAGGATAATTGATAAAGAAAATGGGGGATGGGGATCAACGGTAAATGAGGCCATATCTACAGCTAGAGGAAAGTATTTAAAACTGCTCGATGGAGATGATTGGTTCATAACTTCTAATATAAAAGGATTTATTAGGTATTTGGATGAATGCGATTCTGATTTGGTTATTACGCCGTTAATTAAATATTTTGAAAAAAATAGTAAAGAGATATTATGCGATAGCAACTCTCATATTGATAAAAACACCGATATAGAAGAGTCGTTTTACAATGGAATTCTAGAGATGCATTCGATATGTATAAGAACAGAATGCTTACGAAATAATAATGTCCTTTTGTCGGATAAATGTTTTTATACAGATATAGAGTTTTCTTATTATTCTATAAAGTATGCTAAAACAATATCAAGATATGGGTTTCCAATCTATAAATATAGATTGGGAAGAGAAGGACAGAGTGTAAGTGTAGAAGGAATTATTAAGCATTATGAAGATAAAGTCACTGTTTCGAAAAAGCTGCTTGAGGATACAAAGTGCTTAGTAAATTATTCTGGATTCAAAAAAGAAGCGCTAATAGACCGGTGCCGTTGTATTACTATTGATGCATATGTTGCTTTTTGCTGTGTGGGTGATTGCAAAGTGATTCACGAATTAAAAGAATTTGATTCTTTCGTGAAAAGTAATAAAGATATAGATAAATATATTCGTAAGTCAAATTCGGTTAGACTTTTGAGACTTACGCATTTTTGGGGATTTAATATAACATCGAAAATTATTAAAAATAATTTTTTGAAAAACATCAGTAATAGATTATGAATAAAAGAAGACAAAAATTAGATATTTCAGTCTTATTAGATTATATTATTTCTATTTGTATTGTTTTCAATTTTAATATAATTTGGAATTCGCTTGTAGGAAAAGATTGGATAGAAGACGTAATTATAGTTGCTTTCGGAATAGCGGTTGCTTTTCGGATTGCTGTTGAAAAGAATATTTCTAGAAGAAATATAAATAGTGCCATTTTGTTTGAAATACTTATTTTGATATATATAGTATTATTTGGATTCCTCAATTCTAATAATATTATTCCGCTCGTCAAACTTGCTGGCATAATAGTTTTTGTTAGTGCATTGGTAATAATAGAGGGTATAGATTACCTTAATAAAAAATTGCTTCCAACATTGGAGAAATTCATTATTCTTATTGCTGCAATCTCCATTTTTTTTTGGCTTTTTGGAACACAATTACACATAATACCCTATACTTCGATAGAATATTCAACGTGGTCAAGTAATATCATTTTACAGAAGGTAACAAATTATTATAACATTTATTATGAGACACAATCCATAAATTTTGGGGATATATGGATTAGGAGAAATTCATCTATATTTACTGAAGGAGCGATGTGTTCTTTCATCTTTACAATTGCTTTACTAATCGAAAAGTTTATTTCGAGTAGAAAGAATGTTGCAAAAGAGATGATAATAGTTGTTGCGTTAATTACAACATTTACTACAACCGCAGTTATTGTTCTGATTCTAGTATATGGGTTTGCGATTGCTGCATTTTTAAATAAGAAAACAAAGTTTATGGTTGTTCCTGTTTTGTTTGCCATTGCATGTATTTTATTGCATGGTATAATGGCTGACAAAATGATGACTATTTCAGGTAATTCTAGACTTAATGATATTATTGGTGGAATAAAAGCATGGTTACATAAGCCTATATTAGGATATGGATATAGAACATTGGTTATACACTATGGATATTCCAATTCATTCATTAAAATATTAATATACGGCGGCATATATATGATTGTACCTTATATTATGGCAGTATGTAAAGCCGTGCGAATTGGATTTAGAAAAAGGAGAAAACAATATATTTATTTTATTATAATATACTTATTTGTATTTTTTGTGGTGGTATCTCCTTTTAATATAATTAATATCCTGGTTTTTGTGTATCTTGCATATAATAATTTTTTGGACTGTAATCAAAGAGGCAAAGGTATAATTCATGATTAGTATAATTGTTCCGATTTATAACCAAAGTAAGTATATTGATCAATGTATGAAATCAATAATGAGCCAGAATTATAAAGATATTGAAGTAATACTTATTGATGATGGGTCAACCGATGGCTCCGGAAATAAATGCAAACAATATGTGGAGAATAATTCCAATATATCATATTATTTTCAAGAAAATTCTGGAGTATCTGTTGCTAGAAATGTAGGCATGGCTAAAGCTAAAGGAGATTGGATTGCGTTTATAGACCCGGATGACTATATTTGCGATAATATGATGACAAGAATGGTAGAGTGCCATCTTGAATACAAGGATGCAGATATAATCGCTTGTGCTTGTTATGCGTTTAATGATAACGAAAAACATATAAATCCTTTTTTTGAAAAGAATAAGATTTTTAATTCATATGAGGAAAAAAAGGAACTCCTTAAGCAATTGTTTAACAGTAGATATGCGCAAGGTAAAGAAAAGAAATACACTGCCATAGGTGTTCCGTGGGGTAAGCTTTATAGAAAAAAATTTTTGGATGCAATTGTACTTAGATTTAATAAAAATTTAAGAAGAATGCAAGATAATGTTTTTAACATGAAAGCTTTTTGGCATGCGTCCTATGTTGTCTATATTAATGAACCATTATATATGTATAGAATAGATAATATTAGTAAATATCATAAACATAATTTTAATAATTATCTTATGGATAACTATTTATACGTACAAGCAGAAAGACGCAGCTTTATCGAAAGCATTAACAATACTGCTATAGATGATGTGATGAATGAACTGTATTTGGGATCATATTATGAAATAATAGATATTTTAGTGTCATATGTATTTAATTCTCTAAATCCTGACAACAAAAATGGAAAGAGGCGAGCGTTCTATAAAACTATATATGATAAAAACGGTTTTTATGATGATACAATAAACAATATAAATTTAAAGTCATACAGATCCTTTAAGGATAGAATCATAATCAATGTGTTAAAAAGCAGATCATTTGAATTAAATTATTTATTTTGGAATACAAGAAATTTTATTAAAGGTATTGTAGATAAATAGTTTAGAAGAATACTTATGATTTTATCTATAGAAGATATGAATAATTATACTAATAGAGTTTTTTGACTTTTACATTGTTGGTCTAGTTATTTAGAATGCGTTCGGAGAGATTCTTCTGTACAGCTATTTGGACGTTTTAAATAGAGGTGAGTAGAATGATGTATCTAATAGACTGCCGAAGATAAAATATTCTTAGAAAGGCTATTTGAAAATGATTATTATTTAAGACTTCAATCATATTCTATAAAGCAGTGATTCGCTATACCTATAAATTGTGGGGGATTTGACTTGTGTTTTGGATAAATGGAGACTATTATTGTGAATTATAAAGTGATTGTAGAATGCGTGCTGAAGTGAATACAGATAACGCCTCTAGTATTGGGGGCCGGGTAATAAACCGCAAATTAGAAATTATGTATATATTGGCTCTGAAGATACTTGGTGAAAATGCTATTGGCGATAATGTTTCTGTAGGATCGGATGCTGTAAAAAGTTTTTCCTTCAGAAGTTGCTGTTGTAGGCGATTTGGCTAAAATTGCAAGTTATAACGGCTCTGGTGTGATACATAGAGATAACAAAGTGTAGAATTAATATATTGTATGGTATATTATTCTATAGAAAATATTTTTACAGGAGATAAAAAATGGATCGTAATATAATAGCAGTTGTTGTAACGTATAATAGAAAGGATTTATTACTTGAATGTTTAGAATCAATTAGTAGTCAGACTATGCCGGTGAATAAGATAGTATTAATAGACAACGCAAGTACTGATGGAACTCAGAGCGCTGTAAAAGAGGCTGGTTATATGAATGATAGACTTGATTATAACCGTATGTCAGAGAATACTGGAGGAGCTGGAGGGTTTTATTTTGGAATAGAAAAAGCTATGAAAATGGGTGGAGATTGGATTTGGATTATGGATGATGATACTATACCAAAGCAAGATTGTTTGGAGAGACTATTTGCATCTAAAGAACGAATTTGTAGCAGGATCAAAACAGAAGAAATATCTTTTTTGGCAAGTTCTATTTATGGTTCCAATGGAGAAGTAATGAATGTACCGATTGTTTCTTCGCAAGTTGAAGATAATGGGTATTTACGATGGTATCAAATGTTAGATTATGGGTGTGTTGAAATCATGTATGCTACATTTGTTTCACTTTTGTTTAATGGAAAGGCCATAAATAAGTGTGGATTACCGTGTAAAGATTACTTTATATGGGGGGATGATTATGAATATACAAGAAGGTTGACGAAATTTTTTGGAAGAGCATATATGGTAGGTGACAGTATTGCTATTCATAAACGTGTTAATGCAAAAGCGTTAGATATTCGATCTGAAGATAATCTAAATAGAGTGAAGCTATTTCGTTATTTTTATCGCAATAATCTGATAAATAGAAGGTTCTATGAGGGGTATTATCATCCATTAAAACAGTTAATCAAAGCAATAAAAGAAGCTGCAAGTGTTTTGAATAATAAACATGGCTTTTCAAAGGCGAAAGCTATTTTAAAGGGCAACCTTGAAGCTTTAACACAATATAAGAAGTTTGAGAAATATATACTTAATGAAGTAAAAAAATAATACTTGCATACAAATGGACGTGGCTTTGGTGAAGAAATGAATAGGATAAGTATAAAAGCTAATTTATTATTTCGAATAGCATATGAATTGTTATCAATTATTACCCCTATAATTACTGCTCCATACGTAGCTAGAGTATTAGGCGCAGATGGCGTTGGCGTATATAGTTATTTGTCGTCGATAGCCTCTTTTTTTATGATGTTTTCGGTGTTAGGAACAGTAGGATATGGAACTAGAGAAATTGCTAGGATAAGAGATGATAAATCTATTACAAGCAAAACTTTTTGGGAGATTGAATTATTAACGGTATACACTACTGTTATATGTTCGATTGCTTGGGTTATATTGTCTTTATGTTATCGTGAATACACCATTTATTGTATTGTTTTAATTCCGTCGTTATTATCATGTGTTTTTGACATATCTTGGTTATATACCGGACTGGAACAGGTTAAGTATACAGTGATTGTAAATATGATATTTAGAGTCCTTAGTGTGGTTGCCATATTGTGTTTTGTTAAAAGCAAAAATGACCTGGTATTATATTTTTGTATTAACTCCTTTTCGGTACTGTTTGGCAACATTTCTTCATGGATATTTCTACCAAAGCTTATTATTCGGATACCAATAGAATCGTTGGAGATTAAAAAGCACTTTAGAAAAACCATAGTATATTTTATTCCGACTATTGCAATCTCGATATACACCGTTTTAGATAAAGCATTATTGGGATTATTAATTATAGACAAAGCTGTAAGCGGGTATTATGAACAAGCTGATAAATTAATAAGAATTATAAAGGCGGCAACATATTCTGCTGTTAATGGAGTGCTTGGTGCACGTCAATCATATTTGTTTGAGAAAAAAGATAATATAAAAATGAAAATGTATATCGAAAGTTCATTAAATATGCTTTTATTTGTTGAATTTGGATGTGTTTTTGGATTAATAGGTATTTCTGACTTGTTTGTTCCGTTCTTCTTTGGTGATGGATATGAACCAGTAATAACATTATTATGTTTTATGACGCCATTATTAGTTATTATTGCGATTAGTAATACACTTGGCGCTCAATATTTAACTCCATCTGGACAGATAAAAAAGGCAACGGTTTATTTAAGCATTGGTTCAGCGATAAATTTGATAACAAATATTCTACTAATTCCAACATATAAGGCGATTGGAGCGGTTATTGCATCAATTATAGCTGAGATTGTTATCTGCCTGCTTTTTATACATT
Source organism: Lachnospiraceae bacterium (assembly GCA_017634975.1). Taxonomy (GTDB): domain Bacteria; phylum Bacillota; class Clostridia; order Lachnospirales; family Lachnospiraceae; genus NK4A136. Next base: position 2,803 of record JAGBMJ010000010.1, on the reverse strand, counting down.
CAAGTAAGAGCGTAATAGATGTTCGAACTATATTGCTTTTGTGTTATAAGAGACTAATTGCTGGGAGTGTTATGTTAATTATACTAAGGCATATAGAAAATACAGGAATAGTATTTTTGGATATTATGATTAAAATATTGGGTGGAGGGAGCACATTTGTTATTTTGCTGTTACTTATGAAAGATGATGCGTTAAATCAGTTGATTGTATACATAAGAAAAAAATTAAAATCTTATGATATATAGTACTATTTCTAATTTATAATTCTAGATATATATACTTACATGAAAAGGAGAATATATGAGTATAACTGTTGTTATTCCAACATATAATAGAGCTGAATGTATGAAGGTTTTATTATATAATTGTATAAATGTTTATAAAGGGATACTATTTGAATTTGAAATACATGATAGTAGTACTAATGATGACATTCGAGATATGTGTACTGATATTATAGATTCAAGTAGTATTGCAGTTAAATATATACATTATGATGAATCCATAGGAATGGATAGAAAACTGATTACAGCTATAAGGGGCGTTGAAACAGAATATTTTTATATAGTAGCAGATGGTTATCTTGTAGATTTTAATAAATTAGAAATGATTCTTAAACAGCAACAATTCAATGAATATGATGTAATAGATTTAGAACGTGAAGGACGACGCGGATTATTAGGATTTGATGAAAAATGCATATGTGACAAGATTTATTCGATTGATAATATATGTGAATATGCAGAGAAGTATTATTCACATTTGACCTGTTGGGGATCAGAGATAATAAAAAAAGATTTTTATAGCAGATTCCTTGAAAGCAATAAACTAAAGATATATTTAGAGGATAACATTTCTTGGTGGTTGGCTAGTGGCATTTTTGAGGCGGCTGATAGTATTTTGAATGATGGAAATACTGTGAGGACGGGCGTAATATACTCTGACTGTATAATAGGTAATAAAGAAAAGAAGGGGCATGGATGGACCAAAGGCGAGAATTATTATATTGTTACAATGAAAGTGCTGAACAAAGATATTGATATATTGCCTCATAGATATGATGATGTAAAAGACAAAATGATAGAATATGTTCGCAATGATTCATTAGCTTCTCGACGTTTTTTGCGAGAATTAAGATATGAAAAAACACTTACTTTTGCAAGGACAATAAAGTATAGAAAAGATATTAGAAGAGTACCTGGATTATATATATATATGTTAGTATTGTCTATATGCCCAATAAAAGCATTGCAGTTACTGAAGAAACTAAAAAATTTGAAAAAAAAATCATAGAAATAAATATATTATGAAGATTACTTGTATATATGAAAGCAGTTTGTTATACTAATATTATAATAGGTGTTTATTTATTGAGAAATGAACGAGGATACAGATGAAAGCAATTGTAACTGGAAGTACAGGATTTATTGGTAGTTGGCTAACATTGGAGCTACTGAATAATAATTATCAGGTAGTAGGTGTTGTAAGAAATTCGAACAAGTTAATGCCTGAGATAAAAAATCATCCGAATTTTTCATGTATAAATAAAGATATATGTAGTTTAAAATCAACGGATTTTATAGAAAATGAATATGATGTTTTTTTTAATTTGGGATGGGCTGGGGTATCACCTGAACAGAAGAATAGTATTGATATGCAGTTGTCAAACATTACTATGTCACTAAATGCAATACAGGTATGTAAAGAATTGAATTGTAGACTGTTTGTGTCTAGTGGTACTGTTGCAGAATATGCATTAACTACAGATGTAATGGATTTGGGAGCAAAACAAAAGCCTAATGATATTTACGGTGCGACAAAAGTAGCGGTGCATTATTATTTAGAAGTAAGGGCAAGGCAATTAAATCAGCCTTTTATTTGGACAGTCGTACCAAGTACATTTGGGGAGAGAAGAATAGATAATAATATTATAACATATACCATTAGATCGCTTCTTAATAATGTAAAACCTCAATATGGTACACTTGAACAAATGTGGGATTTTCTTTATGTTTCTGAGGTTGTTCGTGCGTTAAGACTTATTGGGGAAAAAGGAAAAACTGGAAAAGTATATGGCATAGGATCTGGAGAATATCGCCCGCTCAAAGAGTACATAGAGACTATAAGAGACATAATAAATCCAAATTTAGATTTAGGAATAGGTGAAATTCCTTCTTTTTCAAAACAATCATTTAGTTCGTGTGTAAATATATACGATTTAATTCATGATACGGGATTTAAACCGGAGATATCGTTTAGTGAGGGGATTAAGCGTACTATAGAATGGTTTCAATTATCTCTTTAATTAACCATTAATTACACCATGAAGCATAACACCAATATATAATAATTCATCAAAACGACGAAAAATCGACGATTTTGCATAGTCGGCGTAAAATTATAAGCATATAACATCAAAAGCAGCATTATATATGTAAGCAAAAAAAGTATCCTGAACACTGTTTTTAAAGCAGTGATGCTATAAATGAGATGATGGTAAGCGTCAAATCATTCGCCTACAATTATAGCACAGATTCTGTCATACTCTAAAAAACTAGTTAGTTTTTTGGAGTGACTAGAAGGAGGCTGTCGATGCCGATCAACATAAAAGAAGCATTTAACAAAGGAATAAAAGAATATGTAGGTCTTGCCAAGTATGAAGGTAAGCGTAAAACCATACGCCTTTCATTATAGCACAAATTCTGACATACTTTAAAAAACTAATAAAACTAACTAGTTTTTTAGAGTGATCAGAAGGAGGCTATGTTATGGATCAAACCACTCACGAAGTACGATTGGAGCG